>NZ_LMMX01000011.1:0-49205 GCF_001422425.1 Methylobacterium sp. Leaf102 | reverse complement strand
CGCATCGCCGAGTTCGGTCTGGGTGATCGGCAGGGGGCAGCGGTGATCGCCGGCGAGGCCCACCGCTTCGAGCTTGAGGTACATCTCGCAGAACAGGTGGGCGATCCGGCCATAGGCCGACTTGCGACCCATGCCGGTCATCCATGCGCGAAAGATCGCCGCGTCGATCAGGGTGTCGCGCCACAGCACCGCCCCGAGGCGCGGGAAGCGCAGGGTCAGGTCGCGCAGGCTGTCGTGCGGGATGAACGCCACCGTGGCCACGGTCATGGTGCCGAGGCTGTGATCCATCACCGGCAGGTGGAGGCTCTGCAGATCGGGGGTGTCGCCGGGAATGTGGAACGAGAAGATCTGGCGGCGCCCGTCCCCCAACACCTTGTAGCGGCACAGCCAGCCTTCGAGGACCAGGCAGCATTGCGAGGGCATGTCGCCCTCCCGCACGATATCCTGTCTCGGCTCGAGGGTCCGGATTCTGACCGGCAGGTTGCGAACGGCCTCCTGCTCCTCATCCGAAAGGGTGGCGATGCTGTCGAGCTTGCGCAGCAGCATGGTCATGGGAGCGTTGTTGGAAACCGGGTGCATAGCAACTTCGCTTTGCCACATAGGCGGAAGCCCAAATCTCTCCCGGTCACCAGCCCCTATTGCAAAAACGCCGATGATGCGCGGATCGTAAGCGTCCTCCCTGCGCATGCATTATCCCAGGATAGCCCGCACGGGCTTTCCGCCCCGAACGTTCGCGGAAGTTCCTAGCCGAGCCGCAGCCCGGCCTTCGCCTTGCGCCGCTGGAGGTAAAGGCTCGTTCCGAGGGCGAGGCCGATGACGGCGAGCGACATGCCCGTGGTCAGGGTGCCGAGCGCGTAGATCTCCGGCGTGGTGACGGTGGTGGTGAGGCCCTGGAGTTCGAGCGGCAGGGTGTTGCGGCCGCCGATGGCCTGGCTGGTGCGGGCGAGTTCGTCGAAGGACAAGGTGAAGCCGAACAGGGCGACGCCGACGAGCGAGGGTCCGAGGATCGGCACCACCACGTGCCGCAGGGTCTGGGCGCCGGTGGCGCCGAGATCGCGGGCGGCCTCCTCGTAGGCCGGATCGAACCGGTTGAAGACCGCGAACATGATGAGGAGGCCGAAGGGCAGCGTCCAGGTCAGGTGCGCGCCCAGCGCCGAGGTGTAGAGCCCCATCAGGGTGCCGTGCTCCTGCAGCCAGCCCCAGCCGGTGGCGGCCGCCGCCCAGTTCACCGCATCGTCGAGGAGGCGGAATTCCAGGCCGATCCCGAGCGAGACCACGATGGAGGGCACGATCAGGCTCGCCACCGCGATGGTGAACAGCGCGCCCTCGCCGCGGAAGCGCTTGCGGAAGGCGAGGCCGGCGAAGAACGCGATGACCACGGTGAGGCTCATCACCACGAAGCCGAGGCGGAGCGAGCGCCACAGCGCCCCCCAGATGTCGACGATGCCGAGACCGGCCCAGAGCTTGCCGAACCAGTGCGTCGAGACCCCGTTCATCGGGAAGGTGAGGCCGCCCTGCGGACCCTGGAAGCTGAGGACCAGGATGGTCAGCGTCGGGCCGTACAGGAAGGCGGCGAACAGGGCGAAGAACGCCGCGAGGGCATAGAAGGCGGGGGAGCGGGGTCGGTCGCTCAACGCTAGAGTTCCTTCCGCAGGTCGATCAGGCGGGTCATCGCCACGATCATCAGCATCACGGCACCGAGCAGCACCACCGCGTTGGCCGCCGCCGCCGGCAGTTGCAGGGCCGACATCTGGACCTGGATGACCTTACCGACCGAGGCGATCTGCTGGCCGCCCATGACGCCGACGGTGACGAAGTCGCCCATCACCAGGGTGATCACGAAGATCGACCCGATGGCGATGCCGGGTTTGGCCAGCGGCACCACGACGTTCCACAGGGTTTGCCAGCCGGTGGCGCCGGAATCGTAGGCCGCCTCGATGAGCGAACGGTCGATCCGCGCCATGCTGTTGAAGATCGGCACGATCATGAAGACCGTGTTGAGGTGGACGAAGGCGAGCACCACCGAGAAGTCGGAATACAGCAGGCCCTCAATGGGGGATTTGATGAGGCCCATCCCCATCAGGGTGTCGTTGACGAGGCCGTTGCGGCCGAGGAGCGGGATCCACGAGATCATCCGGATCACGTTCGAGGTCCAGAACGGGATCGTGCAGACGAGGAACAGCGCCATCTGCATCGTCTTCGAACGCACGTGGAAGGCGACGAAATACGCCACCGTGAAGCCGATCACGAGGGTGCAGGCCCAGGTCAGCGCGCAGAACTTCAGGGTCGAGAGGTAGGTCCGCACGGTGGTGCAGGCGTCCGCCGTATTGAGGCAGCCCTCGAACACGTCGATGTAGTTCTGCACCGTGAAGGCCGGGATGATCTCGTACTCGTTGTAGGACCAGAAGCTGACGATCAGGGTCAGTGCCAGCGGCACCACGAAGAACACCAGGAACACGCACGCCAGCGGGGCGGCCTGGAGATAGGCCAGCGCGCGGCGCCGCCGCGTCTTGGCCGTGAGGCTCGTGGTGGGGGCCGTCACGGCCGGGGTTTTCGCGATGGCGGGGAGGGAGGAGAGTGCAGTGTCGGTCATGGCTCACTCCAGCCGAGCGCAGAACCTCTCCCCGCTTGCGGGGAGAGGGGCGAGCCCCCCTTGTCGGGGGCGAGCCGAGCGGCAGCCAGGGTGAGGAGGCGCCACCGTAAGAGGCACGACCGGCGATACCCCCTCACCGTCGCCCTGCCGGGCTCGCCTCGCCTCCCGACAAGGGGAGGACGAGGCCCTATCCCCGCCGGGCGGGGAGAGGGAAGCGCGCTCCGTGCCTGGTGCATCACCCCGCTCACGCGGCGATGAACTCGTTCCACTTGCGGACCATGTAGGTGTTCTCGTCCATCACCGCGTTCCAGCAGGCGACGCCCCCCATGCGGGCCTCGAAGGAGCCGCCGTCGCGGGTGGCGCCGGCCTTCTCCAGCACGCCGCCGTCCGGGCCCTTGATGTCCTTCTCGGCGGCCTTGCCCTCCATCCAGTAGGCCCACTCGTAGGGCTCCATGTGGGATTTGGCCGTCTCCAGCACCGCCGAGTAGTAGCCCTGGCGGTTGAGGTAGGCGCCGGCCCAGCCGGACAGGAACCAGTTGATGAAGTCGTAGGCCGCATCCAGCTTGCGGCCCGTCAGGGTCTTGGGCAGGCCGAAGCCCGTGGCCCAGGCGCGGTAGCCCTCCTTGAGGGGCTGGTAGGTGCAGGCGACGCCCTGCGAGCGCACCTTGGTGACGGCGGGCGACCACATCGACTGGATCACCGTCTCGCCGGACGCCATCAGGTTCACTGATTCGTTGAAATCCTGCCAGAAGGCGCGGAACTGGCCGGCGCGCTTGGCCTCGATCAGCAGCTTGATGGTGCGGTCGATCTCCGCCTTCGTCATGTTGCCCTTGTCGGGGTAGGTGTAGTCGCCGGTGGCCTCGATCACCATGGCGGCATCCATGATGCCGATGGAGGGGATGTTGAGGATCGAGGCCTTACCCTTGAACTCGGGGTTCAAGAGTTCCTTCCAGCTCGTGATCGGGCGCTTGATCAGGTCGGGCCGGATGCCGAGCGTGTCGGCGTTGTAGGTGGTGGGGATCAGGGTGATCCACTCGGTGGCCGAGCCGGCGAAATTCTTCGAGTTCTGCCCCTCGAGGTAGAACACCTTCTTGGGTGCCGTGCCCTGGTCGCCGATCTTCTTTCCGGCCACTTCGCCCTTGGTGAAGACCGGGGTGATGTTGTCGGCCTGCTTGATCCGGCGCGCATCCATGCCCTGGATGTTGCCCGAGGGGATGAGCTTCTTCAGGCTGAAGAACTCGGTGTCGAGGAGGTCGAACGAGTTCGGCTGGGTCACCACGCGCTTCGTCACCTCGTCGGTGACGACGGGGATGTACTCGAGGGTGATGCCGAGATCTTCCTTCACCTTGCGGGCGATGTCGCCGGACTGGTTCACGGCGGTGCCGAGGTAGCGCAGGGTCACGGGCTCGGCGGCGATCACGTTGGGAAAGCCGGTGATCGGGCCGGCGCCGAGGGCCAGTCCGGTGGCCCCCGCGCCCTGCAGCAGGGTGCGGCGGCTCAGCTTGATCGTGGTCGTCATGCGGATTCCTCGTACGCAGTGAGAAACGGTTCAGGCGCTCAGACGATGGGCGGCGGCGGCATCCCAGCCGAGGGGCACGGTCTGGCCCAGCGCGAGGGGGTGGCCGGCATAGGCGCCGTCGTCGATGACGGCCGTGAGCGCGGCCGCGCCGCTCCCGCCGAGGCCGTCGGCCTCGAAGCCCACATGCACGCTGGTGCCCTGATACTCGATGGAGACGACGCGCGCCGGCACCGCCCCGGGCCCCGCCTCCGCCCCGAGGCGCATCCGGTCCGCTCGGACGGCGACCTCCGTCGCATCGGGCAGGCGGATGATGTTGTGGCCGCCGATGAAGCGCGCGACGAAGGCGGTGGCGGGGCGCTCGAAGATCGTGCGGGGGTCGGCCGCCTGCTCGATGCGGCCGCCGTTCATCACCACCACGAGGTCGGACAGCGCCATCGCCTCCTCCTGGCTGTGGGTGACGTGGATGAAGGTGATGCCGAGTTCGGCCTGGAGCCGCTTCAATTCGGTCCGCATCCGCACCCGCAGGAACGGATCGAGGGCCGAGAGCGGCTCGTCGAGGAGCAGGACCTTGGGTCCGGTGACCAGGGCCCGGGCCAGCGCCACGCGCTGCTGCTGGCCGCCGGAGAGCTGGGCCGGCAGACGCTCGGCCAGATGCGCCATCTGCACGAGGTCGAGCATGGCGAGCGCCTTGGCCCGGCGCTCGGTCTTGCCGATGCCCCGCATCTTCAGGCTGAAGGCGACGTTGTCGCGGCAGTTGAGGTGGGGGAACAGGGCGTAGCTCTGGAACATCATCGCGGTGCCGCGCTCGGCCGGGGTGGCATCGCCCACCGCCTTCGGCCCGATGACCACGTCGCCGGAGGACACGGTCTCGTGCCCGCCGATCATCCGCAACGTGGTGGTCTTGCCGCAGCCCGAGGGGCCGAGCAGGCAGCAATAGGCGCCCGAGCGGACCTTCAGGTCGATGCCGTCCACGGCCGTGGTGTGGCCGTAGCGCTTGGTCAGGCGGATCAGCTCGACGTCCATGCGTTGTCTCCCGACCCGCATCCCAGCAAGGGGCGGGCCAGACGATACCCGATTCGCATCCGATGTCGCGGCGTCCGATCAGACCGGGGGACCGGCTTGCACAACCCGGTCGAGCACCCGTCCATGGCCGAGTGCGCCGGTCACCCGCCCGTCCTCGGCGACGATCTCACCCCGCGCGAGGGTCACCACCGGCCAACCCGTCACCGCGAACCCCTCCCAGGGCGTGTAATCGGCGCCGTGGTGGAGGTTGGCCTGCAGGATCGTCTCGCGCCGGTTCGGGTCCCAGAGGGTCAGGTCGGCGTCGAACCCGATGCCGATGGAGCCCTTGCGCGGGTAGAGCCCGTAGAGCTTGGCGTGATTCGTGGCGGTGAGTTCCACGAAGCGGTTGAGGGAGATGCGCCCCGCCGAGACGCCCTCCGAGAACAGGATCGGCAGACGGGTCTCGATGCCCGGGATGCCGTTGGGCACCCAACGGAAGGAGGTCCGGCCCTTCGGGTTCAGCTTGCCGGCCGGATCGTCGTAGCGGAACGGGCAGTGGTCGGAGGAGACCACGTCGAACAGGCCGGTCTGGAGGCCGCGCCAGATCGCGGCCTGGTTCGCGGCCTCGCGGGGCGGCGGCGAACAGACGTATTTCGCCCCCGCCATCGGGTCGTCGGCGCCGAGGCCCTTCATGTGGTCGGCGGTGAGCGTCAGGTATTGCGGGCAGGTCTCGGCTTGGATTTTCAACCCGCGCTCCCGCGCCCAGGCGATCTGCTCCATGGCCTCCGCGCCCGAGACGTGGACGATGACGATGGGGAGATCCACGAGTTCGGCGTGCGCGATCGCCCGGTGCGCCGCCTCGCGCTCCACCACCTGCGGCCGGGACAGGGCATGCCCGAACGGGCGGGTCTCGCCGGCCTTATCAAGCTTCTCGGTCATGTACCGGATGGCGTCGTAGCCCTCGGCATGGACCATGACGCGCGCGCCCTCGCGGCGGGCCACGTCGAACACGTCGAGGATCTGGCGGTCGTTCAGGACAAGATCGTCGTACGTCATGAACACCTTGAACGAGGTGTAGCCCTCGGCGATCAGGGCCGGCAGCTCCTGGCCGAGCACCGCCGGCGTCGGGTCGGAGACGATGAGGTGGATGGCGACATCGATGTGGCACTGGCCCTCCGCCAGCGCCCGGTAGGCATGGGTCGCCTCGCGCAGGGAGGCGCCGCGGGGCTGGAGCGCGAACGGCATCACGCAGGTGTTGCCGCCGGCCGCCGCCGCACGGGTCGCGGAGGCGAAGTCGTCCGCCATGACGATGCCGGGGCCGGAATCCTGCGCGATGTGGACGTGGCTGTCGATGCCGCCCGGCAGCACGAGGAGCCCGGAGGCGTCGAGGGTGCGGGCCGCATCCGTGATCCGCGCGGCGATTCCCGCGATGCGCCCGTCGCGGATGCCGAGATCGGCGCGAAACGTATCGGTGGCGGTGACCAGGGTGCCGCCCCGGATGGCGAGATCGAAGTCGGGCATTGCTTCAGTCCCTCACGCGGGCGATGATCGCGACAGGGCCGCCGCCGTCGGGTCCCTGGTGCTCGGCGCCGCCGGAGACGAACAGGTCGGTGCGCCCGATGGCGGCGGCGGCGACCCCACCGACCAGGGCGCGGGCGTGCCGGGTGGCGTTGATGTCGCTGTCGTCGTTCATGATGTGACGCCGGCCGCGGATCAGGCCGTCATGCGAGGGCTCGGCTTTCGCGAGCAGGGCGACCACGCGCTCCGACTCCTCCGGCGTCAGTTGGCCGGAGCCGGGAAAGCCCAGATCCGCCAGCACGCCCTGAACTGCGAAAAAATCGATGCCGTCGCGCATGACCCGGTGGGCGATGGCGTGGGGGCCGGTCCAGCCGGGCGCGTTGCCCAGCACGATGACTTCGTTGCGCATGAGTTCGATGCCGGCCGAGGCGCTGGCGCGGCCGGAATAGAGGTCCCGTCGCGCACCGATGGCGGCGTCGGCGAGGTCCTCGTCCGCCACTTCGCCGAGGGCCAGGGCGATGCCGAGGGCGGAGGCCCCGCGCGACAGGCCCATGGAGGCGTAGGTGTCGTGGGTGGCGACGTCCCGTCCGCGCGCGGCAGCCTCCTGGATGCGGGCGCTGGTCAGGAGCGGACACTTCACCTGGACGAAATGTACGGCCTCCGGGTCGTCGAGCCCGGCCCGGGCCATGGCTTCGGCGACCGCCGCTGCCGTCGCCCGCACCTGTGCCATGCGGCCGATCTCCTCGGGCCGGAAATCGGCCGTGAAGGCGGTGCCGATGGCCAGCGCCGTCGCGCCGGGCACGGCCGGGCCGTCGCGGCGCGCCAACACGAGGAGATGGGGGGAAAGGCCGCCCTCGGTGCCGCCCGACATCACCAGGGCGACCCGCCCGCCGACGGCTTCGGGCGTACACGCCATCGCGCCGGCGAGCGCGGTCTCCAGGGCCATCACGGCGAGCTGGCGGGTGAAATCGTTGACGCAGCCGTTGCCCTCGGTCTTGCCGAAGATCGCCACGATCTCATCCGCCGCCACGGCGCCGGCGGCGATGAGGTCCATCACCCCCGAGACGTCGGCGGGGTGCCGGGTCGGCACGCGGAAGACGAGGCATTCGGGCATGGAACGTCCGGGTCAGGGCGGTGACACAGGGGCAGAGCGCGCGCGAGGTCCGGTGTTGCGGGGCCGCGCCCGCCCACGCCACACGGGACCGTTCGCCGCGCACGAACGGCCCGGGAAGCGTATCGCCGATCCTGCACAAACCGCACCACGCCCTCCAGCCGCGACGCGGTGAGGCGGGCGGGATTCCCAGGCCCGGCCGGCGCCTACGCTGAGGTCATATGCCTAATCCGCAGGCAACTTCAGGGGCGGGTCGGAGGCCCGGTGGCATCGGGGATGGCGCTTTTCCATGCCGCTGCCTCCGCAAGCCGCGAGGAATCGTCGGCCGTCGGCTCCCCCGGGTCCGTGCTGGGATGCGCCGCGCGACCGTGTGCCCACGGGGGGCCCGTCGGCATTCCCCGGCGTGCGGGGCAGATCCCGTGGACCGAGCTTGCGGCACGGTGCGCGCGATCGAAGGCAGTGCGCGGTACCGCTGCGGCGTCGCACGGCGGGCTCGGCAATTCACCGAACCGGCCGACGACGCGCACACCACGATCCTATCCGGCCAGGGCCGTCCGGATCGCGTCCAGAGCCGCCGCCGCGCCCGTGCCCTCCGGTCCTCCGGCCTGGGCCATGTCGCGGCGACCGCCGCCGCCCTTGCCGCCGAGGTGGCCAGCGCCCGCCCGCACCAGGGCGACGGCGTCGAACCGTTCGGTGAGGTCGGCGGTGACGCCGACGACGAGACCGGCCTTGCCGTCGGGGGCGACGCCCACCAGGGCGACGATGCCGGAGCCGATCCGGCTCTTGCCCTCGTCGGCCAGGCTCTTGAGGTCGCGCATCTCGACGCCCTCGACCACGCGGGCCAGGAGCTTCACGCCGCCGATCTCCACGATCTCGTCACCGCCCGATCCGGCCCCGCCCATGGCGAGTTTTTTCCGCGCGTCGGTGAGTTCGCGTTCCAGGCGGCGGCGGTCCTCGATGAGGCTCGCCAGGCGCTCGGGCACGTCGGCGGTGGCGGATTTCAGCAGGCCGGCGATCTGCGACAGGGTGCGGCCCTCCTCGGCGCGGAAGCGCCGCGCGGAATCCGCCGTCAGGGCCTCGATGCGGCGCACCCCCGCGCCGACGGCACTCTCGGCGACGACGGAGACCTGACCGATCTCGCCCGTGCGCGCCGCATGGGTGCCGCCGCAAAGCTCCACCGAGAACGCCTTACCGCCCGCCCCAGGCAGGCCCATGGAGACGACGCGGACCTCGTCGCCGTACTTCTCGCCGAACAGGGCGCGGGCGCCGGAGGCCACGGCCTCGTCCTGCGCCATGAGCTTCGTCACCACGGGTGTGTTCTGGAGCAGCACGGCGTTGGCGATGTCCTCGACGGCGCGGATCTCGGCCTCGTCGAGGGGCTTGGGGTGGCTGAAATCGAAGCGCAGGCGCTCGGCCGAGACGAGGGAGCCCTTCTGGGCGACGTGGTCGCCGAGCACCTGGCGCAGGGCCTCGTGCAGGAGATGGGTCGCCGAGTGGTTGGCCCGGATGGCGGCGCGCCGATCGGCCTCGACGGAGAGTTCCACGGGCTGGTTCAGGGCGAGCCGGCCCTCGTCCACGGTGACGTGGTGGACGAAGAGGTCGCCGAGCTTCTTCTCGGTGGCCGTCACCCGCGCCTTCAGGCCGGCGGCCGTCAGCGTACCGGTGTCGCCGACCTGACCGCCGGATTCGGCGTAGAACGGGGTCTGGTTGACGAGGGCGAGGCCGGTCTGGCCGGCCTCCAGGGCCTCCACCTCGGCGCCGTCGCGAAGCAGAGCCGTGACGATGCCTTCGGCCGACTCCGTCTCATACCCCAGGAACTCCGTGGCGCCGGTGCGCTCCTTGAGGCCGTACCAGACGGTCTCGGTGGCGGCCTCGCCGGAGCCCGTCCAGGCGGCGCGCGCGGCCTTGCGCTGGCGCTCCATGGCGGCCCCGAACGCGTCGGTGTCGACGCCGATGCCGCGCGCCTTGAGGGCGTCCTGGGTCAGGTCGAGGGGGAAGCCGTAGGTGTCGTAGAGGGTGAAGGCCGTCTCGCCCGACAGGTTCTGGCCCTGCGCGAGGTCGCGGGTCTCGGCGTCGAGGATGGCCAGCCCCCGCTCCAGGGTGCGGCGGAACCGGGTCTCCTCCAGCCGCAGGGTCTCGCCGATGAGCGTCTCCGCGCGGGTGAGTTCGGGGTAGGCCTGACCCATCTCGCGCACCAGGGTCGGCACCAGGCGGTACATCACCGGCTCGCGGCAGCCCAGGAGTTCGAGGTGGCGCATGGCCCGGCGCATGATCCGGCGCAGGACGTAGCCCCGGCCCTCGTTGCCCGGCAGCACGCCATCGGCGACGAGGAAGGACGCGGCGCGCAGGTGGTCGGCGACGACCCGGTAGGAGGCGCGGGTGGCGGGCTCCGGCGGGCGGCCGACGGCGTGGCTCACGGCGTCGATGAGGGCGCGGAACAGGTCCGTCTCGTAGTTGCTCGTCACCCCCTGGAGGATGGCGGCCATGCGCTCCAGGCCCATGCCGGTGTCGATGGAAGGGCGTGGCAGGGCGAGGCGGTTGCCCGGCTCCACCTGCTCGTACTGCATGAACACGAGGTTCCAGAATTCGAGGAAGCGGTCGCCGTCCTCGTCGGGCGAGCCGGGCGGGCCGCCCTGAAGGCCGGGGCCCTGATCGATGAAGATCTCCGAGCACGGTCCGCACGGGCCGGTGTCGCCCATCTGCCAGAAGTTGTCCGAGGTGCCGATGCGGATGATCCGGTCGTCGGAGAATCCGGCGATCTTCTTCCACAGCGAGGCGGCCTCGTCGTCGTCGGCATAGACCGTCACCAGCAGGCGGTCCTTCGACAGGCCGAATTCCTTGGTGATCAGATCCCAAGCAAGTTCGATGGCCTGCGGCTTGAAGTAATCGCCGAAGGAAAAGTTGCCGAGCATCTCGAAGAAGGTATGGTGCCGCGCGGTGTAGCCGACGTTGTCGAGGTCGTTGTGCTTGCCCCCCGCGCGAACGCATTTCTGCGATGTGGTGGCGCGATTGTAGGTTCGCTTCTCGACACCGGTGAAGACGTTCTTGAACTGCACCATGCCGGCGTTGGTGAACATCAGCGTCGGGTCGTTGCGCGGCACCAGCGACGAGGACGGCAGAACCTCGTGGCCCGCCTTTGCGAAGTAGTCGAGGAAGGTCGACCGGATCTCGTTGACGCCGCTCATCGCTGTAAAGACTCTGTCGGTGGGCCCTGCCGGGTCGGTGCTGACGGCCATGACGGCTAGTCCGCGCGCAGGCGTCTCATACGGAGGGTTCCGGCTCAAGTCACGGGCGGTTTCACGTTTCGCACCGGCGGGTGCCCCTCGCCCGCGCGATGGTCTAGGTACGGGGATCACCACCGACCAAGGACACACCGCGCCCATGCCCGTCGAAATCCGCCTCCTTGCTTGGTCCTGCTTCCTCGGCCTCGTCCACATCATCGCCGCCTCCTACAGCGGCCTGCAGCAGCGCGGCGGCTTCACCTGGGCCGCCGGCAACCGCGAGGGCCGGACGCCGGAGGTGACGGGCGCGGCCGCCCGCCTGGAGAAGGCCTCGAAGAACTTCTTCGAGACGTTCCCGATCTTCGCCGCCCTGGTGCTCGCCTGCGTCGCCACGGGGCGCCACAACACCGCCGTGGTGCTGGGCGCCTACCTCTACTTCTTCGGGCGCCTCGCCTACCTGCCGGTCTACGGCTTCGGCGTGCCGAAGATCCGCTCCATCATCTGGGGCGTCTCGGTGGTCGGCATCCTGCTCGTGCTGTGGGGCCTGTTCGTCAAGATCCTGCCGTACTGACATCCCGGGGAGGGCCGTCCCCCGCGGGGGACGGCCCTCCCCTTGTGGAGACCGCCGGCAGGCCGGTATCGTCCGTTCGGCAACCGCCCCGATCATGCGGGCGGAGCCGGGAGAGAACCCCATGCGATCCGTCCTCGTCGCGACGCTTCTGGCCGGCGTCACCCTCGGTTCGGCCCCCCTCGGGGCGCAGGCGCAGGGGGCCGCCCCCGCCGAGACGAAGGCCAAGGCCGACGCCCTGGAGAAGCTCCAGGGCATGCAGAGCACGGGCACGGCCGAGGCGCCCGAGATTCCCCAGACCGGGCGCCGCGCCGATGCGCTCCGCCGGACGCTGGGCAAGATCAAGCTCCCCGAGGGCTTCCTGATCGACCTCTACGCCGTGGTGCCCGATGCCCGCTCCATCGCGGTCGGGCCCAACGCCGGCGTGCTGTTCGTCGGCACCCGCAAGACCAAGGTCTACACGGTGACCGACCGGGACAAGGACCGGGTCGCCGACGAGGTCCGGGCCTTCGCGCCCGGCATCGACTTCAAGATCCCCAACGGCGTCTGCTTCTCGAAGGACGGCGTGCTCACCATCGCCGAACAGAACCGGGTGCTGTCGTTCCCGGCGGCGGAGTTCTTCTACGAGAGCCCCGACGTCGCCGCCGGCGTGCTGGTCAAGCAGGGCGCGCTGATCCCGGCCGCGGAGGAGAGCTACAACCACACCGCCCGGATCTGCCGCATCGGCCCCGACGGCAAGACCTACGTGTCCCTCGGCCAGCCCTACAACGTGCCGCCGGCGGAGAAGCGCGACCTCTACGCCAGAACCGGCATCGGCGGCATCGTCCGGATGGATGCCGACGGGAAGAACCGCGAGGTGTTCGCCACGGGCATCCGCAATTCCGTCGGCATGGATTTCAGCCCCGCCGACAAGTCCCTGTGGTTCACCGACAACCAGGTCGACGGCATGGGCGACGACACCCCGCCGGGCGAACTCAACCGCGCCACGAAGGCCGGGGAATTCTTCGGCTTCCCGTGGTTCGGCGGCGGCGCCGTCCGCACCGTCGAGTACAAGGACGAGGAGCCTCCGAAGGGGGCGGTGTTCCCGCAGGCCGAGTTGCCGCCGCATGCGGCCGACCTCGGCATGGCGTTCTACACCGGCAAGCAGTTCCCGGCCGCCTATCGCGGCGGGATCTTCATCGCCGAGCACGGCTCCTGGAACCGCACCACGCCCATCGGCGCCCGGATCATGTTCGTGCCGGTGGAGAAGGACGGCAAGGCGGGCGCGCCGGTGCCGTTCGCCGAGGGCTGGCTCACGGGCGACGGCGAGTATCTCGGCCGCCCGGCGGACGTGGCCGTGTTCCTCGACGGCTCGCTGCTCGTCGCCGACGACACGGCCGGGGCGATCTACCGGATCTCGTACGAGGGGAAGTGACCTTTTGGGGGGCGGGCCGCGCGCCCGCCCGGCTCACCGGCCGCCGGCCGCGTCTGCCTCTTGGCCCTGCGGCTTCTGGTTCGACGGCCTGCGCGCGGATATCTCGATCGCCCCAGAACCCGGAGTCCGCATGCCCCATCCCGCCGCCGCCCTGTTCCTCGCCGCCACGCTCCTGAGCGGGCTCGCCATCGGTCCGGCGCGGGCCGGCGATGCCAAGGCGGGCCGCAAGGCCGCCACCGCCTGCCAGACCTGCCACGGCATGGACGGGCTGTCGAAGCTGCCGGAAGCCCCGAACCTCGCGGGACAGGTCGAGCCATACCTCGTCAAGGCGCTCACCGAGTACCGCGACGGGCGCCGGAGCAACGCGATCATGAATGTCGTCGCCAAGGGCCTGTCGGATGCCGAGATCGCCGACCTCGCGGCGTTCTATGCCGGCATCGCCATCGAGGTGCTACCGCCGGGCTGATGGTCGGAGGACGCGCCGCGGCCTAATCCAGGCGCCCGTGGAAGTGCAGAGGCTCGCGAGGCAGACGGCGCAGGCCACCCAGGAGATTTCCTGCCAGATCGCCGAGATCCAGTCCGCCACGAGTCAGGCAGTCTCGGCGATCGCCGCCATCACGGCACGTATCTGAGAGATCGCGAGATCGCGAAATCAACGGCGTCGCCTCCACCATCGCGGCCTCCCGCGAGCAGCAGGGTCCGACGACCCAGGACATCGTCCGTGACGTCGCCGAGGCCGCCTCGGCACGCTCGTGTCATTCGGGGCATTTGCCCGCCAAAATCGTCCGCTTCCTCGCGATGGCGCGGGCGGCGTGAATAGCGAGGCACCACGAGAAAGCCGCCGGGCACGGGGCCCGGCGGCTTTCTCATGTCGGGTGACGGGTCCGGAACTCAGGCTTCGCCTTCGTCCAGATCCTCTTCGGTGGGTTTGGCCGTATCCAGGATCTTGTCGGCGAGGATGCCGGAATTCTGGCGGATCGCCGCCTCGATCTTCGCGGCGATGTCGGGGTTGTCCCGCAGGAAACCCTTCGAGTTCTCGCGGCCCTGGCCGAGGCGCTGGCTGTTGTAGGAGAACCAGGCGCCCGACTTCTCGACGATGCCGGCCTTGACCCCGAGGTCGATGAGCTCGCCGACCTTGGAGACGCCCTCGCCGAACATGATGTCGAACTCGACCTGCTTGAACGGCGGGGCGACCTTGTTCTTCACCACCTTCACGCGGACCTGGTTGCCGATGGCCTCGTCGCGATCCTTCAGGGTCGAGACGCGGCGGATGTCGAGGCGGACCGAGGCGTAGAACTTCAGGGCGTTGCCGCCCGTGGTGGTCTCGGGGCTACCGTACATCACGCCGATCTTCATGCGGATCTGGTTGATGAAGATCACCATGCACTTCGAGCGCGAGATCGAGCCCGTGAGCTTGCGCAGGGCCTGGCTCATGAGCCGGGCCTGGAGGCCGGGCTGGCTGTCGCCCATCTCGCCCTCGATCTCGGCGCGGGGCGTCAGCGCCGCCACGGAATCGACCACGAGGACGTCGATGGCGCCCGAGCGCACCAGGGTGTCGGTGATCTCGAGGGCCTGCTCGCCGGTGTCGGGCTGCGAGATCAGCAGGTCGTCGAGCTGCACGCCGAGCTTGCGGGCGTAGATCGGGTCCAGGGCGTGCTCGGCGTCGACGAAGGCGCAGACGCCGCCCTTCTTCTGGGCTTCCGCGATGGTGTGGAGCGCCAGCGTGGTCTTGCCCGAGGATTCCGGGCCGTAGATCTCGATGACGCGGCCGCGCGGCAGGCCGCCGACGCCGAGCGCGATGTCGAGCCCGAGGGAGCCGGTGGAAACCACCTCCACCTCGGCCACCTGGGCGTTCTTGCCCAAGCGCATGATCGAGCCCTTCCCGAAGGCGCGCTCGATCTGCGACAGCGCGGCGTCGATCGCCTTCGCCTTGTCCTTGTCCACCATGGGAGCGTCCACAACTTTCAGCGCTGGCTGGGCCATTCGTCGGCATCCTTATGCATGGGGTGGGAGCAAGGCTCAATGCGCCTCGGATGACGATTGATGTACTCGTTTTGTTCTAATTCCGCAAGGCTGGCAGACGTGGTTTCGGAGCGACGGCTTCAAAACGATGGCGGACCGCTCGCCGGATTGCGTGGTCGGTCACGACACCCGCGCAGTCATTCCGGGTCGCCGCAGGCGAACCCGGAATCCAGAAACACAGGAAGGGCCATGTCGAACGCGCGTCGCGGCTCTGGATTCCGGGTTCCGCTCCGCGGCCCCGGAATGACGGCGTGGAGATCATCGGCCTCCGGCCAACTTATCTGACGTCAGGTTCGAAGCCCCGAGTCGCACGGTTCGTTGCCCCCGCAAAAATCAGCGCGCGATGGTCTCCTTCACGGTCTCCACGAGCTGCTTCAGGCTGAAGGGCTTGGGCAGGAAGTTGAAGTCCTCGCCCTCGGGCAGGTTCTTGCGGAACGCGTCCTCGGCGTAGCCGGAGACGAAGATCACCTTGAGGTCCGGGTGGTGCTTGCGCAGCTCCCGCAGGAGGGTCGGGCCGTCCATCTCGGGCATCACCACGTCGGACACGACGAGGTCGATGGGCTGGTTCTTGTCCTCGATGATCTTGAGGGCGTCGAGGCCGGAGGCCGCCTCCAGCACCGTGTAGCCGCGGGCCGACAGGGCGCGGCTGTTGACGGCGCGCACGGGGTCCTCGTCCTCCACCAGCAGGATCACGCCCTGGCCGGTATGGTCGGGCGCGGGCTTCCGCGGCGACGGGGCGGCGAGTTCGGGGGTGCCCTTGAGGCGGTGGGCCGCGATCTCGCCCGTGGTGCTCGTGGCCGGCAGGGGCGCCGGCTCCGGCTCGGCCACGGGCTCGTGGCGGGGGAAGTAGATGCGGAAGGTGGTGCCCTCCCCCACCGTCGAGCGCACGTCGATGGTGCCGCCGCTCTGCTTGACGATGCCGAACACCGTCGAGAGGCCGAGGCCGGTGCCCTTGCCGATCTCCTTGGTGGTGAAGAACGGCTCGAAGATCTTCTCCATGACGTCGGGCGGGATGCCCTGGCCGGTGTCGATGACCTCGATGAGGACGTGGTCGCCCGCCGGCATGCCGAGGCGCGCCTCCTCGGGGGTGGAATCGTGCACCACGTTGGCGGTGCGGATGAGTAGACGCCCGCCCTCAGGCATGGCGTCGCGGGCGTTGACCGCGAGGTTGACGATGACCTGCTCGAACTGGTTCACGTCGGCCTTGATCGGCCAGATCTCGCGCCCGTGCTTGAGGTCGAGGTCGACCCGCTCGCCGAGCAGGCGCTTCAGCAGCAGGGTGAGGTCGGACAGGGCCTCGCCGACGCTCATCACCTCGGGCCGCAGGGTCTGGCGGCGGGAGAAGGCCAGCAGCTGACGCACCAGGCTGGCGGCCCGGTTGGCGTTCTGCTTGATCTGCATGATGTCCTGGAACGCCGGGTCGGTGGGCCGGTGGCTCGCGAGCAGCAGGTCCGAGTAGCCGATGATCGCCTGAAGGACGTTGTTGAAGTCGTGCGCGATGCCGCCGGCGAGCTGGCCTACGGTGTCCATCTTCTGGGCCTGGGCGACCTGCTGTTCGAGCTGGCGCTGGGCGGTGGTGTCCAGGGCGTAGAGGATCACCCGTTCGCGGTCGCCGGATTCGTCGGCCTTGGTGCCTTGACCGGAAGTACCTTGAGCGGGCGTACCTTGAGCGGGCGTACCTTGAGCGGGCGTACCTGGGGCCGGAGCCCCTTCCGCGGCGCCCTCGACGCCGGCGGGGCTGAGCCAGACCCGGGCCGAGCGGTTGCCCGCCCCCGTCAGCATCACCTCGATGGGCTCGATGGCGGCGAGCCCGCCGGACGCCTTGGTCAGGGCCGTCTCCAGGGCAGCGCGGTCGCGCTCCACCAGGGCGTCCCAGATGGTCGGCTCGGCGTTGAGGCTGCCGTGCCCGTCCGGCATCGCTTGGCGCGGGGTGCCGCCGAACAGGCGCGCGAACGAGGCGTTGGCGCGGGCGATGTGGCCGGCGTGGTCCACCGTCGCGATGGCGATGGGGCTGTTGTTGAGGAAGCGCGCGAGGCGCACTTCCGCCGCGCGCTGGGGCTCGTCGGTCTCCGCGCCGGCCGAGCGGTTGAGCACGATGGTGCGCGAGGACCCGGGCTTGCCGTCCTGCCCGAAGGCGACGCGGTGGTAGAGCCGGGCCGGCAGGGGGTGGCCGTTGCGGCGGCGCAGATCGAGGTCGAACCGGTCGGTCCTGACCTCGCCGGGCTGTCCCCCCGTGGCGGTGAGCACGTCGGCGCCCGGCGCGATCTCGGGCAGGCGCAGGCCGCCCGAGCCCACGGTGGCGAGGTCGTAGCCGAGCCAGGTCGCCAGGGTGGCGTTCATGTAGACGACGGATCCGGCCGGATCGATGGAGAGGAAACCGGCGGGGGCGTGGTCGAGGTAGTCGATGGCGTGCTGGAGCTCCTGGAAGACGTTCTCCTGGCGCTCGCGCTCGTGGGTGATGTCGCTCACGGTCCACAGGGCGGCGGGCCGGCGCGGTCGGTCGATGGGCCGCACGGCGATGCGGTACCACGCGAAGGCGCGGTCGCCGGCCCCGTCGGGCGGCGGCGCCATGCGGATCTCCTCGCCGTGGCCGAGGCCCTCGCGGGCGGCCTGGGCCAGGCGGTAGACCGCCTCCGACACCTCGGGCGAGCCGACGAAGACCCGTTCCACGGCCCGCAGGTTGGCGAAGCTCTCACCGCCCGCGATGGTGAGGTAGGCCTCGTTGGCGTAGATGAGCCGGCCGCCCTCCTCCACCACGATGGTGCCCTCGGGCGAGGCGTCGACGATGGCCTTGGTGATGTCGTCGCGCCCCGTCTGCCCGGCGAGCTGGAGCGCGCCGATGGCGAGCGCAAACAGGCAGAACACGCCCGCCATGGCGAGCAGCGCCAGGAGGCCGAGGATGAGCGGCTGGGCCTGCTCGTTGGCGACGAAGGACAGGCCGACGGCCGCCCCCACCAGCAGCCCCGCCAGGACCAGGAGCAATCCGACGCGGCCCGGCCGCTCGGACCGGTCGATCGCGTTCGACGCGGCCTTGGTTGGTCCGCTGAACTCAGCCATCCCGGGTCGATCCACCTTTCTTGCGCCTACCGGTTAGCGCCCGGTCCGCACGCGCGGCAAGGGTCATCCCGCCACGGCTTCCGTTAAATTGCGGGGAAAAAGGTGCACAAACCGTGGTGCTTGGCCGATCTCGCACGCGCCGAAAGGCTCACGCCACCCGGCGCCGCAGGCGCATGACGAAGCCGATGACCTCGGCGACGGCCCGGTAATGCTCGGCCGGGATCTCCTCGTCGATGTCCACGGTGGCGTGCAGCGCGCGGGCCAGCGGCGGGTTCTCCAGCACCGGCACGCCGTGTTCCTTGGCGAGCGCCCGGATGCGGAGCGCTAGGCTGTCGACGCCCTTGGCGACGCAGATCGGCGCCTGCATGCCGGCCTCGTAGCGCAGGGCCACGGCGTAGTGCGTCGGGTTGGTGACGATGACGGTGGCGGTGGGCACGGCCGCCATCATGCGCTTCTTCACCCGCTGGGCGCGGATCTGCTTCATCCGGCCCTTCACCTCGGGGTTGCCGTCGCTCTCCTTGTGCTCCTGCTTCATCTCCTCCTTGGACATGCGCAGCTTCTGCCGCCACTGGAAGCGCTGGTACAGGGCGTCGCCCATGGCGATGACGACGAACACCGCAAGCATGCCGCCCATGAGCTTGAGGCAGATGGCCAGGATCGCCGCCAGGGTGGCGGTGAGGTCGAGGCGCACGAACGCGTCGAGGCGGTCGCGCTCGCCCCACAGGATGGTGCCGCCGACGATGCCCACCATGGCGAGCTTGGCCAGCCCCTTCACGAACTGGAACATCGCCTCCTTGCCGAAGATGCGCTTGACGCCGGCCATGGGCGAGAGCCGCTCCCATTTCAGCCCGATGGCTTCGACGGAGAACACCAGGGGGTGCTGGAGCAGGCCCGCGGCCAGCCCCGCCACCACCACCAGCCCCACCGGGATGGCGAGCGCCTGGGCGTAGAGCAGCATCGTGCGCAGGCCCATGGCGGCGTAGACGTGCGGGTCGGAGGGCACCGCGTGGGCGTTCATGAGGAAGCCGCGCATGCCGGCCACGAGTTCGCGCGCGATGGAGCCCGACGCCATCACCAGGGCCAGGGTGAAGGCCGCCAGGATGAAGAGCGTGTTGATCTCGACCGAGTTGGGGACGTTGCCCTGCTCGATGGCCTTCTCGATGCGCCGCGGAGTCGGGTCTTCGGTCTTGTCTTCCGGATCCGCATCGTCGGACATGGGTCAGGCCCCCGTGCTGCCGGAAGCGCGGCTCATCGCCCGGCGAGGTCCGCGAGGTAACGCCCGATATCGTCCAGGAACACCCCCATCATCACGCCCAGACTCCCGAGCAGCACCAGCATGCCGATGAGCACCGAGGCCGGCACGGCAACGAAGAACACCTGCATCTGCGGCATCAGCCGGGCGAGCACGCCGAGCCCGACGTTGAACAGGATGCCGAAGGCGATGAACGGCGCAGAGATCTGCACGCCCAGCGCAAAGCCCCGCGCGATGGCCTTCAGGGCCAGGGCCGCCGCCTCGCCGAACCCCGGTACGCCGTCCGGCGGCAGCAGCACGTAGCTCCGGCCGATGGCCGCGAGGGCGATGTGATGCAGGTCGGTGGCCACGATGAGGGTGACGCCGAGGAGCGCCAGGAAATTGCCCAGCGCCGTCTGCTGGCCGCCCTGCGTCGGATCGACGGTCATGGCGTAGGACAGGCCGAGCTGCTGCGACATCACCACGCCGGCGACCTGCAGGGCGGCGAGCACCATCCGCACGCTGAGGCCGAGCACCAGCCCGACCAGCACCTCGCCGAACAGCAGGGCGATGAGCCCCGGCCCGGCGATGGCCTCGCCCTGCATCGGCAGGAGCGGCCGCACGGTCGGGAACAGCACGAGGGTGAGCAGCAGCGCGAAGGCCAGGCGGAGGCGCGGCGACACGAGCTGCTCGCCGACCCCCGGCAGCAGCATCACCAGGGTGCCGACCCGCGCGAAGGTGAGGAGGAAGGCCGCCGCGATGCCGGGCAGGAGCAGGTTCATGGCCCGTCATAGCAGGTTCGCGGCCCGTCATGGCAGGTTCGCGGCCCTTCACGGCAGGTTCGCGGCCCGTCATGGCAGGCGTCACCCCCCGGAGACGATGCGGGCGGCGATGCGGGTCATGTAGCCGCCCATGGCGTCGCCCATGAAGGGCAGCATGAACAGCAGGGTGGCGAACACGGCGACGATCTTGGGCACGTAGATCAGGGTCTGTTCCTGGATCTGGGTCAGGGCCTGCAGCAGGGAGATCACGAGGCCGACCACGAGGGCGACCAGCATGGTCGGCCCCGCGACCTTCAGGAAGACGAAGATGCCGTCGCGCGCGACGTCGATGATGGCGAGGCCGGTCATGGGGGTGCTTCGTTTCGGATTCTGAGGAGCAGGTGGAAAAGTTGAACGCGTTCGACGGCTCGGGCCTTCGGAAATCTCCGGCCCCATGTCATCCCGGGGCCTTGTCATCCCGGGACCGCTCAGCGGAACCCGGGATCAAGAAACTCACGTTTTGCAAGGTCTTCCGCTGTCGGCGGCTCTGGGTTCCGGCTTCGCCTTCGGCGCCCCGGAAAGACGGTGCGGTTCACCTCGGATCGTCCCGCCCTCGCGCAGGGAGGAGCGGACGTGGGTCTTACCCCTAGATCTGCATCCGCATGATCTCTTCGTAGGCCGAGATCATGCGGTCGCGCACGGCGACCATGGTCTGGAGGGCGGTCTCGCTCTCGGCCACCGCCGTGACCACGTCGACGACGTTGGCCTTGCCGCCGGCCACCGCCAGGGCCTGGGTGTCGGCCCGGCGGCCGGCCTCGCCCACGGAATCCAGGGTCGAGGACAGCATCGCGCCGAAGTTCATGCCCTGCGGGCTGGCGACCGGCGCGGCCTTGGCCATCGCGCCCTTGGCGCCGATGTTCTGGACCGCGGCGTAGGCTCCGGCGGCGAAGGCGTTGGTGGCCATGGGGTGTCTTTCGCGCGAGGGCGTGCGGATCAGGCTTTGAGGATCTCGAGGGTCTTGGCCATCATCCGACGGGTGGCGGTGACCATGTTGAGGTTGGCCTCGTACGAGCGCTGGGCCTCGCGCATGTCCATGTTCTCGATGAGCCCGTTGACGTTGGGCAGGCTCACGTCGCCCTTCGCGTTGGCGGCCGGATTGCCCGGATCGTGCTTGACCCGGAACGGGGCTGAGTCGCGGCGCACGCGCCCGGTCTCGACGAGGCTCGCCCCGGTCTCGCGGTCGACCTGCTGGGTGAAGGTCGGGATCTTGCGCCGATAGGGCTCGCCGCCGGGCGTGGTGGGGGCCGATTCGGCGTTGGCGATGTTCTCGGCGATGACCCGCATGCGGCTCGACTGGGCCTTGAGGCCGGAGGCCGAGGTGGTGAGGGATTTGAGGAAGTCCATGGCGCTCTACCGTCGTCGAGGGGCGTTCAGCGGGCGGAGGATCGGCGGGTCGGTCAGCGCTTGCCGATGGCGATCTTCAGGGTCTCGAGGCTCTTCTGGTACATGGACGAGGCCAGGCCGTAGCTGCCCTGGTTGTCGGCGGCCTTGATCATCTCCTCCTCGAGATTCACACCGTTTCCGCTCGGCCTGATCTCGAAGCCCCGGACCCGGCGCGGATCGGCGCCTGGCCCCTCCCCCATCCCGGCGAGGGCGATATGCGCCGGGCTCGTCACCGCGAGGCTGCCCCCCGACGCGCCCACGGGTTGGGTCATCGCCAGGGTACCGCCGCCAGTGCCGCGACCGAGATCGGGGTTCGCCAGATCACGCGGCTTGAACCCCGGCATGTCGGCGTTGGCGACGTTCTCGGCCAGGATCTTCTGGCGGGTCTGGTGCCACTGCATCCGGGTGCGCAGCATGCCGAGGGTGGGCAGGTCGGTGACGGACACGGTGCGATCTCCAGCGACCGCGCCCGGTTGGAATTGCCGGGCGATGGGCAAAATCTGCCGTGCCCATGGTTAACGCCGCGTTAAGATCCTGCGCCGGCGGAACAGTCGGCCGCCGCATCAACAGCCTGTTAACGAAGTCTTAACGTTGTTGCCCCGGCTCGGCGCGGGCGTGATAGTGCTTCCACCAGCGTTGCGTCGGGCCGGTGGCCCCTAAAAAGCGAGAGACCCCGGTCTTGTCTTCGTTCTTCAGTTCAGACGGCTCCTCGACGATCCAGTTCGCGATCATCTTCGTCGTGATCTTCGCGGTGCTGGCCGCCGTGGTGTTCGCCTTCCGCCGCCTGACCGGCCGGGGCCACGCCCTCTCGACGAAACTCGGTGCGCGGGGACGCCAGCCGCGCCTCGGCATCGTCGACATCTACGAACTCGACCGGCAGCGTCAGCTCATCCTGCTGCGGCGGGACAACGTCGAGCACCTGCTCCTCGTGGGCGGCCCCAACGACGTGGTGATCGAGCGCAACATCTCGCGCGGCGTCGGCGCGCGGCTCGGCACCGACGAGGCGGCCCGCCGGGAGCCCGAGCTGGAATCCGAGGCGGAGCCCGCCGCCTCCCTCGAGCCGCCCCGGTTCCAGCCGGCCTTCGAACCGGCGTTCGAGATGCCGGTGGTGGTGGCCCCGCCCCTGCCCGGCTCGACCACCCGCCCGGCGAGCGTCGGCCGCCCCCTCGACCTCTCCGCGCCCGACACGGCGGACATCTTCGTGCCGGAGCCGCCGCGCGCGCCCGAGCCGACCCGTTCCCAAGAACCGAGTTTTGCCGCCGAGACGGCTCGCATCCGCGAACCGGCCACCGAGCCGGCGCCCCGCACCGACCCCCCCGCGTCGCGCCCGGCCCGTCGCCTGCCGCCCTCCCTCGCCAACCTCGTGCCCGGCGCGGCCAAGCGTGCCCAGGCCGCCGAGGAGGCGTCCCGCCCCGATCCCGAGCCGATTCCTGAAGTTCGCCCAGAGGCGCCGGTGCCGCAGCGCAGCTTCGACGCGGCCATCCTCTCCGACATGGCCCGCCAGCTCGAACAGGCCGTGCGCCGCCCGTCTCCCGCCGCGGCGCCCCCGCGCCTGCCCGAGCCGAACCGCGAACCCGTGCCGGCGCCGCCCGCGCCGACCTTCGTAGTCGCCCCGGAGCCGGCTCCGATCCCCGCGCCCGCGCCCGTGATGACGGCGGAGCCTCGGGCGGAACCCGAGGCGGTGTTCACCCCCGTCGCCGCCGTCGCCGAACCGGCCGCCGCCCCCACCTTCGCGGAGCCCCGGCCGGCCGAGCCCGAAGCCGTCGACCCGATCGCCGCCGCCATGGCCGCGACCGCCGAAGCGCCCCTGCTCGATGCGGGGCAGGCCGACGACCTGTTCGAAGCCCCCCAACCCGCCGCCCCCGTGACCGAGCCGGACCGTTCCGGACTCGACTTGGACCATTCCGCGCCGACCCCCGACGGACCGGTGGCGCCTCCCCTCGCGCCGGAGGCCCCGCCGCCGGCGCCCGAGCCGATCAAGCCCGATCCGGTCAAGCCCGCGCCGACAAAGGCCGCTCCGGCACCGAACCCGTTCTCCGTCGAGGAGATCGAGGCCGAATTCGCCCGGCTGCTCGGCCGCCCCCTCGATAAGAAGAGCTGACCGCCGGGCCCACTCCGGCTGGCCCCGCTTCGGTCATGACACCGACAGGTTTGCGGTGGAGGACGCGACGTTCCGGGGAATCGCATCGCGCGGCGCCCCGCCAGATCCCTGCGGAACCACGATGATCCGATCCAATCGCCGCGCCGTCGCGCTCGCCGCGACGGCGCTCGGCCTGACCCTGGCGGCGGGCGCGGCCACGGCACAGAGCCTCTCCGTGGATCTCGGCGCCGGCGGCGTCACCGAGCGCGCGCTGCAGCTCGTCGCCCTCATCACGGTCCTGGCGCTTGCGCCCTCGGTCCTCGTGATGGCGACCTCGTTCACCCGGATCGTGGTGGTGTTCTCGATCCTGCGCTCGGCGCTGGGCACCCAGAGCGCGCCGCCCAACGCCGTGGTCACGAGCCTCGCGCTCTTCCTTACGGCCTTCGTCATGGCCCCCGTCGGGCGGGAAGCCTACCGCACCGGGATCGAGCCCCTCATCGCCGGTCAGATCACCCAGAGCGTCGCGTTCGAGCGCGCCTCGGCGCCGTTCAAGGCGTTCATGCTGAAGAACGTCCGGGAGAAGGATCTCAAGCTGTTCCTCGACATGGCGAAGGTGCCGGTCCCGTCCGGCCCGGAGGCCATCGGCCTCGAGATCGTCACCCCGGCCTTCATGATCTCGGAGCTCCGGCGGGCCTTCGAGATCGGCTTCCTCCTGTTCATCCCGTTCCTGATCATCGATCTCGTGGTGGCGTCGATCCTCATGGCGGTGGGCATGATGATGGTGCCGCCCGCCACGGTGGCCCTGCCGTTCAAGCTGATCTTCTTCGTCCTTGTCGACGGCTGGACCCTGGTGGCCGGGTCCCTGGTGCAGAGCTACGGCACCTGAAAAGCCGCGCGACGGAGAAGCCTCGCCCCGCGGCTCGGCGCCGGTCAGCCCGGCGGTCCCGATCAGCCGGGCGGGGTTGCCGGTCCCTGCGCATCGGCGCGGGCCTCGCCCTCGCGCTTGCCCCGCTCGGGCACGGCGGCGTCGGGATAGCGCTTGCGGTATTCCGTGAGGAAGGATCGCAGGGTCTCCGCACTCGTGGCCTTCTGGGCGATCTCGCGGAAACCCGCCGTGCGCACGGCATTGGGCTGGGTCAGCAGGGCGAAGGTGCGCGCGTCGATGCTGTCCGCCATCGGGTCGGCGAACTTCGCCCGCAGGCGTTCCAGGCTCAGGGTTTCGCCGGCCAGCCCGTACGCGATGGCGGCGCGTAGGACGTCGGTCCGCTCCTTGTCGTCCAGGGGGGCCCGTTGGCGCCAGGCCTCGCTCACCAGGGTCTCGTGCGCCTCGCCGGCCTCGCGCCAGCGCCGTCCGGTCCACAGGATGTCGGCCCGCAGGCGCGCCGCATCGGCCCCCGGCTCGCCCTCGATGGTCTCCAGGGCGAGGTCCGTCCGCGAAAGGTCGGACAGGGCGCGTGCCCGGAGGAGCGCGCGGGCCCGGCGCAGATCCTCCGGCAGTTCGGGCAGATAGGTCGCGTCGAGGACCTGGAGCGCGGCCAGCGGCTTCTCGTCCATGAGCCGGATGGTGGCGAGCCGCGCGGCCACCTCGGCACGGGCCGGCCCGGCGAGGCGGTGGTCCACCTGATGCTGCAGCAGGTCCCCGGCGGAATCGAGGAGATCGAGCTCCACCAGGCGATCCGAGAGGCGGCGCACGATCTCGTCGCCCCGCCGACCGATCGGGGCGTAGTCCTTGAAGTCGAAGTACAGCGCCAGGGCCTCGACGCCGGACAGGTTCGCGCCGCGCTCGCCCAGATAGAGCTCGTCGAAGAGGGCCAGGGCCGAATCGTGCAGGGTGCGGGCGATGGGCGACTGGCCGCGCAGGGCGTCGGCCCGTCGCGCGGCCGTGAAGGCCTGACGCCAGCGCCCGGCCTCCTTGTAGAGATTGGCGAGGGCCGCGATCGCCCGGGTCTCGATCTCGTCGCCGTGCCACGTGAGCGACAGGGTCTCGATCCGGTCGATGGCCTCGGTGAGCGGCAGCTTGGCCGAGGCATGGGCCAGGATGGCGGCGCGCAACGCGGCATCCGCCGCGACGGGGCCGTCCCCCGCTTCCGCGAGGCGGCGGTAGCTCTCCAGGGCGACGGTGGTGCGGCCCGTGACCTCGTCGATGCGGGCGCGCAGGAGTGCGAGCCGATCGCGCAGCGGCCGCTCCGGAAAGCGCGCCCCCGCCAGGGTGATGTGGCGGCTCGCCGAGTCCCAGTCGCCCGCCTCGATGGCCGCTTCGGCGGCCGCGCTGCGCAGGAGGATCTGCAGATCGTCGGGGTACCGTTCGAGGATGCCGGCGGTCTCCCGGAACGCCCCGTCGGCCTTGGCCCACTGGCCCGCGAGGGCGTCGAGGTAGCCCTGCCACAGGCGCACTTCCGGATCGGATTTCAGGCCGTCGCTCTCCAGAATGCGCCGTGCCTCGCCCGTGTGGCCCATGCGGGCGGCCGCGATGGCGATGAGAAGGGAGACATCGCGCTGGCCGGCCAGCACCGGATCCTCCGCCACCGCGACCTTGAGGACGCCGTAAGCCTCGATCGAGAGGCCGTTCGCGAGGAAACTCCTGGCCAGGGTCAGGCGCAGGGGGCCGCGGGCGACGCGGGACGCCTCCGTCACCGCTTCGAGCTGGTGGCGCAGGAGCTCCCGAACGTCACCCCGGCGCGAGGCCTCCCAGGGGCCGCGATCGACGGCGAGATCGGCGACGGCCGCCAGCGGTGCATCGGTGGCCCGCGCGACGCCCGACACGGCCAGGCCGGAATCCCGGCCGATGGAGACACCGTCGAGGTCCGGCCGGACCAGCAGATCGTCCGCCTGCGCCAGGACGGCGATGCCCTGCCGGCTCGGCAGCAACTCGAAATCGACGAAGGCCTGACGCTTCGCGATGCCGGCGGGCTTCGGACCGTGACCGGTGACGACGCCGATGCGCTCTCCGTCGAGGTCGAGCCAGGTCGCGCCGCCGGGGCTGGGCAGCTTCACCCCGACGCCGAGGCGCCCGTTCGCCCCCGCATTCCGAACCGCCGATAGGGATTCGCTCGCCGCGAGATCCGTGCCCGCCACGAGCTCCCAGCCCGTCGGAGCCTCGGTGGGGCCGACCGGAACGAGGTCGAGCAGACGCTCGCGCGGGACGGGGAACCGCAGGATGACGAAACCACCCGTTCGCACGGGCGGCCCCAGGGGCGTCAGGATCGGATCGCCCGATGGAACGCTCACGGGGCCCGGCGTCTCGAACACGAGGGTGGCGATGCCCGCCCGCTCGAACAGGGCCGCGGCCGGCATCCGCTCGAAGGGAAACACCAACCCGGGGCCGGCGGGACGGATCACGGCCGCTCGCGCAACGACGGCCGGCGGCTTTGCCGGCGCGCCTGCGACCGGCTGCACCGGAGCGGTCGCGGGCGCGCCGGAGGACGGGTTGGGCTCAACCGCCGCGGGCTTGACGTCGGCCGTGGGGTCCGCCGCGCGGGCCTCGGACGGCTTCGTCTCCCGGGCCTTGGGGATCAGATCGAGGGTGACGCCGTCGGCGTCGCGCGTATGGGTGACCTCGTACCCGTCCGCGGGAGTCACCAGCAGACGGGCGCCCGCCGTATCCCCCTCCACGGACAGGGCCGCCACCGCGGGCTTCAGACGTCCGCGCGTCGCGGTGTCGTCGATCCGCCATGCGCCGGGCAGGTCGAGGCGCGTGGCCGCGCCGTCGCGCTCGAACCGCGCCGTCGCGGATTCGGGCAGACGCAGGCTGAGGCGCATGAGGTTGGGGCGAAGGGCCAGTTCCAGGGGCAGCCGGACGGGCTCGGGCGGCTTCGGACGGGCAGCGCGCAGGGCGGCCTCGGCGGCCTGGGTCCGGGCGAACAGCTCGGCCACAATCTCGGGCGGCAGGGGGGGCGGCAGACCGGCCCAGTCGAGGGGCAGGAGATCGATGAACGTCGTCTCGCCCGCGCTCTGCACGTTGACGCGATAGGGCCGTTGCAGGGCGAGCCGCAGGCCGGCCCCGTCGGGATCCCGCCGGACCACGGACACGTAGTCCGGCATCTGCGCGGCGAGGCGTTCCGCGAAGGCGGGACTGCGCTCCGAGAAGGTGATGACGAGAACCGCCCCCGAAATCCGGGCCTTGACCGTGACGGCGGTGTCGAAGCTCAGGGCGATACGGCCGTAGCGCTCGGCCTGCGTGCCGGCAGCCGATGTCAGGCGCCCTGCATCGGCGGGTCCGCACAGGACCAGACCGGCGAGGATCGACGCCGCGGCGAGGCCGGCCAGGGGCCGACGCCGTCGAGTCGCGATACCGGCACCCAGACCCATCGCAGAATTCGCCAAACCCGAGGGGCACCCGACTCGCACCGCGAGACGGGCGCCATACGCCACACCGTCCTGGTACTCTCTCAGGCCAGGGCTAACGTGGGCTTAAAAGGCGGGCGCGGCGCTACTGTGCCGCCCGCTTGACGACGAGCCCGGGGATCGTCGTCCCGGCCGGACCGAAATTGGCCTCGGCCCGGGTGCAGTTCGCGGGCGTGTCCTTGGTGTAGACCTCGGTGTAGGTGCGCGACCGCAACAGGAGGTCGCCGGCCGAGAGGTCTTCCAGGGTCACCCCGAGGCTAGAGACCACGGTCTTGAAGCGGGCGTAGTCGGGCTGCAGGTCCGGACACGCATTCTGCACGAAGTACAGGAGCCCGGAGAGTTTGGCGGCGCTGTTGCGCTGGCGTTCGGCCTTCGTTTCCGGAGGCCTGTTCTCCGGTGCGGCGGCATCGGGTGGCGGGGCGTCCGGTGTCGTCTGGGCGAGGGCGGGCGCCGTCGCCAGGGCGGCGAACACGCAGGCGGTCAGAACGGACTTCATGGGCGTTTCCTCGTGAGTGTGACCGAGCCGATGGTCTCGTCGGGCGCGGATTTTTGTTGCGCTTGGCTCTCGGTCGGTTCGTCGGCGGTGCCGGCGCGCGCCGGATCACCACCGCATCGGTGTCAGCCCGCCAACGCGGCGGCGCGGGCCAGGGCGGGACCGAAGCCCCCGAGGGGCACGGTGATGACCACCGGTTCCTTGGCGTCCGGCCGCGTGGCCGTGACCGTCAGGGCCTTGGCCGTCTTCATCGTGTCCGTCGCGAGGGTCGGGAAGCTGACGGGGACGATGCAGCCTTCCTGGCTGCAGCTCAGATAGGGCGCCCCCTGTCCGAGAACCGCCTCGTCGAGCTTGAACTGGACGCCGCCCTCGATGTTGACGCCGAGCGGCATCAGGATCAGCCCGGCGGCACGGCCCTCGGCGGGCGAGCGCAGTTCGATGGCGAAGGAGCGGCGTCCATCCGTCTTCGACCCTTGGGCCTGCATCAGCGTGCAGGTCGACGGCCCGGCGCCTTCCCGGGCGCAGACGACGGTCCAGTCGCCGTAGACCTCGCTGACCGAACTCGCGCCGGCAGGCCAGACGGCCGTGGGCGCCGTCGTGGCGGGAGCCGGTTTGGCCGCAGGCGCGGGCTTGGCCGCCGGGGCGGGCTTCGGTTTCGGCTTGGCTTTCGGCGCCGTCACGGCGGGCGCCTCCGGCTCGCCCTCGTCCTGAGCGAAGGTCTGCGTGGTCAGGAACGGTAGGAGTGCGAGCGACAGGGACAGGCCGAACAGCGCGGCGGTCTGCGGGCGGAACGGATAGAGCGGCGACAAGCTGGGCCTCCAGGGATGCGTCTCGAGCGTGTGCGACGCCACTCCCGCGAAAGCCCGCCCTCCGATCGACGGCGGGCGGTGCCGTATGGTGGCATCCGAGCCTGCCGCCTAACCCCGACGCCCGGCGCGCGCAACCATAAGGATGGTCTGAGACCCAAGCGTCAGCGCTTCGGTTCCACCCGGCCGGAAGGCTCGATGGCCTGCAGCTCGTTGGGGCCGAGGCCGGCGACCACCGGGGCCTGTGCCGGCGCCATGCCGCGGGCGCGGTTGGCGAGGGCGACGGTGAGTTTCTCCGCCGGCTCCGACTGCATCAGGGCGAGAACCTCCGCCATCTTGCGCGGGTTCATCGCCAGCACGATGGGGACCAGCACCTCCAGGGTGAGACGGTCGAACACCCGGGCGGCGTCCTTGGGCTTCATCGTCTCGTACATGGTGACGATGTTCTTCAGCGCCGCCTTCTCCGCCTCCGCCCGCTGGGTCGCGCCGCCCTCCGCGCTGCCTTCACCCTGTTTCAGGGCATCGATGCCGGTTTCGAGCTTACGCTCGGCCGTACCGATCAGCTGCTCGCGCAGATCGAGGGCATCGCTGCGCTGCTTGAGCGTCTCACGGCGCGTCGACAGGCGTTCGAGGATCGCGCGCTCGGATTCCGGCATCGCTTCCGGAGGCGGTGGGGGCCGGGTCGGTGCCTTCGTGGGCTCGGCGGCCGGCTTCTCCGGTTCCTTGGGCGTCACGGAGCCGGTGGTGGCCGGATCCGACGGCTCGTACCCCGTGCGTGCCTTGGAGAGAACACGGGCGAAGTCCGGCAGGGGCGCACCCGGCACCGGCTTCGCATCCTCGACCGTCAGCGCGGCGAGCTTCAGCACCAGAAGGCCGACGGCCGCGAGGGTGACGGCATCGACGAGCCGAAGCTTGATCGGGCGCGGCTGCGGAAAGCGAAGCCGTAGGCTCGGCTTCCCCGCCGAACCGGGCTTCTTGGACGATCCGGGCTGCTTGGCCGGACCGGGCTTCTTGGCTTGGCTGGGAATCCGGGTCGGCACCGGCGTCGTCATGCGGCCTTGCTCCGCAGGCGGCCGAGGGCCCGCTCCGACATGGCGAGGGCGGCGGCGGCGGCGGCGCCGAGCCGTTCACCGTTGGGGCTCGCCGGAACTTCCGCGGGCGTACGGGTCTGCGGCGGGACGATCTGCGGATGGGGCCGGACGGCCGTGTCGGCCATGGGCGGTGCCCTGAGGGTGCTCGCCTGGGTTCGACCCGCGCCGGTTTGCCCTCCCCCGGCTTGGGCGACGATGGCCGAGATCCGGCCGATGACCGCTTCGCCGGCCGCGACGTGGGTCGACAGGTCGGCGGCGTAACGCTCGGCGGTGGCGAGGCGGTCGGCCAGGGTCCGATCGCATTCGTCGAGGGTCGCCCGCAAGCCCGCGACGGCACGCTCGGCGGTGGTGCTGGCGACCATCAGTTCGCCGATGGTCTGCCGCATGCCGGCTTCGTCGGCCTTCATGCGCGCGATGCGTCGGCTGAGGCGGATACAGGACACGATGGTCGCGACGAGCAGGATGGCCACGAGAACGTCGGCCGTCAGGGTGACGAGGAGACTCATGGTGGGCTCACCCGTCGTTGCGGTTGTTCATGGAGGCTTCGAAGGCCTGGAACGTGGTGCGTGACCGGCGCAGCGGCCGGGTCAACTGCACGGCGATACTGTCGTCGACCCTGCCGATGCGGCCCTGCGTCAGGGCCCAGTCCCCGCAGCGCACGGAGATGAGGTCGGAGGGCTTGGTGTCGAACATCAGGGTGTCGCCGACCTTGAGGGACAGCACCTTCTTCAGGGGCAGCATCGTTTCGTGCAGCACCGCCTCCATGGTCGCGTCCGCCTGCCAGATCTCCGTGGCGAGATGGCTTTCCCAGACGTGGTCGCGGCCGAGCTTCTCGCCCATGAAGCTCTGCATGAGCAGTTCACGGATCGGCTCGATGGTGGCGTAGGGGAACAGGATCTGAAGCAGGCCGCCGCGCCCGTCCATGTCGAGCTTGAGGCTGATCAGGATCGCGGCGTTGGCCGGGCGGGTGATGGTGGCGAAGCGCGGGTTGGTCTCGATCCGGTCGATGGCGAAGCGCACGGGGGAGAGCGGCTGGAACGAGAGTTCGAGGTCGCTGAGGATGATCTCCACGAGGCGGCGGACGAGCTGCATCTCGATGGTGGTGAAGGGCCTGCCGTCGAGGCGCGTCGAGGTGCCGCCGCGCTTGCCGCCCAGCAGCAGGTCCATCGTCGAGTAGGCGAGGTTCGATTCGACGGTGACGAGGCCGGAATTCTCCCACGCGTCGGCCCGGAACACGCCCAGGAGCGTCGGGAGGGGGATGGCGTTGAGGTAATCGCCGAAGCGCACCGAGGTGATGTTGTCGAGGGTCACCTCGACGTTGTCCTGGAAGAAATTGCGCAGGCTCGTCGACAGCAACCGGATCATCCGGTCGAAGACGATCTCCAGCATCGGCAGGCGTTCGTACTGGACGACGCCCGAATCCACGATGGCGCGCACGCCGCCGGCGCCCGAGGCCGACAGCTCGCGCAGGGAGAACCCTAGGACGCCGTCGATCTCATCCTGGTTCAGGATGCGGTCGTTGCCGGCGAGTTCGGGAAGATTGTCGGTCTCCCCGTCCTCGATCATCGTCGCCCATTCGGCGGCGACGTCGCTCGCATGCGTCGTGGTGCCCTGCTCGGCCAGCGCCGCGCCCCACTCGTCGGCCAGGGACGTATCGCCCCCGGCCTCGTTTTGGGCAATGAGGGCTGCGGCCCAGTCGTCCTCGTCGGCGTCGGCCATGGGAGTCCCGAATGCGGTGGTGGAAGGAGGCCGAAACTACTGGACGATCACGTCCTTGAAGAGCACCGCCTCGGCCCGTGCCGGATGGATCGCCACGTTGACCCGCCGCAGCAATTCCTCGCGCAGGCGGTACAGGCCGGCCGAACCGGCGAGGTCGCTCGCGCGCAACTCGCGCATGTAGACCTGGAAGGCGTCCTCGATGCGCGGCATCAGCGGCTTCACTTCCTGCTCGACCTTGGCGTCCTTGAGCTCGATGGAGATCTTGATCTTGGCAAAGCGCGCCTTGTCCTGACCGGCCTCGCTCGACAGGTTGACCATCATCTCCCGCACGTCGAGGAAGACGATCGGGGCCTTGACCTCTACCGCGGTCGCCGCGTGCGCGTCGCCGGCCTTCTTCTTCATGACGAAGACGCCGCCGCCGCCGAGGGCGAGCAGCGCCACCGCGCCGATGATGATGAGCTTCTTCTTCGAACCGGCCGGAGGCGCGCCCTCCTCACCGTCCACGGCGGCCTTTGTCGGCTTCTTCGCCATCGATCCTGCCCTGACTGGAACGCCGCCGTCCTCGAGTCCCGCGTCAACGTGAAACTCCTGGTGTCGAGATATCGGCCCGCAGGGTTAACGGGTCGTTAAGGCGGCAAAAGCTGCCGGGTCGGACTTGCCGCGAGGACGGGGGACGGCTCGACCGGCCCGGTCGGGCATATCGGACAACTCTTTGTTTTCGTTCGGCAAAAAATGGTAGCGCCGGCTGGCACGCCGCGTGCGGACTGGTTCGATCAATACCGCTCGTCGCAGTTGGATCGTGTCATGCAGAACGCAATGTTCGTGGGGGTCTCGAGCCAGGTCGCGCTTCAGCGCGAGCTGGAGGTGATCGCCAACAACATGGCCAACGTCTCGACCAACGGCTTCAAGGCCCGCAACTCGCGGTTCCAGGAATACCTGATGCCGGTGGCGAGCGCGGACTCGTTCCCGAAGCCGGATCGGCGCGTGTCCTACGTCATCGACCAGGGCACGGCCCTCGATCTCGGTCAGGGCCCCATCGAGCAGACCGGAAACCCCCTCCACGTCGCCGTCCGGGGCGAAGCCTTCCTCGTCGTGCGGACGCCGGCCGGCGACCGCTTCACCCGCAACGGCGCCTTCGAGACCGACCCCCAGGGCAACCTCGTGACCAGCGACGGCTATCCCGTGCAGGGCGATGGCGGGCCGATCCAGATCGGCCCCCAGGAAACCGGCCTCGCCATCGGCCCCGACGGAACGGTCTCGACCAACCTCGGCATCCGCGGGCGGGTGCGCCTCGTGACGTTCGCGAACCCGCAGGCGCTGACCAACGAAGGCGCGAACCTCTACGCCTCCACGGCCGCGCCGACGGCCGCAGGGCTCGCCGGCCGCGTCGAGTCGGGGGCGCTGGAGCGCTCCAACGTCAAGCCGGTCATCGAGATGACGCGGCTGATGGACGTCAACCGGACCTACTCCATGGTGTCGGGCGTGATCTCGCGCCTCGATGAACTGCGCGGCACGGCGATCCGCCGCCTCGCCGAAGTTGCCTGAGGATCAGCACACATGCGCGCGCTCTACGCTGCCGCCACCGGCATGGCGGCCCAGGAACTCAACGTCCAGGTCATCTCCAACAACATCGCCAACCTTCGGACCACCGGCTACAAGCGTCAGCAGCCGCATTTCCAGGATCTGCTGTACCAGAACCTGCGCCGGGCCGGTTCCTCGACGTCGGACCAGAACACCCAACTGCCGGCGGGCCTCGCCATCGGCTCGGGCGTGAAGACCACCTCGACGGCCCGGGTGATGTCGCAGGGCACCTTGACCTCGACGCAGAAGGACTACGACGTCGCCATCCGGGGCGAGGGCATGTTCCGCGTCACCATGCCGGACGGGCGCACCGCCTACACCCGCGACGGCTCGTTCGACCTCTCGGCGCAGGGCCAGCTCGTCACCCGCGACGGCTATCTCGTCGATCCCGGCATCACGGTGCCGAACAACGCCACCTCCGTGACCATCAGCGCCCAGGGGGCGGTGCAGGCGACGGTGCCGGGCCAGACGGCGCCGCAGGCGCTCGGGCAGTTTCAGCTGGCGCGGTTCGTCAACAAGGTCGGCCTCGAATCCATCGGCGACAACCTGTTCATCGAGACCGCGGCGTCGGGCCCGGCCATCGCGGCTGCACCGGGCGCGGAAGGCTTCGGCAATCTCCAGCAGAGCTACCTCGAGGAAGCCAACGTCAACGCGGTGACGGAGATCTCGTCCCTGATCGCGGCGCAGCGGGCCTACGAGATGAACTCCAAGGTCGTGACCGCCGCCGACCAGATGATGTCCACCACCTCGCAGATGTTCCGCGGCTGATCGGGAGCGCCATCAAGATGTACGCCCTGAGATACGTTTCCCCGACCCTTCGGCCCCGCGTCTCGCCGGTCAATCCGGCGATGGTGGCCCGCGCCCTGTTCGCGCTCCTGGCATTCGGACTGCTCACCCTCCCGGTTCTGGCGGAGGGCCCGGCGCAGCGCCTTCGCCTGCGCGGCGACGTCACGGCGCGCGGCGACGTGCTGACGCTGGGCGATCTCGTGGAGGGGGCGAGCGCCGATCTTTCGGTGCGCCCGCTGTTCCGTGCGCCGTCCCTCGGGGGGCACGGCACCATCCAGGCCCGGCGCATCGCCGAGGCCGTCGCGGCCCTCGGGCTCGGCGAGATCGAGACGGGCGGGCGCGTCCAGGTCGCGGTCCAGCGCGCCGCCCGGCGCGTCGCCCAACCGGAGATCGAGGCCGCCCTGAAGCGGTCCCTCGAGACCGCCTACGGCCTCGACGGCCGCACCGTGGCGATCCGTCTCGATGGCGACGCGCCGGTGCTGCTCGCCCCCGTCGACCTCGACGGACAGGCCTCGGCCGTCGATCTCACCTACGATCCGCGGTCCCGGCGCCTCGCCGCCCTGGTGACGCTCGGCGACCGCCAGGCTTCGCTCCGGGTCACCGGCCTCGTCATGGAGATTCGCGAGGTGGTGGTCATCGGGCGCCAGCTCAACCGGGGCGAGGCCGTCACGCCGGCAGACTTCACCGTCGAGCGGCGGCCGAAGGAGGCGGTGCCGACGGATGCCCGGACGGGCGCGGCGGACCTGCCCGGACAGGTGGCGCAGCGGGGCTTGAGCGCGGGCGCGATCCTGCGCGGCGGCGATGTCGCGCCGCCCGACCTCGTCGCACGCGGCGAAGCCGTCACCATCGTGTTCGACGCGCCTGGCCTCGCCCTGTCCCTCCGGGGCCAGGCCAACGAGAGCGGCCGCCTCGGTGCCGCGATCACCGTGACCAACCCGGTCTCCAAGAAGGTGCTGCCCGCCACCGTGATCGGGCCGGGGCGCGTCTCCGTCGGCCCGGCACCGGCGCCGATCCAGCGCCAGGCCAACGCCGCCCTCGACGGCACCCGTTGATCCTCCCCCTTCGAATCGCCTCAGGCACGGTCCCGATGACCCACCGCGTTCGCCCCGCCCTCGCCGTAGCGCTCCTGTGCACGGGTCTGACCGCCTGCAACACCGCCGATCGGCTGTCGCAGATCGGCGCCACCCCGGCCCTGTCGGCCATTGAGGATCCGACGGCGCAGGCCGGCTACAAGCCCGTGCGGTTGCCGATGCCGGAGGTCCAGCCGGTCTCCTACGCGCCGAACTCCCTGTGGCGCACGGGATCGCGGGCGTTCTTCAAGGATCAGCGCGCCGCCCGCATCGGCGACCTCGTGACCGTGAAGGTCAACGTCACCGACCGGGCCAACCTGAACAACGAGACCAAGCGCTCGCGCTCCAACGCGGAGGGGTTCGGCCTGCCCAACGCCTTCGGCCTGGAGAAGAACCCCGCGGTGGCGGCCGCCGGCATCGCCGCCGACAAGCTCCTCGACGCGACCTCGACCACGTCGAGCGACGGAACCGGCTCGGTTCAGCGCAACGAGACCGTCACCACCAGCATTGCCGCCATCGTCACGCAGATCCTGCCGAACGGCAATCTCGTTGTGGAGGGCAAGCAGGAGATCCGCATCAACTTCGAGGTGCGCGAACTCATCATCGCCGGCGTGGTCCGCCCGGAAGACATCGAATCCGACAACACCATCGAGTCGACCAAGATCGCCCAGGCGCGCATCGCCTATGGCGGCCGCGGCCAGATCACCGACGTGCAGCAGCCCCGCTACGGCCAGCAGATCGTCGACGTGCTGCTGCCGTTCTGACGCGGTCCCGGACGGCACCGCGAACCCTCACCCGGGGACGATCGTCCCCGGGGAAATCTAGTGCTCCGTGCCGGGCCGGTTCGGGCGCGGCGCCTCGCCGTGGGTCTTCGTGAAGGCGGAGCGTTCCGGGTCGTTCTTCTTGGCGGCGACGCGGGCGCGCTGCCACAGGGCGACACCGATGACGATGCCGAGGGTCGCGAGGGCGAGGACGAGGATGAGAACTTCATTGTTCACGGCGTTGGCTCCCTGACGATAGTGTTATCGTGGGGAAGCCGAACCACGGTCCCAAGGTTCCGCGAACGACGCCCGGCATCCGACCAAGTCGACGCCAGTCTTCGACGCCGAGGCCACCGCCGCTCATCCGAATTGGCGCCGAACGGCGCCGGCCCGCACTGGATCGGGTTCGGCCGCGGCCTTCGTCCCGATCTTGTGCCCGGCGATCTCAATCGTCCCGGTAGACCCGCTCGCGCCGCTCGTGGCGCTCCTGGGCTTCCAGGGACAGGGTGGCGATGGGGCGGGCGTCGAGGCGCTTCAGGGAGATCGGTTCGCCGGTCTCCTCGCAATAGCCGTAGGAGCGGTCCTCGATGCGAGCGAGGGCGGCGTCGATCTTGCCCGTGAGCTTGCGCTGGCGGTCCCGGGCCCGCAGCTCGATGGCCCGGTCGGTCTCCGACGAGGCCCGGTCGGCGAGGTCTGGATGGTTCTCGTTCTCGCTCTGGAGGGCGACGAGGGTGTCCTGGGCCTCGCGCATGATGTCGGATTTCCAGCCGAGAAGCTTACGCCGGAAATATTCACGCTGCCGATCGTTCATGAACGGCTCGCTCTCACTGGGTACGTAGCCGTCCTCGAGTGTGATCTTCGCCATTCGCGCCCCTCGCAAGTCTGTCGCGGCCAGTTTGCGGCGATATTTTGCGTCGCTATAATGCAGGGATCGGTCCACGACAACGCGCCGATACCACAGGCGGGCCGGTTCGTAACAGGCATCCGCGCCCTGCGGCAAACACGCAACGGATGTACGGCGTGCCGATGCACCCGGGCCCGCTGCCCGACCGACCGGGATACCCGCGTTTCGCGGGCGCCGCCTTACGAAATTCCCCGCAGAACGGCCGACCGGCGCCGGTCCCGAAGTGCTCAGAACTGGAAGTAGATGAAGGCGTAGTTCGCGTCCTCGCCGATCCGCAGGAGCAGGGCGACGAACAGCAGGCCGAAGCCGAGCGCCGCGAACCGGGTCGGCGGTGTGCGCTGGACGACGCTCCAGGCCGTGGGGCCGAGGCAGGCGATGGCGGCGGCCGGCGCCAGGGTGCGCCACGGCAGGCCGGTGCCGAGGGGCGCGTGCCCGACGAGGCCGTCGAAGATGCGCACGGCGCTCGGGAAATCGGGCGCGCGGAACAGGACCCAGGTCGCCGCGACGAAGCCGAAGGTGAGGAGCCGGCCGAGCGGCACCGGCATGGGCAGGCCGCCACGCCGCCACAGCAGGCCAAGGGCGAGGCCGATCCCGTGCGCGAGGCCCCAGGCCACGAAGGTGAGGCCGGCGCCGTGCCAAAGGCCGCCCAGGGTCATGGTGGCGAGGAGCGCGAGAATCTGGCGGGCGAGGCCGTGCCGGTTTCCGCCGAGCGGAACGTAGAGGTAGTCGCGCAGGAAGCGCGACAGGGTCATGTGCCACAGACGCCAGAAATCCTGCAGGGACGTCGCCCGGTAGGGCGCGTCGAAATTCTGAGGCAGGATCACGCCGAACATCAGGCCGAGGCCGAGCGCCATGTCGGTGTAGCCGGAGAAGTCGAAGTAGATCTGGAAGGTGAAGCCCAGGGTCGCCTGCCACGCCTGCGCCACCGTCACGCCGGCGCCGCCCGCCGCCAGTTCGAAGACCGGATTGACGACCTGGGCCAGGGGGTCGCCGAAATAGACCTTCTTGGCGAGGCCGATGCAGAGCAGCATCACCCCCTGTCCGAAGCGCTCCGGCGCCACCGGTCCACGCTCGGCGAACTGAGGCATCACCTCGCGCCAGCGCACGAGGGGCCCGGCCAGCACCTGCGGGAAGAACGCGATGTAGAGGGCGTAGTCGCGAAGGCCGTAGGCGGGCGCCCGGCCGGCCCGGAGGTCGGCGAGATACATGCAGTGGTGGAAGGTGAAGAACGAGATGCCGAGGGGCAGGGCGAGGCCGACGGGGGGAAGCGCGAGGCCCGGCACCCAGGCGACGAGTCCGGCGAGAAAATCGAGGTACTTGAACACCGCCAGCGCCACGAGGTTCGCCGCGATGGCGATCGGGATCAGCCCGCGCGGGCGGCCGCGGAGATACGCCCGGGCCACCAGCCAGTTGGCTCCGATGGACACGGCGATGAGCGGCACGAAGCGCGGGTCCCACCAGCCGTAGAACACGAACGAGAGCAGGAGCAGGCAGTCGGGCCGCAGGGACGGGCGCCACCGCAGCACGAGGCCGTGGAGCGCGAGGGCGACGGGCAGGAAGCCGAGCAGGAAGATCGTCGAGTTGAACAGCATGCGCGCCGGGTCACGGGTGCGACGGATCGCGACCCGTCCGCGTGTCCGGGGCCGGGAACGGCTCGGCTTGTCGGGGATCGTGGCGGGGGCGTCAATGTCGGGGCGCGTTCAGGACCGGATCAGGCCGCTTCGCGCGCCTGAAGCTTGGCCAGTTCCACCGCCGCCCGCAATTCGATGTCGGCGATGAGGCCGTCGAGGCGGGGGTCGCCGCTCTCGCCCGAGCGCTGGGCGAGGCGGCCCGCGATGGCCTGGAGATCGCGGGTCGAGACCCGGCCCATGATGAGGGAGGCCTTCAGGCGGTCGAGGCCGTCGAGGAGGTCGTGGCCGCGCCGGGTCGCGCGGCGGCGGCGCTCCTCCGGCGTATCGGCATTGGTCTGGAGGGTGAGGATCGCATCGAGGCCGGCGAGGGACGAAGCTGGCGTCGCCGCGGCGCTGGTCGCTGTCGCCGGCGCCTGCCCGAGGGCGAAGGCCGGGCCCGCCTCGGTCCGGCGCGGTGCGGTGGCGCCCCCCGCGGCGGCGGCGGCGAATCGGGGGTCGATGCGCATGGGGGACGACCGTTCCGTATCCGCGCGGCCGGTTCCATCCGCCCCCTGGCCGCGCGGCGCCGGGGGACGGCCGATTCGGTGACCCCGCTCGCGCGGCCCCGGGATCGGTACGAGGCGGCAGAATCCGGCCGGATTGGTTAACCGCGGGTAAAGCCCCCGGCAGATCCTGCCGGGTCGGCACGAAGGGCGGTGGCCGCGTCCGTCCCGGCGCCGGACCTCCTCAGAAAAATTCGTTCAAAAACAAGGGTTTGCCGGTACGGTTGGTTTGGCACGCTCCTGGCAGATTGGCTCCCAAGACCGCGCCCTCCATCGAAACGCACCATGCGCATTCAGATGCCCCGCTCGACGTTCCGCTTCGCCTGGCGCTCCATCGCCCGCTGCCTCCTGGCGCTGGCCTGCGCCGGGCTGACGGCGGCCCCGGACCGGGCCTTCGCCCTGTCGCGGGTGAAGGACATGGCGAGCATCGAGGGCGTGCGCCAGAACCAGCTCGTGGGTTACGGGATCGTGGTCGGCCTCAACGGGACCGGCGACACCCTGAACAACATCCCGTTCACTCGGCAATCCCTGCAATCGATGCTGGAGCGCCTCGGCGTCAACACCCGCGGCGCCACCATGCGGACCCAGAATCTCGCCGCCGTGATGGTGACGGCGAGCCTTCCGCCCTTCGCCACGCAGGGCAACCGCATCGACATCACGGTGTCGTCGCTGGGCGATGCGAAGTCGCTCCAGGGCGGAACCCTGCTGGTGACGCCGCTCCTCGGCGCCGACGGCGAGGTCTACGCCCTGGCCCAGGGGTCGGTGGCCATCGCGGGCTTCTCGGCCGAGGGCGACGCCGCCAAGATCACCCGGGGCGTCCCCACCAACGGCCGGGTGCCCAACGGGGCGATGATCGAGCGCGAGATGGCGTTCAAGATGAACGACATGCGCTCCCTGCGCCTGTCCCTGCGAAACCCCGACTTCACCACCTCGAAGCGGATCGCGGCCGCCATCAACGACTTCATGGGCGCCGACACCGCCGAGCCCACGGACCCCGCCACCGTCACCCTGCAGATCCCGCCGAAGTACAACGGCAACATGATCCGCCTCGTCACCGAGATCGAGCAGCTCAAGGTCGAGCCCGACCAGACGGCGCGGGTCATCGTCGACGAGCGCTCGGGCATCATCGTCATGGGCCGCGACGTCCGGGTCTCCACCGTCGCCATCGCACAGGGCAACCTCACGGTGACCATCACCGAGCAGCCGCAGGTGAGCCAGCCCGCCCCCCTGTCCAACGGCCAGACCACGGTGGTGCCGCGCACGGGCGTGAAAGTCGATACCGGGGAGGGCAACAAGCTCGCCCTGGTCAAGGAGGGCGTGACCCTGCGCGAGCTCGTCGACGGGCTCAACGCGCTCGGCGTCGGCCCCCGCGACCTCATCTCGATCCTCCAGGCGATCAAGGCCGCCGGGGCCCTGCAGGCCGACATAGAGGTGATGTGATGCGCTCTTCCCCCTCCCCCAGCACGAGGCATTGACCATGCTGTTCGCTCCCCTTGCCGCCACCGCCGCCATCGGCGTCGGAAAAGCCATCGTCGGCGACATCGCCAAGACCGTCACGGGCGCCACCAGGGCCGCCGCGGGCGCTTCCAAGACCGCCGCGGCGGCCAACGCTCCGGCGACCGGCGCGGCGGCGACGACCAAGAGCGCCGCCGAGGCGAAGGCCCGGAAGGCCGCCTCGGAGTTCGAGACCATGTTCCTCGAGCAGAGCCTCGACCGGCTGACCCAGTCCGACGGCACCGAGGGCCCCCTCGGCGACAACGGCACGGGCGGCGGCGTCTACCGCTCGATGCTCACCAAGGAATATGCCGGCCAGATCGTGAAGAGCGGCGGCGTCGGCATCGGCGATCAGGTGTTTCGCGAGATGATGAAGATGCAGGAGGGCGCGAATGGCTCCGTCAACTGAGGGCCCCCTGCGCATCGTCGACCGCGCCGGAGCCGGGGCCCTGGTGGCCCGCGTCATGGAGACCCTCGACGCCCTGGAGGCGGTGCTGGCCCGCGAGAGCGACCACATCCGCGTCGGGCGCCTGCACGAGGGGCTGGCCGAAACCGAGCGGAAGACCGGCCTGTCGGCGGCCTATCTGCAGGGGTTGGAGACCATCAAGGCCAACGCCATCGCGCTGACGCGCTTCGCGCCGGAGGGGATCGAGGCCTTGAAGGCGGCGCACCGGCGCTTCACCAAGGCCGTGGAGGCCAACCAGATGGTGCTGGCCACCGCCCGCTCCGTGTCGGAGGGTCTGGTGAAGTCCCTGGCCGAGGAGGTGGGCCGCGCCCGCGCGCCGACGATCTACGGCCGCCCGTCGCACGCCCCCTCCCCCTATGCCCGCGCCGGCCACGGCGGCAGCCAGCCCCTGGTGCTGTCGCGCAGCCTGTAGGAATCCGGGGTGGCGCGTCTTTACGCTCCGTTATGGCCGGCGCGTCTAGGCTCGGGACGCGACCATCACGGGCCACGATCATGCGCGCCAAACGGACGAGCCTCGTCCATCTCATCTACTTCTCCCGGCTGAACCTCGCCGCCGATGCGCCGACGCGCGCCCGGCAGCTCGGCGAGATCACCCGTCAGGCCCAGAAGAAGAACGAGTTCTCCGTCATCACCAGCTTCCTCATCGTGGAGCAGAACTTCGCCGCGCAGATCATCGAGGGCGAACGCGCCTCGGTGAGCGACACCTTCAACCGCATCGGCAACGACACGCGCCACCGCGACGTGCAGATCGTCGAGTGGCGCGAGATCGTGAAGCGGGAATTCGTGAACTCGTTCTCCACGGGCGTGCGCGGACCGGCCAACGACGCCGTGTTCGTGAAGGCCAACCTCATGCCGATGTTCCAGCGCGGCACCCCGAAGGCCACGGGCATCCACGCCCTGGCCATGCAGTTGCAGAGCGAATCCATGTCGAAGCAGGGCATCGACCACCTGTTCGTCTGAACCCCATCCGGACGCCCCGTCGCCGCCCCCGGCCTTGAGACGCGAAACCCATGAGCGAGACGCCCCCGATCCTCATCGTCGACGACCAGGAGAAGCTCCTGAAGCTCGTCATCCTGCTCATGAACCGGCTGGGGTTTCCCGATGTCGAGGGCGTCAACGATGCGCCGACGGCCCTGGAGCGCCTGCGGACGCGCAAATACGCCCTGGTGATCTCCGACCTCGACATGGAGCCCATGGACGGCCTCGCCTTCCTGCGCGAGATCCGCGCCGACGACGCCCTGATGAACACGCCCTTCATCCTCACCGAAGCCTCGTTCGACTTCGAAGACATCAACCTCGCCCACCAGGCCGGCGCCGACGCCTTCATCCTCAAGCCGTTCGACATGTCGGTGCTGAAATCGAAGCTGAAGCAGGTCATCAACCGCAAGCCGCGCAAGCGCGAGGCGCCGCTGGCCGCCGAATCCGCCCTCAGCGTGGATTTCCCCATGCTGGGCAAGTTCTGAGCGGACCCGCTCCGACGCGCCGGCGCGTCCCCGATGATCGCCCCTCCCACCGGCCCGGCCGGGCGGCTCGCCCAGCGGGTGTCCCTCACCCTCGCGCTCCTCTTCGGCGTGGTCGGCGGCGGCGCGGCGGCGCAGGACGGCCCGCGCCCGGATCTGCGCCGGTCCCTTTCCGAGATCGTCGCCGAACTCCCCCTCCGGCAGGCCGACTTCGCCGGGCTCTCCGCGCTCCGCGACCGGGCCGAGGCCCTGGCGGCGGAGAGCCGCGAGGTGCAGGCCCGGGACGCGGCGGCCCTGGAACGGGCGCGGACGGCACGGCTCGACGCCGGCCGAATCGAACCGCCACCAGAGCGCGACGCCGCCATCCGGGCGGCCGACGACGCCCTCCGGTCCGCCGAGGAGCGGGTCCAGGCGGACAAGGCCCTCGCGGCCGACCTCGACGGCCTCGGCAATCGCATCACCGAGGCGCGGCGCAGGCTCTTCGCCGCGCGCCTGTTCGCCCGCGGCGCAAGCCCGCTCTCCTTCGGATTCTGGAGCGAACTCGTCGACCGGGCGCTGCCGCAGGTCGCCGGCAAGCTGTCCGATCTCGGCACCGCCATGGCGGCCGGCCAGGAGGGTGACGACGCCGCCGAGATCGCCATCGGCGCCGCGGTGGTCCTGACGGGCCTGCTGCTGCTCTACGCGGCGATCCGGAAGGCGCGCCGGTACGCCCTGGACCGCTGGCAGCGTTTCGCCGCGCGGACGAGCATCAGCCCCCGGCGACGCGCCGCCGTGCACGCCCTCCTCGACATGACGCTCACCGTCTGCTCGTTCCCCCTTGCGGTCGTGCTGCTCCTCGTCCTGAACGACGACATCGATTTCACGCCCGGCAGCCTCGACGCGATCATCTTCCGCGTGCTCACCGCCGTCGCGGGCGCCCTCCTCGGGGCGGGCATCCTCCGGGCCATGGTGGCGCCGCGCGATCCGGCCCACCGGCTCCTCGCCGTCAGCGACGGGACGGCCCTGATCGTCGCGCGTACGGGCCACGCCCTGATCCTGGTCTACGCCGCCGATCTGGTGTTCGCCGAGTTCGCCGTCGCGGCGCATTTCCGCATCGTGATCAGTCAGGCCGCCACCATGGCGATGGTCGCCCTGTGCTGCGCGCTCCTGGGGCTGGCCCTCCTGCGCCTCAGCCGGGACGAGGCCCCGGCCGAGTCGGACGCGATGCCGGCGGCGCGGTCGGCCGCCTCCCTCACGATCCTGACGCCCGTCGTCTGGGCCGTGGTCGCGGTTTCGTTCGCCGCGATGCTCGCCGGCTACACGGCCCTCGGCGGCTTCCTCATCGGCCGCCTGATCGTCACGGGCCTGCTCCTCGCCCTGGGCTGGGTGGTGCTGATCTGCGTCGACGCCCTGTTCGTGACCCGGGCCGACATCGAGACCAGCCCGCGGCTGCTGCGCCTGAGCCGGGCCTTGGCGGTGCCGCCCGACACCCTGGCCCTCGGCTCGGCCGTGGTCTCGGGCGTGCTGAACGTCCTCGCGGTGACCGCGATGATCTTCGTCGTCATCGGCCCCTGGAACCTCGCCTACGGCGAACTCAACCCGTTCCGGGACGCGTTCCTCGGCACCCATCCGGGCGATGTCCGCACCCTCGTCGGCGCTGCGGGGTTCGCCGCCCTGACCGCCATCGTCGGCGTGGCCCTGACGCGGGCCGCGACGGGTTGGCTCGACCGCAGGGTCCTGCCGCAGACGCGCCTCGACGCCGGCGCCCGCTACTCCGTGATCACGGTGGTGGGCTATGGCGGCCTCGTGCTCACCCTCCTCCTGGCGCTGGGTCAGCTCGGGGTGAATCCGCAGAGCCTGACGGTGATCGCCGGCGCGCTCTCCGTCGGCGTCGGGTTCGGCCTGCAGAGCATCGTCTCGAATTTCGTCTCGGGGCTGATCGTCCTGGCCGAACGCCCGATCCGGGTCGGCGACCTCGTGACGGTCAAGGGCGAGGAGGGGCGCGTCAAGAAGATCAGCGTCCGCTCGACGCTCCTCGCCACGGGCGATCGCACGGACCTCATCGTGCCGAACACCGACATCATCACGTCCATCGTCCGCAACAAGACCCTAACGGACGTGTCCCAGCGCCTGCGCCTGCCGGTGGTGCTGGCCCAGGACACGGATCTCGCGCTGGCGCGCGACATCCTCGTCGCCGTCGCCGCCCGTCATCCCAACGTCGCGGCCGACCCCGCGCCGGTGCTGCTCCTGACGAAGCTCGGCGAAAATCTCGAAGTCGAGGCGCGCGTCTTCGTCCACGACGTGTCGCAGAGCGACGTGACCCGCAGCGAACTCAACCACCTGCTGCTCGAATTCTTCCGCCGCTCCGGCATCAAGCTGGGCGGGACCGCGTGAGCCCGCGCCGGAAGCTCGCGAACCCGAAACCGGCTCAGGCCACCGCGCGCTTCTGGTAATCCTTGATGTCGGAGAACCGCAATGCGGGCGCCCGCTCTTCCTCGTAGCGCAGGGAGAACGCCGTGGTGGCCATGAACACCGGCGCGCCGTCGAGGTCGCTCGCCAGGGCCGAGCCGTGGCTGCCGATGAAGTTGTCCAGATCGGTCTCCTTGTCGGCCTCGATCCAGCGGCAGATGGAGAACCGGGTCGGCTCGTAGTCGATGGGCAGGCCGTACTCGGCCTGGAGCCGTTCCTTCAGCACGTCGAGCTGCAGGGCGCCGACCACGCCAACGATGGCCTGGGACCCATCATGCGGGCGGAACACCTGCACCACGCCCTCCTCGCCCATCTGCTGCAGGGCCTCGCGCAGCTTCTTGGCCTTCATCGCGTCCGTGAGCTTGATCCGCCGCAGGATCTCGGGGGCGAAGCTCGGCACACCGCGGAACACGATCTCCTCGCCCTCCGTCAGGGTGTCGCCGATGCGCAGGGTCCCGTGGTTGGGGATGCCGACGACGTCGCCGGCGAAGGCTTCGTCCGCGATGGCGCGGTCCTGGGCGAAGAAGAATTGCGGCGCGGAGAGCGACATGGGTTTGCCCGTGCGCACGAGCTTGGCCTTCATGCCCCGGCTGAGCCGGCCCGAGCACACCCGCATGAAGGCGATGCGGTCGCGGTGGTTCGGGTCCATGTTCGCCTGGATCTTGAACACGAAGCCGGTCATCTTCGGCTCGGTGGGCTCCACAAGGCGCTTGTCGGCGTCCTGGCCGCGCGGCGGCGGGGCGAAGCGGGCGAGCCCGTCGATGAGATCCCGCACGCCGAAGTTGCGGAGCGCCGAGCCGAAGAACACCGGCGTGAGGTGCCCCTCGCGGAACGCCTCCAGGTCGAAGCGCTTGAGGCCGGACTCGGCGAGCTCCGCCTCCTCGCGCCAGGTGGCGACCTCGCCTTCCTCCGTGAGAAGCCCATCGAACAGCGGATCGTCGACGCCCGTCACCGGCACGGTGCCGGCATCGTCGGCAGCGTCGAGGCGGCGCACCCGGCCGTTGCCGAGGTCGTAGGTGCCGGCAAAGCTCCGCCCCCGGCCGATGGGCCATGTGACGGGGGCGACGTCGAGGGCCAGCACCTTCTCGATCTCGTCCAGCAGCTCGAACGGGTCGCGGGCCTCGCGGTCGAGCTTGTTGATGAAGGTGACGATGGGAATGTCGCGCAAGCGGCAGACCTCGAACAGTTTTCGCGTGCGCGCCTCGATGCCCTTGGCCGCGTCGATGACCATCACGGCCGAATCCACCGCCGTCAGGGTGCGGTAGGTGTCCTCCGAGAAGTCCTCGTGGCCCGGGGTGTCGAGGAGGTTGAAGACGCAATCGCCGTACTCGAACGTCATCACCGAGGTGACGACGGAGATGCCGCGCTCCTTCTCGATGCCCATCCAGTCGGAGCGGGTGGAGACGCGGTTGCGCTTGGCCTTGACCTCGCCGGCGAGTTGGATGGCGCCGCCGAACAGCAGCAGCTTCTCCGTCAGCGTGGTCTTGCCGGCATCCGGGTGGGAGATGATCGCGAAGGTGCGGCGCCGGGCGACGGGATCGCTCTTCGGGTCGGGCGCTTTGTGTTCGGCGGATTTGGTCTCGGTCTGCATCAGCATGGCGGGCAACGGTGTTCCGGGTCCGCGGCGGGCGGACGATGGCCGCCGGACGGCGACCCGAGAGAGCGGGCTGTGTAGGCGTTTCCGGGGGGAAGCGCAAAGCCGCCGGAATGGGCTCAGCCCCGGCCGATATACGGCATCTTCGTCGCGAGCACGGTCATGAACTGGACGTTGGCCGAGAGCGGAAGCCCCGCCATGTAGACCACGGCGTCCGCCACGTGGGCCGCGTCCATCACCGGCTCCGGCTTGATGCTGCCGTCGGCCTGCCGGGCGCCGTGCGAAAAGGCCCGCGTCATCTCGGTCTCGGCATTGCCGACGTCGATCTGCCCACAGGCGATGTCGTGGGCGCGCCCGTCGAGGGAGATGGCGCGGGTCAGCCCCGTCATGGCGTGCTTGGTGGCGGCGTAGGGCGCCGAGTTCGGGCGCGGCACCTGGGCGGCGATGGAGCCGTTGTTGATGATGCGCCCGCCGCGCGGGTCCTGCGCCTTCATCAGCCGGAACGCCCCTTGCGTGCACAGGAAGGCGCCCGTGAGGTTCACGTCGACGCTGGCACGCCAATCGGCCAGCGCCACCTCGTCCACGGGCACGCTCGGGGTGAACACGCCGGCGTTGTTGAACAGCACGTCGAGGCGGCCATACGCCTCCCGGGTCGCCGCGAACAACCGCGCGACGGAATCCGGGTCGGCGACATCGGCCTCGACGGACAGGGCCTCGCCCCCCTGCCCCCGCACCGCCTCGGCGACAGCCTCGAGCCGCGCCCGCCGCCGCCCGGCCAACACCACGGCGTATCCGGCTTCGGCGAGCCCCAGGGCCACCGCCCGGCCGATGCCCGAGCCGGCCCCGGTCACCATCGCGATCCGTCCCGCCATCCGCCGCGTGCTCCCTACTCCGCAACCGCTCATAAAGGCGGCGTCGCCCTGTTGCCAGCCTCCCCCACTCCGTCTAGACACCACCCGGCCTTGCGCCGATGGGGCGTCGCCAAGTGGTAAGGCAGCGGTTTTTGGTACCGCCATTCCCAGGTTCGAATCCTGGCGCCCCAGCCAAATTTCCTTAGGGAAATCAGCACTTAGCTCGGCCGACAAATCGGATATAAAAGAACAGACGGTGTTTTCGGCCGCACAAAGGCCCGCACACTCCGTTCACGCCTCGTCCCGCCTGCCTATCGGTAGGGAGGCCTGTGAGCAAGCCTTCGCCGAGATCGCAGCGGCGGTAGCCCGGCGCCGCACGCCCTGCCCCTGGAACCCCTTCCCAGCAAACAGCCCGTGGGGCCGCCAGATTGACGAGGCTTACCGCCGCGATCTGGCTGGCGAAAGCTTGGTCCGGCGCATCTACCCGCGTCGCCCGGCCGCCACCGCCCTCGCCTCTTCCGCAGGGAGGGCCAGCGTATGAGCGCGAACACCTACGCCATCGCCGACCTACACGGCCGGTTCGACCTCTTCACGCAAGCCATCGCGGCGATCACCGAGCGCGGCGGCGGCAAGGTCGTCTTCACGGGCGACTATGTGGACCGCGGGCCGGAGAGCCGACAGATCATCGAAGCCCTCATGGCCGGGCCGCCCGAGGGGCAGACGTGGGTCTGCCTCAAGGGCAACCATGAGGACATGATGGCCGAAACCATCATGGCACCGTCGGAGCCCGATTGGTGGATCGGCAACGGCGGGGCAGCCACGGTGCGCTCCTACGGCGACACGATCCCGCTGGAGCACGTCCGCTGGGCCGCACGCCTGCCGCTCTATCATGAGACGGAGCACCACATTTTCTGCCATGCCGGCGGTGACGAGACGAAGTCCCTGGCCGATCAGACCGAACGGGATCTCTGCTGGTTCCGATGCGCGCGGGATCGGGACTACGGCATCGACGGCAAGCACGTGATCCACGGGCACACGCCGTTCAAGGATGGCCCTGTGTGCCTCCCCAGCCGCACGAACCTCGACACGGGCGCGTATGCCACCGGGCGCCTTGTCGTGGGTGTGTTCGATGAAGCGAAGCCGGGCGGCCCGGTCCACGTGATCGAGATCACCGCACTTGCCCCCTCCCTCTCCGGGAGGACGTGAGATGGACGGATCAATCCTCCTCTGGCTGCTCATCGGGCACGCCGTCGCCGACTATCCGCTTCAGGGCGACTGGCTCAGCAAGGCCAAGAACCAGACCCTCAACCTCGTTCCAGGCGAGGCGATCTGGCCGGGCGCGTTGCTCTCCCATGCGGCCATCCATGCCGGGGCTGTCCAACTGGCGACCGGGTCGTGGTCCCTAGCGGGCGCCGAGTTCGCAGCGCACGCCCTGATCGATCACACGAAGTGCGCGGGCCGGCTCTCCTACAACGTCGACCAATCACTTCACGTCGCCTGCAAACTGGTTTGGTTCGCCCTGCTGTGAACCGCCCCGGGTTTCCCGGAGGCTGTTTGGTTTGGATCAAGCGGCCAAGGCTTGCACCTCGGTCTGGGCATAGTAGTGCGCTTCGGCTTCGGCGGG
>NZ_LMMX01000010.1:0-63109 GCF_001422425.1 Methylobacterium sp. Leaf102 | reverse complement strand
AGAAGACGACAACCGGGGATGTGACAGAGAAGGGTCATGCCCTGATCTGAGAATCCCCGCCCGGTTCAGCCAGCAGCTACCTTCCGGCATCCCCCCCCACCAACCCAATCCACCAAACTTGGCGAAGAGCCAGTTTGCTGGGTCAGGGTCAGGGGTCAATTCCAGACCGACGATGCACTAACTTCGAACCTGGGCCACCGCACGGGGGCAGGCCAAAGCAGGGACCAGCGGGGGTACCAAAACCCTATTAAATCATTGATGATAAACAATATTATCGGTTCGCCGCCAATTGGCGATGACAGGCTCATCGCCAATTTCGCCCGGCCTCTCCATCATGTATCTTTCCTCAGAACCCTTGCAGAACACTTCCGGAACGCATAACCTGTTCGCGATTTGTTTCTGTGGCTTAGTGCCGCTTTGTACTGTTCGAGGACGGGTGCCGTTCATGTTGACTCGTAAGCAGCTGGATCTGCTCCAGTTCATTCAACAGAAGATGAATGAGGGGGGCGTACCGCCGTCGTTCGATGAGATGAAGGATGCCCTCGACCTGAAGTCGAAGTCGGGCATCCATCGGCTGATCACGGCGCTGGAAGAGCGTGGTTTCCTCAGGCGCCTCCCCAATCGCGCCCGCGCCATCGAAGTGATCAGGATGCCCGAGAGTCTCGGCGGGCAGTCGGGCGCGGGCGCTGCGGCACCGACGGAGTCGCGTCGTTTCACACCGAGCGTCGTCGAGGGGGGCAAGGGCAAGGGCACCGTCGAGCGCATGCCGGTTGCACGCCTGCCGACGACGCGAGCGACGGATGGCGACGGTCGTGCCATCACCATTCCGGTCATGGGCCGGATCGCGGCCGGTACGCCGATCTCGGCGATCCAGGAGCAGAGCCACTCGGTCACCCTGTCCCCGGACTTTCTCTCGGGTGGCGAGCATTACGCCCTGGAGGTGCGCGGCGATTCCATGGTCGATGCGGGGATCCTCGACGGTGATCTGGTGGTGATCCGCAAGCAGGACACCGCCAACACCGGCGACATCATCGTCGCTCTCATCGACGACGAGGAAGCGACCCTCAAGCGCCTGCGCCGGCGTGGATCGTCCATCGCTCTAGAAGCGGCGAACCCCGCCTACGAGACACGGGTGCTCGGGCCCGATCGGGTTCAGATCCAGGGACGCCTCGTCAGTCTGGTCCGTCGCTACTGAAGAGTCTCGCCCGAGCCTTCGGAGGGAGGTTCGGGTTCGTCTGTATCTGGCGCTGTCGGCGCGGTCGGGACAGCCGGCGTCGGGGTCCGCGTCGGTACCGTTTCCCGCACCGGGCGCCAGGGTACACTCTCGCCGGCGCGTCGTGCCGTGGTGATGATCGGATCGGCCTTTGGCGGGAAGCGGATCGTCGCGGCACCGTGGGCAGCCAGGAATGGACGGTCGAGCACGAGTTTGGCGGCGCAGGCCGGCGGTGCATCGCGACGGGTGATCAGAACGTCGGCACGGATGCAATCCTCGTGGAGAGCGCGTTTGTCGGTGACGAGTGCAAGCACTCTTCCGTCCGGCAAATGCGCCGTGCAGCCGAGCCGATCGCACCGAGCGGTCGAGAGGGCGGTGACGGTGCCGGCCCGGCGTCCATCGCCATCGGCCTTCAGCCATTGCTCCAAGACGAAGGCTGGCGGTTTCCCCAGGGTTGCGAGGCGTCCGTCCTGGGCGCGAATGGCGATTCCAGCTCCCTCGCGGTCGATATAGAGATCCGGCCGCGTCGCGCTCGCGGCCAGGGCGACGCCGACGGCCATCGGTAGGAGGCCGAGCCAGCGCAGCCGCGACACCGGTAGGGTGAGCGTGACGAGGCCAAGGGCCATCGCCGCGAGGGCGCCGGGTCCGAAGGCTGGGATCACGTAGGTGGCGCGATCGAACCCGGCGATCCAGGTGGAGATCGTCAGCATCCCCCGCACGGCGAGACCCATGAGCCACCAGACCGGCTGATCGAGGGCGAAGGGGTAGGCCAGGATGCCGAGGACCGCCGCCGGCATCACGGCGAGCGAGACCAGGGGGAGGGTCAAGGCATTTCCGACGAGTCCGAAGGGCTGGACCGTCTGGAAGTGGTAGGTCGCGAACGGTGCCGTCGCGAACTGTGCGACCAGGGTCGTCGCAAGTGTGCCGATGATCGCGGTGGCGATCCAGATTGCAACGCGTCCGAGGGGACCGGCGCTTTGCCCGCGCAAGCTCACAGCGCCGATGAGCGGAGCGCAGGCGATGAGGCCCGCCACCGCCCCGAAAGACATTTGAAAACTCGGGCCGAGGAGCCCGTCCGGCTCACGCGCCAGGGCGATAAGGGCCGCCAGCGCCAGATTGCGCATGCTCAGGGCCGGTCGGTCCACCAGGATTGCACCGAGCATCACCAGGGTCATGATCAGCGCCCGTTCGGCGGCGATATCCCAGCCGGAGAACACGCAATAGGCCGTCACACCCGCCATGGCGCAGGCGGCGGCGATCTTCTTGATCGGCCAGCGCAGGGCCAGCGCCGGCGGCAGCGCGAGAAGTGCGCGCACGAGCCAAAACACCACCCCGGCCGCCAGCACCATGTGAAGGCCTGAGATGGACACGACGTGATAAATTCCCGCCGCGCGCAGGACATCATTGGTCTCCGCGTTGATGAGGCCGCGTTTGCCCGTCACCAGGGCGGCCGCGACGGCGCCGGCCTGCCCGCCATTGGCGTCGGTGATGCGGCGCGTCAGGGCGTTGCGGGCGTCGTCGACCGCAGCGGCGAGCTGCAAGGACCGTGGCAAATCCTCCGGGGGCGGCCGCACTTGGATCGTGCCGACGAGGGAGCCCACCGCCCCGATCCCGCGAAAATAGGCATCGCGGGCAAAATCGTAGCCGCCCGGCCGCGCCGCTTCGGGAGGCGGAAGCAGGCGCGCCGTCGCGGCGATGCGATCACCGGGTTTCAGCGGCGGTGCCTTCTTGAACGACACCCGCACCCGACGGGGCCGCTGCTCTGCCGCGAGGGTGCCGAAGCTCTCGACCCGAACGATGAGTCGTGCGCCCTCCTCTCGCTCGTCGAGGGCTTCGATGAGCCCGACGAGGGGCGCGATGGTGGTTCTGGCCAGCACCGGGCTCGCCACCTGCGCGAGGCGGAACGTGGCGGCCGTAAAACCAAGGAATGCGGCGACGAGCCCGACGAGAACGGCCAGGACCACGGGTCTGGCCGCGAAGACGGGTGTCAGAGCGATGAGGATCGCCGCAACGGCGAGCGGTGCCCCCAGGGATGACGGCCCGGAGGTCGCAGTGAAGCAAAGCAGCACCCCGAGGCCGAACGCCACCGCGAGCCAGGGAAAGAGTCGGCGCTGTTCGACCTCCCGGGAGAATCCAGCGGCGACACCCTCCTGAAGCGTGCCGAGCCACAGGGACGGCGCGGGAACGCGGGCGGCAGCGCGCACCCACATCCGTCCGGCGGTCCATGCGCCCCCCTGCCCCATCCCACGACACCTCCGGGCGTGACCCGCGTGCGACCCTTCACCATTCCGAGGGGTGGGGGTGACGATTTCTTAACGCCTGCCTTCGCGCATGCTACATGCCCATCCCCGGGCCGGTCGATCCGCCGTCCGCCTGCTCCCCTACAGAGTCTAAGCCAAGATCGATGTCGTCCACCGTCGTCACGCGCTTCGCGCCCTCCCCAACGGGCTATCTTCACATCGGCGGCGCGCGCACCGCCCTGTTCAACTGGCTCTATGCCCGTCGCTTCGGCGGCCGGATGCTGCTGCGCATCGAGGATACGGATCGCGAACGCTCGACCCAGGGGGCGATCGACGCGATCCTCGACGGGATGCGCTGGCTCGGCCTCGATTGGGACGGCGATGTCATCTACCAGTACGCCCGGGCCGACCGGCACCGGGAGGCGGCGGAGACTTTGCTCGCGTCGGGGCACGCCTATCGCTGCTACGCGACGCCGGACGAACTCACGGCCATGCGCGAGGCGGCGCGGGCCGAGGGCCGGCCCCTTCGCTACGATGGCCGCTGGCGCGACCGCGACCCGTCCGAGGCGCCCGCCGGGGCGAAGCCGGTGATCCGCCTGCGCGCGCCGCTCGAAGGCGAGACCGTGGTCGAGGACGGCGTGCAGGGACGCGTCGTCTGGCAGAACCGAGACCTCGACGACCTCGTGCTCCTGCGCTCCGACGGCAACCCGACCTACATGCTCGCCGTGGTGGTGGACGACCACGACATGGGCGTCACCCAGGTCATCCGCGGCGACGACCATCTCACCAATGCGGCGCGCCAGCGCCAAATTTCGGATGCCCTCGGCTGGGACGCACCGGCCATGGCGCACATCCCGCTCATCCATGGGGCCGACGGGGCCAAGCTGTCGAAGCGCCACGGGGCGCTGGGCGTCGACGCCTATCGCGATCTCGGCTACCTGCCGGCGGCTTTGCGCAACTACCTCGTGCGCCTCGGCTGGAGCCACGGCGACCAGGAAGTGTTCTCCACCGACGAGATGATCGCGGCCTTCGATCTCAAGTCCATCGGGCGCTCGCCCGCGCGTTTCGATTTCGCCAAGCTGGAGAATCTCAACGGGCTCTACATCCGAGGCGCCGACGACGCGGATCTCGTCGCAGCCCTCGACGGCGTGCTGCCGGCCCTGGGCCCGTCGCGCGGCATCGCCTCGCCCATGGCACCCGAACTCCGCGAGAAGCTGATTGCGGCGATGCCCGGCCTGAAGGAGCGGGCGAAGACCCTCGTCGACCTCCTCGACAGCGCCTACTACCTCACGGCGGCCCGGCCCCTGGCCCTCGACGACAAGGCCGCTTCCCTCCTCGGCCTGGAGGCGCGGACCCGCCTCTCCGCGATCCTGCCCGCCCTGGAAGCGCTTCCGGAATGGAGCGCTGCCGCAACGGAAGGCACCGTGCGCGCTTTCGCCGAATCGGCGGCCGTGAAGCTCGGGCAGATCGCGCAGCCCCTGCGGGCGGCGCTGACCGGGCGGGCGACCTCGCCGCCGGTCTTCGACGTCATGGCCGTGCTCGGGCGCGAAGAGTGCCTCAGTCGCTTGCGTGATCAGGCCACCGCCTGACGCGGCGGGTTTCGCTGGCGTCGACGCGGAACGCCCGGGCCGAATGACAAACCGGCCTGGATTTCGCTTCGTGGCGTTCGTGACGCGGACGCTCGGTTGAAGGCGGTCGACCGATCCGCTAACCCGATGCTCGTGTGAGCAAGTGCAGCATGCGTTGCCCTTGCGCCCCGGAACCGGGTTGGTGAACCATCGCCACACGGGCCGGCGCCGCCCCGCTGCCACGAAAGGGTCCACGTCTCCATGAGCGCCACCAGCACCATCACCGTGGGCGACGCGCAGGTCGAGTTGCCGATCAAGACCGGTACCATCGGCCCCGACGTCATCGATATCGGCCAGCTCTACGCCAAGACCGGCAAATTCACGTTCGACCCGGGTTTCACCTCGACCGCGTCGTGTGAATCCAAGATCACCTACATCGACGGCGATGCCGGCGTGCTGCTCTATCGCGGCTACCCCATCGACCAGATCGCCGAGAACGGCGATTTCCTCGAGACCTGCTATCTCATGCTGTTCGGCGAGTTGCCGACGCCGGCCCAGAAGGCCGACTTCGATTACCGGGTCACGCGCCACACCATGGTGCATGACCAGATGAACCGATTTTTCCAGGGGTTCCGCCGCGACGCGCACCCGATGGCGATCATGGTCGCCTGCGTCGGCGCCCTGTCGGCGTTCTATCACGACTCGACGGACATCTCGGACGACAAGCAGCGCATGATCGCGAGCTTGCGCATGATCGCCAAGATGCCGACACTCGCTGCGATGGCCTACAAGTATTCCATCGGTCAGCCGTTCGTCTATCCTAAGAACGACCTCGACTATACGTCGAACTTCCTGCGGATGTGTTTCGCGGTGCCGTGCGAGGAATTCAAGGTCAATCCGATCTTCGCCCGGGCTCTCGACCGGATCTTCATCCTCCACGCCGATCACGAGCAGAACGCTTCGACCTCCACCGTGCGTCTCGCCGGCTCGTCGGGGGCCAACCCGTTCGCCTGCGTCGCCGCCGGCATCGCCTGCCTGTGGGGACCGGCCCATGGCGGCGCCAACGAGGCGGCCCTGAAGATGCTCGAGGAGATCGGGCACCCTGAGAACGTGGCCAAGTACGTCGCCAAGGCCAAGGACAAGAACGACCCGTTCCGGCTCATGGGCTTCGGGCACCGGGTGTACAAGAACTACGATCCGCGTGCGCGAATCATGCAGAAGACCACCCACGAGGTGCTCGGCCAACTCGGGATCAAGGACGATCCGCTGCTGGAGGTCGCCGTCCAGCTCGAGAAGATCGCCCTCGAAGACGACTACTTCATCGAGAAGAAGCTCTACCCGAACATCGATTTCTACTCGGGCATCACCCTCAAGGCGATGGGCTTCCCGACTTCGATGTTCACCGTGCTGTTTGCGCTCGCCCGCACCACGGGCTGGATCGCCCAGTGGGCCGAGATGATCGAGGACCCGTCTCAGAAGATCGGCCGGCCGCGTCAGCTCTATATCGGCCCGGACAAGCGCGAATACGTGCCCATCGATCAGCGCGCCTGAAGGCGGGGCGGCTCATCCGGTAGAGGGCGAGCCAGGGACAGTGCAGCCGGGTAGGGTTTATCCCGCCCGGCCGTACCCGCTACGTGGGCGGAGGCATGCGGCCTTCGCCGCCCGGAGGCACCCATGATCCTTCCAAATGGGCTGTCGGCCTTTCCGATCACACCGGCGGATCCGAGCGGATGTGTCGATGTCGGGGCGTTGCGTCGGCTGGTTACGCCCTTGCGCGATGCCGGGGTCGATTCCATCGGCCTTCTCGGCAGCACCGGCTCGTACCCGTATCTTAGCCGGCAGGAGCGGCGTCGCGCCGTTGAAGCGACCCTGGATGCAGTCGGCACCGATGTTCCGATCCTCGTCGGCGTCGGCGCCCTGCGGACGGACGAGGCCGTGGCGCTGGCCCAGGATGCCAGAGCCATGGGGGCCGCGGCCGGGCTGCTGGCCGCCATTTCCTATACGCCCCTGACCGAAGACGAGGTGTTCGCGCATTTCGTGACCGTCGCCCGAGAGAGCGGCCTGCCGCTCTGCATCTACGACAATCCCGGCACCACCCATTTCGCCTTCACGGCCGCGCTCGTCGGACGCCTGAGCCGTGAACCCGGCGTGATCGCCGTCAAAAGTCCGGCCTGCGCACCGCCAGAGATCGCCGCACATCTGCAAGGCTTGCGCGAGGCCGTCCCGGCCGGTTTCTCCCTCGGCTACAGCGGCGACTGGAACACCGTCGAGGCTCTGCTGGCTGGGGCCGACACCTGGTACAGCGTCATGGGCGGATTGTTTCCGCAGACCGCCATGGCGATCGTGAGGGCCATCCGGACGGGAGACCATACAGCGGCGCGGGATTTGGACGTACGATTGCAGCCGCTCTGGAGCCTGTTCAAGGAGTTCTCGAGCCTGCGCGTGATCTATGCCTATGCCGATGCCCTCGGGGTCTGCCACACCGACCCGCCACGCCCGATCCTACCCCTTCCGGATCGCGTACGGGACCGCGTCGTGCAGACCTTACGTGGTTTGGATCTTCGCTAAGGTCCTCGCCCCAGATCCGATCGCGCCGACAAGCGGATGAGACGCGGGCGCCAGATACCAAGAACCACGTTGGCCGTCGCGACCGCGAGGAGAACCCAGAGGGTGTTCGCCTCGGCGGCGAGGGATTGGCCCAGCATGGCGAGATCGACCTTGCCGATCAGGGCGCCAGCGCTGAGGTCCGCCTCCTGCTGCATCGGTCCCTGAACGTAGACGAGGCCACCTTCGAACATCAGCACGCCGGTGGCGAACTTCACCCAGGCCCAACCCGCATTGTGGAAAGCGCGTTGTGCGAGGGCGAGCAGGCCGGCCAGCAGCGTCAGAGCGAGAGAAGGGAGGAAGATCCAGGACGCCACCGCGCCCATGGCTCCGCGCATCAGCGCATAGCCGGCGAGGGACGAGGACGGGGGCGTGAAGCTCAGCATCACGACGAGGCAGGCCATCGCCCCCATGACGCCGATGGCCCCCATGGTGTGGAGGAATTTGAGCGTGCGTCGCACCGTACCGAGCCCGCCGTACGATTGGGTCCGTGCAAACCTATCGTACGCCGTACACCCCGTCGATCAGGTCACCCGCGTCGCGCCCAGCACGATTCGGGCCGCACGCCGGCTCGGTTCCTCGCCACCGGGCAGCCGCATCAGGCCGTCGATCCGCGACAGGGCCTCGATCTGCGCGTCGCGTGCCGGCCCGCCGGCCAGAAGAGGCGCCAAGGCCTCGACGAGGCGCTGAGCCGTGCAATCGGCCTGGATGAACTCCGGCATGGCGTTCTGCGCCAGAATCAGGTTCGGCAGCACGATGGTGGGCACCTGGATCAGGCGCCGGGCCACGGCCTCCTCGATACGCGAGACCTTGTAGGCGACCACCATCGGCACGCCGGCCAAGGCAAGTTCGAGGGTCACGGTGCCGGAGGCCGCGAGCGCCACGCGGGCACGCCTGAAGGCCTCATGCTTGGCGGCCTCGCCGTGCACGAGGCGCACCGGGGCGTCCCACGCTCGCGCCAGGCGTTCGATGAGGGCGCGGTGGCGGGTCACGGCAGGCAGCACCGCCTCGATCTCACCGAAGCGCTTCCTGAGCTGCCCCAGGGTCGCGCCGAACACAGGCATCAGCCGCTCGATCTCCGAGCGGCGTGACCCCGGCAGGATCACCAGGGTCGGCGGCGTCGCCGCGCGCGCCTGCGCCTCCCGGGCGTCGGGCCGTAGCTCCTCCAGACGCTCGATCAGGGGGTGACCGACATAGGTGCAGGCCGGACCGCCGAGGCGGCGATGGGCTTCCGGCTCGAATGGCAGCAGGGCGAGGACATGATCGATGAACGGCCGCATCTTCGCCGCGCGCCAGGGCCGCCACGCCCATACGCTGGGCGACACGTAATCGACGATGGGCAGGTCCGGCATCCGCTTGCGCACGCGTGACGCGACCGCATGGGTGAAGCCCGGACTGTCGATGATGACGAGGATATCGGGGCGGGCGTCCATTACGTCGCGTACGGTCTGGCGGATGCGGCGCAGCAGGGTTCGCAGCCGTGCGGCCACGGGCAGGTAGCCCATCACCGCCACGTCATCGATGGGAAACAGCGAAGTGAAGCCTTGCTCCGTCATCGCCTCGCCGCCGACGCCGCCGAACCGGATCGGTCGGTCCGACAGGTCGCGCAAGCCGCGCATGAGCTTGGCGCCGAGCTGGTCGCCCGAATCCTCGCCCGCGACGAGCCAAATCTTCCTTGGCGCGGTCTTGTCGCTCATGCGTCGATCCCCAGACCGACGAGGAACAGGCCTGCACGATCGGCGGCTGCGATGGTCGCGGGCCGGTCGATGATGAGGGTGAACCCGGCCTGGATCGCGAGGCCGGCGCAGCCCGCCGCCGCCGCCGCCGCGATGGTACGCGGGCCGATGGCCGGTAGATCGACGCGCAGGTCCTGCCCGACCTTTGCCACCTTGACGAGAACGGTGCCGGGCTGGCTCGCTCCCAGACCGAACGGCTTGCGGCCAAGCGCTCGGGCGCGGGCGAGCATCCGGTCGGTGCCCTCGGGACCCTCGACGGCGACCGCGCGCTGGGCCACCACCACGGCGGCCTGCCCGACGTCGTAGGGCGCCAAGGCGCCCAGGAGGGCGCGCCCCGTGTCGATGGATTCACGGGAGGCGGCATCGGGCACGTGCCGTCCCATGACGCCCTCGGGGCTCAGGAGATCGGGGGCCACCTCATGGACGCCGACGACGCCGTGGCCGTTCTCTTCGAGCAGCGCCAGGGCCCCGCGCAAGAGCCGGTCGTCGCCGCCGCCGGCGATGGCCTTGAGGGCGTCCCGATTGCGCAAGGCCGCGGCGGCGTTGAGGATGGCGGCCGGGTTCGGCCGCGAGACGCCGCCGGCCGGCACCACGCTCACCGGCCCCCAGGCCTTGAGGATGGCCAGCACCCCGGCGATGTCGAGGAGATCGACGGTGGCCTCCGCCCGAGCCCGCATGCCACGCTCTGCGAAGCCCCGGATCGCGAGGATGCGGAACGGACGCCCGGCCCGGTCGAGGGATTCGGCCACGAGCTCGGGCAGACGTCCTGCTCCGGCGACAAGGACGAGGGGAGCCGGCAGGGCTCTCAAGGCGCGCCCGGCGTCTCGCGCGGGGTGCAGATCGAACGCTTGCCGCCGGCTCGGATGAACGCGACGATCTCGGCGACGCCCCGATGGGTATCGAACTCCGCCGCCACGTCCTCCACTCGCTCCATCAGCGTTCCCTCGGGGGCGAACAAGAGGCGATAGGCGCGGCGCAACGCATGGATATCCTCGCGGGCGAAGCCCCGGCGCTGCAGCCCGATGATGTTGAGACCCGACAGATAGGCTCGGTTGCCCAGTGCCATGCCGAAGGGAATGCAGTCGTTCTCGAGGGCCGACATACCGCCGACGAAGGCGTGCGCCCCGACGCGGGCGAACTGGATCACCGCCGCGCCGCCGCCAAGGATGGCGAAATCGCCCACCGTGCAATGGCCGGCGAGCATGACGTTGTTGGAGAACACGACCCCGTTGCCGACCCGGCAATCGTGCCCGACATGGGAGTTGGCCAGGAAGGTACAGGTGTCACCGACCGTGGTTTCCAGGCCGCCGCCGGCGGTGCCGGGGTTCATGGTGACGCCTTCGCGGATAAGGCAATCGGCGCCGATGGTGAGCGTCGACGCCTCCCCGCGGAATTTCAGGTCCTGTGGTGGATGGCCGATGGAGGCGAAGGGATAGAGGCGGGTGCGCGATCCGATGGTGGTGGAGCCGGCCACGACCACGTGGCTGACGAGCTCGCAGCCATCGCCGAGCCTGACCTCCGGGCCGACATGGCAGAACGGTCCGATGCGGACATCGGCCCCGAGGATCGCGCCGTCCTCGATCACGGCACTCGGGTGGATGCCCACCACAGCGGTCATTCCGTCACCAGCATGGCGCCGATCTCGGCCTGCGCCACCAGGGTGTCACCGACACGGGCTTCACCCCGGAACCACCACATGGTGCGGCGCTGATTCAGCTTGGTCATGTGGTAGCGCACGGTGTCTCCGGGCACGACGGGCTTGCGGAACTTGCACTTGTCGATGGTCATGAAGAACACCTGCTTGGCGCGCAGATCGTCGGTCATGATGTGCTGGCAGCAGATGGCGCCGGCGGTCTGAGCCATTCCCTCGATGAGGAGCACGCCGGGGAATACCGGCAGACCGGGGAAGTGCCCGGTGAATTGCGGCTCGTTGATCGTGACGTTCTTGATGCCGACACAGGAGCGGTCACCGTCGATCTCGACGATCCGGTCGATCATGAGGAAGGGATAGCGGTGCGGCAGGAGTTCCAGAACCTTCTGGATATCGGCCGAGCCGAGCTCGCGCGGCATCTCGTTCATCGATCGGATCATCTCCCTGACACGCGGCGGCGCTTCCGGCGCTTCGCCCCGCTCGTTCTCGTATCCGCCATTCGAAAAAAGGCGAAGTCTTTGTGGTTGAGGTGAAGTCTTTCGGCAGAAACTTCGCCGGATGCAACCCCCGGGCGGGGGAAGTCACGCGTCACTGTCGGACAACCGGTCGCGCGTGTTCTGCCGTGAACCCAGCTCACGCACGTTGACCAGCCAAAGCTTCAGTGCGAAATCGTACCATAGGATGGCGGAAGGCATCTCTGGATCGTGCGCCATCAAGATATGGGTCTCATGTCCGTCAACCACCCGTCCGCTGTTCCGGTTCGGCGTTCACGTGATCGCACCGGCCGCCCCGTCGCTTCGCAACAGCCGGAAGCCACCTGGGGTCATCAAACGACCGACGTGAGTTTCGGCTCGGCACTGCAGGCGACCGGCTTCTCGACAGCCCAAACCGGTGAGAACGGCGGATCGCTTCGCGTCGGCACCCGCCAAGGCGTGAACCGTTTCAGGCGCAAACTCGAGAGTCACGTCGCACTCGGGAGCCAGGATGGGGATGCCGTCGAGCGGCTGACCGCTTCGTCGGAAACTTTCTCCGCACGGTCCGACCTGACCGCCCGGCACGAAACGAAGGGCGGACGCCTGATCCTGATGGAAGGGTTCGCCTGCCGCTACAGTCTGCTGACGGGGGGGCGCCGCCAGATCACGGCCTACCTCGTCCCCGGGGACAGCTACGATCTCGATGCGGCAGCGTCGAACCGGATGGACCACGGCGTGACGACGTTGACCTCGGCTCGCATCGTGCGCGCCGAGTCGTCGACGATTGAGGCGGTGGTGCAGGATCACCCAAGCATCGCAGGGGCCTTGCGCGCTGCCGAGAAGGTGGAGGAGGCGACCCTGCGCGAGTGGCTTGTCAACATCGGAGCCCGCCCGGCTCTCGAGCGGATCGCGCACCTGTTCTGCGAACTCGAGCTTCGCCTTCGGGCCGTGGGATTGGTGGAGAACGATCGGTGCGACATGCCGATCACGCAATACGATCTCGCCGATACCGCCGGCCTGTCGAGCGTCCACGTCAACCGGACCCTGCAGGAATTGCGCCGTCAGGGCCTAATCACCCTGACGGGGCGCGCTTTGACGATCCACGACCGGCCTTCGCTCCGAGCGTTGGCGGGCTTTGAGGCCGGCTATCTCCGCCTGCGGGAAATGGCATGAGCGTCAGGCCTTCGGCTCCTTCGGCTCGTCGCCGCCGGAGCGTTCCGCGAGTCGTGCGAGGGTGGTGAGTTCGCGGAACCACGCGCGAACCGGCTTGGCCGGCGTGCCGCCCCAGCGAGAGCCGGGCGGTACGTCGCGGTTGACGTTGGACGACCCGGCGATCTGTGCACCCATGCCGATGCGCAGGTGGCCGACGACGCCGACCTGCCCGCCGAGGACCACGTAATCCTCCAGGGTGGTCGAACCGGAGATGCCGACGCCCGAAACGATGACGCAATGTCGTCCGATTACGACGTTGTGGGCGATCTGGACGAGGTTGTCGATCTTGGTCCCCTCCCCGATCACCGTATCGCGGCTGGCACCCCGGTCGATGGTGGTGTTGGCACCGATCTCGACATCGTCCTGAACGATGACCCGACCGATCTGGGGCACCTTGAGGTGGCCGCCCGGCCCCATGGCGAAGCCGAACCCGTCCTGGCCGATGCGGGCGCCGGGGTGGACGATGACGCGATTGCCGAGCAGGGCATGGGTGAGCGTCGAACCCGCGCCGATGGCGCAATCCCGCCCGACCCGGACGTTCGGGCCGATCACCGCGCACGGACCGATCACCGTTCCTGAGCCGACCTCGGCGCCCGGACCGATCACTGCACCGGGATCGATACGGACACCCGTTTCGAGGCGGGCCTCCGGGTGGACATGGGCACCGGGTGCGACCCCTTTTGAACCGAAGACGGAGGCTGGACGCATCGCCTCCGGGTAGAGCCGGGCCAGGAGGCCCGCATAGGAGCGGTAAGGATCACGGGTGATCAGTGCAATGGTGCCGGTCGGCACACGGGCGGCGAAACGCGGCGAGACGAGGCACACTCCGGCCCGCGTCTGAGCCAGGGCGTCACCGTAGCGGGCATTGTCCATGTAGGCGATATCGCTCGGGCCGGCGCTCTCAAGGGGCGCGGCACCGTTGAAGATTGCCTGCGCGTCCGCCGCGGGGGGGAGCGAAACGCCGGCAGCCTCGGCGATGGCGCCGAGGCTGAGGGCGGTGTCGGGCGTGATGAAGATCGGATCTGCCATGACCGGAAACGCGCCGCCCTTGGAAAAGGGCGACGCCTTTGTCGTTAGAAGCGCGAGCCGCCGGAGAACCGGAACGCCTGAAGCTGATCCTTGCCGATGCGGAAGTTGGTGCCCGGGACCTTCACACCTTCGTCCTTGGTGAGGGCGTAGGCATAATCGAAGCGGATCGGTCCGAGCGGGGAGTTCCACAGGATCGAGGCACCGATGGAAGACCGGATGACCGCCTTGTCGTGAACGTTCACGCACTCCGGTTCGACACCGATGGTGGCCGAGTTGAAGTTACAGACGCCGCCGGGTGCGATGCCGTTGATGAAGGCGTCGCCATTGACGTTGAACTGCGTGCGGCCGTTGTAGCCGAACAGGGTACCGGCATCGGCGAAGACTGCGCCCTTCAGGCCAAGATCCTTGGGAATACCCCAGATCGGGAACTGGACCTCGACGGTGCCGCCCACATAGGTGCTGCCGCCGATGGCGTTGGACCGGCTGTCGGCTATGCCGACGTCGCGCGGACCGATGCCGTTGGGCGCGAAACCACGAACCAGCGACGGGCCGAGGAAGAATTGGTCCGTGATGCGCAGGGGCTCGTCGTTGAGCGCCGAGATGTGACCGCCCTGAAGCCGGACGAAGCCGACCACGTCCTCGTAGAACTCCTTGTAGTACCGGGCGTCGCCGGTCACGCGGAAGAACTTCGAGTCACCACCGAGGCCCGCGAGGTCAGGCTTGAGTTCGGCGTAGAGGCCGTTGCGCGGCAGGCCGATGTTGTCGAGGGTCGAGTAGGCCAGCGTGAGGCCGGCCAGCGACGTGAGAGTGTTGCCCTGCGAGCCCTTGAGGGCGATGGAGGCTTCACCGTCGAAGGCGCAGTTCGGGTAGGCCGCGAGGCCCGACACGTTCTGGCCATTGGCCGTGAACGTGTTGTTCGGATAGACCGCCGTGTAGCCCGGGATCGGGTTCGAGCAGTCGTTGTACGGCCGGCGGATGGTGTTCGGGACGCGCAGCTCGGTGTTGTAGAGCGAGTAACGCAGGGTGATACCGAACTCTTCGGTGATCGGCAGGCCGACGCGGAGCTGGCCACCGTACACGGTGGTCTCGTAGCGCGAGTAGCGGGTCTGGTCGCTGTACTTGTAGAACGCGTCGAAGCCGGCGGCGAGGCGGTAGCCGAGGAAGTACGGCTCGGTGAACGAGAAGTCGACGCCGCGGGCGTACTGGCCGGCGGTGCCGGCGACGCGGACATACTGGCCGCGGCCGAGGAAGTTCGACTCGGAGACCGAGACTTCACCGATGATGCCGTCCTGGGTCGAGTAGCCACCGGCGACCGAGAACGAACCCGTGGGCTGATCCTCGACGTCGATGTTGATGACCACGCGATCGGCGGCGGACCCCGGCTCGTTCGAGAAACGGACCTTCTTGAAGAAGCCGAGACCGTTCAGGCGACGCTCCGCCCGGTCCGTGAGGACGCGGTTGTAGGCATCACCCTCGGTGATATCGAGCTCGCGACGGATGACGTAGTCGCGGGTGCGGGTGTTGCCGCGGATGTTGATGCGCTCGACGTAGACGCGCGGACCGTCCTCGACAACGAAGCCGAGGGCCACGGTACCGGTGGCCGGATCGCGCTGCCCGGTGGGACGCACCTGGGCGAAGGGGAAGCCCTGGCGGGCAACCTGGTTCGTCACGCCACTAAGGGTGCGCTCGACATCCTCGGCGTTGTAGACATCGCCGACCTGGGCGCGAACTTCGCCATCCAGACCCTGCGTGTCGAGGCCGGGAAGGCGCGAATCGATGGCGACGGCACCGACCTTGTACTGCTGGCCTTCCTCGACCACCACGTCGATCACCCAACCGGCATCGGTCTCGGCCTCGACGTAGCGGGCATCGGCCTTGACGACGCGGAAATCGGCGTAGCCGTTCTTGAGGTAGAAGCGCCGCACGAGGTCGAGATCGTTGGTGATCCGGTCGGGATCATAGACATCGGAGGTCTTGATGAACGACAGGAAGTTCATCTCCGAGGAGGACATCAGCTCCTTGATCTTCGACTCGGAGTATTCCTTGTTGCCCGATATGTTGATCGCCTTGATGCCGGTCTTGTCGCCTTCCTCGATGACATAGATCACGTCCAGGCGGCCGTTGGGCAGATCGACGGTGCGGAAGCTGACCTTGGCGCTGCCGCGGCCCGAGCGACGGTAGATCTCGCGGATGCGCTGCATGTCGGCGGTGACGATGCCCTGATTGTAGGGACCACGCGCCTTGGCTTCGATCTCACCCTCGAGGGTGGCCTTCTCGACCTTCTTGTTTCCCTCGAACACCACCCGGTTGATGATGTTGTTCTCGCGCACGCTCACCACGGTGCTGCCGCCGCTGCGCGACACCTTAACGTCGGAGAACATGCCGCTCGCCAGGAGGTTGCGGCGGGCTTCCTCGGGCGAACCGGAGGCGGTGCCGGTCACGTAGGACCGGATCGTGTCGGAATCGACGCGCTTGTTACCCTGGACGACGATCTGCTCGGCCTGCGCCACGCCGCCGAGAACCAGCCCTGCGGCCGTGGTGGCGACTAGGACGATGGTCCGCTCCGCCGACTTACGTCGGCGCTTTCCCGTCATCGACATCATGTAATCGCCCGTCTCTTTTATTATCAGTACGGGTTCGCACCCGCGGACAGGCGCCGGTTTGCCCGGTCGTCCCGTCGTCTGGTCCCAAGCTCAGCTTCTAGCGGGTTTCCCGGTCGAAGCAAACGTTGGGGTCACCCGCTCACAGGGGATTTTGGGGACACGTGGCCTTCCGGTCACTTAACGCCGAAACGCCATCGCCGAACATGGTGAACGAAGCCACAACGCGACTTGGCCGCGCGGCGGATGCGCCAGCGCGGCCAGTGATTTGATCGAGTCTGAGGATTGCCTGGGAACGTCGATCAGGTGCCGCGCGACCCCCAGGAGGCACCGAGATTGAGGACGTCGTTCCAGGCGGCGAACAGCATCAGGAACAGCACCAGGGCCAAACCGATCCGGAAGCCGATTTCCTGCGTACGCTCGCTCAGTGGCCGCCCGCGCACGGCCTCGAAGGCGTAAAACAGAAGGTGTCCGCCATCGAGTAGGGGCACCGGAAACAGGTTGAGAAGGCCGATGGACACCGACAGAAGGGCGATGAGGCCGACGAGTCCGCCCGCACCGCTGACCTTGGCGACCTCGCCCGAGACCCGGGCGATGCCGATGGGCCCGGAGAGCTGATCGGCCGATTCACGCCCGGTCACGAGCTTGCCGATGTAATCGATGGTCCGGTCGACCACGAAGTAGGTCTCGTAGACGCCCTGACCCACGGACTGGAGCGGGCCGTAATGGACGAGCTTGGCCTCGCTGCCCTTCGGACCCTGGATGCCGAGGCGACCGAAACGGTGCCGCCCGAACGGGGTACGTTCCTCGACGCCGTCCGGCACGGCGGTGAGCACCTGCCGCTCGCCGTTGCGCTCGACGGTGATGGCGAGGCTGGAACCGGCGCTGGTGGTGACCGAACGCTGCATGTCGGTAAAGCTATTGACGGTGGTGCCGCCGATGGCCCGGATGATGTCGCCGGGCTGGAAGCCGGCGCGCTCGGCCGCGCTCCCTGCCATCACCGCCTCGACGCGGGCCGGTGTCTCGTAGCGTCCGCCGAAGTAGATCGCTCCGGAGAACAGCACGATGGCGAGGAGGAAGTTGGCGATGGGACCGGCGGCGACGATGGCGGCGCGCTTGGCCAGGGGCTGCGTCGGAAAGCTGGTGGCGCGCTCCTGGGGGCTCATCCGCGCCACCGCATCGGGGTCCGGCACGCTGGCACCGTTCGCGTCGCCGTGGAACTTGACGTAGCCCCCGAGCGGCACGGCCGAAAGCTTCCAGCGTGTGCCGTGACGGTCGTTGAAGCCGAAGAGTTCGGGGCCGAACCCGAGGGAAAAGGCGTGGACGCCGACGCCGCACCAGCGTCCGACGAGGAAGTGCCCCATCTCGTGAACGAACACGACGACGCTGAGCACGATCAGGAACGGGATCACGTTGCCGAAGAATCCGGCGGCTGTCCCGCCCATCGCGTTCAGAAAGTCCATCGTCGATCCTCGAAGCGTCCTGCCGGCAAGCCAATCCGCCTGTAGCAGATCGGGGCCGGGGCCGGCGAACGCAAATGCGCCAGCGTGGTTCTGGCGTCGCACTGGGGCAAAGACCAGCCGGAAAGCCGGTTTTCCTGCGATTTGGGTAAAGAGGGAGGGCTTGACCCGAAGCTCGCCGCGACGCGCTCCGGGCGGGATCAAGCCGCCAGGGCTTCGCTGCTCCAGGCCCGCACCTCGGCGTCGATGGCCAGGGCTTCGTCGACATCCGACGGTGCCTGCCGGTAGAGCCCTGCGAAATGGGTACAAGCGCGCTCGACCAGATCGGCGATCCCGTAGAAACCGATGGCGCCACTGATGAAGGCCGCCACCGCGATCTCATTGGCGGCGTTCATCACCGTCGGGGCCGCACCGCCGTCGCGCAGGGCGGCCCTGGCGATCCGAAGGCACGGGAACCGTGTCTCGTCGGCGGCCTCGAAGGTGAGACTCCCCACCGCCGCGAGGTCGAGGGAACGGCCCCGCGCGATGGTCAGTCGCTCGCCGAGCCCCAGGCAATGGGCGATGGGCACCCGCATGTCGGGCATGGCGAGCCCCGCCGTGACGGCGCCGTCGCGCCAGGTGATGAGGCCATGGACGATGGATTGTGGGTGGACGATCACGTCGAGGCGCGCCGCCTCGATGGCGAAGAGGTGATGCGCCTCGATGAGTTCGAGGCCCTTGTTCATCAGGGACGCCGAATCGATGTTGATCTTCATCCCCATGGACCAGGTCGGATGGGCGGCGGCCTCCGCGGGCGAGGCGGCGGCGATGCGTTCGGCGGTCCAGGTGCGGAACGGCCCGCCGGAGGCCGTGATGGTCATGGTGGCGATATCCGCAACCTTGCCGTCACCGAGCGCCTGGGCGAGGGCGTTGTGCTCGGAATCCACCGGCAGGAGGGTGGCTCCGTAGCGAACAGCGTCCCGCATGAAGGCGTCGCCGGCGCAGACGAGGCTCTCCTTGTTGGCGAGCGCCACCGTGCGACCCAGGCGGAGCGCGGCGTGGGTCGGGCGAAGACCGGCGGCTCCGCTCACGGCGGCCACGACGATGTCGGCATCGCGTGCCACGGCCTCCAGCACCGCGCCTTCGCCGGCGCCGTTGGGGATACCGGTGCCGGAGAGGAGATCGCGCAGGGCCGCCCCCTGTGATTCGTCGGCCAGCGCCACGAAGTCGGCACCGATTTCGCGCGCGAGCTTCGCGATCGCGACGGCGTCACGGCCGCCCACCAGGGCGCCGACGCGGAAGCGCTCGGGATGCTGGCCGAGAAGGTCCGTGGTGGAGCGGCCGATGGAACCGGTGGCACCCAGGATGGAAACGGTGAGACTCAACGGAGACAATCCTTCAGACCGCGCCCATGCGATGCGCGAGGAGATACAATCCGGCCAGCAAGGCCACGGCGGCGAAACCGTCGAGACGGTCCATGACCCCGCCGTGGCCGGGGATGGAGCGGCCGGAATCCTTGACGCCCCAGTGCCGCTTCAGGGCGGATTCGGCCAGATCGCCGGCCTGACTGAAGATCGAGGCGGCGGCGCTGACAGCGCCCACGATGGCAAGTGAGGTCGCCGCGAGCGGGCTCCAGCCGTAGCCCCGCGCCAGGGCGACGAGGCCGATGCCCGCGGCGGTCCCGGCGGCGAGACCACCGAGCGCGCCCGACCACGTCTTCTTCGGGCTGACACTCGGCATCAGCTTCGGGCCGCCGAACGTGCGGCCTGTGATGTAGGCGACGACATCGGTGGACCACACCACCGCGAACATCCAGGCGGGCCCGAGGATGCCGATGCCGGGATCGTCGCGCAGACCCGGCGGAACGAGGGCGACCACGGCGCCGCCGGCAAGGCCCGCCACCGCGCGGCCCCGCGCCGGACCGTCCTGGGCCAGGACGAGCAGACCGAGGGTCCCCGTCGCGGCGACGGCGAGGAATACGAGGGGGGTGGCTCCCTCCCGGAGGCACAGGGAGAGGCCAGCGAGGGTCACGCCGATGATCGTCAGGAGCAGCCGGCGCGGGCCGGTGCGGCTCATGCCGATCCACTCCGCGGCGCCGACGAGGGCGGCGGCCAGCCAGATGAAGGCGAACGGTCCGCCGCCGAGGATCAGGGCCGAGACCACGAGGATCGCCAGCACGACCCCAGACACGAGGCGAAGCTGGAACTCGCGCCCACTCAGGGGATTGCGCCGCACACCCGGGGCCGCCTCGCTCGGGCTTCCCATCAGCCGGTCTTGTCGCTGAGACCGCCGAAGCGCCGGTCGCGGCGATGGTACTCGCCGATGGCCGCCACGAAGGCGTCGTGGTCGAAGTCCGGCCAGAGGGCGGGCGTGGTCACGTACTCGGCGTAGGCCGTCTGCCACGTGAGGAAGTTCGACAGACGCAGTTCGCCCGAGGTGCGGATCACCAGATCGGGATCGGGAATGCCGGTGGTGTCGAGGGCCGCCGTGATGCTGTCGATGTCGATGTCGTCGGGGCTCGTACGGCCCTCGGCGCAGGCCCGGGCGAGGGTGCGCACGGCGCGGACGATCTCCTGGCGACCACCGTAGTTGAACGCGACCACCAGGGTCAGGCCGGGATTGGCCCGGGTCATCGCCTCGGCCTCGTCCAGAAGGGCGACGATATCGGCGCTCAGGCCCTCGCGGTCGCCGATGATCCGCACGCGCACGCCGTTGCGATGAAGCTCGGCCAGATCGCGGCGCACGAACAACTTGAGCAAGCCCATGAGGTCGGCGACCTCCGCCGGCGGACGGCGCCAGTTCTCGGACGAGAACGTGTAGATGGTCAGGTAGCGCACGCCGAGGTCGATGGAGGACCGCACGGCCCGACGCACGGCCTCGACGCCGCGGCGATGGCCCTCGACGCGGGGCAAACCCCGCCGTGCCGCCCAGCGTCCGTTGCCGTCCATGATGATGGCGACGTGCGCGGGCGCTGGCAGCGCGAGGCCGGCGGGCAGCACCGGCGCCGCACCGGACACGGCCGGCGAGCGGACTTCGAACGCCGACGCGCCCTGCCCTCCCACCATCCCGGCTTCGATGTGACGCGCGCCCTCAGTTCGACCCAACGCGCCCCTCCCCCGTGCTTCGTCCCGTTCGGACGGCAATCCGCCGAACGCCGGAACCGTGATCGATCAAATCGAACCGCGGTCCCAGAACCTTCCCTCGTCCTGCGTCCTTACGACGAACTCAACATCAAAGTCGTCGCAGAGCGCAGGGGAGCATCGTCTCGGATACCCGCTCCAAGACGATGCTCCCGATCCTCGGTCACGCATCGGCTGTTGCGAAAGCCGGTGTCCACCTCTCGGGCAGATGCGCTAGACCTGCATGATTTCCTTTTCCTTGGACGCCAGCACGCCGTCGATCTCGGCGATGTGCTGATCGGTGACCTTCTGGACTTCACCGGCCTGACGCTTCTCGTCGTCTTCGCTGATGGCGCCGTCCTTCTCCAGCTTCTTCAGATGGTCGAGCCCGTCGCGACGCACGTGGCGGACGGCGACACGAGCCTCTTCCGTATACTTGTGTGCGACCTTGACCATTTCCTTGCGGCGCTGCTCGTTCATCTCCGGCACGCGCAGGCGGATGGTCTGGCCTTCCGTCTGGGGGTTCATGCCGAGGTCGGATTCGCGGATCGCTTTCTCGACGGCGCTGACCATGCCCCGGTCCCAGACCGAAATGCTCAGCAGGCGGGGCTCCGGCACGCTCACGGTGGCGACCTGCGCCATTGGCATCATCGCCCCGTAGGCATCGACCTGGATCGGATCGAGGATGCTCGGGGTCGCGCGGCCCGTTCGCAGGGAACCAAGGTCGCCCTTGAGGGAGGTGACGGCCCCCTGCATGCGGCGCTTGATGTCGTTCAGATCGAATTCGGGGATAGCAGCCATGCGTTCAGTGTCCCGACGCGAACAGAGAGGGAGGGAAGCCGGGCCGCCGGGGCCCGTTCTGCGGCTTCAATGAACCAAAACCCTGTGGCCCGCAAATGTGTTCGCGGCCCTTCGGCGTTTCGCATCCGAGGATCGCGGGAGCGTGGATCAAGGAACCACGTGGGTGGCCGGTGCCTCCCCCGTGAGGATGGCCCGGATCGAGCTCGGCGCATGGACGGACCCGACCACGATGGAGAGACGGCTCTCGCGGGCGAGGGCGAAAGCGGCGGTGTCCATCACCTTGAGGTCGCGGCCGATGGCCTCGTCGTGGGTGAGGCGATCGTAGCGGGTGGCGGACGGGTCGATCTTCGGATCGGCAGAGTAGACCCCGTCCACCTGCGTCGCCTTGAGCACGGCATCGCAACGCAGCTCGGCCGCGCGCAGAACGGCGGCCGTGTCGGTGGTGAAGAACGGGTTGCCGGTGCCGCCCGCGAGCACGATGACCTGCCCCTTGTCGAGGTGGTGCAGGGCGGGCTGCCGCGCGAAGGTCTCGCAGATCGTCGGCATCGACACGGCCGACATGGTGCGGGCGGGTACGCCGGCGGCGTTCAGGGCGGTCTCGAGGGCCAGCGAGTTCATCACCGTCGCCATCATGCCGAGCGAATCGCCGGTGGCCCGGTCGATCCAGCCCGCGGCCGAGATGCGCGCACCGCGGATCATGTTGCCGCCGCCGACCACCAGGGCGAGTTGGATTCCAGCTTCCCGCGTACGGGCGATGTCGTCGGCGATTCCGGCGAGCGTCGGGGGGTGCAGCCAGTAACCGTCCGGCGCAGCGAGCGCCTCCCCGGACAGCTTCACGAGGACGCGGCGAAACGGTGTGGTCTCCGGCATCGAGCCAGTCCCCTCAAAGCCGTCCCGAAATCGGGGCGGCGAGCCAATCGGAAGCGGAGGGGTGTCTAGCGCAGGCGGGACCGAAACGTCGAGGGGCGGCGGCATCGCTGCCACCGCCCCCCTCACATTTTCGTCAGACCGTCGGTCCGTGATCAGCCGCGAGCGGCGGCCGCGACCTCGGCGGCGAAATCCGGAGCCTCTTCCTTCTCGATGCCCTCACCGAGGGCGTAGCGAACGAAGGCGGTGAGCTTGACCGGTGCGCCGGCCTTGCCCTCGGCTTCCTTGAGGACCTGCGTGATGGTCTTCGAGCCGTCGTGCACGAAGGGCTGCTCGAGGAGGGTGACCTCCTTGTAGTAGCTCTTCAGGCCGCTCTCGACGATCTTGGCGAGCACATTTTCGGGCTTTCCGGCGTTCTTCTCGCGCAGGATGTTGATCTCGCGGTCGAGGGTCGGCTGGTCGACGCCGGCGGCATCGAGGGCCACCGGGTTGGTGGCGGCGACGTGCATGGCGATCTGGCGACCGAGGGTGGAGAGGACCTCGACGTCACCCTCGGACTCGAGGGCGACGAGGACGCCGATCTTGCCGAGGCCGTCGACCACCTGGCCGTGGACGTAGGAGGCGATGACGCCCTTGGTCACGTCGAGCTTGGCGACGCGGCGCAGGGTCATGTTCTCGCCGATGGTGGCGATGAGGTTCGCGAGGCTCTCCTTGACGGTGGTCTCGGCGCCGGGGAACTTGGCGGACTCGAGGCCTTCGAGGGTGCCGTCGGTATCCAGGGCGAGCTTGGCGGCCTCGCGGGCAAAGCCCTGGAAGCTGTCGTTGCGGGCGACGAAGTCCGTCTCGGAGTTCACCTCGACGAGGGCGGCGTGGTGCCCGGCGGACTCGACGGCGACGAGGCCCTCGGCGGCGACGCGGCCGGCCTTCTTGGCGGCCTTGGCGAGGCCCTTCTTGCGCAGCCAGTCGACGGCGGCTTCGATGTCGCCGTCCGTCTCGTTCAGTGCGCCCTTGCAGTCCATCATGCCCGCGCCGGTCTTTTCGCGGAGCTCTTTCACCAGTGCGGCGGTGATGTTGGCCATGGCCTGTCCTTTCCGGGACTCTTGAAGTGGGGGATTCTTGAAGTGAAGGAGCCCGGCGCTCTGGAAAAAGCACCGGGCTTCAGGATGATGGTGTCGATCCGTCGGTGGCGGCCCTGGCTCGAGGCCGCCGTGGCGGTCTCAGGCGGCGGCGGCGGCCTCGGCGAAGCCACGGGCCTGCTCGACCCAGCCGTCACGGCCGATGCGGCCATTGAGCTTGAGATCGGCATCGACCTTGGCGACGTCCGCTTCGCTCATCGCGGCGATCTGCCAATAATGGTAGACGCCGGCTTCGTTGAGCTTCTGAACGATCTGGGGACCGGCACCGTGGAGCTTCGACAGGTCGTCGGGGGCGCCGCGCGGGGCCGAGAGCAGTTCGAAGTGCTCGGTGGACTCCACGAGGGCGGCCACATCGGCCTGGGTGACCGAGCCGGACTCGATGGAAGCCGCGCCCTCGTCGTTGGCGGGCAGCTCCTCGGCGGTCGGCTCCTCGGAGGCACCGAGATCGATGCCGCTCGAGCCCTGACCGCGCGAGATGCCATCGATGGCAGCGCGGGCGATGAGGTCGCAGTACAGAGCGATGGCGCGGCCGGCGTCATCGTTGGCCGGAACCACGTAGGTGATGCCGTCCGGGTTGCAGTTGGTGTCAACGATGGCGGCCACCGGGATCCCGAGGCGCTGGGCCTCCTTGATCGCGAGCTGCTCCTTGTTGGTGTCGATCACGAACAGCAGATCGGGCACGCCGCCCATGTCCTTGATGCCGCCGAGGGCCTTCTCGAGCTTGTCCTTCTCGCGGGCTAGCATGAGACGCTCCTTCTTGGTGAGGCCCTGGGCCCCGCCATCGAGGATCTCGTCGACCTTGCGCAGGCGCGAGATCGAGCCCGAGATGGTCTTCCAGTTGGTCAGCATGCCGCCGAGCCAGCGGGAGTTGACGTAGTACTGGGCCGAACGCTTGGCGGCTTCGGCGATGGTGTCGGCGGCCTGGCGCTTGGTGCCGACGAACAGCACGCGGCCACCCTTGGCGACGGTGTCGCTCACGGCCTGCAGGGCCTGGTGGAGGGCCGGCACGGTCTGGGCCAGGTCGATGATGTGGATGTTGTTGCGCGTCCCGAAGATGTAGGACTGCATCTTCGGGTTCCAGCGGTGGGCCTGGTGCCCGAAGTGGGCGCCGGCCTCGAGAAGCTGACGCATGCTGAAATCAACGGCCATGATCTTTGGTCTCTCCGGTTATGCCGCCGCGGAGGAAGCGACCAGGGTCCCGTAGGGCACCGGTCACCGGAAACGCCTCATTCAGGCATGAGGCCGACTCCGCGTGTGGAATGGGCGGGGCCTTACCAGACGGTTTTTGCGATGGCAAGGTTTTGGGGCGGGCGGAGCCCGTCAGGCCTGTGCGCCCCCGAAAACGGCGGCGATCGCGGCCTCGTCCATCACCCGGTACGCGCCGGCCTGGAGATCGGCCGGCAAGTCGAGCCCGCCGATTCGGTCGCGGTGGAGGCCGACGACGTGATTACCGACGGCGGCGAACATGCGCCGGACCTGATGGTAGCGACCCTCGTGCAGGGTGACGGCGGCGCGGGTCTCGTCGTGAACCTCCGTCTCCACCGGCAGGAGCGGCTTGTCCTCGCCCTCCAGCATCAGGGTGCCGGAGGCGAAAATCGCGGCTTCGTTGCCCTTGAGCGGGCGGTCCAGAGTCACCTGGTATCGCTTGGCGACGTTGGATTTCGGCGCGATGATCCGATGCAGCAGGGCGCCGTCGTCGGTCAGCAGCAGGAGGCCGGACGTCTCCTTGTCGAGGCGGCCGACGGTGGACAGGGCCGGGTCGCGCCGGCGCCAGCGGTCGGGCAGAAGACCGTAGACCAGCGGCCCCGCCTCCTTGTGCGAGCAGGTGACGCCGAGCGGCTTGTGCAGCATCAGGGTCACGCCCGGCGGCGGATCGAGGGGGACACCGTCCACTACCATGCGCTGCGCCAGATCGGGTGTGACCGGGATGCGCTGGTCCGAATCCCGCAAGGGGGCGCCGTCGAGGACGACGAGGCCGGCCCCGGTGAGGAGCCCGATCTCACGGCGCGAGCCGTAGCCCATGTTCGCGAGCAGGCGGTCGAGGCGCAGGGTCGGGGTCTTGCCCGCCTTGCTCATTTCCGGGCCTCGAAGATCTTGTAGCCGCCGGACGATGCTTTCAGCTCGACGGTCTTGAATGCGGCCTTGAGGGGCTTCTCGTAGGGAAGGTGCATGTTGGCGGTGAGCCACAGGGTACCGCCCGGGCGCAGGGCCTCGGCCGCACGGGCGATGAAGCCCTGGCCGAGGGCCTGATCCTCTGAACCGCCGTCGTGGAAGGGCGGGTTCATCACCACGAAGTCGAGGCGGCTAAGGCCGAGATGGCCCGCGCGGATGTCGGCCCAGCGGATCGTGGCGCGCGGATCGCCGACGTTGCGCGTCGCCATTTCCACGGCACGCCGGTCGATGTCGATGAGGGTCAGGGTCGTGACCTTGGGCGAATGCAGGACGGAGCGCGCCAGGACCCCAAGGCCGCAGCCGAAATCGGCACCGCTGCCGGAGAGCGGGGGGAGCAGCGACAGGAGCAGGGCCGAGCCCGGATCGAGGCGGTCGTAGGAGAAGATGCCGGCCTGCGAGCACAGGGCGAGGTTGTCGATATGACGCGGACCACCCTCATCGAGGGCCGCCTTCAGATCGCCGATGGCCTCCGGCCGATCGACCACGCAGATGCGGTGGTGGCGCCGGGCGCTCTCCGTCGCCGGCGCTCCGAAGCCCGCGAGTTCCTTGGCCAAGCGGGAGCCACCCCGGTCCTTCGGGGCGAGGGCCGTGAGGCGGCCTCCGGGACGCAGCGCGCGCAGCGCCTGGGCCAGGACGTAGCGGCGCTCGATGGTGCCGGCCGGCGCCAGCACGTCGATCCGTTCGAGGCTGCCCAGATCGACATCCTCGATCCGTGGCGACCCCGGGATCAGCGGCGAAAGTTGAACGGCGCCGTCGGCGGCCCCCTCCGGCCCATCGATGAGTTCAGCGGGCGGGAGGCCGTAGACGGCGTGCGAGAACGATGTGACGGACATGATGATACGATCCGGCGCGGATGGTGCGCGCCTCGACGGCTGAGAGCGTGACGGGTGACCTGAGCTGGTCGGTGATAGCCGATGCCGAAGCAGGTTCGCGTCGGCAAGCCAACGCTTCACGCTGTTCGGCTTCCTGACAGGTCGCCGATCCTCGACGGGAAACCGGCGACCACATGGGTGAAACCTTGCTAGCCGCGGGGGAATTCCAGGCCCATCTCGCGGTAGCGTGCCGGATCGTCGGCCCAGTTCTCGCGCACCTTCACGTGCAGGAACAGGTGAACCGTCTGCTCGGCCGCCTCGGCGATCTCCCGCCGCGCCGCCTGGCCGATGGCCTTGATGGTCTGGCCGCCCTTGCCGAGCACGATGGAGCGCTGGCTCTCGCGCTCGACGAAGATGGTCTGCTCGATGCGCACCGATCCGTCGGTCCGCACCTGCCACTGATCGGTCTCGACGGTGGAGCGGTAGGGCAGTTCCTCGTGCAGGCGGTCGTAGAGCTTTTCGCGGGTGATCTCGGAGGCCAGCATGCGGATCGGGGCGTCCGAGACCTGATCCTCGGGGTAGAGCCACGGGCTCTTCGGCATCATTGAAGCCAGGGTCGCCTTCAGCACGTCGATGCCGTCGCCGTTCAGCGCCGAGATCATGAAGGTGTGGGTGAAGGCGATGCGCTCGTTGAGCGAGGCGGAGAGCGCCAGCAGGCGGTCGCGCGGGATGAGATCGATTTTGTTGAGGATCAGGACCTTGGGGCGTTTCACGTCGGGGAGCTTGGCCAGGATCGCCTCGACCTCGTCGGAGACGCCCTTGCGGGCATCGATGAGCAGGCACACGGCGTCGGCGTCCGACGCGCCGCTCCAGGCGGAATGCACCATGGCGCGGTCGAGGCGGCGCTTCGGCGCGAAGATGCCGGGGGTGTCGACGAGGATGATCTGCGCCGTGCCCTCCATGACGATGCCGCGCACGAGTGCGCGCGTCGTCTGCACCTTGCGGGAGACGATGGACACCTTGGTGCCGACGAGGCTGTTCAAAAGTGTCGACTTGCCGGCATTCGGGATGCCGATGAGAGCGACGAAGCCGGCGGTGGTGTTCTCCGGCATGGGCGCCGAAGGGATCGGCACCAGGGGCGGCAGATCGTCGTCGTCGTGGTCGGTCTCGAAATCGGGATCAGACATCGGGGGAATTTCCTTCGCGGACGTCCGCCGACGTCTCCATTGTTGGGGTGGGGGTCTGACCGAGCACCTCGCGCTCCAGCACGAGGCGGGCGGCCTCCTGCTCGGCAAGGCGCTTGGACGGGCCGGAACCGATGCCGGGCGCGAAGCCCTCGACCCGGGCGGCTATGCGGAACAGGGGGGCATGATCGGGGCCGGAGCGCTCCACCACCTCGTAGGCGGGGATCGGCAGGCCGCGGCCCATCGCCCATTCCTGGAGCGACGACTTGGCGTCGCGTCCCCGCGGGGCGGCCGTGTCGACGCCCGGGGTGAAGGCGGCCTCCACGATGGCCTTGGCCTTGGCATAGCCGGCGTCGAGGAACACGGCGCCGAGGATCGACTCGCAGGCATCGGCCAGGATGGTCTGGTTGCGGCGCCCGCCGCTCTGGACCTCGCCGGGGCCGAGCAACAGGTGCGGACCGACATCCCAGGCGGTGGCCACGGCGGCGCAGGTCTCGCGCCGGACGAGGCCGGCGAGGCGCCGCGACAGGTCACCCTCGTCGGCTCCCGGAAACGCGGCGTAGAGGAGATCGCCGATGGCGAGACCCAGCACACGATCGCCGAGGAATTCGAGGCGCTGATAGCTGCCGAGACGGCCATTGCCGCCCGCCTTGCTGACGTGGGTCAGCGCCAGGACCAGCAGGTTCGGGTCGGCAAAGGCATGGCCGATCGCGGCTTCGAGCACGGCGAGGCCGGGCTTCGGACGCGGCGCGCGCCGCGCCCGGCTGGAGGGACGCGCCTCTTCGTCCACGGTTCGCAATCGCCCTACTGAATGGTGGTGAACAGGCGGCCCCAGCGGACCTTCGCCGGCCAGTTCCAGATCTGCCACGCCGGCGTGCCCTCGTCGATGGAGAAGAAGATCATCTCCGCCCGGCCGACGAAGTTCTCGAATGGCACGAAGCCCACATTGGCGAGATCGCGCGAATCGGTGGAGTTGTCGCGGTTGTCGCCCATCATGAAGAACCGCCCTTCCGGCACGGTGTAGGGCTCGGTGTTGTCCCAGTAACCGTTGTCGCCGTCGCGCTCGATCACCTTGTGGGTGACGCCGCCCGGCAGGGTCTCGAGGTACTGCTCGGCCTTGGCCTGCTCACCGTAGGGGCCGGTGGTCTCGAACGGCGCGATCTTCTCGCGCTTGACCGGCACGTCGTTGATGTAGAGCAGGCCGGCCTTCATCTGGATCTTGTCGCCGGGCAGGCCGATGACGCGCTTGATGTAGTCCGTGGCATTGTCCTTGGGCAGCTTGAACACCGCGATGTCGCCGCGCTTCGGGGTCGCCGCCCAGACCCGGCCGTCGGCCGTGAACGGCAGGTACTCGCTCAAAGGCAGGGAATATTTCGAATAGCCGTAGGAATATTTCGAGACGAACAGGTAATCGCCGATGAGGAGCGTCGGCACGAGCGACCCCGACGGGATGTTGAACGGCTGGAACAGCAGCGTCCGCACCACGAGGGCGATGAGCAGCGCTTGGCCGCCGACCTTCAGGGTTTCCTTGATGCTGGCCCAGGTTCCAGTCTCGGCCGCCTTCAAGTCATGCTTCGTCTGGTGGTCCACGCGGGCACGTTCCATCTGGCTGGCCTCTCCGATTCGACACGGAAGGCCGACATCCAGGCCCCGTCCGTCATCGACGGTCGAGCGGCGGCATAGACCATGCGCGGAGGAGCCGCAACGCGAGGGGGCCGCCGGCTAGGCCCGGAGGGTGCCGAGCGGCACCGCCTCGATGATCACGAAGGCCTGAGCCATGGGAGGATCGTCCGTAAGGGTGATGTGGACCTTGGGGGCATAACCCGCCGGAATCAGCCCGGCGAGGTGCGTCGCGGCCCCGCCGGTCAGGCGTAGGGTCGGGCGACCGCCGGGCAGGTTCACCACCTCCATGTCCCGCCAGAATACGCCCTGGCTGAGACCGGTGCCGAGCGCCTTGGCGCAGGCCTCCTTGGCGGCGAAGCGCCGGGCGTAGGACGGCGCGCGGGCGGCGCGGGCATCGCATTTCGCCCGCTCTCCGTCGGTGAAGACCCGGTGGGTGAAGCGCTCGCCGTAGCGTTCGAGGGAGCGTGCGATGCGGCGGATGTCGCAGAGATCGGAGCCGATGCCGACGATCATGCGGCGCTCGCTCCCCGGGCGGCGTCCATGGCCGCCCGCATGTCGCGGACGGCTTGATCCAACCCCGTGAAGATCGCCTCGCCGATGAGGGCGTGGCCGATGTTGAGCTCGGCGATCTCGGCCAACGCCGCCACCGGTCCGACGCTGTCCAGGGCCAAGCCGTGACCGGCATGGATCTCCAGGCCGAGGCTGGCGCCATGCGTCGCCGCGCGGGCGATTCGAGCGAGTTCCACCGATACCCGTTCGGTGTTTCCGGCCGCCACCGCCTCGCAATAGGTCCCAGTGTGGAGCTCGACCACAGGGGCGCCGAGGCGGTGTGCGGCGTCCATCACCGCGACATCGGGCTCGACGAACAGGGATACGCGGATGCCGGCCGCGCTCAGGGCAATGATGCGGGGCGCCAGATGTTCGTGGCCGCCGACGATGTCGAGTCCCCCCTCGGTGGTGCGCTCCTCGCGCTTCTCCGGCACGAGGCAGGCGGCATGGGGCTTCAGGCGAATCGCCAGGGCGACCATCTCGTCGGTGGCCGCCATCTCGAAGTTGAGGGGGACGGTCAGGACCCGGGCCAAGGTCTCCATGTCGGCGTCGCGGATGTGGCGCCGGTCCTCGCGCAAGTGCGCCGTGATGCCGTCCGCTCCCGCCTCGACGGCCATGCGCGCCGCCCGGATCGGATCGGGTTGCCCGCCGCCGCGCGCGTTGCGAACGGTGGCGACGTGGTCGATGTTCACGCCGAGACGCAAGGAACGATGAGTCATGTTTCCGGCGGACTCCAAACGCGATCCCCACGAAGATCAACACGGCCCGGTCGTTTCACCAGGCCAGCACCATCATTACATAGGCCTCGCAAGCACGAACGGGGATACGGCATACGATGGGATTTCTCGACGGCCTTCTCGGCCACGGCAGCGACCTCTCGGCGGCGGAGGTCAGCGAGCAGCTCGCCGGCATCCTCACGGAGGGTGAAAGCGTGCAGGTCGCCTTCCGACTCCTGAGGGATCTCATCGTGTTCACCGACCGGCGTTTGATCCTCGTGGACAAGCAGGGGATCACCGGCCGCAAGGTCCAGTACATGACGGTGCCGTACCGGGCGATCACCTGCTTCTCCGTCGAGACGGCCGGGAGTTTCGACCTCGATTCCGAACTCAAGATCTGGGTGTCCGGCAGGGCCGAGCCGATCCAGAAGACCTTGAAGCGGGGCGCGAACATCCTGGGCATCCAGCAGGCGATCGCGGCATCGATTCGGTAGGCCGCGCAGGAACCCACCCCCGGCATTCCCGTTGAACCGTCTGGATTTTTTGCCGGCTCATGGAGTTCTGGATGTCACGCTCGATTCCCCTCGCCCTGGCGCTCGCCCTTGCCGCATCGACGGCAGCACTCGCCGATCAGCCCGGAGCCGATTGGATGCCCGCCGCGCAGGTGAAACAGAAGTTGATGGCGGAGGGCTACACCAGCATCACGGAGTTCGAGGCCGATGATGGCCATTGGGAGGGCGAGGGCGTGAAGAACGGCACGAAGATGCAGTTCCACGCCGATCCGAAGACGGGGGCACTCCTGTCCGAAAAGCCGAACAAATAACCGGACGCCCACGAGCGGACGATGAGCGTCGAATCGTGCTGAGCAACGTCGACATGGTTGGCCGTTTGCTCGTGGCCGCGCTGCTCGGCAGCGTCATCGGCTTCGAACGGGAGCGACTGGTGTGGGCGGCCGGCATGCGGACGCACATGCTGGTCTGCGTCGGTTCGTGCCTGCTGATGATCGTCTCGGCCTTCGGGTTCGCCGACATCCTGGGCCGACCGAACGTGACCCTCGATCCGTCCCGTGTCGCCGCCCAGGTGGTGTCCGGCATCGGCTTCCTCGGTGCCGGCACGATCCTCCTGCGCGGTGAGGTCGTGAAGGGCCTCACAACCGCCGCGAGCCTCTGGGCGGTGGCCGCCATTGGTCTTGCGTCCGGGGGCGGGCTCTACGTACCGGCCATCGCCACAACTGCCATCGTGCTGGGTATCCTGGCGGGCATGAAGCCGCTGGAAGAACGCTACCGCGAGCGGCGCCAGAAATACGATCTGCGCATCGTCGCTCGACACAATGCGCTGACCCTCGCACACCTGCGCGCCCTCGCCGGGCCGTGTGCGCCGAAGCTGCGGCAGATCGTAATTCGCCAGCGCGGAGTCGATGCGAGCGACGAGATCACCCTTTGCCTCGTGCATGTGGACCGTAATACCCTCGACGCGCTGACCGAGCGGCTGCGCCGGCACGAAGCCGTCGCGAGCGTGGAGACGATCCACCGCGAAACCACCACGCGGGCTCCCAGCGTCTGAGATGCCGAGCCGAAGGTCGGCCCTTCTCACCGCTATGGGCCCGAATGGCGGCTGCCTTGCCAAGCCCGAACAACTGGTTTATCCGCCACCCCTCGCGTTCGCTCCGGCTGGGGGCTGAACGGACGATGCCGATTCGTTCGGCATAGGGCGAGGTTCCGCAAGGGCTTTTCCCGTCGTCCCGTGTCTCCGCCTTCGATCAACCGCTCGGGCCTTCAAACGGCTCGAAGGGCTTGGCGCCGGGCGATTTCGCGTACGAACCGGCCCGACGCTTCTTATCCCGCACTCCCATGTGCCGTCGGGTCCCTTTGGATATGAAGGGCCCGTTAATGCCTCTCTACGAACACGTCTTCCTGGCACGCCAGGACGTGACGACCCAGCAGGTCGAGACCATGGTCGAGACCTACAAGGGCGTCATCGAAGCCAATGGCGGCAAGGTCGAGAAGATCGAGATGTGGGGCGTGAAGTCCCTCGCCTACCGCATCAAGAAGAACCGCAAGGCGCATTTCACGCTCCTCAACGTCGACGCCCCCCCGGCCGCCCTGGCCGAGATGGAGCGCCAGATGCAGATCTCCGAGGACGTTCTGCGTTTCATGACCGTCCGCGTCGAAGAGCTCGAGTCCGAGCCGTCGGCGATGATGCAGAAGCGCGACCGCGACGACCGCAAGGATCGTGAGCGCGGCCGTCGTCGTGACGACGAAGGCTTCGGTGGCGGTGGTGGATTCGGCGGCGACCGCGATCGCGGCGACCGTGGTGATCGCGGCGACCGGGGCGACCGCCCCGAGCGCAGCTTCGGCGGGGAGGCTTAAGCTATGGCGTTTGGTGCTGGACCCGGTGCACCCGCCGCTGGCGGTGCTGGTGGTGGTGCGGGCGGCGGACGCCGTCCCTTCTTCCGTCGTCGGAAGACTTGCCCCTTCTCGGGCGCGAACGCGCCCAAGATCGACTACAAGGACGTCAAGCTCCTGTCGCGCTACGTCTCCGAGCGCGGCAAGATCGTCCCGTCGCGCATCACGGCGGTGTCCGCCAAGAAGCAGCGTGAGCTCGCCCAGGCGATCAAGCGCGCCCGCTTCCTCGGCTTCCTGCCCTACGTGATCAAGTAGTCACGACCGCCTCGGCTCCGATGGAGCCGAGGCACATGCCGGTTCACCGGTAGAAGTGTTTCGTACCGGCCTTCGATGGTGAGGGCTGGGAGACGTTGGGGCGATGCGTGCCTCTAACCCTGCCCGGCACCGGGACAGTGGGACAGCGGGATCGATGGGTCAGTTTCTCGGAATCGGTATCGGCGCGGGCCTCGTCTCGGCTCTCCTCTTCGGCGTGCTGCTGAAGGCGACGGCACTCGCCATCATCCTCTATCTGCTCGCCCCGCTCCCGATCCTCATCGTCGGGCTCGGATGGAGCCACAAGGCCGCCCTCGTCGCGGCCGTCACCGGCAGCCTCGCGCTGGCCCTCGTGGTGCAGCCCTTCCTCGGCCTCGGCTTTCTCGCTTATCTGGCCCTGCCCGCCTGGTGGCTCGCCTACCTCGCGCTCCTCGGCCGGCCCGGCGCCGACGGTACCATGGAATGGTATCCGACAGGCCGGCTGCTGGCCTGGACCGCCGGCACGGCCGGCCTTGCCTTCGTCGCCATCGCGGTCATCGCGGCGCCGAACTACGAGACCTTCCACACGCAGCTGCGCGACATGACGCGCACCATCGTGAAGATCCAGACCCAGGGGCGCGCGACCGTCCCGGCCCAGACCGCCCCTGATGCGGCGGACCCGGATGCTCCGAAACCGGACGCGAGCAAGCCCGACGACACCTTGAAGGACGACGTGTCCGACGCCCTGGCACGCATCGCGCCGGGTCTCGCCGCGCAGGGCTTGGCCGTCCTCCTCGTGTTCTACTTATGGGCCGCCGCGAAAATCGTAAAAGTGTCGGGCCGCCTGCCCCGGCCTTGGCCCGACCTGCCCTCCACGCGAATGCCGCGCCGGGTCCTCGGCATCCTGGCCGTCGCCCTCCTGCTGACCTTCACGCCGGGCTATCCCGGTGTGCTCGGCGTGGCCGTGGCCGGCGCCCTCAGCGCGGCCTTCGCCATCCAGGGACTTGCCGCCTTCCACGACCGAAGCCGGGGCCGCCCGGGGCGCCTCGCCCTACTGTTCGGCCTGTACCTCATCCTGTTCGTGACCCAGGGGATCGCCTTCGTGGCCCTGACCCTGTTCGGCATCGCCGACACCGCCCTCGACCGGCGCCGTCCGAAGGACGTGCCCGGGCGACCTTGAGCCTGCCGCCGGCCGAGGCCGGCGGTTTTCCATCCCATCCCCAACCGAAGGACCAGAACCATGGAAGTCATCCTCCTCGAGCGCGTCGCCAAGCTCGGCCAGATGGGCGAGACCGTGAACGTGAAGCCGGGCTACGCCCGCAACTTCCTCCTCGCCCGCGGCAAGGCCCTGCGCGCCACCGCCGGCAACAAGAAGCACTTCGAGACCCAGCGCGCCCAACTCGAGGCCCGCAACCTCGAGAAGAAGTCCGAGGCCCAGACCGTCGCCGAGACCCTCGAGGGCAAGAGCTTCGTGCTCATCCGCCAGTCGGGCGAAACCGGCGTGCTCTACGGCTCGGTCTCGACCCGCGATCTCGCCGAGGTCGTCACCGCCGAGGGCTTCTCGGTCGGTCGCGACCAGTTCGCGCTGAACCAGCCGATCAAGACCCTAGGCCTGCACGTCGTCCCCGTCGTGCTGCACCCCGAGGTCGAGGTCTCCGTGACCGTCAACGTCGCCCGCTCCCCCGAGGAGGCCGAGCGTCAGGCCCGCGGCGAGTCCACCACCGAGCGCGAGGCGTTCAACCTCGACGACCTCGGTCTCGAAGTCGGCGCGGCGCTGGCCGAGGCCGGCGACGACCGCGAGTAAGCCGATTCACGGCCCTTCGGGGCGGTGGAGAACGGGGAGCGATAGCGTTCACGGTTTGACTTGTTCCTCCTTTGTTCCAAAATAGACGCCCGCGCCTCGCCTGAGTCGCGGGCGTTCGTGCGTCCGGCTCTGGCCGGGCTCGCACGCGGATCGGTCGATCGTGATCAGAGGCTCTTAACCACGGTGCGCCATGGTTGGCCTCTGAATGAAGGCGGGTTGGGTGACCACATCCCCGCGCGCTTGGAAAAGTCGGAGCCTCGAGTCAGCCCATGGCCCTGCCCAACGCCCTCGTGGCCAACCTTCAACAGGTGACGCAGGAATTCCGCGTCGCGCCGCACAACATCGATGCGGAGCAGGCCTTGCTCGGCGCGATCCTAGTCAACAACGACGCCTACTATCGCATCTCGGACTTCCTCTTGGCCGAGCACTTTATGGAGGACGTCCACCGCAAGATCTTCGAGGTGGCCTCGCAGCTCATCAAGGGCGGCAAGCTCGCGACCCCGATCACCCTGAAGACGTATCTCGGCGACGCCGATCTCGGTGGCCAGACGGTGATGCAGTACCTCGCCCGCCTCGCGGCCGAGGCGACCACGGTCATCAACGCGGGCGATTACGGCCGCACCATCTACGATCTGGCTATACGGCGCCGGCTCATCACCATCGGCGAGGATCTGGTGAACGGCGCCTACGAGGCCCCGGTGGAATCCTCGCCCCGCGACCAGATCGAGGGCACCGAGCGCAGGCTCTACGAACTCGCCGAATCGGGCAAGTACGACGGCGGCTTCCAGAAATTTTCCGAGGCGCTCACCACCGCCGTCGACATGGCCGCCAAGGCCTACCAGCGCGAGGGCAAGCTTTCGGGCATCGCCACCGGCCTGTCCGACCTCGACGCCAAGATGGGCGGTTTGCAATCGTCGGATCTCATCATCCTCGCGGGCCGCCCGGCCATGGGCAAGACCTCGCTGGTGACCAACATCGCCTTCAACATCGCCAAGGCCTATAAGGGCGAGAAGGGCGCCGATGGCGTCATGAAGACGGTCAACGGCGGCATCGTCGGGTTCTTCTCCCTCGAAATGTCGGCCGAGCAGCTCGCCACCCGCATCATCGCCGAGCAGTCCGGCGTGCCCTCCTACAAGATCCGCCGCGGCGACATCCGCCCGGAGGATTTCTACAAGATCACCGATGCCGCCCGGGACATGCAGACGATCCCGTTCTACATCGACCAGACCGGCGGCATCTCCATCGCCCAGCTCGCGGCGCGTGCCCGGCGCCTCAAGCGCCAGAAGGGTCTCGACCTGCTCATCGTCGACTACCTCCAGCTCCTGTCGGGCTCCGGCAAGCGCTCGGACAACCGCGTGCAGGAGATGACCGAGATCACCACGGGCATGAAGGCGCTGGCCAAGGAACTCGCCGTGCCGATCATCGGCCTGTCGCAGCTCTCGCGTCAGGTCGAGAACCGCGAGGACAAGCGCCCGCAGCTTTCGGACCTGCGCGAATCGGGCTCCATCGAGCAGGACGCTGACGTGGTGATGTTCGTGTTCCGCGAGGAGTACTACGTCAACAACAAGAAACCCCGTGAGGGCACGGAAGAGTTCTTCGCCTGGGAAGCCGAGATGAACCGCGTCCACGGCAAGGCCGAGGTGATCCTGGGCAAGCAGCGCCACGGCCCCACCGGCACGGTTGAGCTCCAGTTCGACGCAAACATCACGCGGTTCTCGAACCTTGCCCAGTCGGACCGGATCCCCGACCAGCATATATGATCGCATGTCAGGCGATTCGGTGCCAATTCCTACGAGCGATCTGGTGGTGGAAGCCTCCGGCCCTTGTTTAGGGTCTGCTTCGGAACGAACCCTGCCGAATCAATGACCGAACAAAGCTGGACAGCGTGATCGAAGCAGGCCACGGCGCCACCCTCACCATCGACCTCGGGGCCATCGCGGCGAACTGGCGCCGCCTCGCGGACGAGGCGCCCGGCCTCGCCTGCGCGGCGGTGGTCAAGGCCGACGCCTATGGCTGCGGCCTCACCCAGGTCGCGCCCGCCCTGTGGGCGGCCGGGTGCCGAACCTACTTTGTCGCCCACCTCGGCGAGGCCGTCGCGGCGCGCGCGCTTCTGCCGCACGCGACCGTCTACGTCCTCAACGGGCTCCTGCCCGGCATCGGCCCCGCGCTCATCGCCCATGCCCTGCGCCCGGTCCTCGGATCGCGCGACGAGATGATCGAGTGGGCGGCGCTTGCCGCCGAGTCCGGCGCTCCGAGGCCCGCCGCGCTCCATATCGACACCGGGATGAACCGCCTCGGCTTCTGCGTGTCCGAGGCGCTGGGACTCGTCGACGATCCCCTCGTGGCCCGGGCGGGCATCGACCTCCTGATGACCCATCTCGTCAGTGCCGAATTGCCGGACGAGGCCATCAATGCGCGGCAGGCTGCGGACTTCGCCCGCCTGCGCGCGGCCTTGCCGGGAATCCCCGCCTCCTTCGCCAATTCATCCGGCGTCTTCCTGGGTACGCGAGCCCACCACGACCTGCTGCGCCCCGGCTATGCGCTCTTCGGTGGCAACCCCAAGCCGGGTACACCCAATCCCATGCGTCCAGTGGTGCGCCTGGAGGCGACCATCGTGCAGGTTCGTACCGTCGTGGCCGGCGAGACCGCCGGCTACAACGCCGCCTGGCGTGCGGATGGCCGACGCCGCCTCGCTACCCTCTCACTCGGTTACGCCGACGGCTATCCGCGTGCGGCGAGCGGACGGGGTATGGCCCTGGTCGACGGCGTACGTTGCCCAATCGTCGGGCTCATCTCCATGGATCTCGTCATTGTCGACGTCACCGGCGCCCCCGGCGCAGCGCGTGGTGGAACCGCGACGCTCATCGGTGACGCCCTCGACATCGACACCGTCGGGCACGCTGCCGGCACCATCGGCTACGAGATCCTGACGGGGCTGGGTTCTCGCTATGTTCGTCATTATGTGACAGGAACCGAGGCCTGAGGGGCCTCTTCCGGACGCGTCATGGCCAAGATCCAACAGACCTTCGTCTGCCAGTCCTGCGGCGCGGTCTACAACCGCTGGCGCGGGCGCTGCGAAGCCTGCAACGGCTGGAACTGCATCGCTGAAGAGACCGGTGCCGCCGGCCCCCAGTCCGGCCCGGTCAAGACGCGGCCGAGCCGCGCCAAGGGCCGGGTGTTCCCGCTGGAGGGGCTCACCGGCGAGGTCAAGCAGGCGCCGCGCATTCCATCGGGTATCAACGAGCTCGATCGGGTGACGGGTGGCGGCTTCGTCCGCGGCTCGGTGATCCTGCTCGGCGGCGATCCCGGCATCGGCAAATCCACACTGCTGATGCAGGCCACCGCCGCTATGGCGCGCACGGGGGAGCGCGTCGTCTACATCTCCGGCGAGGAGGCGGTGGCCCAGGTGCGCCTGCGCGCCGAGCGCCTCGGCCTCGCCGACGTGCCGGTGGAGCTGGCGGCCGAGACCAACGTCGAGGACATCGTCGAGACCCTGTCGCAGGGCACCCCGCCGGCGCTCTGCATCATCGATTCGATTCAGACCATGTGGACCGAGACGGTGGAATCGGCGCCCGGCACCGTCACCCAGGTGCGCGGCTCGGCCCAGACCCTGATTCGCTTCGCCAAGACTACCGGCACGGCGGTGATCCTCGTCGGTCACGTCACCAAGGACGGGCAGATCGCGGGCCCCCGCGTGGTCGAGCACATGGTCGACGCGGTCGCCTCGTTCGAGGGCGACCAGGGCCACCACTTCCGCATCCTGCGCGCGGTGAAGAACCGCTTCGGACCCACCGACGAGATCGGCGTATTCGAGATGACCGATATGGGGCTCGCCGAGGTGCCGAATCCCTCCGCCCTGTTCCTGGCGGGGCGCGACCACGCGGCGCCTGGCACGGCGGTGTTCGCCGGTATGGAGGGGACGCGGCCGCTGCTGGTCGAGATCCAGGCCCTCGTCGCGCCCTCCTCCCTCGGCATGCCGCGCCGGGCCGTCGTCGGCTGGGACCCCAACCGGCTCTCGATGGTACTCGCGGTGCTGGAGGCCCATGGCGGCATCCGGCTCGGCACCCACGACGTCTACCTCAACGTTGCCGGCGGCCTGCGCATCACCGAACCGGCGGCGGATCTGGCTGTCGCCGCCGCCCTGGTCTCGTCCCTGTCGGGCTCGGCACTCCCGTCCGAAACGGTGTATTTCGGGGAGATCGGTTTGTCGGGCGCCATTCGCCCGGTGGCCCAAGCGCCGGCCCGCCTGAAGGAAGCGTTGAAGCTCGGCTTTGCCAAGGCGGTGACGCCCCAGGGGCGCGGCGAGGGCGGCAACGACGGGTTTCCCACCGAAGCCCTGCGCCACATCGCCGACCTCGTCGCCGGTATCGCCAGCAACGGGCCGCGCCGGGTCGGGTCCGGCCGGGGACGCGGTGGGGTGGAGTACGACGAGGATTGAAGCCCGTCCCGGCCGGGATGCCGGTCGGCTTGAGGGTGACGGCCAGGATTCGGCACGATATACAGGGGCGCGGCCGGGGGAAGCCGCAGGATACGCTTTGCCGAAGCAACTCCCTTGAAGTGACAATCGCCCACGATGCCGTTCTCCGTTCTCGATCTCGTCGTGCTCGGCATCGTCGTGGTGTCCGCGTTGCTCGCGGCCGTGCGTGGCGCCACCCGAGAGGTGCTGGCCATCATCGCTTGGGTCGCCGCCGCCGCCGTTGCCTGGAAGCTCTATCCCCTGCTCCTGCCGACGGTGAGCCAGCACGTCACCAACGCCACCGTGGCCTTGGTGGCGTCCATCGCGGCGATTTTCCTCGGCACCCTCATCGTGGTCTCGATCATCACCGTGAAGGTGTCGGACATGATCCTCGATTCGCGCATCGGCGCCATCGATCGGTCTCTCGGTTTCCTGTTCGGCGCTGGGCGCGGCTTCCTGATCTGTGTCATCGGCTGGGTGTTCCTGGCCTGGCTCGTCCAGGGCAAGATGCCCGATTGGGCAGCCCAGGCCCGCAGCCGCCCGATGCTGGAGAAGTCCGGGGAGGCCCTGGTGGCGCAGTTGCCAGAGAACCCCGAAGGCCTGCTGAAGCAGTTCAAGAAGCCGAAGGCGGACAACCCGTCCGACCCCGTCGAGCCGCCGGAGGGCGACGTGCCGGCCCAGCGCCGCAGCGATGCACCGTCCCCAGCCACGCCCGCCTCGCGACGCTGATCTGCGGTGCCGGCGCTTGGTGCCCGGGCGGACGCCGCTTACATGCTGGCTTCGCGCATGACGGCTTCGTGACGAGGCCGGCTGGCCCAGTACCGGGCAATCAGGGATCGACCGCACCATGTTGGCAGTGAAACCGAGTGCCGGTCCGACCGCCGGGACCGTGGACGGCCTCGATCGCGACGGCGATACCCTGCGCGAGGAATGCGGGGTGTTCGGCATCTTCGGCCATCCCGACGCCTCGGCCATCGTGGCGCTCGGCCTCCATGCCCTCCAGCATCGCGGCCAGGAAGCAGCCGGCATCGTCTCCTTCGATGGCGAAGTCTTCCATTCGGAGCGCCGCCCCGGCCTCGTCGGCGATTCCTTCTCGGATGGCGAGACCATCGCCCGCCTGAAGGGCCGGGCCGCCATCGGGCATGTGCGCTACTCGACCACGGGCGGCACCATCCTGCGCAACGTGCAGCCCCTGTTCGCCGAACTGGCCAGCGGCGGCCTCGCGGTCGCGCACAACGGCAACCTCACCAACGCCCTGTCGATCCGCCGCGACCTCGTGCGCGACGGCGCCATCACGCAGTCGACCTCCGACACGGAGGTGATCCTGCACCTCGCCGCGCGCTCCCGCGCACCGCGGATCGTGGAGCGGTTCACCGAAGCCCTGAAGCAGATCGAGGGCGCCTACGCCATCGTCGCGCTCACCAACAAGAAGCTCATCGGCGCTCGAGATCCCATGGGCATCCGGCCCCTGGTGCTGGGCGAACTCGACGGCCGCTACATCCTCGCCTCCGAGACCTGCGCCCTCGATATCATCGGCGCCAAGTTCATCCGCGACGTCGAGAACGGCGAGATCGTGGTGATCTCGGAAGAGGGCATCGAGTCGATTCGCTTCGCGCCGGCCCGGCCCATGCGCCCGTGCATCTTCGAGTACATCTATTTCGCCCGGCCCGATTCCGTGGTGAACGGCAAGAGCGTCTATTCGGTTCGCAAGAACATCGGTCACGAACTCGCCCGCGAATCGGCGGCCGACGCCGACGTGGTGATCCCTGTGCCGGATTCCGGCGTGCCCGCCGCCCTCGGCTTCGCCCAGGAGACCGGCCTGCCCTTCGAAATGGGCATCATCCGCAACCACTATGTCGGGCGCACCTTCATCCAACCGACGCAGTCCGTGCGCGAACTCGGCGTGCGCATGAAGCACTCGGCCAACCGCGCCGTGGTCGAGGGCAAGCGCATCGTACTCGTCGACGACAGCCTCGTACGCGGCACCACCTCCGTGAAGATCGTCCGCATGATGCGCGAAGCCGGCGCCCGCGAGGTGCATTTTCGCATCGCCTCCCCGCCGATCACCTACCCGGACTTCTACGGCATCGACACGCCCGAGCGCGAGAAGCTCCTCGCAGCCACGCACGATCTCGAGGGTATGCGCCGCTACATCGGCGCCGATTCGCTGGCTTTCCTCTCCATCGACGGGCTGTACAAGGCCATGGGCGAGGAACGCCGCGACGAGGCCTGCCCGCAATACACCGACCATTGCTTCACCGGCGACTACCCGACGAGCCTGACCGACATGGCCATCGCCGGTCCGCGCCGGCTGGCGATGCTGGCCGAAGCCGATTGAACGCGGGCCCATGACCGACCCGCAAAAACCCCTGGCCGGACGCGTCGCCGTCGTCACCGGCGCGTCGCGCGGCATCGGCCGGGCCGCCGCCCTCGCCCTGGCGGAGGCAGGCGCCCACATCGTCGCCGTCGCCCGGACCCAGGGTGCGCTGGAAGAACTCGACGATGCCGTTCGCGCGGTGGGCTCGAGCGCCACCCTGGTGCCGCTGGATCTCACCGATTACGACGCCATCGACCGCCTCGGCGCCGGACTTCACGAACGCTGGAAGCGCCTCGACATCGTGGTGGGCAATGCGGGCATTCTCGGCAACCTCACGCCGCTCGGCCACGTCACCCCCAAAACCTGGACCCAGGTGATGGACATCAACGTCACGGCGAACTGGCGCCTGATCCGCTCGTTCGATCCGCTCCTGCGAATGTCCGATGCCGGTCGGGCGATCTTCGTGACCTCAGGTGCCGCCCAGAAGTGCAAGGCCTATTGGGGCCCCTACTCCGTCTCCAAGGCCGCCCTCGATGCCCTGGTCCGGACCTACGCCGCTGAAACCGAGACGACGCCGGTTCGTGCCATGCTGCTCAATCCCGGCCCCCTGCGGACGGACATGCGCCGCGCTGCCATGCCGGGCGAGGATCCCGAGACCTTGAGGACACCGGAGGATCTGGCGCCGCACATCGTCCGGTTGGCGAGCCCCGCTTGGACCGAAACCGGCAAGATTTTCGATTTTCCGAGCGACCGCGTGCTGACGCCCCAGATGGCGCGCTAGAGCTGTGCCCGACCACATTGGGTCGGGACACATCGCGCGGCCTTTGTTTTGCCGCGCTCTCCCCGCCGAACCGGTATCCACTTTGGCGGAGAGCGCGCTAAAAAAGTCCTCCGGGGTATGACCCACGCAACCGACGTACCCTGACTTCTCCCGACAAGTCTTCGGTTCCGATCACCGTCTCATTACTAAGTGCCAGGTCCACCATGATCGACGTTCGCTGCATCTGCGCCATCGGCCAACGGGGCCAGCTCGGGCTCGACGGGCATCTCCCCTGGGAGGGCAACACCGATCCGCTCTTCGTCGAGGATGTCACGCGGTTCTTCGCCATCACCATGGGCCACGTGCTCATCGCCGGACCGAAAACCATCGCGTCGGTGCCCGACTTCGCGTTCAAGGACCGCACCATCGACGTGATCCGCAGCCACGAGGATCCCGAGGCGGTGCTGAAGCGGTATCCCGGCCGGCGCATCTTCGTGGGTGGTGGGATCAGCGTCTGGAACGTGTACGCCAAGTATATCCAGCACTGGGACGTGACCCGCCTGCCCTATGACGGCGAGGCCGACCGCTGGTTCGATCCGGCGTGGCTCGTCGGCGGCCCGCTCCGCACCTGACGGCACAAAGGACTACGCTTGCGGGTTGAGATGAGCCCTCCAGCCCCAAGGTCCCCGATGAGCCCGCATTCGTACCGCTTCGGCATCGAAGAAGAGTACTTTCTGGCCGATTCCGAGACGCGCGGCACGCCGGACCGGCCGCTCGGTGCTTTCCACGACGCGGCCGGGGCTGCCCTGCCGGAGATCGGCCGTGAGCTCCTCGAATCCCAGATCGAGGCCTGCACGCCGCCCTTGGAAAGCTTTAGCGAGGCCCGCGAGACCCTCGCGCATCACCGGGCGATTCTGGCGCGGATCGGACGTGAGCACGGCGTCCTCGTCTTCGCCGCCGGCACCCATCCGGTCGCGGCCTGGGCGAGGCAGGTGGCGACGCAAGGCGAGCGCTACACCGGTATCCTGGAGGATGTGGGTCTGGCGGGTCGGCGCAGCCTGATCTGCGGTATGCACGTCCATGTCGAGGTGCCGGACCCCGACGCGCGGGTGGACCTCATGAACCGGCTGTTGCCATTCCAGCCCATCCTGCTCGCTCTCTCGGCCGCGTCGCCGTTCTGGCAGGGCCAGCCGACGGGACTCGCCGCTTATCGCCTCAGCGCCTTCGGCGAACTTCCGCGGACCGGCCTACCTGAGCTTTTCGCCGATACGAAAGCCTACGAGCGCTACGTTCGGATCATGACCCGAGCCGGTTCGATCCAGGATGCGAGCTTTCTGTGGTGGTCCCTGCGCCCTTCGATCAAATTCCCGACCCTGGAACTGCGCATCGCCGATTCATGCACGCGGGTCGACGACGCCATCGCCATCGCGGCGCTCTACCGCTGCCTCGTTCGCTGTGCCGTGCGCCGCCCGGACTTGAACGCCGGCCTCGACGGCGTCTCGCGGGCGCTGGCGCAGGAGAACCTCTGGCGGGCGCAGCATGGGGGTACGAAGGCGGAGATGATCGACGAGGCGAGCGAGCAGGCCGTGCCATTCGGTGAAGCCCTCGACAGGCTGCTTACGCTGATCGTCGAGGACGCCGAAGCCCTGGGCTGTGTGGCGGAGGTCGAGGCCGCCCGCAGGATTGTCCGTGACGGCACGAGCGCGGAATGCCAGATCGCCGCTTTCGAAACGGTCCGATCCGATGACCGAAGCTCCCTCGGCGCGGTGGTGGATTGGCTAGCGGCCATCACGCGGGGCGACAGTTGAATCTACCGTGCGACGGAGTACCGGCTCAGCCCTTGTTGTCCTTGTCGAACGGGTTCTTCGAGGTCCGCAGGGACAGACGGATCGGCACGCCGGGGAGCTCGAAGGATTCGCGTAGGCCGTTGACGAGGTAACGGGTGTAGGATTTCGGCAGGCCGTCGAGTTGGTTGCCAAACAGGGCGAAGTGCGGCGGGCGGCTCTTCACCTGGGTGGCGTAGCGGATCTTGATGCGGCGGCCCGAAACGGCGGGCGGCGGGTTGCGCTGGGTCGCAGCACTGAGCCAATCGTTGATGCGCGAAGTGGAGACGCGTGTGTTCCACACCACCTCCGCGCCCGTCACTGCCTGCATGAGTTTGTCGATGCCCTCGCCGGCGAGGCCCGAGAGCGGCACCACCGGTACGCCGCGCACCTGCGGCAGCAGGCGGGTGCAATCCTCGCGCAGCTTCTTCAAGAGGCCGTTCTGGTCGGCGACGAGGTCCCACTTGTTGAGGCCGATGACCAGTGCCCGGCCCTCGCTCTCGATGAGATCGACGATGGTGAGGTCCTGCTTCTCGAACGGGATGGTGGCGTCGAGAAGCACCACCACCACCTCGGCGAAGCGCACGGCGCGCAACCCGTCCGACACGGCGAGCTTCTCGAGCTTGTCGTCGATGCGGGCCTTGCGGCGCATGCCGGCGGTGTCGTGGAGCTTGATCCGGCGCCCGCGCCAGACCCAATCGAGGGAGATGGAATCCCGGGTGATGCCGGCTTCCGGGCCGACGAGGAGGCGTTCCTCCCCGAGCATCCGATTGATCAGGGTCGACTTGCCCGCATTGGGGCGGCCGACGATGGCGACCTTGAGGGAGCGGTCGGACGGATCCTCGTCCGCATCCTCCTCGTCCTGCGCCGGCAGGGCTTCGGTCAGGGCGTCGTGGAGTTCGCCGATGCCCTCGCCATGCTCGGCCGAGAACGGGATCGGATCGCCCAGCCCCAAGGAGAACGCCTCGTAGGCGCCGCTCAGGCCCGCGCCGCTCTCCGCCTTGTTGGCGATGAGGATGACGGGGCAGCCGGCCCGGCGCACGAGCTCGGCGAAGGGCTGGTCGGCGGGCAGGATCCCGGCGCGGGCGTCGATGACGAACAGCACCACGTCGGCCTCGAGGATCGCGGCCTCCGTCTGGGCGCGCATGCGGCCCAGCAGCGAATCGGCATCGGCCTGTTCGAGGCCGGCGGTGTCGATGATGCGGAAGACGAGGCCACCGAAGTTGACGTCGCCCTCGCGCCGGTCGCGGGTCACGCCGGGGCGGTCGTCCACGAGGGCGAGCTTTTTGCCCACGAGGCGGTTGAAGAGGGTCGACTTGCCGACATTCGGCCGTCCGACGATCGCGACGGTCGGCATGTCCATGGTGTGCTCGATTCAGTCGTACAGGGTGGGGAAAGGCGTTTGTCAGCGCGTCACGGGCAGTGGCGCGGCAGGCTCCGGCGTCGCAGCCGTCACGGAGACCGGACCGCCGGCCACGAGGGCGGCATAGACCTCGATGCGCTGGCGAAGGTTCTGCGGCGCCTGCGGGTCGGCATTGATCTGGTCGAACCAGCGTCCGGCCGCCTCGTATTCGCCGCGCTTGAGGGCGACGAGACCGAGCATCTCGCGGGCGGTGTGGCGGAAGGCGCCGGTCGGCGCGGCGAGGCCCTGGAGGCTGGCGAGCGCCGCGTCGGGCTGTGGCCCGTCGAGGCGCAGGAGGGCGGCGCGGAGGCGAGCGAGGTCGCGCAGGGCATCGCTCACCCCGGTGTCGGCCGCAAGAGCGTCGTACTCGGTGGCGGCGGCAGCCCCGTCGCGCTTCGACGTCTCGGCGGCCGAGCGGAAGCGGGCGAGGAGGCGATAACCGCCCGGTGCGTCGGCACGGATCGCCGCGAACGCCTTGTCGGCCTCTGCATTCTTGCCGTCGCGGGCGAGGCGGTTGGCAGCGTCGAACTGTTCGGAGGCCGCGTCGGCGCGCACGCGCTGGTCGTGCTGCCAGTAGCGCCAGCCGCCGACGGCGGCCACCACGAGGATCGCCACGGCGATGATGGCGCCGCTGTAGCGACGCCAGATCTCGGCGACCTGATCCCGGCGATAGTCTTCGTTGACCTCGCGGATGAACTCGTTGTTCTCGGCCATGCTGTCTCACGCCGGCCGAGACGCGACCGACCGCTCAAAGGAAGAGGAAGGCCTGCGCCTAGCACAGGCCCGCGCCGTTGGCGACCGGTCTTCGCCGCGGGGCCGTCGTGCTCAGGCCTGACCCGGCCAGGCGGCGACGCCGATGAGGATCGGGTGGAGGACCTTGCCGAATACGAACCACACGGCGAGACCCACAACCACCGCGATGGCATCGTTGCGCCATCCGGCCGGGGCCGCGACGACGCCATGTTGGGCAGCCACGGCCGTGGGGTTCAGGGCCCGACGCTTGGCGCTGATCCGGGCGACCACAGCCCAGGCGAGGAAGCTCCCGAACAGCAGGATCGAGCCGAGATCACCGTTGGCGAGGAGGTGGGCGGTCGCCCAGATCTTCACCGCGAGCAACATCGGATGCTTGGCCTTGGCTCGGATATGGCCCGGCAGGTACGCCGAGGCCAGGACGATGAAGGCCAGCAGGGTCAGGACGAGGGAGAGGTGGCGTGTGAAGACCGGCGGATTCCAGACGGCGATGTAGCCGGCCTGGCGATAGAGGTGAAAACCGTAGGCGATGAGCACGAGGCCGAGCACCGAGACGCCGGTGTAGACGAGCTTGTAGCGGCCCTCGCCGACATCGCCGATGACGCTCGCGCGCTTGGCCCGCGCCATGGAGAAGGCGTGCATGCCGAGGAACAGCACGAGGCCGAGGATCAGGATCAGCATGGTGGGCTTTCGTGCATTGGGATGTGGACGGCCGCCGAAAACGCGGCGTCGCGGCAATCAGTCTGTAACGGTTCAAAACCCAAACTCGACGGGATGTCCAGGCATACGCGATGACGCGCCTCATTCTTCGCACCCTCCTCGCGCTGGCGAGCCTCACGGACGCGGCCGGCGCGGCCTCGGAACCGCCGTTCTCGGCGCTGACACTCGTCGGACCCCCGACCGTGGTCTTCAAGGCGGGCCGCGATGCTTGCGATGGAGCGGACGTGCCGGATGCCTCCGCGCGGGCGTTCCGAGACGCTTCCAGCGCCGTCGCGCTCTATGGGATGCATTACCGGAACCGCGCCCTGCGGGGTCCGTCCCTCGACGCGCTCAAGCTCGACTGCGCCATCGTCCTCGATTCCGGTGAGAAGCCCGACCCGGCTCTGTACGACGACCGTTCGTGGGTCGCCGCCACCTGGACCGACGATGGCAAAGCCGTCGCCGCTCTCCTCCACCATGAATACCAAGCCAACGAGCATCCGGGCCGATGCCGCTCCAAGGTCTACCTGGAGTGCTGGTACAACACGGTGGTGGCCGCCGCCTCGACGGATGGCGGACAGCGGTTCTCGCGGGCAACGCCGCCCGTGGTTGTGGCCGGTGCTCCGTTCCGCCAGGAAGTCGAACAGGGCCGTCATCGCGGCTTCTTCAACCCGTCGAACATTTTTGGCGATGGGCGCTGGCGCTACATGTTCGCCTCGACCACCGGTTGGGATCTCAAGGGCAGCGACCAGGCGGCGGGGGTTTGCCTGTTCCGCACGGACGATCCCGCCGACCCGTCGCGCTGGCGCGCCTGGACCGGCACCGGCTTCACTGCAGCTTTCCCAGACCCCTACACCAAACCGGCGATGCATCTGGCGACGTGCAAGCCCGTGGCGCCCTTCCCCACCCCCGTGGGTGCGGTGGTGCGCCATCGCGGCAGTGGCGCCTGGATCGCAGTGTTCATGGCGCGAAAGGCGGCGGACTTCCCCGAATCCGGATTCTACTGGACGAGTTCACGCGATCTCGTGACTTGGGACCGTCCGCGCCTGCTTTTGGCGGGTGCGACCCTCTACGACGATCCCTGCGGCGCGTCGGCTGGCTTGATCGCGTATCCGTCGCTGCTCGACCCCGCCGCCATGGGCCGTAACTTCGACGACACCGGCGACACCGCGCTCCTCACCTATGTGACCCTGCGCACGGAGGGCTGCGCCATCACGTCGGATCGCGACCTCGTGCGCCGGCCCCTCGCCATCAAGGTCTGGCCGTGAGACCCGTGATCAGAGCTTGCAGGCCCCGGCGAGCGCCGTGTTCTCGGCGTCCGTGAACAGCCGCGAGCGGATGAGGAAGCGCCTGTCGCGGCCATTTTCGAGGGAGAACATCCCGCCGCGGCCCGGCACCACGTCGAGGATGAGGTGGGTGTGCTTCCAGACCTCGAACTGCGGCCGGCTGATCCAGAAATCGGCACCCGCCACGGTCCCGAGATGCACGTCGCTGTCGCCCGTGAGGAACTCGCCCTGCGGGTAGCACATGGGCGAGGACCCGTCGCAGCAGCCGCCGGACTGGTGGAACATCACCGGGCCGTGCTCGGCGCGCAACTCCTCGATGAGGGCGAGGGCCGCCGGTGTCGCGGTGACGCGAAGCGGCGTGCCGTCGTTGCCCGCCTGATCGGCGGTGGTCTGTTCGGGGGTGGCAACGTCGCTCATCGGTCTGTCCTCGCTCGGGCGATCTGCCGAAGATATGGGGCGAATAACGAAAAAGCCCCGGCCTTTCGGCCGGGGCAAGGTGGTCTCGGGGTCGACGGTTAGAAGAAGCCGAGCTTCTTTGCCGAGTAGCTCACCAGCATGTTCTTGGTCTGCTGATAGTGGTCGAGCATCATCTTGTGGTTCTCACGTCCGATGCCGGACTGCTTGTAGCCGCCGAAGGCCGCGTGGGCCGGATAGGCGTGGTAGCAGTTGGTCCAGACGCGCCCGGCCTGGATGGCACGGCCGAAGCGGTAGGCGCGGGTGCCGTCGCGGGTCCAGATTCCGGCGCCGAGGCCGTAAAGGGTGTCGTTGGCAATCGCGAGGGCGTCGGCATCGTCCTTGAAGGTCGTGACCGAGAGGACGGGCCCAAAAATTTCCTCCTGGAAGATTCGCATCTTGTTGTGGCCCTTGAACACCGTCGGCTTCATGTAGAAGCCGTCCGCGAACTCGCCGTCCTTGACGTTGCGTTCGCCGCCGGTGAGGCACTCGGCGCCCTCCTGCCGGCCGATATCGACGTAGCTCAGGATCTTCTCGAGCTGTTCGGAGGAGGCCTGGGCGCCGATCATGGTGGCGGGGTCGAGGGGAGAGCCCTGCGTGATCGCCTCGACGCGCTTGATCGCGCGTTCCATGAAGCGGTCGTAGATCGATTCGTGCACCAGCGCCCGGCTCGGGCAGGTGCAGACCTCGCCCTGGTTGAGGGCGAACATCGTGAAGCCTTCGAGCGCCTTGTCGAAGAAGTCGTCGTCCTCGTTGACGACGTCCGCGAAGAAGATGTTCGGCGACTTGCCGCCGAGCTCCAGGGTCACCGGAATCAGGTTCTGCGAGGCGTACTGCATGATCAGCCGGCCCGTCGTCGTTTCGCCCGTGAAGGCGATCTTGGCGATGCGGGGCGAGGAGGCCAGCGGCTTGCCGCATTCCAGCCCGAAGCCGTTGACGATGTTGAGCACGCCCGGCGGCAGCAGGTCGGCGATGAGTTCGGCCACCACGAGGATCGACGCGGGGGTCTGCTCGGCGGGCTTCAGCACCACGCAGTTGCCGGCGGCGAGCGCGGGCGCCAGCTTCCACACTGCCATCAGGATGGGGAAGTTCCACGGGATGATCTGGCCGACGACGCCCAGCGGCTCGTGGAAGTGATAGGCTACGGTGTCGTGGTCGATCTCGGAGATCGAGCCTTCCTGGGCGCGCAGGCAGCCGGCGAAGTAGCGCCAATGGTCGATGGCGAGCGGAATGTCGGCGTGTGTGGTCTCACGGATCGGCTTGCCGTTGTCCCAGGTCTCGGCGAGCGCGATGAGATCGAGGTTGTCCTCCATCCGGTCTGCAATTTTGTTCAGAATGCGCGCGCGCTCGTTCGGTGCGGTGCGGCCCCAGGCCTCCTTTGCGGCGTGCGCGGCGTCGAGCGCCTTGTCGACGTCGGCAGCGTCCGAGCGGGCGACCTCACAGATCACCCGGCCGGTGATCGGCGAGGTGTTCTCGAAATAGCGGCCAGCAATGGGTGCGACCCACTGACCGCCGATGAAGTTCTCGTAGCGGGCGGAGAACGGGGACTTGGCGCCCTGGTTCAGGAATTCCGGCTTGTTCATGGTGCTTCCTCCGAATCTTGTTTTTATGCGTGCGGCAGACAAGGCCACACGACTGGCCGACGCAAGGTGGACCTTTGGCCAACCCGGATCGGCGTCCGCGCACCGGATGGCGTCCGGGCAGGGGGTGCAATGGTAGACCCGATCGCGGATCGTTGCGACCCGGGTTGGCGCGGCATCCGTCACCCCGTCATGCCTTCGACCCATGCCACTGCACGACCGACGGCCGGCCGATTGGGATCAAGCTCGCATGCAGGCCGTTAGGCCAGGGCTGTCCTTTCGTGCGGGTACGGTCACGCATTCCGATCCGTTCCGCTCCCAACTTCCGCTCCCGCGTCGAGGATCGCCTTGTCGTTGACACCCCCACCCGCCCCCGTAGCACCGATGCCTTCGGTCTGGAGCGGCCCGCGCTTCGGTGAGTTCGTCGGGATCGTCGCTCTGATGATGGCGGTGACCGCCATTTCCATTGACAATCTCCTGCCGGCGTTCCCCGAGATCCAGGCCGAGTTCGCGGTTGCGGATCCCAACCGGCTGCAATGGCTGATCTACGTCTACATGATCGGCTTCGGGGCGGCGCAGATCGTCTACGGTCCCGTCTCGGACACCTACGGGCGCCGGTCGGTGCTGCTCGTAAGCCTCTCGATCTACGTCGCCGGCACCGTGCTCGCCATGATCGCCCCGTCCTTCGCCTGGCTGCTCGCAGCGCGCGTCATCCAGGGCATCGGCGCGGCCGGCGGCCGGGTGCTGTCCACTGCCATCGTGCGCGACCGGTTCGCCGGGCGCGAGATGGCGAGCGTGATGTCGCTCGTGATGATGGTATTCCTCATCGTGCCTATGATCGCGCCGGCCATCGGCGGGGCGATGCTTCTCCTCGGCTCGTGGCACTACGTCTTCGTGTCGATGCTGGTGCTCGCCGGCCTCCTCGTCGTGTGGTTCTCCGCCCGGATGCCCGAGACCCTGCACCCGCAATACCGACGCCCGTTTTCCCTGCGCGTCGTCGGCCAGGCTGTGGCAGTCACGTTCCGCAACCGGGTGGCGGTGGGCTACGCCACGGCGCTCGGCCTGCTGACGGGCTGCATCATGGGCTATGTCGGCTCGGCCCAGCAGGTGTTCGACACCGGCCTCTATCATCTGGGTGCCCTGTTTCCCCTCGCCTTCGGACTCGTGGCCGGGGCCATGGGTGCGGCAACCCTGGTCAACGCCCGCCTCGTCCGCCGCCTCGGCATGCGACCCCTCTCCCATGCCGGGCTCACCGCCTTCGTCGCCGTCGCGGTGGTCCAGGTGATGGCGGCCCTTGCCTATGGCGGGCGCCCACCCCTCGGCCTGTTCCTCGGACTTCTCGCCGCCAATCAGTTCCTGATCAGCTTCGCCATGCCGAACTTCAACGCCCTGGCCCTGCAACCTCTGGGGGAGATCGCCGGGACGGCCTCGTCCTTCCTCGGCTTCTACACTACGATTCTCGGTGCCCTGTGCGGCTTCCTCATCGGCCAGGCCTTCGACGGCACCGTGCTGCCCATCGGTCTCGGCTATGCCGCCCTCGGTGCCCTCGCCCTCCTGGTCGTCGCCTGGACGGAGCGCGGACGCCTGTATCGCGGGGGCGTTTCGGGATGAGCTTCCCGTTTCACCAGCGGCTTTCCGCGCCTTAACCCCGTCTTCAGCCCCCCAGGACATGGTTTGTTCTCAAACCAATCCAGACGGAGCCCGCGACGTGCCCGGCCGTACTCATGACGGACTGCTTCTCCTCGCCCGGCTGCTGCTCGCCGCCGCCCTCCTTCCGACGGGCATCGCTCGGGCGCTGAACGTCTCGGGCTTCGCCCTGACGCTCGCCGGAACAGGCCTGCCCTCGCCGAACCTCGTGGCGACGGCAGCCGTCGTCGTTCAGGTGTTCGGTCCCCTGGCGCTCCTCGTCGGCGTCCTGCCGGGCCTCACCGGTCTTAGTCTCGGAGGCTTCGCGGTCGCCATGGCGGTCCTGCTGCACCCGTTCTGGCAGTTCTCCGGGCCCGCCGCGGTGGCCGAGCGCACCCTGATGCTCGCGGATCTGGGGCTCGCCGGCGGGTTCCTCCTGTACGCTGCGACAGGTCCCGGCGCATGGAGCTGGCAGGGCTGGCGCCAGGGCGCGCGGCCTCAACCGAGACCCACCGCGGCGAGGGCCGCGGCACCGAAGGCGGCCTCGCGCGGCAAACGTCCCGCCGGACGCAGTCCGACCCGCGCGGCGGCGTAGATCACGGCGCCGGCGCGACCCGGCGATGCCCCGATACCTCCGCGCCCGCATCGGGCGCGAGACGACGGAAGGCGAAGACCGACAGGGCCGAGATCGCCGCGACGGCGAGGAAGGCCGGTCCGAAATCCTCCGCGTGGAGATCCGTTCGTCCGTGCCAGGCGGCATTGCCTTCCAGGGCGAGCGCTCCGAGCGAGACGCCGAGACTGAGCGACAGTTGCTGGGCGACGCTGGCGAGACTCGTTCCGGCGCTCATGTCCCGCGGTTCGAGATCCGCATACGCGATGGCGTTGACGCAGGTGAATTGAAGCGAGCGCACGCAGCCGCCGAGTAGCAGGGTGCAGACGATGATCGCGTGCGGCGTCTGCGCCGTGAACAGGCCGTTCGCGGCGAGGAAGCCCGTGGCGACGGCGGCGTTGATCAGCATCACCCGGCGAAAGCCGTAGGCCCGCAGGATGCGCGGACCGATGAGCTTGATCAGGAGCGCGCCGGCGGCGGCGGCGAAGGTGAGAAGGCCCGATTGCAGGGGATCGAGGCCGAACCCGATCTGCAGCATCAGGGGGAGCAGGAACGGAATCGCCCCGGTGCCGATGCGGAACAAGCTGCCCCCGGTCACGGCCGCGCGAAACGTCGGATAGCGCAGGAGATCGAGGCGGATGACCGGATGCGCCACCCTGCGGGAATGGCGGAGATAGAGCGATAGCAGGACGATGCCGGCGGCGAGGCACCCCCAAGAGACACCCTCGGGCAGGAGGTGGCGCCCCGTCGAGGCAAGCCCGAGCATCAGGGTCGCAAGCCCGAGACCCGAAAGCGCGAACCCGACGAGGTCGAGGGGCGGCCGCGCGGTCTCGCGTACGTTCTCGAAATACACGCTTGCCAGCACGATCCCGGCGAACCCGATGGGGATGTTGATGAGGAAGATCCAGCGCCAGTCGAGGTAGGTTGTGATCAGGCCGCCGAGGGGCGGCCCCATGATCGGACCGATGAGGGCCGGGATGGTGAGGTAGGCGAGCGCACTGACGAGCTCGCTCTTCGGCACGCTGCGGAGGATGACGAGGCGGCCGACCGGTACCATCATGGCGCCGCCGAGGCCCTGGAAGAACCGGGCGGCGACGAAGCCGACGAGGGAATCGGATGCCGCGCAGGCCAGCGACCCGGCCATGAACACCCCGAGCGCCACCCGGAACACCGTACGGGCGCCGTAGCGGTCGGCCATCCAGCCGCTGATGGGAATAAAGATCGCGAGGCTCACGAGGTAGGCGGTGAGCGCGAGCTTCAGGGCGATAGGGTCTTCGCCGAGGCTCCGGGCGATGGTGGGCAGCGCCGTGGCGATCACCGTCGCGTCGGTGTTCTCCATGAACAGGGCTGTGGCGACGACGAGGGGGACGATCTGAGACGGGCGCATCGGACGGCAACAAGTCCCGGATGGGCCATCGGGTTGCACCTGCGGCGAGAGAAACTTATCGGCTACGTCCCGATTCCTGAGAGCGGTGTGCCGTTCTGTTGGCGTATGGTGGATGAAAATCGCAGCCGGAACCGTGCCGGAACTGCGTGGCGCTTCCGCCACACGCAGCCGCAACAGCGGGCGGCGGGGCGTCGAGCGCCTTTCCACGTGGTCGTCCCCGCAGCTAAGCTGTCGCCCAACACGGACCGTCTGGTGCCGTTCGAGGGCATGTCTGCCCCGGATGCGCCGAGCCGCCGTTCCCGTTCTTCCGTCAAGGTTCCTGGATGCCCTCGCGCTTCGAACGTCGTCTCAGGGTACCCGGCATGACCGCCGGTTTCGCCCTGATGCTCGCCATGGCCGGCTGCGGCACGGTCCTCCTGAACGATTCCGGCTCACTCACCCGCTACGACCGTCTCGTCGGCAGCGAAGAGGTCGCCACACGGGCGAAGCTCTACATCGACCGTGCCGCCACCGCCGCCGCACGGACGATCCGGATCATTCCGACAACGTTTTCCGAGGCCGTCTCAGGTCCCGGCCTGACGTCCGTGGAGCGTCGCCTCGTCGCCAACGCCGCGGACCGGGCGCTCTGCTACGAACTGTCCTTGCGTTACGACGTGGTCTCGGGCCGCAAGGCGGACCTGACCGTGCGCGCCGCCGTCACCCGCATCGAACTCACCGGATTGCCGGCTGCGGGGGCCACCATCGCCACCTCGGCCGGCGTCAGCATCGCATCGCAGGTCGGTGTCGGCTTCGCCACGTCGGTGGGCCGCGTCCCGATCCCGCGGATTCCCATCGGCCTCGGCAGCATCACCATCGAGGCGGAGGCCCTCGACGGCCGCCACGAACAGCGGGCCGCCATGGTGTGGGGCGGGGCCGCCAATTCGTTCACGAGCCAGCCGCGCTTCTCGCCCATCAGCGACGCCTACGACCTCGCTGGCGAATTCGGACAGGATTGGGGCGGCTACCTCGCCACCGGCGTCGATCCATTCAAGGCACCGCTGGCCATCCCGAGCTACGACCGCATCCGCATCACGACCCTCGGCGAGGCGCCCCTCGACCCCGATTGCGAGGCCTTCGGCCGTGCGCCGGGCGTCGACGGCATCGCGGCGGATTACATCGGCCTGCCGCCGGAATACACCGACAAGGGCCCCCTCGCGCCCGTCCGGTGACCGAACGGCTCGGACCGCGCGGCCGGTGAGCCATGCGGACGGGGGATATCCTCGTGCCGCCCGCGGATTCCGCCTTTGCGCGGGTCGGGCCCGCATGATACTGGCCCTTGCCAACTCGATGACGCCGAAGAGGTCCACGGACCCGGCGTCTCACCCCTTCTGGGAGTTGGTTCATGGCCCGCATCACCGCAGATTCCATCATCGAAGGCCTGACCTTCGACGACGTCCTCCTGCGCCCCGCCGCCTCCTCGGTGATGCCCACCGAGGTGAGCGTCGCGAGCCGGCTCACCCGCACCATCCACCTCAATCTGCCGATCCTGGCCTCCGCCATGGACACCGTGACGGAAGCACCCATGGCCATCGCCATGGCGCAGAACGGTGGCATGGGCGTCATCCACCGCAACCTCGAGCCGGACGAGCAGGCCGAGCAGGTCCGCCTCGTCAAGAAGTACGAGTCGGGAATGGTGCTCAACCCCATCACCATCCACCCCGACGAGACCCTGGCCGACGCCTTCGCGCTGATGAAGCAGAACCGCATCTCCGGTATTCCGGTGGTGGAGCGCGGCCCCAACGGCTCGCGCGGCAAGCTCGTCGGCATCCTCACCAACCGCGACGTGCGCTTCGCGACGAATTCCTCCGAAACCGTCGCCGAACTGATGACCCGCGACCGGCTCATCACCGTGCGCGAAGGCGTGAACCAGGACGAGGCCAAGCGCCTCCTGCACCAGTTCCGCATCGAGAAGCTCCTGGTGGTCGACGACCACTACCGCTGCATCGGCCTCATCACCGTCAAGGACATCGAGAAGCAGGTCGCGTATCCGGGCGCCGTGAAGGACGAGCAGGGCCGCCTGCGCGTGGCGGCGGCCACCACCACGGGCGACAGCGGATTCGAGCGGGCCGAGCGTCTCATCGATGCCGGTTGCGACGTGGTCGTGGTCGACACCGCCCACGGGCACTCGATCAAGGTGCTCGACGCCGTGCGCCGGGTGAAGCAACTCTCCAACACCGTGCAGATCGTCGCCGGCAACGTCGCCACTCGCGACGGCGCCCAGGCCCTCATCGACGCGGGCGCCGACGCCATCAAGGTCGGCATCGGCCCGGGCTCCATCTGCACCACCCGCATCGTCGCCGGTGTCGGCGTGCCCCAGCTCACCGCCCTGATGGAGGCCGTCGAGGCGGCCGACCGCGCCAACGTGCCGGTGATCGCCGATGGCGGCATCAAGTACTCGGGTGACCTCGCCAAGGCCATCGCGGCCGGCGCGTCCGTGGCGATGCTGGGCTCCCTCCTGGCCGGTACCGACGAGGCGCCCGGCGAGGTTTTCCTGCACCAGGGCCGCTCATACAAGAGCTACCGCGGCATGGGCTCGGTCGGCGCCATGGCCCGTGGCTCGGCCGATCGCTACTTCCAGGCGGAGGTCAACGACACGCACAAGCTCGTCCCCGAGGGCATCGAGGGGCAGGTGCCCTACAAGGGACCGGTGGCCGCGGTGCTGCACCAGCTTGCCGGGGGCCTTCGCGCCGCCATGGGCTATGTCGGCGCCCCCACGATCCCGGAGTTCCAGGACAAGGCGCAGTTCGTCCGCATCACCAATGCGGGCCTGCGCGAGAGCCATGTCCACGACGTGACCATCACCCGCGAGAGCCCGAACTACCCCGGACGCGGTTGAACCCCACCCGGCGAACAATCTCGCCCCGTCCAGTCTCCCGCGTGCCCCGGGCGCGGGAGTTTCATCACGCGCGGATGACTCGACCATGACGGTTCCGGCCATCCTCGCACCGGCCTTCGCGCAGGTGTTCCTCACCTTCGCGCTGCTGTTCTGGATGGGGCATGTCCGCTTCGCCGCGTTGAGGGCCGGCACCGTTCGGGTCGGCGACATCGCCGTCGGCCAGAGGGCTTGGCCAGATCGCGCCCAACGGGCGGCCAACGCCTACGCGAACCAGTTCGAACTGCCGGTTCTGTTCTACGCCCTGGTGCCGCTGGCACTGTACACCCGGAAAGCCGACCTGCTGTTCGTGGTGCTGGCCTGGGTCTTCGTCGCGACGCGGGCGGTCCACGCGGTTCTCTACGTCACGACCAATCCGCTCTCGTATCGCTTCCAAGCCTTCGCCGCCGGCGTGGTGGTCCTCCTGGTGATGTGGAGTGTGTTCGCCATACGAATTCTGGCGAGCTGATACGCCCGGAGCGTGTAGAAACTTTCCAGAGAGAACGTCCTCGAATCGAAAGGGATCGTCCCATGCGCGTACTCGTCGTTGGTGCCGGAGCCACCGGAGGATATTTCGGCGCCCGGCTGGCCGCGATCGGCCGGGACGTGACGTTCCTCGTTCGCCCGGCGCGCGCGGAGAAGCTCGCTGCGCGTGGCTTGAGCCTGAAGAGTCCACACGGCGACCTGACGCTTTCGTCGCCGAAGACCGTGACGGCGGCGCAGCTGGCCTCGGCCGGCGCCTTCGACCTCGTGTTCCTCAGCTGCAAGGCCTACGACCTCGACGCAGCTCTCGTGGACGTCGCCCCCGGCATCGGCCCGGAGACGGCGATCCTGCCCGTGCTCAACGGCATGCGCCACCTCGACGCCCTCGAAGCCCGGTTCGGGTCGGAGCGCGTTCTCGGAGGAACCTGCGCCATTGCGGCGACGCTCGGAGCGGACGGCACCGTCCACCAGATGAACGAACTGCACACCCTGACCTACGGCGAGCGCGACGGCAGCCTGTCGCCGCGCATCGAAGCCATCGACGCCCTGATGCAAGGCGCGACCTTCGACCCTCGCCTGAGCCAGACCATGATGCTGGAAATGTGGGAGAAGTGGACTTTCCTGGCGACGTTGGCCGGATCGACCTGCCTCATGCGATCGACCATTGGAGACATCGTCTCGGCCCCCGGCGGGCGGGACTTCATCGAGGCCCTGCTTGAGGAGTGCCGTAGCATCGCGGCGAGCGCTGGCCATGCCCCCCGCGAGAAGTTCGTGGCGCGAACCCGCGCCACCCTGACGGCGGACGGGTCGGGGTTCACCGCCTCGATGCTTCGCGACATCGAGAACGGGGCCCGGATCGAAGTCGACCAGATCATCGGCGACCTCATCGCACGGGCGCCCGACACGGCCGGGCATCCCTTGCTCGACCGTGTCCACACGCATCTGAAAGCCTACGAGGCCCGGCGCACCCGCGAAGCCACGACGGTTCAGTAGCGCGGTCCGGGCGGCGGTGGATTGCCGTATTCCAGCTGCGTCTTCGCGTCGAGCCGGCGCGGCGGCGGGGTCGGATCGATGGCGGCCGGGGCCGTCGCGCAAGCGGCGACGAAGAGCAACAGGAGTCCGGCAAGGCCAAGATGGATGACGGGGGGCATGGGGTTCTCTAAAGCTCCGGGCACCAACCGATGTGGTCCCGCTGCCTTCGTGCCCCGGAATAGTGCCAGAAGCTCGACACCCCTGTGACCCCGCCGCGCTTTAAGCGTGGCCGTATCACGGCATTCGCCCAACCCTCGTGATCCCGCCCGGAGGACCTTCGCCCTGACGCCCCCCGCCCGCCTCTCCGCCGCCATCGAAGTCCTTGCCGACATCGCCGGACGCCGTCGCCCCGCCGCCGATGCCCTCAAGGATTGGGGCCTCGCCCACCGCTTCGCCGGCTCGGGCGACCGGGCTGCCATCGCCAGCCTCGTCTACGATGCCCTGCGCCGGCGGGCGTCCGCCGCCTGGATCATGGACGACGAGAGTCCGCGCGCCCTCGTCATCGGCATGCTGCGCCTCCAGCATGGGCTCGCGGCCCCCACCATCGCAGCCCAGTTCTCGGGCGATCGCTTCGCCCCCGCGCCGTTGTCCGATCACGAACGGACCCGCCTCACCGATGCGAGCTTGGCGCAGGCGCCCGACCACGTCGCCGGCGACGTGCCGGAATGGGTGCTGCCCGCCCTCGCAACGACATTCGGCGACGCGCTGCTCGACGAGTTGCGGGCCCTGGCGCGCCGCGCGCCCCTCGATATCCGGATCAACACCCTCAGGCAGAGCCGTGAATCGGCCATGGCGGGCCTGACCCATCTCGCCCCGGCGACGACGCCCCACGCGCCCAACGGCCTGCGTATCCCCATCGGCGAGGATGGGCGCGGCCCCGCTCTGCATGTCGAGCCTGAATTCCTCGACGGGTGGTACGAGATCCAGGACGAGGGTTCGCAGCTCGCGAGTCTGCTGTCCGGCGCGAAGCCCGGCGAGACCGTGATCGATCTCTGCGCTGGGGGCGGCGGCAAGACCCTGAGCCTGGCGGCGATGATGGGCAATGACGGACGACTGGTCGCCAGCGACGACGATCCACGTCGCCTTGCACCCATTCACGAGCGTCTGCGCCGGGCTGGAGCCCGCGCCGAGATCCGGACCCCGCGCGGCGGCCGGGCTCGGACCGATGTTCTGGCGGACCTCGACGGTACCGCGGATCGCGTTCTCGTGGACGCGCCCTGCACGGGCTCCGGCACCTGGCGCCGCAATCCCGATGCGAAGTGGCGGATGCGGCCGGGAGCGCTTACCGCCCGCGTCAACGAGCAGGCCACGGTGCTCGACCGCGCTGCTGCCCTGGTGCGTCCGGGCGGACGCATCACCTACGTCACCTGCTCCCTGCTGCCGGACGAGAACGATGCGGCGGTCGCTGGCTTTCTCGCGCGCGCTGGCGACGCCTTCGCGGTGGTGCCGGCAACGGCCGTGGTGGCTGGGGAGAAGCCCGATCTCGGCCCGTTCCTGCGGTTCACCGAGCACGGTTTGCAGATGAGCCCGGCTCTCACGGGCACGGACGGATTCTACGTTGCGACTCTGGAACGCAAGGCGGGCAGCTGACACCCGAACCGCAGAATCCCCAGACGGTTGCGGTTCCTGCACGGCGCACATCGCTCCATCCGTTGCACCGTGCGTGAGCCTCGTCTAACTCCGGTTCCATGATCACCGACCACGACAAGATCCTCATCGTCGATTTCGGCTCCCAGGTGACGCAACTCATCGCGCGACGTGTGCGCGAGGAGGGCGTCTACTGCGAGATCGTCCCCTTCACCAAAGCCGCCGAGGCATTTGCCGAGTCGAAGCCGAAGGGCGTGATCCTTTCGGGCGGGCCAGAATCGGTGACCACGGACGCTTCGCCGCGAACGCCGCAGATCGTCTTCGATTCGGGCGTCCCGGTCTTCGGCATTTGCTACGGTCAGCAGACCATGGCGGCCCAACTCGGCGGCGAGGTCGAGGCCGGACACCATGCCGAGTTCGGCCGTGCCGAGATCGAGATTCTGTCGGATTGCCCCCTGTTCAAGGGCGTCTGGCATGTGGGTGAGCACTACCCCGTCTGGATGAGCCACGGCGACCGGGTTACGAAGCTGCCGGACGGCTTTACCACCGTCGCCATGTCGAAGAATGCCCCCTTCGCGGCGGTCGCCGACGAATCGCGCAATTACTACGCGGTCCAGTTCCACCCCGAGGTGGCCCACACCCCGCACGGGGCGCTGCTCATCCGCAACTTCGTCCGCGACATCGCCGGATGCTCCGGCGATTGGACCATGGGCGCCTATCGCGAAGAGGCCATCGCGAAGATCCGCGAACAGGTCGGCTCGGAGAAGGTGATCTGCGGCCTGTCCGGCGGCGTCGATTCCTCCGTGGCGGCGGTGCTGATCCATGAGGCCATCGGCGAGCAGCTCACCTGCGTCTTCGTCGATCACGGGCTTCTGCGCATGGGCGAGGCCGACGAGGTCGTGCGTCTGTTTCGCGACCACTACAACATCCCGCTGGTCCACGTGGAGGCGCAAGGTCTGTTCCTCGGCGAGCTCGAGGGGGTCAGTGATCCGGAGATCAAGCGCAAGACCATCGGCCGCCTGTTCATCGACGTGTTCGATGCCGAGGCGAAGAAGATCGGCGGCGCCAAGTTCCTGGCCCAAGGCACCCTCTACCCGGACGTGATCGAGAGCGTGTCGTTCACTGGCGGTCCCTCGGTGACCATCAAGAGCCACCACAATGTCGGTGGCCTGCCCGAGCGCATGAACATGCAGCTCGTCGAACCCCTGCGCGAATTGTTCAAGGACGAGGTCCGGGTGCTTGGCAAGGAACTCGGATTGCCGGACGCCTTCGTCGGCCGCCATCCCTTCCCGGGACCGGGCCTCGCCATCCGCTGCCCCGGTACCATCACAGGGGAGAAGCTGGAGGCTCTGCGCAAGGCCGATGCGATCTACCTCGACGAGATCCGCAAGGCCGGCCTCTACGACACCATCTGGCAGGCCTTCGCCGTGATCCTGCCGGTGAAGACCGTGGGCGTGATGGGTGACGGGCGCACCTACGACCATGTCTGTGCGCTGCGCGCTGTCACCTCCGTCGACGGCATGACCGCGGACTTCTACCCATTCGATATGGCCTTCCTCGGTCGTGTTGCGACCCGCATCATCAACGAGGTCAAGGGCATCAACCGAGTGACCTACGACATCACCTCGAAGCCCCCCGGCACCATCGAGTGGGAATGAGGCGGACCGAACGCCGGACCCGATCCACCTCTGTCGGAACGTATGTGCAGCATTACCGAATAGGAAGCACCCGCGCTTTGTGACGACTACGGTGCGGAGGAACGACAGCGTTCCTCACGCCCCCCGATCCAGAGATCCCAGTCGGGTGCCCGGGGTCGTCGAGGGGCCCCTACCCTCTCAGGCCTTCTCGTTATTGGTTCGCTTGACCAGGCGGGCCCTACCCGCGGCTGATCAGCTTGGCACAGCGAAAAGCCCCCGACCGTGAGGTTGGGGGCTTTTGGTTTGTTGTTGTGATGTTGGTTGCGGGGACAGGATTTGAACCTGTGACCTTCAGGTTATGAGCCTGACGAGCTACCGGGCTGCTCCACCCCGCGCNTTTGGTTTGTTGTTGTGATGTTGGTTGCGGGGACAGGATTTGAACCTGTGACCTTCAGGTTATGAGCCTGACGAGCTACCGGGCTGCTCCACCCCGCGCCAGGGTGTTTTGCCTTTTGGGCAAGTTCGGATCGTCTGGAGGGGTTGTGATGTGCTGTGCAGGTCTGGCGGCGACCGACTCTCCCGTGTCTTGAGACACAGTACCATGGGCGCTGGTGCGTTTAACGGTTGTGATGTGCTGTGCAGGTCTGGCGGCGACCGACTCTCCCGTGTCTTGAGACACAGTACCATGGGCGCTGGTGCGTTTAACGGCCGAGTTCGAGATGGGATCGGGTTCTGGGCACACCGCTCAAACCACCAGACCGGCRCAGCACATCGTTGTTCGGCAAGCTGAGCGACAGCCGTAGCTGACGCGGGTCGACAGCCGTAAGGCGTCGACCGTTTTGGTCTTTGGTTTCGTTCGTCTGACCGTCCGCGGATCGGAGCCGCTTTGCANTTGTTCGGCAAGCTGAGCGACAGCCGTAGCTGACGCGGGTCGACAGCCGTAAGGCGTCGACCGTTTTGGTCTTTGGTTTCGTTCGTCTGACCGTCCGCGGATCGGAGCCGCTTTGCAGCGGCTGCCGATCATTTACGGACATGGATCATGAGAGCGATCAAGTTCAATCGAGCGATTAGTACTGGTAAGCTCAACGCGTCACCGCGCTTGCACACCCAGCCTATCAACGTGGTG
>NZ_LMMX01000009.1:0-62672 GCF_001422425.1 Methylobacterium sp. Leaf102 | reverse complement strand
GCTGTTCCCCTCGACCTGCACCGACACCTTCGGCACCAAGTTCGCCGCCACCAATGCCGGCCTGCTCTACACCGCCAAGGGCACGGCGGCCCTGCTGGTGCCGGTGGCCAACTACCTGCAGCAGAGCACGGGGAGCTGGGACGGGGTGTTCCTGGTCGCGGCCGGCGCCAACGTCCTCGCCTCGCTGCTGGCCATCGCCGTGCTGAAGCCCTGGCGCAAGCGGGTCGTGGCCCAGGCGCAGATCGCCCCCGAGACCGTCCAGGCCCCGCGCATCGTCACAGCCTGACGCCCCTCGAACCCTCCACATGCGGGGCCGGACATCCGTCCGGCCCCGCATTCGTTCCGGGAGAGCCACCATGCAGCACACCCCCGAATGGCGCCGGATGAACACGGCCCCGCAGGACGTCGACCGGGTCTGGCTCAGGCACCGCACCCTCGGCATCGTCCTCGCCGAGGGCCGGGCCGGACGCTGGTACGCGCCGAACGCCGCCCGCCAGATCTGGCGCTGGCACCGCTGCGAGGCGGGGCCGGATCCGTTCGAGGGCTGGCTTCCGTTCGACGCCCTGACGCCGACGCCGGCAGCGATCGCACCGTCCGTGCCTGCGGCCGCGATTCCCCTGCCCGCGCAGAAGGGTCCGTCGGCCATGGCGCGATGAGCGCCGATGCGTTGCACCGGGCGGGCTCACCGTATCGGTCACCGACCCCGCGTCCGTCAGGACCCCGCGTCCGCTAGGGCGCCGCGATCGCCGCAAGCGCCGTGTGCCCGTCGACCACCACGCCGCGCGGCCACACATCCCAATCGGCGTCGCCGGTGATCGCCTCGGCGAGACGTCGCTTATAGACGTGGCGCGGCACCTCCTCGGCGCCGAACTGCAGCAGGTGGTCGGTGACGAACTGGGTGTCGGCAAGGCGGTAGCCCCCGGTCCGCAGGCGGGCGACGAGGTGGACCAGGGCGACTTTCGAGGCGTCCCGCACGGTGTGGAACATGCTCTCGCCGAAGAACGCCGCCCCGAGGGAGACCCCGTAGAGTCCGCCGACGAGGCGGCCCTCGGCATAGACCTCCACCGTGTGGGCGTGGCCGGCGTCGAAGAGCGCGCCGTAGAGGTCGCGGATGCGGGCGTTGATCCAGGTGCGCGCGGCATCGCGGCGCGGTGCGGCGCATCCGGCGATCACCGCGTCGAAATCGTGGTCGACCCGGACTTCGAAGGCGTCCGACCGCACGGTGCGGGCGAGGCGCTTGGCGACGTGAAAGCCGTCCAGGGGCAGGATGCCCCGCGCCTTCGGCTCGACCCAGTAGATTGCCGGATCGTCGGCATCCTCCGCCATGGGAAAGATGCCCGCCGCGTAGGCCTTGAGCAGGATTTCGGGCGTGATGTCCACGCGGTCCGCGTCATGCATGGAAAAGACTTTGCATGGAGGAGACTTTGGCGTGGCGCGCGCCGGAATGCCAGGGTGAAGGCGGGCTCCGAACACGGAACGGCGGAGCCGGGAGGCTCCGCCGCTGGACGAATCGGGACCGGGTCCGCCGATCAGAACTCCGGGCCGCCCGAGGTCGTGCCGAGGTTCGGCACCGTGCGGTTGATCTGCTCGGCGTTGCCGCCCTTGGCCGAGTCGACGATGATCGCCTCGCTGTTCGAGGGGAGCGGACGGGCACCGACGCTGCCCGTCGCGTCGAGGTCGACGAGGCCGGTCTCGGGATTGCGATAGGCGCCGTAGACGGACGGGTTGTCGATCGGGCCGCGCGTGGTGTTGCCGGCCTGCGGCACGGCGCGCTCCGGCTGGCCGACATTGCCGGAGGGGGACTGGGCCAGGGCGCCGGTCACGGACAGGGCAAAGGCGGCGACGGCGAGGGTCACGGAACGCATGGGTGTCTTTCGGGATGCTGGGGTGTGTCCGGTTGGCGCGGGGCCGATGGCCCTGGCTGGGAAACTGTCTGTCTCCCGTCCGGTGTGGGGAGAGAAGTCGATTGTGCGCAATCGGTTCCGGCGAACTATTTGCTGGCAAAATGCCGCATCGCGTGGCCCTGGCGCCCTTGCCGTGGCCGCCCCACGCAGGGGGATTCTGGGGCCTTCACCATCCGCAATGAGCGGAAAGCGGCAGGTATCGGGTCCGCATAGCCACGCGACCGGACCCAAACCGGGGATTTCTTTCCTTATCAATTGATCGTGATGGTGACGGCGCGTGCCCGAACACCGTCTCGGATTGCGCATGAAAAAAGGCCGGCCCCATGGGGAGCCGGCCAATGACGGACGGTTCGGTTTCGCGAGCCGGGTGTCACACCCGGCTCGCCGCGGGGCGGTCTATTGGGCCGGACCGCCGGACGTGCTGCCGGTGTTCGGCGCCCCGCGGGTCGGGTCCGATGCGTTGCCCCCCTTGGCCGAGTCGACGGAGCCCGCGCCGGGGGACATGCCGCCCTCGCCCACCGGCGTCGACTCGGTCCGGGTCGGGGCCATGTCGCGGGTCGAGGGCTTGTCGATGGGGCCGCCGGCGGTGTTGCCCGCCTGCGGAACGCCGCGCTCGGGCTGGCCGACATTACCGGACGAGGATTGCGCCAGGGCGGGGGTGGCGAGGAGGGCGGTGGCGATCAGAACGTAGGAGAGGCGCATGGACGGTTCCTCGGCGGACACGGGCGAGAGCACTGCGCCGGAGGTGACGCTGACCAGCCCTGGTCGGCGACCGGACTCGGCGGCACGATGTCACGGGTGAACGAAAGTCGACCCCGCGCCGTTCCCGCCACGGTTGCTCGTTCCGATGCGAAACTGAAGATTTATGGCTCGTCGAGGCCCCCGGCCGCCAGGAAGTTCTCCAGCCAGTGGATATCATAGGCGCCGTTCTGAACATCGGCGTTGCGCACCAGGGTGCGGAACAGCGGCAGGGTGGTGTCGACGCCATCCACCACGAACTCGTCCAGGGCGCGGCGCAGGCGCATCAGGCACTCGTTGCGAGTGCGCCCGTGCACGATGAGCTTGCCGATGAGCGAGTCGTAGTGCGGCGGGATGCGGTAGCCCTGGAACACCGCCGAATCGACCCGCACGCCGAGGCCGCCTGGCGGATGGAAGTAGGTGATGAGGCCGGGGGACGGCCGGAAGGTCGCCGGGTGCTCGGCGTTGATCCGGCACTCGATGGCGTGCCCCGACACGCTGATCTCGTCCTGTGTCACCGACAGCGGCAGACCGGCGGCGACGCGGATCTGCTCGTTCACGAGGTCGATCCCGGTGATCATCTCGGTGACCGGATGCTCGACCTGGATGCGGGTGTTCATCTCGATGAAGTAGAACTGGCCGTCCTCGTAGAGGAACTCCACCGTGCCGGCGCCGAGGTATTTCAGCTCCTGCATGGCGCGGGCGCAGATGCCGCCGATCTCGGCCCGCATCGCCTCGTTGAGGGCCGGCGAACCGCCCTCCTCCCACACCTTCTGGTGACGGCGCTGGAGCGAGCAGTCGCGCTCGGCCAGATGCACGGCGTTGCCGCGCCCGTCGCCCAGCACCTGAACCTCGATGTGGCGCGGCTTCTCCAGGTACTTCTCGAGGTAGACCGCATCGTCGCCGAAGGCCGCCTTGGCCTCCTGGCGGGCCATGCCCAGGGCCTGTTCGAGGTCGGCCTCGGAGCGCGCAACCTTCATGCCGCGGCCGCCGCCACCGGAGGCTGCCTTGACCAGCACCGGATAGCCGATCTCGGCCGCGATGCGCTTGGCCTCCACGGGGTCATCGACCCCGCCCTCGGAGCCCGGCACGCACGGGATGCCGAGGCGTTTCGCCGTGCGCTTGGCCTCGATCTTGTCGCCCATGATGCGGATGTGCTCGGCTTTCGGGCCGATGAATCCGATCTCGTGATGGGCCAGGACTTCGGCGAAGCGCGCGTTCTCCGACAGAAAACCGTAGCCGGGGTGCACCGCGTCCGCCCCGGTGATCTCGCAGGCGGCGATGATGGACGGGATGTTGAGGTAGCTGTCGCGGGCGGCCGGGGGGCCGATGCACACGCTCTCGTCGGCGAGCCGCACGTGCATGGCGTCGGCATCGGCCGTGGAATGGACTGCGACGGTCGCGATCCCGAGTTCCTTGGCCGCGCGCAGGATGCGCAGGGCGATCTCGCCGCGATTGGCGATCAGGATCTTGTCGAACATGGTGCCTCGCGCCTCACTCGATGACGAGGAGGGGTTCGCCGAACTCGACGGGCTGGCCGTCCTCGACGAAGACGGCCGTGACGGTGCCGGCGCGGGGGGCCACGATCTCGTTGAAGGTCTTCATGGCCTCGATGAGGAGAACCTTCTCGCCGGCCTCCACCTTGGAGCCGACATCGACGAACACCTTGGCGTCCGGCGACGGGCGGCGATAGGCGGTGCCGACCATGGGCGAGGGCACGGCGCCGGGATGACCCGCACCCGCCCGGGTGCGCTCGGGCACGGCGCCCGGCCCGGCCGCCGGCGGGGGCGGCGGAGCCACGGCGGCGAGCGCCTGGGCGGGGGCCGCCACCTGGACGTGGACCGGCTCGATGCGGCGAGCGACGCGGATGCGCAGGTCACCCTTCTCGACCTCGATCTCGGTGAGATCCGTCTCGGTGATGAGCTTGGCGAGCTCGCGCACGAGCTCCGGATCGAAGGGATCGTTCTTGGACATCGGCTCCTTGGGCATCGGCTCGGTCGTCGTCAGGCTGGATCGTGTCGTATCGGGAGACGCGGTCTCCCGGGTTCGGGGCGCTTCGCGGCTCGGGGGCCCCTCAGCAGCCGGCGTGGCCGCACTGGCGCACATCGGCGATGACCTTGCGGATCGGATCGACGCCGACGGCGCCCGGAATCACCTCGTCGCCAATGATGAAGGCCGGGGTGCCGGAGAGGCCAAGCTTGTCGCCGAGGCTGACGTTCTCGGAGAGCGCCGCCTTGACCTCGGGCCCCTGCGCGTCCTTGGCGAGGCGCGCCGTGTCGAGGCCCATTTCCTTGGCGACGGCGATCGCGCGCTCGCCCGTCACCCGGCCCTTGGTCTCCAGAAGCTTGACGTGGAACTCGAACATCCGGTCGGCCTTCAGCTGCTGCTTGGCCGCCAGCGCCAGCTTGCTCGCCTCGAGGGATTCTGCGCCCAGCACGGGGAAGTCGCGCAGCACCACGCGCAGCTTCGGATCGGACTTGACCAGGGCCTGGATGTCGCCGAGCGCCTTGCGGCAATAGCCGCAATTGTAGTCGAAGAACTCCACCACGGTGATGTCGCCCGCAGGATTCCCGACGACGACGCCGTGGGGCGAATTGGTGAGGGTGTCGCGGGATTCCTTCAGGGCGGCGGCCTGCGCCAGCTTCTGGGTCTCCTGCGCGCGCTTCTCGCCCTCGGCGATGGCCTCCTGCAGCACGTCCGGATTCTTGACGAGGTAATCCTTGACGATGGCCTCGATGGCCTGGCGCTGGGTGTCGGAGAACACCGGGGCGGCCGAGGTCGCGGCCGTCGCCGCCGGGGCAGTCGCCGCCGGCGCGGACTGCGGGGCGGCCTGGGCCCACGCGGCGGAGGCGCTGAACAGCATGGCGGAGGTGAGTAGGGACCGGAGCAGGGGCATGCGTCCTCGCGGAGGGGACCGGATGAAAACGCCACCGGCCGTAAGATGATCGTGCACGATGGGCGTGCGTCTATCGGCGGGGTTAGGCGTTTTCGCGGCGGCCGGTCAATCTCGGTCGCGGGCCCCGAGCAGTTTCCGTCCAGCCTGATCGGCTCTACGGAGGTGCGATGACGGTTTCGCCAACGCCCCTCCCCGCGTCTTCCATCGCCGCATCGCCTCTGCTGCCATCGCGGCGCGCCGCCCGCGTCGCACCGTTCCTCGCCATGGACGTGATGGCCGCCGCCGCCGCCCGCGAGGCCCGGGGCGACGGCGTGGTCCACATGGAGGTCGGCCAGCCCTCGGCCCCCGCCCCGCGCGCCGTGATCGCGGCGGCGCAAGCGGCGCTGGCCGGCGGCGCCCTGCCGTACACCCAGGCGCTGGGCCTGCCGGCGCTGCGCGCCCGCATCGCCCGGCACTATGCCGACACCCACGGCCTCGACGTGGCGCCCGGGCGCATCGTCGTCACCACGGGTTCGTCGGCGGGGTTCATCCTGGCCTTCCTCGGCCTGTTCGATGCCGGCGCCCGGGTCGCCGTGCCGCAACCGGGCTATCCGGCCTATCGCAGCATCCTGCATGCCCTCGACCTCGTGCCCGCCCCCCTGCCCCTCCGGCAGGCGGACCGCTACGCCCCGACGAGCGAGGGCCTGCGCGCGCTCCACGCGGAAACGCCGCTCTCCGGCGTGCTGGTGATGAGCCCGGCCAACCCGTCCGGCACGGTCATCGAACCCGCGCGCCTCGCCGAACTCTGCGCCACGGCCCGCGCCCTGGGGCTCCGCTTCATCTCGGACGAGATCTATCACGGCCTCGGCTACGGCGTGCCGACGGACACGGCGCTGCGCTACGAGCCCGACGCCGTCGTGATCAACTCGTTCTCGAAGACCTGGTGTATGACCGGCTGGCGCATCGGCTGGATGGTGGTGCCCGAATGGCTGGTGCGCCCGGTGGAGCGCCTGGCCCAGAACCTGTTCATCTCCGCCCCCTACCTGTCCCAGGTGGCGGCCATCGCGGCGTTCGACGCCGTGGAGGAGGTGGAGGCCGTACGGGCCGGCTACGCCGCCAACCGCGCCCTCTTGCTCGATGCGTTTCCGGGCCTCGGCCTCGGCCGCACCCACCCGGCCGACGGGGCGTTCTACCTCTACGCCGACGTTTCGAACCTCACCGACGACGCGGCCGGGTTCTGCCGGCGGATGCTCGACGAGGCCGGCGTCGCCGCGACGCCGGGCCTCGACTTCGACGGCGTCGACGGCGGCCACCACGTCCGGTTCTCCTTCGCCGGCTCGCATGCGGATTGCGCCGACGCCGTGCGACGCCTGCGGGGCTGGCTGCGCTGAGGCGGCTGGCCCTCTTCATGCATGGGCCGAGAGGCATGGCCCGGGGGTGCTCTCGGGCGAACACCGATGAAGATCCGGCGGGCGCGTGAAACCCTGCACCGACAAAACACGGCGCTGCCTTGCCACCCGGTACCGGGCTCTGCATCCTGCCGGGAGATTTGGCGGCGTCTGGTTTCGGATAAGTCTCCGGCGCAACACTTATTGATCGACGCCGGTGCAACGATAAAGAGTTGCCGGCGGTTTCCGTCTTAACCCCTATTTCGACAAGTCCGGTTCGGGCTTGCACTGGAGCAGTGCCGCCATCATGAAGATCCGGACCGGTTACGCCATCACGTACGAGACGTTTCAGCCGACGCCGATGATGTTCCTGCTGAGCGTACACCCGTCGCGGGCGGGCGATATCCTGACGCCCGAGGTGATGACGTTCGATCCGCCGGTGGATGCGCACCAGTATCTCGACGCCTTCGGCAACGTCACCACCCGCATCCTGGCGCCGGCCGGCCGGATCACCGTGGCGACGGATTTCCTCGTGCACGATTCCGGGGAGCTCGATCCCGTGGTGCCGGACGCGAGGCAGCATCCGGTGCAGGACCTGCCGGACGAGGCCATGCGGTTCCTCCTCGGCAGCCGCTACTGCGACACGGACAAGCTGTCGAACATCGCCTGGGAGCTGTTCGGTGCCGGGCCGGAGGGCTGGGGCCGGGTTCAGGCCGTGTGCGACTTCGTCAACCGCCACATCAAGTTCAACTACCAGGACGCCGACGCCACCCGCTCGGCCCACGACGCCTACACCCAGCAGCGCGGCGTCTGCCGCGACTACGCGCATCTGGCCGTCGCGTTCTGCCGCTGCCTCAACATTCCGGCGCGCTACTGTACGGGCTACCTCGGCGATATCGGCGTGCCCGTGGTGCCGCCGCCGGATTTCTCCGCCTGGTTCGAGGTCTATCTCGGCGGCGCTTGGCACACGTTCGACGCGCGCAACAACCGCCGCCGTATCGGCCGCATCGTCATCGCCCGGGGCCGCGACGCCACGGACGTGGCCATCTCGACGAGCTTCGCCACGGCGCTGCTCCTGCGCTTCGACGTCCACACGGACGAGGTTCTGGAGGAGGGAGAGTCCCCGACGCCGATCCTCACGGCCGAGGAAGCCGCCGCCGTGACGGGAAAGCCGACGGATCGGCCGAAAAAGGCCGCCGGGTCTGCCAAGACGCCAGAGACGGCGGTCGCGCCGGTCAAGACGCCGGAAACGGCCGTGGTTCCGACCGAGGCCGCGACCGTGAACACGCCAAAGGCCACGGCCGGCCTGACCAAGGTCGCCTGAGCGGCCGGCGCCACCCGTGTCGGAGAGCGGCCTCACCTACGCCATCGGCGACATCCACGGATGCGCCGATGCCCTGCGGCGCCTGCTCGCGGCCATCGACCGGCACCGGGCCGGCGCCCCGCGCCGCCTCGTCTTCCTCGGCGACTACATCGACCGCGGGCCGGACAGTGCCGGGGTCGTCGCGACCCTGCGCGCCCTTCAGGCCGCCGAGCCCGAGGCCGTCACCTGCCTCATGGGCAACCACGAGAGCCTGATGCTGGCCGCCTATCGCGACGGGTTCGGGAGCGCGCCCTGGCTCGAGAACGGCGGGGTCGCGACCCTGCGCTCCTTCGGCACCCGCGATCCGCAGGCCCTGCCCCACGACGTGCTGAACTGGATGTCGGCCCTGCCGACGGTCTGGGAGGATGCGCGCCGCTACTACGTCCATGCGGGCTTCCGCCCCGGCCGGCCCGGCATCGATCCGGACGAACCGACCCGGCTCTGGATCCGCGAGCCGTTCCTGTCGGCGGATTACGATTTCGGGCGCCACGTCGTCCACGGCCACACGCCGCAAATGGACGGCCGACCGGACCTGCGCCCGCACCGGACCAACCTCGACACGGCCTGCGTCTTCGGCGCCACCCTCACGGCGGGGGTGTTCTCGGACGGTCAGGATGGACCGGTGGAGATTCTCCAGGTGGACGCGCAGGTGGCCGCGGAGGTGTGACTCAGCCGCGCTCGGCCGCCCTCGATCCGGCGGCCTTCGCCTTGTCCGAGGCCTTGATGGCTTTCCAGGCGTTCGGCTGGGCGACGAAGGCACGCAGGGCCACGGTGTTGGCGGCGGCCTCCTCGGGCGAAAGGTCCTGGCGGGACACGGCTTCGGCGTCCGTGAACTTGCCCTTGAGGCCGTAGACCAGGGCGAGGTTCTGGCGCACCCGGGCATCGGCCCGGGGCTGGGCGGCGGCGCGCTGCAGGGTGGCCTCGGCCTCGTCGAGGCGCTTGGCCAGAGCGTAGGACAGGCCGAGATTCGACAGGATCACCGGATCGTCCGGCTGGATCCTGAGGGCGGCCTCGTACAGGCCCTGCGCCCGGGCGTGGTCGCCGAGCTGGTCGGCGACGGCACCCTGGGCCGATAGCACGCGCCAGTCGGGCTGGGCCGCCGTGTGGGCGTTCTGGAGGACCTCCGCGGCCTCGGTGAAGCGGCCGACCTCGGCCAGGCTCTTGCCGTAGGCGGCGAGCACCGCCGTGTTCTTCGGGTTGCGCAGGGCGATCTGCTGAAGCACCGCCACGGCCTGGGGCCGCTGGTCCGTCGCCCGCAGGGCCTGGGCGTAGCGCAGGGCCAGGGGAACGTCGTTGGGATCGGCGGTGTAGCGCTCGCCCATGGCGTCGACCTCGCGGCGGGACACCACGTTGGCGGGCGCGCGGCCGAGGCGCGGCAGGGAGAGACCGCCGAGGGAGCCGGTGGTCTCGGGGCCGTCCTGGCGGGTGCAGGCGCTGGACAGGAGCGCCAGAGCGGCGATCCCCGCGAGGCGCCGGAGCGTCCGTGCCGATGCCAAACGCGGCCTGACCATTGCGCGACTCCGCCTCAACCTTGCCCGCCGGCCGTTGCTTCACGGGGCCGGTCTCCGGGTGATAGACCGTTAACCCTAAGCAGCGGTTAATCCCGCCCCACGGCCGAGGAGCCCGAGCCCTGACCTCCCTGTTCGCCCCCGACTCCGACCACGCCTCCGCCATTCCCATCACCGGCGTCGGGTCGTCGGACTGGCCCCGGATCGAGGCCGCCCTGGATCCGCGCGAGGCGGCCTACGCCCGAGCGACGGGCTTCACGCCGAAGGCCGGCCGCATCGCCCTGCTGCCGGGGCCCGACGGCACCCTGGCGCGGGTGCTGTTCGGCCTCGGCGCAGCGAACCCGGCCCGCGAACGGCTCCTCGCCGGGACCTTGGCCGGCGCGCTTCCGCCCGGCACCTACCGCCTGGAGGGCACCGGCTTCGACGGCACGGAAGCCGCACTGGCGTGGCTGCTCGGCGGCTACCGCTTCACCCGCTACCGTGCGGCCGTTCCGGCCGGAGAGGCCGTTCCCGCCGGCGAAGCCGTTCCGGCCGGCCCCGCCCTGCCCCGCCTCGTCGCCCCCGCGGGCGTCGATGCCGAGGCGGTCTCCCGCATCGCCGCCGCCGTGGCGCTCGGGCGCGACCTCGTCAACACCCCGGCCAACGACCTCGGACCTGCCGAGATCGAGGCGGCCGCGCGCGCGCTGGCCGAACGGCACGGCGCCGCCGTCACGGTGGTGTCGGGCGACGATCTCGCGCGCGATTTCCCCCTCGTGCACGCCGTCGGAGCCGCCTCGCCCCGCGCGCCGCGCCTCATCGACCTGACCTGGGGCGATGCCGCCGCCCCCCGCGTCACCCTGGTCGGCAAGGGCGTCGCCTTCGACACCGGCGGTCTCGACATCAAGCCGTCCGCCGGCATGCTGCTGATGAAGAAGGACGTGGGCGGGGCCGCCGCGGCGCTGGCCGCCGCCGCCATGGTGATGGGGGCGCATCTGCCCGTGCGCCTGCGCGTCCTCATCCCGGCGGTGGAGAATTCCGTCTCGGGCGCGGCCTTCCGGCCCGGCGACGTGCTGCGCAGCCGCGCCGGCCTCACCGTCGAGATCGGCAACACCGACGCGGAAGGGCGCCTCATCCTCGCCGACGCACTGGCCCTGGCCGATGCCGAGGCCCCCGACCTGCTCATCGACTTCGCCACCCTGACGGGGGCGGCCCGCGTGGCCCTGGGCCCGGACCTGCCGGCGTTCTTCACGGAGGACGACGCCCTGGCGGAGGCCGTCGCGGCGGCGGGCCGGACGGCGTTCGACCCGGTGTGGCGCCTGCCCCTGCACGCCCCCTATGCGGGTCTGCTCGACTCGAAGATCGCCGACCTCAACAACGCCCCCGGCGGCCCCTTCGCGGGGGCCATCACGGCCGCGCTGTTCCTGCGCCGCTTCGCGCCCGCCACCCGGGCGCACGTCCATTTCGACCTCTACGGCTGGAATCCCTCGACCAAGCCCGGTCGTCCCGAGGGCGGCGAGGTACAGACAGCGCGGCTCGTCTATGCCCTTCTGGCGCAGCGTTATCCGGCCGGGACATAGGATTGAACCAACGCATCCCGGGGCCACGCCGCAGAACCCGAGATCGGGAAACACACCGCTCGTCCGATTGACGATGCCGGGTTCCGGGGGCGCGTACGGGAGCCTGGAACGATCCCGGTGCGGGGTCGGCTCCCAGGCTCGGACCAGAGCCCGTATGGATCGAGCGGGACACCGGGACGCGACGCCGCTCCGGCGGATGCGGCCGGCATCGTTTCTCCGGGGGTCACGCCGCCGTGGCCGCCTTCTCCGCGTCGTACGCCTTGCGCACGAGGGCGGCGCCGTAGGTGCGTTCCAGGCGCCGCACGGTGAAGTGGGCCCGCGCCATGGCCTGGAAGTGGTCCATGAACGCGGCGTTGACGGCAGCCCCCCCGACGGCGCCGAGGATCGGCACGGCCTGGGCGGCGGCCTTCTGGGAGACGACGATCCCGAAGCGGGCGGCGATCTGCGCCGAGAACCGGATGAGGGCCGGGGCAGCCTCGTCGAGGAGGGCACGGTTGCCGGCGTAGCGCGCCGCCTCCGCCATGGTCTTGGCCAGCGCCGCGCGCACGGCGAAGTAGCCGCTCTCGGAGAGGGGGGTCTCGGCCCCGCGGGTCCCCAGGGCGAACACCTGCACGCAGGCGAGGGCGTTCTCCGGCTCGGCCAGATCCTCGCCCTCCTCGCGGGCGATCCCCGCGATGGACCGCAGCATCAGGGTGGTGGACAGCGGCAGTTCCACCGCCAGCGTCGCGAGCCCGAAGGCCCCGCCGACGGCGCCCGACATCGCCGCCATGGCCTTGTGGGCGAAGTCGCTCGATGGCAGCAGGCGGCCGAGGCGCGTCCCCGCCCCCACGGGGGCCTCCGCGATCGCCTCGACGAGACTCGTGCCGTCGGCCGGCAGCACGGTCTTCTCCGGCAGGGTCGCGAGGGCGACCCGCAGGGCGGTGTGCATGGCGCTCTCGGTCGCCCGCGACACGACCCCGGTCACCGCCTCCGGTAGGGCGCGGCCGATGGCGTCGAGGGGCGCGCCGGCGGCGGCCGAGAGACGCGCGGCGAGGCCGGGATTCTCCAGGGTTCGCACCGCCCGGCGTAGGGCGGCGACGTCCGCGTCGCTCAGGGTGGCGTCCTGGGTGGCCGGGGTGGCCGCGCTCGTGTCGTCGATGAGGAAGATGTTGCTCACGTCTGCGGTCTCATGCGGGGGCCGGGCGCCGGGACGGCGGATGGATCGGAAGGAGCAAGCCCGGTGCCGCGCGGATGGTTCCCGCCCCGAGCGTCGGGCAGGTCTTCCGGCCCGGCCGGGTCGGCCAGCGCCGCGGGATTCGCGGAGGCCTCGGCCGCGATCCCGGCTGCCTTTGCGGCACTGCGCTCGCCGGCCCGTCCGACGAACAGGCACAGCACCACCACGGGGATGCCCACCGCCGCCGTGATGGCGAAGAACACCGGGTAGCCGTAGGCGGCGACGATGTAGCCGGAGGTGCCGGCCACGAGCTTGCCCGGCAGGGCGTAGAGCGAGGAGAACAGGGCGTACTGGGTCGCGGCGAAGCCCGGTGCGGTGAGGCTTGACATGTAGGCGATGAGGGCCATGCCCGCGAAGGAGCCGCAGAAATTGTCGATGGAGATCGCCGCCGTCAGGCGCCAGACCTCCGGCCCGCCGAAGGACAGCCACGAGAAGGCGAGGTTCGAGGCCGCGCCCAGGAAGGCGCCGACCACGAGGGTCGGGAACAGGCCGAAGCGCTGCATCGCCCAGCCGCCGACAAAGGCGCCGGCGATGCCGACCCAGATGCCGTAGAGCTTCGACACGGCGCCGATCTCCGTGAGGGTGAAACCGACCTGGAAGTAGAGCGGGCTCGCCATCACGCCGGAGATGAAGTCCGGCATCCGGTAGAGCGCCACGAGGACGAGGATCGCCCACAGGCCGGGCCCGAGGCGCGCGTGCAGTTCGGCGAGGGGCTCCAGCACCGCGCCCCTGAAGCTCCAGACCTTGGCCGGACGGCCGGCAGCCGCCTCGACGGCGGCGGCGGCGCGGGCCTCGTCCCCCGTGCGGTCGAAGGCGGGGGCGAGGAGCGCGGCCACGAGCCCGACGAGCATCAGGGCCGCCATGAGCAGGTAGGCGGCGCGCCAGCCGTAGGCGGCGGCGAGGAACAGGGCGCCGGCCCCCGCCGACATGAGGCCGAAGCGGTAGCCGAGGTTCGAGGTGGCGGCGAGAACGCCCTGGAGATCCGTGCCGGCGGCGTCGATGCGCCAGCCGTCGATGACCACGTCCTGCGTGGCGGCGCAGAATGCCAGGAGGAAGGCCCCCAGCCCGAGGAGCGCGAGGCTGGTCGCGGGGTCGGCGAAGGCCATCAGGGCGAGGGCGGCGGCGACGGCGCCTTGCGTCGTCACCATCCAGGCGCGCCGGCGCCCGAGGCGGCGGGTCAGCCCCGGCACGTCGAACCGGTCGATGAGCGGCGCCCACAGGAACTTCAGGGTGTAGGGGAGCGCGACGTAGCTGAAGAGCCCGATGGCCTTGATGTCGACGCCCGAATAGGCGAGCCGCGTCGAGAAGGTGCCGAGCACGAGAAGGAGCGGCAGGCCCGACGAGAAGCCCAGGGCCAGCATCAGCGGAATACGCGGATCGCGGGCGAAATCGCGCAGGCGCGGCGCGTGACGCACTCGGCTTGCAGCCATGGAATGGAACTCCTCTCAAGCCCGGCGCTTACTTCCGGCAACCGGAGCGGACGGTGGCCGAGGGCCGGCCGTTCCTCGTCGCGACCACTCGGGCCGCGATCCTCCGACCGATCTCAGAAATGGCCGATAACTTGTTAACAGCGTGCGTCCAAACTGCGTACATGCGGGACGGGGCCTTTCGGGACTCGGTCTCGCGGGACTGGGCCTTGCATCGCGTCGGACCGGTCGGCTGCACGCCGACCGTCGGCTGCGCGGCGCCGCGCCTTACCGGGATGGCCCATGTGACGAACCGCCCCTCCCCGCGTTCCGAAGGCGGTCGGTACCTGCCATGACGGATACGGCTCATCAGGCGGTGCCGGCGGCCCTCGCGCAAACGACCCTCGCCTCGGCCTTCTCCGAGAGCCCGACGCCGATGGTCCTCACGGAAGTGCGGGGCGGCGCCCATCCCATCGTCTGGGCCAATGCGGCGTTCCTCGCCCTCACGGGCTACGCCTGGCACGAGCTCGAAGGCCGCAACTGCCGGATGCTGCAGGGGCCGCAGACCGACCGCGAGACCGTGGCGCGCATCTCCGCGGCCGTCGCGGAGGGCCGCAGCTTCGAGGCCGAACTCGTGAACTACCGCAAGGACGGCACCTCGTTCTGGAACGGCATGACCCTGTCGCCCGTGCGCGACGCCACCGGCGCCGTCACGCACTACTACTCGGCACAGGCCGACATGACCGGCAAGCACAGCCTCGAAGTCGCGATGACGCTCGCCAACATCGACCTCGAGCGCCGCGTGTCCGAGCAGACGGCGGACCTGCGCGCCACCCTGGAGCAGAAGACCGCCCTGCTCCACGAGGTCGACCACCGGGTGAAGAACAACCTCCAGGTGATCTCGTCGCTGATGCTGCTCAAGGCCCGGCGCACCCCCGAGGGCGAGGCGCGCGACGCCCTCAACGGCATGGCCGAGCGCATCGGCGCCCTCTCGACGGTGCACCGCATGCTCTACTCGGCCGGGGACGTGACCCGGTTCGACCTGCGCGAATTCGCCGACGATTTCCTGGGCGACCTCGTCGCCGGCCTCGACGGCGAGCGTACGGCCGTGAGCGCCGCCATCGATTCCGTGGCGGTGTCGGCCGCCATGGCGGCGCCCCTGGCGCTGATGCTGCACGAACTCGCCACCAACGCCGTGCGCCACGCCTTCCCGGACAACCGCGCCGGGCGAGTGAGCATCACGGCGCGACGCCGGGACGGCGCCCTGCACATGCTGATCGAGGACGACGGCGTCGGCCTCGCCGCCGCGATCCCGAACCCGGCGGGCTTCGGCCGTTCCCTCGTGGAAATGGTCGTGCGGCAGCTGCGCGGAACCATCGCCTGGAGCGAGACGACACCCGGGACCCGGGTCGAGATCAGCGTACCCCTCGACGCCATCTCCCTGCGCGAGGCGGCCGACACCACCGCCGAGGAGTTGCCGCAATGGGCCAAGTGACTCCGGGCGCGGGCGCGGGCGGGGCGGCACCGTGCCTGCGCATCCTGGTGGTCGAGGACGAGGTGCTCATCGCCCTCGAACTCGAATGCCTGCTCGAGGATCTCGGCCACGTCACCGTCGGCGTCGCCGGCTCGTCCCAGGAAGCCATCGCGCTGGGCCTCTCGACCCACCCGGACGTGGCGCTGGTGGACATCCACCTCATCGACGGCCCCACGGGCGTCGCCGTGGCCCGGGCGCTCAGCGCTGACCCGCGCACCACGGTGGTGTTCATGACCGCCAACGCCAAGCGCATTCCCGACGATTTCGCCGGCGCCGTCGGGGTGATCGCCAAGCCCTATTCCGAGCGGGTGGTGGCGGGCGCGCTCCGCTACGTCGCCGAGTGCCGCGCCGGCCACGCCGCGAGCCTGGAAGGCCTCGACGGGTTCCGGCTCGCCGCCGATGGGTGGGAACGGCTGCATCCCTGAGGGAAACACGCCCGCGCTGTCTGCGAGATGTGCGAGTGCGGTGCCCGCAAGGAGGGGGAGCCCGGCCGCCTCACGTCTGTAGGCGTGGCGACGTCGGAAGCCCGTCGGCGGTCGGTCGTATGGACCCGGTGGCCCTTTGACGGGTCAGTCTTTTCCCGATCAGGTCGCAACACGGCATTTGCCAGCGTGAGCTGAACGGAATCGGACGCATGACGGCCCATAGGATCGAGACGATTGGATTTGTCCGTGGCGGACGCTCCGAGCCGACCGATGACGATTGGGGGCAAAGCCATTCCTTCATCGAACTGGACCCGGTGCGGTTCGGCGCGGATGCGTTCGCAGGCCTCAATGCGTTCAGTCATGTGGAGGTGATCTTTCTCTTCGATCGCGTGTTGCCGGAAGCGGTCGAGGTGGGCGCACGCCATCCGCGCGGCAGGGCGGATTTGCCCCTCACCGGCATCTTCGCCCAGCGCGGCCGGAATCGTCCGAACCGATTGGGCGTTACGGTCTGTCGAATTGTGTCCGTCGTGGGCACTCAGCTCTCCGTCGAGGGTCTGGATGCCATCGACGGTACGCCCGTGATCGACGTGAAGCCGGTCATGCGCGAGTTTCTCCCTCGGGGGGAGGTGCGGCAACCGGACTGGGTGGCGGAGCTGATGTCAGCTTATTGGTGATGGAGCGAACGGCGGACATCCGCGTTCGGGCCGCCTCGTGCCGGTCGCCTTGGGAATGCGGCGAAGTCCGCCCCCGCTTCCGCCGGAGCGCGCAATTGCAGGTCGCTTGATGCGAAGGCCGGGCGGTGACTCACCCGTCCCGCGCCGCCTTCAGCCGGTACAGCGCCTCCAAGGCCTCGCGCGGGGTGAGCGCATCGGGGTCGATGTCGTCGAGCACGCGGCGCAGGCCATCCTCGCGTTCCGGGGGGGCTTCCTCCAGCGGCGGCGGCGAGAGGGCGGCGAACAGCGGCAGGTCGTCGATGCGCGGGCGCGTCGGGCGCTCGCGCTCGGACTTCTCCAGGTTCTTCAGGATGGCGCCCGCCCGCGCGATCACCCCCGGCGGCAACCCGGCGAGGCGCGCGACCTGGAGCCCGTAGGAGCGGTCGGCCACACCCGGCACCACCTCGTGCAGGAACACCACGGTGCCCCGGTGCTCGGCGACCTTAAGGGTGGCGTTGTTGAGGTGCGACAGGCGCTGGCCCAGAGCGGTCAACTCGTGGAAATGGGTGGCGAACAGGGCGCGGCAGGCGTTCTTCTCGTGCAGGTGTTCGAGGCAGGCCCACGCGATGGAGAGGCCGTCGAAGGTCGCGGTGCCGCGCCCGATCTCGTCGAGGATCACCAGGGAGCGCCGGGTCGCCTGGTTCAGGATGGCGGCGGTCTCCACCATCTCGACCATGAAGGTCGATTGCCCGCGGGCCAAGTCGTCGGCCGCCCCGACGCGGGAGAACAGCCGGTCGACGAGGCCGAGCTGGGCGCTCGCCGCCGGCACGAAGGCGCCGATCTGCGCCAGCACGGCGATGAGGGCGTTCTGGCGCAGGAAGGTCGACTTGCCGCCCATGTTCGGGCCGGTGATGAGGCGGATGCGGCCGCGCCCCTCCCCCGACAGGTCGCAGTCGTTGGCGATGAACGGCTCGCCGGAGAGCCCGAGCGCCGCCTCCACCACGGGGTGGCGCCCACCCGTGACGGAAAAGCCGTAGCCGTCGTCCACCACCGGGCGACGCCAGTCGCGCTCCACGGCGAGGTCGGCGTGGGAGGCGGCCACATCGAGGGCGGCCAGGGCCTCGGCCACGGACGCGATGGCGGAGGCCTGGGCGAGGGCCTCGCCCGACAGCGCGTCGAACACCGCCGTCTCGAGCCGCAGGGCCCGGTCGGAGGCGCCGGAGATGCGGCCTTCGAGGTCGCCGAGTTCGACGCTGGTGAAGCGCATGGCATCCACCATGGTCTGGCGGTGGATGAAGGTCTCGCGCATCACCCCCTTGAGGCAGCCCTCGCCCACCGCCTGCGGCACCTCGATGTAGTAGCCGAGCATGTTGTTGTGCTTGATCCGCAGGGTCCGGCAGCCGGTCTCCTCGGCGTAGCGCGCCTGCAGGGCCGCGATGACCTTTCGCGAGTCCTGGCCGAGCACCCGGGCCTCGTCGATCTCCGGCGAGTACCCTTCGCGGACGAAGCCGCCATCCGCGCGCTTGAGCGGCAGGTCGTCGGCCAGCGCCGCGGCGAGGTGCGCCACGAGGCCGGCATCGACCTGGGACAGCCCGGTTCCGAGGGCGGCGAGGTCGTCCGGCAGACCGTCGAGGGCGGCGAGGTGCGCGGCCAGGCCCTTCGCGGCGTCGAGGCCGTCGCGGAGCGCCGCGAGATCGCGCGGGCCGCCGCGCCCGAGGCCGAGGCGCGACAGGGCGCGGGCGAGGTCCGGCGCCCGCGCCAGGATCTCGCGGAACGTTTTTCGCGAGACGCCCTGCTCACAGAGCCAGGCGACGGCGGCGTGGCGGCGGCGAATGGCGGCGAGGTCCGTGAGGGGACCGGCGAGGTGCTCGGCCAGCAGCCGCGCGCCGCTCGCCGAGACCGTGCGGTCGATGGCGTCGAGCAGGCTGCCCCGGCGCTCGCCCGACAGGGTGCGGGTGAGTTCGAGATTGGCCCGGGTCGACGCGTCGATGGCGAGGGTGGCGCCGCAGGCCTCGCGGGTCGGGGGCGACAGGGTCGGGCGCGCGCCGATCTGGGTGCGCTCGATGTAGAGCAGGGCCGCGCCCGCCGCCGCGAGCTCGGCCCGGCCGAACTGGCCGAATCCCTCCAGCGTCGAGACCCCGAACTGCGCCTTGATCCGTCGCTCGGCCCCGGCCGGCTCCAGCTCCGCCTGGGCCAGCGGCGTCACGGGAGCGGGAATCTCGCGCCACAGGCGGGCCAGCGCCGGATCGGCGTGGATGGTCTCCGACAGGACGATCTCGCGCGGCTCGTGCCGGGCGATGGCCGAGGCGAGTTCCGACGCCGGCACTTCGCTCACGGCGAAGCGCCCCGTCGAGATGTCGAGGGCGGCGAGCCCGTAGGTGTACGCGGCCTGATCCTTGGCGGACTCCGATTTGGCGGCCCCGCCCTTGTTGCGGCCGATGGCGAGCAGGACGTTGGCGCGGGCCGGATCCAGGAGGCGGTCCTCCGTGATGGTGCCGGGGGTGACGAGGCGCACCACCTCGCGCCGGACGACGGATTTGGGCCCGCGCTTCTTCGCCTCCGCCGGATCCTCGGTCTGGGCGCAGACGGCGACGCGGTGTCCCAGCGCGATGAGGCGGCTGAGGTAGTCGTCGGAGCGCTCCACCGGCACGCCGCACATGGGGATGTCGGCCCCGCCGTGCTTGCCGCGCTTCGTCAGGACGATCCCCAGCGCCCGGGACGCGATCTCGGCGTCCTCGAAGAACAACTCGTAGAAATCCCCCATCCGGTAGAACAGCAGGCAGTCGGTGTTGGCGGCCTTGATCTCGATGTACTGCGCCATCATCGGCGTCGCGCCGGCGGTGTCGAGGACCGCCGCGCTGGTGGTGTAGTCCGACGGGGCGGAGCCGGTCTTCGGCATCGAACGGGCGGGGCGCTGCTGCATGGCCTGTGACATGGCGCCAGCCTAACAGACCCGGGCGTCCCTGATCAGCGCGGCCCGTCGCATCGGCTGGGGAGAAGCGCCGAACTCGGGCCGTTGCGCGCGACAGGTACGGCCCAACGAAAAAAGGCCGGCGCTCGCGCACCGGCCCTTCTGTCCGACCGGATCGGTCGGCGGTGTTCGGGGCGCTCAGTAGCGCGGGCCGCCCGTGGTCTGACCCTTCTGCTGCATGAAGCCCGGCTGCTGCGGGTTGCGCGCGTTCGGGTTGCTGCTCATGCGCGAGGCCGGACGGCGGTGCATCCGGTGACCATGGCCCATGCCGCGGTAGCGCATGCCCTGGTAGTGGCGGTGACGGCTCGCGACCTGCTCCACCGACTGGTCGCCGGCGACGATCGGGGCGCCGACCGGCATGGCCGGGGCAGCGGAGGCGGCGGTCATTCCGAAGGCGCCGAGCAGGGTGCTGGCAGCGAGTGCGATGGCGATCTTGGTCATTCGGTTCGTCTTTCGTCCATGCGCCGGGTGGGCGTCGGGGCATAAAGTCGCCGCTCAAGATTCCGTTCCGCGGAAACGTCGCAATAAACGACGGCAACGGCCTGAAACGACTGACATTTTCCTTAAGCTGAACGGGATTAAGCCGGCCTGTCCGGACCGATGTGCCGAAACGAGCGACGCGGCACCGTGCCGCGAACGGCCCGCCGCGCCGACGGACTTCGGCCGATCTGCGATTCGACGATGCAAGTCCCGATCAGGATCGCATGCAGATCGAGCGATGTCGAAACGGGTCCAAACGACTTCGCGTCTTCGGTCGGGGCTTCAATCACAATGACCGAACAATATCTACGTCACTGCGCAGGAACGATCAGGACCAATATTTCGCCGAATACGCAATTCTTTCAAATCTGTGCAAAAAATTGTGATTGAGGGCGGGATATTTTTCGTTCAAACTCCAGCAATAGACCGAATTATTACTGTCTATCAGACCCGCCGAAGAGTCCGGTTGTTGGACCCGTCACGGCGGATCGGACGCCGGATCATACGATCTTAAAGAGTTTCCTCCTACGGTCGATCCAAGCCGGGGCTCCGATGCGGCGGGCGTTTCGTCCCTCCACCGAACCCGCGATCATGCTTCGGACGCTTGCCATGCTCACGACGATTCAAGGCCGCCTCGTCACGCTTCTCACGGTGATGGGCCTGCTCCTGCTCGGGGCGACGGCGATGGGCAACCTCGCCCTGCATTGGAGCCAGCAGAGCTTTCGCTCGGTCTTCGACGATCGCGTCGTCTGCCTGCGGCAGTTCAGCCTGATCCGGGACGCCTACGACGACCTCGTCGTCGCTTCGCGCGAGGCGAGGGACGGGCTCATCGCCGCTCCGGCCGCCAAGGCGCGGATCGAACGGGATCTGGCGAGCATCCGTACCCAGGCCTCGGCCTACCTGGCGACCTACCTGGCACCCGACGAGAAGCCCCTCGCGTCGGCCCTGCAGGACCGGATCGCCGGCAACGAGACCGTCGTCGCCGAACTCCTCCGGCGCATCGCCGGTGGCGCGCAAGGGGAACTCGCCACCGCCCACGCGACCCTGCTGGCGAACGTGGAAGCCACGAACCAGACGCTCGCGGCACTGACGGCGTTCCAGGTCCGGGAGGCGGAAGCCGAGTACGGTCGCGCCACGGCGCTCTCGGGCTGGTCGCGCCTGGCCTTGCTCACCGCTTTGGCCCTCGCGGCCATTGCCATCGCGTACGGCGTCTACACGGTTCTGGTCCAGGTCTCCCGCCCCTTGCACCGCATGACCGGCACCATGGCGCGCCTCGCCGGGGGCGACCTCACCGCCGCCATCGACGGAGCCGACCGCCGGGACGAGATCGGCGCCATGGCCAAGGCCGTGGGCGTGTTCAAGCAGGCGCTCATCGCCAAGCTCGACGCGGACCGCGCGGCCGAGGTCGAGAATGCCGCCAAGATGCGCCGCACCCGGGTACTCGACGAGGCGACGCAGGCGTTCCGCAACCAGATCACCCAGCTGACCCAAGGCCTGTCCTCCGCCGCCACCGAGATGGAGGCCACCGCCCAGGCCATGAGCCGCACGGCGGACGAGGCCGCCGGCCAGTCCCTGAGCGTCGCCTCCGCGGCCGAACAGACCTCCGCGAACGTCCAGACCGTGGCGGCCGCGAGCGAGGAGATGTCGGCGTCCATCGGCGAGATCACCGTTCAGGTCGCGCGCTCCAGCGACATGGCGGAGCGCGCGGCGGCGGATGCGGCCGCCACCAGCACCATCGTGCTCGGCCTCGCGGAGGGGGCCGAGAAGATCGGCGCCGTCGTCGGACTGATCTCCGGCATCGCGGCGCAGACGAACCTGCTCGCCCTCAACGCCACCATCGAGGCGGCGCGGGCCGGCGAGGCCGGCCGGGGCTTCGCCGTCGTCGCCGGCGAGGTCAAGGAACTGGCGGCGCAGACCGCGCGGGCGACAGAGACGATCTCCGTCCAGGTCACCACCATCCAGGGCGAGACCCGACAGGCCGTCGCCGCCATCCGGGCCATCGAGGCGACCATCGTCGAATTGCGCAGCATCGCCGTCGGCGTCGCGGCGGCCATGGAGGAGCAGGGCGCGGCCACCCAGGAAATCGTCCGCAACGTGACCCAGGCCGCGCAGGGCACGCAATCCGTCACCGTCAGCATCGGCGGCGTCACCCGGGCGGCGGCGGAGACAGGTGCGGCGGCCTCTCAGGTCCTGGCCGCGGCCTCGGACCTGTCCCGCCAGTCCGAGCGGTTGAGCGGCGAAGTCTCGGGCTTCCTCGAGACCGTCCAGGCCGCCTGAGGCGCGCCGCGCAGGCCATTGCGGCCGGCCCCGCTTGCGGCCGCGGCCGGTTCGCGGCACCAGGGCGGGCGATGCAACCTGCGCGCCCTCGCACCGATATGTCCTTCGCGGTTCTTCCCATCGAGGCGGTCCTGCCCGCCCTCGCGGCGGCGCTGGCTTCCCGCGCCTCGTGCGTGCTCGTGGCCCCGCCCGGCGCCGGCAAGACCACCCGCGTCCCCCTCGCGCTCCTCGACGCCCCATGGCTCGCGGGCCGAAAGATCATCCTGCTGGAGCCGCGCCGCCTCGCCGCCCGGGGCGCGGCCGAACGCATGGCGCGCACCCTCGGCGAGCGCGTCGGCGACACCGTCGGCCTGCGCGTGCGCCTCGGCTCGAAGATCTCCGCCCGCACCCGCATCGAGGTGGTCACCGAGGGCGTCTTCACCCGGATGATCCTCGACGATCCAGAACTCTCAGGGATCGGCGCCGTGCTGTTCGACGAGTTCCACGAGCGCTCCCTCGACGCCGATCTCGGCCTGGCCCTGGCGCTCGATGCCCAGGGCGCCCTGCGCGAGGATCTGCGCATCCTCGTGATGTCGGCGACCCTCGACGGCGCGCGGGTGGCGCGGCTGCTGTCCGACGCGCCCGTGATCGAATCGGAGGGGCGCGCCTTTCCCGTCGACACCCGCCACGTCGAGCGTGACCCCAACCGGCGCATCGAGGAGGTGATGGCCGACACGGTGCTGCGGGCCCTGCGCGCCGATCCGGGCTCCGTCCTCGCGTTCCTCCCGGGCCAGGGCGAGATCCGCCGGGTCGCGACCCTCCTGGCCGACCGGGTCGGGGAGGACACCGACATCGCCCCCCTGTACGGCGCCCTCACCCCGGCCGAGCAGGACCGCGCCATCGCCCCCGCGGCACCGGGGCGGCGCAAAGTGGTGCTCGCCACCAGCATCGCCGAGACCTCCCTCACCATCGAGGGCGTGCGCATCGTCGTGGATTCCGGCCTGTCGCGGCTGCCGGTCTACGAGCCCGGCCTCGGGCTGACCCGCCTCGTCACCGCCCGGGCCTCGCGCGCCTCCGTCGACCAGCGCCGGGGCCGCGCCGGCCGCACGGAACCGGGCGTGTGCCACCGCCTGTGGTCGGAGGCCGCGACCAACGCCCTCGAGCCGTTCGGACGCCCCGAGATCCTGGCCGCCGACCTCGCGGGCCTGCTCCTCGATTGCGCCGCCTGGGGTGTCGCCGACCCGACCACCCTCGGCTTCCTCGACACGCCGCCCGCCCCGGCACTGGCGGAAGCCCGCGCCATGCTCTCCGACCTCGCCGCCCTCGACGGCGACGGCCGCCTCACCCCCATGGGGCAGGCGCTCCGTGCCCTCCCCCTGCCCCCGCGCCTCGCCCGGATGGTGGTGGCCGCCGCCGCCCACGGACGGGCGCGCGAGGCGGCCGACCTCGCCGCCGTGCTGGTGGAGCGCGGGCTCGGCGGCGACGCCGTCGATCTGGGCGACCGGGTCGAGCGCTACGGCCGGGATCGCGGGCCCCGCGCCGGGGACATGCGCCGCCTCGCCCAAGGCTGGGCGAAGCAGGCCGAGACCTTCGCCGCCGAGGCCACGACCGCCTCCGCCGTCGATTTCTCCGAGCCCGGCCCCCTCCTGGCGCTGGCCTATCCCGACCGGGTGGCGCGGGCGCGGGGCCGCGACGGCGAGTTCGTCATGGCCAACGGCCGCGCCGGACGCCTCGATCCCGCCCTGGCGCTCGCCCGCGCACCGTTCCTCGTCGTGGCCGACATCACCGGCACCGCCGCGCAAAGCCGCATCCTCGCCGCCGCCCCCATCGGCCTCGACGCCCTCGAGGCGCTGTTCCCCGAGCGCATCGCCAGCACCGATCAGGTCACCTTCGACCGGAGCGCGCGCGCCCTGCGCGCCCGGGGGCTCCGGCGCCTCGGCACGCTGGTGCTGGGCGAGCGCATCCGGCCGGTGCCCCCCGATGAAGAATCCGCCGCCATCCTGGCCCGGGGTGTGGCCGAACTCGGGCTCGCCGCCTTGCCCTGGACGCCGGCCCTGTCGCAATGGCTCGCCCGCCTGCGCTTCCTGCGCGCGGCCGATCCAGCCTGGCCCGACCTGTCGGACGAGGCCCTCACGGCAACCATCGAGGCGTGGCTCSCGCCCGAGATCGTCGGGCGCCTCGGAGTCGATGCGATCACGCCGGACGATCTCGGCCGGGCGCTGCACGCTCTGCTGCCGTGGGACCTGCGCGCCCGCCTCGACACGGAAGCCCCGACCCATGTCGCGGTGCCGACGGGCTCGCGCATCGCCCTCGACTACGACGCCGAGGGCGGCCCGGTCCTGGCGGTGCGGGTGCAGGAGCTGTTCGGCCTGGAGCGCCACCCGTCCATCGCGGGCGGGCGCATTCCCCTGGTGCTGCACCTGCTCTCGCCGGCCTCGCGGCCGATCCAGATCACACGGGACCTGCCGGGCTTCTGGCGCGGCTCGTGGAGCGCCGTGCGCGCCGAGATGCGCGGGCGCTATCCCCGCCACCCCTGGCCGGAGGACCCCGTGGCCGAGCCGCCGACCCGGCGGGTGAAACCGCGCGGCACATGAGGTTCTTCGGAATTCTCGCGCGTGCCTTCGATCCGCGCGGCCGCATGTCGGCGGGCGCTTACCGGCGCGTCTTCGTCCGGACGATCCTGTACGGGGCGGGCCTGCTCTGCTTCGCCATCTGGCTCGCCGGCCTCGGGGGCCGTGCGGCGGCGATCCTCACGGCGGCCACCCTGCCCGTCGTCGGCCTCGCCATGCTCGCCGCCACCGCCCGGCGCCTGCACGATCGCGACCGTTCCGCCGGGTGGCTCGTCCCCTGGGGCCTCGCCCAGGCCGTCGGCTTCGCCCCCCTCGACCGGATGGTCGACACCGCCCCCCTCCTCGTCATCGCCCTGCTGCTGGCGATCCTCGGATTCTCGGCCTGGTTTATCGTCGAGACGCTCATGCGGCGCGGCTCCTCCGGCGCCAACCGCTTCGGGCCGCCGGACGATGCGGGTTAGGGCGCAAGCTGAGGGTCTTTCCCCTTACGCGCTGCGCGTAGGGTGACGGAACACGGGCGCTCGTTTTTCGCGAGCGACGGCGTTCCCCCTATCTCGCGGGCAGCGCGGGTCCCCTCTCCTTTCAGGAGGGGGAGTCCGGTCACGTCCCTCTCAGACGCCTCGCGGCGTGCGAAATCCAATGGTCGGCGGATGCGTGACCGAGGTAGCCTGGACGTGATGAGAGGACGCCAAGCCGTGACGAGGGGGCCGATCGTAGGCGGCTCACTGCCTGCGCCTCTTCAAGCAGTCCCGCCCAGCACAGCGCCGAGATAGACCTCCTCGACCTCGCAGAATGGCACCCCGTCCGGCGTCGCGAGGAGCGCCGCTATGGAGAACAGCGGCGCGGCGGCGGATGGCGGCGCGGCGGCGGCGTAGAGGGTACGGACCGCCAGGGTCCGGCGCATCGGCGCCAGGGCGTGGACCACCCGGCCGAACGGCACGTCCGTTTCCGCAAGGGCGTGGTTCATCGCCGGGGTCAGCCGGGCCGCGACGTACCAGTTGTCGGCGATCGAGAGCACGTGCGGGCCGCAGACGAGGCGCACCCGGCGATGGCGCGAGGGCGCGTCACCCGTCAGGGCGAGGCGGTGGCGCTGCGCGTCCGTGGGAGCGATCTCGGGTCCGGGCAGGCGCTCCGCTCTGAGTTCGGCCCGCGACAGGCCACGGGCGGCGCACCACGCTTCAAGCACGGCGGTGGCGCTGGGTCCGGCGCGGAGGCGTTCGGTGAGGGTGGCGATCAGCGCAACGTGTGCCGGCAGCGTCATGAACGGGGGCGGCTCGGCATGGAACTCAATCGGGGCGATGCGGTGCCGGGGGCGGATCGCCCGGCTCACACCCGTGCCGTCCCGTCACGGCCGAACCGAAGACGCACATGACTCCGATGAAAAAGCTGGCTGACGACGGACCGGACTGGTGGAGCCTAACGGGATCGAACCGATGACCTCTTCCATGCCATGGAAGCGCTCTCCCAGCTGAGCTAAGGCCCCACATCGTCTAGTCTGGTCGTCCGGGTTCAGGTTCATGGGAAACCTGATTGGTGGAGCCTAACGGGATCGAACCGATGACCTCTTCCATGCCATGGAAGCGCTCTCCCAGCTGAGCTAAGGCCCCACTTTGGTGCCACCGAACCCAACCCTGCGGTTGGTTTCGTGGGCGTTTCGACCGGCCTCCGCGGTGGCGGCCGGCGATGGCGGTTCTATATTCGGCCCCCGCTTGGGCCTCAACCCCCTTTCTCGCCGGCCGGCAAAGTTTTTTCCCGGCCGGTGCAGAAGTGGGGTCAGCTCTCTTCGTCGTTCTCGATGTCGCCGTCGATGAGATCGGCCACGTCGTCGTCGCCGGCATCCTCCTCCTCGAGGAAGGTGTCGTCGCTGTCCGCCGAATCGGAATCGCTGTCGTCCGTGGTGGTGTCGGTGTCTTCCTCGGCCGCCTCGACCTCGTCGAGGGAGACGATCTCGGGACCGCCCTTCTCGGCGTCGGTGTCCTCGTCGTCATCCGCCGGCACGGCGGCGGCGCGGGCGGCGAGCGCCGGGGCGGCGACGCGGCTGCTGGAGGCGATGGCCTGATAGATCGTCCCGCATTTCGGGCAGGTCGCCGGATCCTTATCGAGGTCGTAGAACTTGGCGCCGCAGCTCATGCATTGACGCTTCAAGCCGAGTTCCGGTCTGGCCACGGGCGAACCTCTAGATACACTTTTCGGGGAGGGGCCCCGTTAGTCGCGTGCAACGCGTCTGTCAAATACTGGCGTGGTCCTGCGGCGCGGTGCGGTTTTCCTGTCGCGATTCCCACGACGCCGGACGGCTCGGATGACGCGGCCCCGCCTGCGTGATAACCGGCCTGTCCATGAGCCGGATCGTCGATCCCGGCACCCGTGCGGCGGAGGGCGCCGATCCGGCCCCGGATCGGCCCCGAAGCCCCTGACGCCGAAAAGTCCTGTCCCCGTGTCACACGACCTTCCGCCCCAGCCCCTCACCGCCACGGCGGGCCTCGCCCTCCAGGGCTCCCTGCGCCCGCCGGGCGACAAGTCGATCTCCCACCGGGCGATGATCCTCGGCCTCCTCAGCATCGGCGAGACCCGGGTCGAGGGTCTGCTCGAAGGCGACGACGTCCTGCGCACCGCCGCCGCGGCGGAAGCCCTCGGCGCCACCGTCGAGCGCCTCGGCGAGGGCCGCTGGCGCATCGTCGGCGTCGGCCTCGGCGGCCTCACCGACCCGGCGGACGTGCTCGATTTCGGCAATGCCGGCACGGGCTCGCGCCTGATGATGGGTGTCGTCGGCGGCCAGCCCGTGACGGCGACGTTCGACGGCGACGCCTCCCTGCGCAAGCGCCCCATGCGCCGCATCCTCGATCCCCTGGTGCGCATGGGGACGCAGGTCGTGAGCGAACGGGAGGGCGGGCGCGTGCCCCTCACCCTGCGGGGCCCGCGCGAGGCCATTCCCATCACGTACGAGACGCCGGTGGCCTCTGCGCAGATCAAGTCGGCGGTGCTCCTCGCCGGCCTCAACGCGCCCGGCATCACCACGGTGATCGAGGCGGCCGCCACCCGCGACCACACCGAGCGGATGCTGCGCCTGTTCGGCGCCCACGTGGAGGTCACGGCCCACGGTCCGGAGGGCCACGGCCGCACCATCGCGCTGACCGGCCAGCCGACCTTGCGCGGCACCGACGTGGTGGTGCCGGCCGATCCGTCCTCGGCGGCGTTCCCCCTGGTGGCGGCCCTCATCGTACCGGGCTCGGAGGTCGTCATCGAGGGCGTGATGATGAACCCCCTCCGCACGGGCCTCATCACCACCCTGCTGGAGATGGGCGCCGACATCGAACGCCTGCGCGAGCGCGACGAGGGCGGCGAGACCGTGGCGGACCTGCGGGTGCGCGCGAGCCGCCTGACCGGCGTCGACGTACCGCCCGAGCGGGCGCCCGCGATGATCGACGAGTACCCGATCCTGGCGGTGGCCGCCGCTTTCGCCGAGGGCACCACCCGGATGAATGGCCTGCACGAGCTGCGGGTGAAGGAATCCGACCGCCTCGCGGCGGTGGCGGACGGCCTGAGCGCCAACGGCATCGCGTACGTCATCGAGGGCGACGACCTCGTGGTGCACGGCGACGGGAGCCCCCCGAAGGGCGGCGGCACCGTGGCGACCCACCTCGATCACCGCATCGCCATGGCGTTCCTCGTCCTCGGGCTCGCCACGCGCGAGCCCGTGACGGTGGATGACGGCGCCATGATCGCCACGAGCTTCCCGAGCTTCCTGCCGACCATGCAGGCACTCGGCGGACGGATCGCGTCATGAGCGACTTTCACGTGGGTGATATCCCCCTCGTCATCGCCATCGACGGCCCGGCGGCCTCCGGCAAAGGCACGCTGGCCAAGCGCATCGCCGCCCATTACGGCCTGCCCCACCTCGACACCGGCCTGCTCTACCGGGCGGTGGCGCTGACCGTGATCGACGCCGGCTACAAGCTCGACGACCACCAGGCCGCCGCGCGGGCCGCCGCCAGCCTCATCGCCGACCGCCTCGCGGATCCGCGTCTGCGCGAGCGCGCCATGGGCGAGGCCGCTTCGCGAATCTCCTCCGTGCCGGCGGTGCGCTCGGCGCTCCTCGCCTGGCAGCAGCGCTTCGCCGGCAACGCCGCCGGCGCGGTCCTCGACGGGCGCGACATCGGCACGGTGGTGTGCCCCCACGCGCGGGTGAAGCTGTTCATCACGGCGGCCCCCGAGGAGCGGGCACGCCGTCGCCACCTCGAACTCCAGCGCCGGGGCGAGACCACGAGCGTCGGGGCGATCCTCGCCGACATCGTCGCCCGCGACGCCCGCGACGCCCAGCGCTCCACCGCCCCCCTCAAGGCGGCGGCCGACGCCGTGCTCCTCGACACCACGGACCTCGACCCCGACGCCGCCTTCGCGGCGGCCCGCGACGTGATCGACCGCGCCCGGCCCCATTGAGGCGGGTCGCTATCGGCTGGGGGATGAAGTGGATCGGAGCGCGACGTGCCCTCGTCCCGCTGTCGTGAAGCGGAGGATCCGGTCAGTGGCAATGCCTTGCGTATCGCGCGAATGGCTCAAGTCCCCCTCTCCTTCCAGGAGAGGGGGTACCGTCATGCGCTATGCCCGCCGGATGCGGCTTTCGAAGACGTCGCAAACCGGTGTGTGATTTCGGAGCCGGCAAGGAACGCGCACGCGCGCTGTCCCCCCACCTTATCGGAGCCGTACCGGGGATCGGATGGTCCATCCGGCCCCGGGACTTCCTGAAGGCCCCGTCAGCGCGCGGCGAACTCCGCGAACGCGTCGTCCTTGGCCAGACGCAGGAGGTTCTGCCCGTAGGCGGTCTTCGCGAACAGGTTGCCGCGCGCGATGAGCTGCTCCTTGTCGATGAAGCCCTGCAGGTAGGCGATCTCCTCGAGGCAGGCGACCTGCAGGCCCTGGCGGTGCTGCAGGGTGCGGACGAACTCGGCCGCCTCCAGCAGGCTGTCGTGGGTGCCGGTGTCGAGCCAGGCGTAGCCGCGCGACATCCGCTCGACATGGAGCTGGCCGCGTTCGAGATAGGCCTGGTTGACGCTCGTGATCTCGAGTTCGCCGCGCGGCGACGGGGTCACGGCGGCGGCGATGTCGAGGACCTGGTTGTCATAGAAGTACAGGCCGGTCACCGCCCACGGGCTCTCGGGCTGGGTCGGCTTCTCGACGAGGCGCAAGGGGCGGCCCTCCTTGTCGAGGGTGACGACGCCGTAGGCCGCCGGATTGTCGACGTGGTAGGCGAACACCGTGGCGCCCGACGTGCGGGTGCGGGCGCGGGCGAGCAGCTCGCTCATGCCGTTGCCGAAGAACAGGTTGTCGCCGAGCACCAGGGCGACGTCGTCGGTTCCGACGAAGTCGCGGCCGATGACGAAGGCCTGGGCCAGGCCCTCGGGGCGCGGCTGGATCGCGTAGGAGAACTGCAGGCCGAACTGCTCGCCGGTGCCGAACAGGCGCTTGTAGTTGTCGAGGTGCTCAGGACTGGAGATGATCAGGATCTCGCGGATGCCGGCGAGCATCAGCACCGAGACCGGGTAGTAGATCATCGGCTTGTCGTAGACCGGCAGCAGCTGCTTGTTGATCGACAGGGTGGCCGGGTGCAGGCGCGTGCCCGATCCGCCGGCGAGGACGATGCCCTTCATGCCCGTGTCTCCGTCTGGGTGTGGGCCGGCCCGACGAGCCGGTCGAGGATGTCGTCGAGGGCCGCTTCCCAGGGGCGCGGCACGATCCCGTAGGCGGCCGTGAGGCTCGCCGTCGACAGCCGGGAATTCGCCGGGCGCCGGGCCGGCGTCGGGTAGGCGCTCGTCGGGATGCCGGTGACCGGGATCGATTGGCTGCCGCGCGCGGCGGAGCCCGCCACGATGGCTTCGGCGAAGCCCCGCCACGTGGTCGAACCGGCATTGACGTAGTGGAAGGTGCCGGTGGGCGCGTCCGCATCCGCGGCGAGCCGCAGGGCGATGGCGGCGCAGGTCTGGGCCAAGTCCGTCGCCGAGGTCGGGCAGCCGTGCTGGTCGTCGACCACCGTGAGCGCGTCGCGCTCGGCCGCGAGCCGCAGCATGGTCTTCACGAAGTTGCCCCGGTGCGGGCTCACCACCCAGGCCGTGCGCAGGATGGCGTGGCGCGGGTTGGCCGTGCGCACCGCCATCTCGCCAGCCGCCTTGCTGGCGCCGTAGACGCTGCGCGGGTTCACGGGGGCGTCGGGCAGGTAATCCCCCTCCCCGTCCCCGTCGAACACGTAATCCGTCGAGACGTGGACGAGGGGGATGCCGCGCGCCCGCGTCGCGGCGGCGAGGATCGCCGGCGCCAGGGCGTTGAGGCGCCACGCCGCGACCACGTCGGATTCGGCCTTGTCCACGGCGGTGTAGGCCGCCGTGTTGATCACCGCTTCGTAGGGTGTCGCGTCGAGGGTGCGGGCCACGGCGTCCGCATCGGTGATGTCGAGGGCCGCGCGGTCCGGCGCGTCGACCCGCACGCCGTCCGGCCAGGCATGGGCCTGCAGCTCGGTGCCGACCTGACCGGCGCCGCCGAGGATCAGGATATCCACTTAGGAGGCCTTCGTCGCGGACGCCTGCGCGCCGCCGAGGCCGAGGCGCTCGCCGGTGTAGCGGCCCTCGCGGATCGGACGCCACCACGCCTCGTTGTCGAGGTACCACTTCACGGTCTCTTCGAGCGCCGTCTCGAAGTTCTTCGTCGGCGCCCACGCGACCTCGGCCTCCGCCTTCGACGGGTCGATGGCGTAGCGGCGGTCGTGGCCCGGACGGTCGGCCACGTAGGTGATCAGGCGGTCGTGCGGGGCGTGCTCGGGGCGCAGGCGGTCGAAGGCGGCGCACAGCCCCTTCACCACCGCGAGGTTGTTGCGCACGGAGCGCCCGCCGAGCAGGTAGGTCTCGCCGAGGCGGCCGTTCTTCAGTACCGCCACGAGGCCCTTGGCGTGGTCCTCGACGTGAATCCAGTCGCGCTCGTTCAACCCGTCGCCGTAGACGGGGAGGTTCTTCCCCTCCAGCGCATTGAGGATCATCAGCGGGATGAGCTTCTCGGGGAAGTGCCGCGGCCCGTAATTGTTCGAGCAGTTCGTGATGAGCACCGGAAGGCCATAGGTCTCGTGCCAGGCGCGGGCGAGATGGTCGGAGGCCGCCTTCGAGGCCGAGTAGGGCGAGCGCGGGTCGTAGCGGCTCTCCTCGGTGAAGAACCCGTCGGGCGGGAGCGAGCCGTAGACCTCGTCCGTGGAGACGTGGAGGAAGCGGAACGCCGCCTTCGCGTCGCCGGAGAGCCCGTCCCAGTAGGTGCGGGCGCCGTCGAGCATCACCTGGGTGCCGACCACGTTGGTGCGGATGAACGCGCCCGGATCGGTGATGGAGCGGTCGACATGGCTCTCGGCGGCCAGATGCATCACCGCGTCGGGCTTGAACTCGGCATAGAGCGCGTGGACGGCCGAAGGATCGCAAATGTCGGCCTCGGCGAAGCGATGGCGGGAGTCCTCGGCCAGGGGCTGCAGGGAGATCGGGTTCGCCGCATAGGTCAGGGCGTCGAGGGTGAGGACGTCGTGCCCGAGATCCTGAACCAGATGCAGGACGAGGGCGGAACCGATGAAGCCGCAGCCGCCGGTGACCAGGATGCGCATGCGTGTCTTCTCCCTCGAACCCTTGGTATCAAATGTTCAGAACGCGGCGCCGAGATCCGCGAAACGCGGGGCGGCGCGGTCCTTGTCCGACAGCACGGCGGCGGCCTCGTCCACCGGCCAGGCGATGGCGAGATCGGGGTCGTTCCAGACGAGGTTGCGGTCGTGCGCCGCGCTGTAATAGGCGCTGACCTTGTAGGCCACCATGGTGTCCGGCTCCAGGGTGCAGAAGCCGTGGGCGAAGCCGGCCGGCACGTAGAGCTGCTCGCCGCCCTTCGCGTCGAGGGTCACGGCGACGTGGCGGCCGTAGGTCGGGCTGTCGCGGCGCAGATCCACGGCGACGTCGAGGATCGAGCCCGCCAGCACCCGCACCAGCTTGGCTTGCGCCGCCGGGGCGAGCTGGAAGTGAAGGCCCCGCACGGTGCCGACCTGGGCCGAGAACGACTGGTTGTCCTGCACGAACGCCACGTCGATCCCGCCGGCCGCGAGGGTATCGACGCGAAAGGTCTCCGAGAACCAGCCCCGGTCGTCGCCGAAGCGGTTGGGAACGACGCGCTTGACCGCCGCGATCTCCGTCTCGATCACCCGCATGGTGGATTGATCCCTGGGAACACCCGAAAATTCGAACCGTCTAGGCCGGGGTTCTCGCCGGGTTGTCAAGGCTGAGACACGACTTGGCGGCCCTGCCGGGCGTCTTCGGGGGTCGTTTGGGGCGTCGCTCGGGGGGGCACTCGGGCGGTCGCTTGCGGCGGTCGTGGACCGTGCGCTATGCCGCCCGACCGCGCGGGACACTTCAGGGAGACAGCGCATATGATCACGCAGAATCGGACGGCCCGCGCCCTCGCGGGCACCCTCCTGCTCCTCGGGCTCGCCGGCCCGGCCGCCGCCGAGAAGGGTCCCGACGCCACCGGCCTGTGGCTGACGGAGACGGGCGGCTCCAAGGTCCGCATCGCCCGCTGCGGCCAGGGCTATTGCGGCACCCTCGCCAGCGTCTCCGGCCCCGGCCTCGACGCCCAGAACCCCGACGTGTCCCTGCGGACCCGCAGCCTCATCGGCGTGCGGATCATGACCGCCGACCGGGCCAAGGGCGACGGTTACGAAGGCTCGCTCTATAACCCCAAGGACGGCAAGACCTACGCCGGCAGCCTCGTCCTCAAGGGCCCGGACGTCGTCGAGGTCCAGGGCTGCGTCCTGAGCGTCTTGTGCAAGAGCCAGACCTGGAAGCGGGTGAACTGAGGCGATCGGGGGCGATTCCATGCGGTTGGCGGGAAAGACCTGCGTCGTCACGGGCGCCGCCCGAGGCATCGGGCGGGCGATCGCGGAGGCGTTCGGGCGCGAGGGCGCGACCGTCATCGCGACGGATGCGGACGCGGCGGCCCTCGCCGACCTGGAAGCCGCCCTCGGCTGCCGGACCTTCCCCCTCGACGTACGGTCGGAGGAGGCCTGGGACGCCCTGGCGCGGTTCGCCCCCGCCGTCGACGTGGTGGTGAACAACGCCGGCGTCACGGGGTTCGAGGACGGGATGGTCGCGCACGATCCCGAACACGCCACCCTCGCCGACTGGCGCGCGGTCCACGCGGTCAACCTCGACGGCACCTTTCTCGGCTGCCGCTACGCCATCCGGGCCATGAAGGCGCGGAGCGCAGGCTCCATCGTCAATATCGCCTCGCGCTCCGGCCTCGTCGGCATCCCTGGGGCCGCCGCCTACGCGTCCTCGAAGGCCGCCATCCGCAACCACACCAAGACCGTGGCGCTCTATTGCGCCCAGCAGGGCTGGACCATCCGCTGCAACGCGATCCATCCGGCCGCGATCCTCACCGGAATGTGGGAGCCGATGCTCGGCACCGGACCCGACCGGCAGGCCCGGATGGACGCCCTCGTTGCCGACACGCCCCTGCGCCGGTTCGGCCGCCCCGACGAGGTCGCGGCTGTCGCTTTGATGCTCGCCTCCGACGAGGCCACCTACATCACCGGCGCGGACATCACCCTCGACGGCGGCCTTCTGGCCGGATCGGCGGTGGTGCCGGGTTAGGGGGGCGCCGAGCCGTCCCCGCACGCTTCCCGGCCGAAGGGTCCGGCCCATCGCGTCGAACGGCCGGACCGTGGGACGCCACGCCGAAGGTCTTTACCATTCGGTTTTCCAGCATCGATCTGTACACGAGCGGCAAAGCATCGCTCTCCAGCGTGAAGGCCTTGTTCGGTTTCGGTAACGCCCTCGTCGCGTGCGTACAGAAGCTCGCGCAAGGCTTCGAGCATATCCAGCAGGTGATCGACCGGGAGTACGGCGCCGGGATGGGCGACCGCGTGTCCCGGGATATCGGCCGGACGCAGACCCGCGACCTCAGCGGCGGCATCAAGCGCTCCGATCTCGGCCTCATTGGACGGACTGCGGACCGGCTCACGCAGAACATGCTCAATGCAGCGCTCACGGACCGCAACATCGGCGGACTGCAGGGCCACCGGCCCGACTACGATAAGATGCAGGCGTTCTTCGACGCGCATTTCGCGGTGGCGGCCAACCCCAAATTCTGGGGAGGTACGCTGCGGAATCGAACGTAACCGCATCACAGCGACGACCGGGCCGTCCAGGGTCTCGACGCACCGCACCCGCGGATCCGGCCGATCCGAGACTCGGGTCAGAACTCGACGCCGAAGCGGACCCGTAGGTTGTGACGGGCGAACTGGGTGAGGTTGAAGGCGCGGTCGGCGAAGTCGGGGGCGCGGTCGTGGCCGGAGACCTGGGCGGAGTAGGCGACGGTCAGGAAGCCCTTTTCCCTGACCTGCACGTGCAGCACAGGGCCGACGAAAACCGCTCGCCCGAGGAACCGGTTCAGGAACGACCCGTCATAGGCACGCATGACCCGGATTTCGGGGCCGAGGAAGACGCTGTTCGTCGCCCGCGCCATCAGCGTTCCCGACAGGGAGAGGGTCGAGGATCGGTCGGTGTCGCCGGAGCCCTTGAGGCGCGCGACGGAGGGATTGTAGATCACGTTCGCACCGGCCCACAGCTTACCCGGAATCAGGCGCGCATCCGCCATGAGCCGGGTGTCCATGCTGAACACGTCGGCGCCCTGCCCCTCGATGGGCGTCACCCGCGAATACAGCGGCTCCGCCTGCAGGGCGATGCCGAACGGATGGTCGTCCGTCCGCTTGAGAAACTGATACTTGAACTCCAGTGAGCCGCCGTTGACGAGGCCGAAGGTCTTGTCCGGCACGCCGACGATGTTGCGGCTGTCCCGCGCGTCGAATTGCAGGCCGGGCTCGATGCTGAAATCGTCGGTCGGATCGTACTGGTAGCTGACGATGGGTTCGCTGGCGCGATAGGCCGACGAGCCCGGCCCCGCCCGGCGCTTGCTGAAGCGGCCGATCGCGTCGACCACCACCTCCTGCTCGCCGGCCTTGCCGGTGTCGGTTCCTTCCGTGAAGCCGAACAGGTTCTCGGTGTCGATCGTGTCGGGCGCGCTGCCCGTGCCCGCCTCCTGGTGGTCTTTGCCGGACGCGGACGGAATCGGTCCGGCCAGGGCGGATCCGGCGACGAGGAGGACCGAGAGCCGGGCCGCCCGGCGGACGCGATGCCAAGCTTGCCGAAAGGAAACGGGTCGTGACGGGAGCATCCCGCACGCTATCCTGCCGCGTCGTGTCCTGGCTGGTGCGCGAAAGCCACACAGGCCTTCGTCCCTCGCGTGCGGTCGGACGGCGCTGGATTAAAACACTTCCGGCCGCATCGCCCGGTTGTGTCCTGCGTCACGGCTTCGCCGTTCCACGCCGATGCAGCAGGATCAGGCCACCGGCCAGACCCAGCAACGTGAGGCCGATGGCGGCCTGAAAGGCCTGCCAGATCCGTGGCGTGTAGATCCCCTGTGCCGCGTCGAATCTGTAGCACAGCAGCCGGACGCGATCGCCGAGCGTGCCGATCCGGCCTTCTCCCGCCTCCACGAGGGCGAGGCGCAGGCTGTCCGCCGTCACGGTGAGGCTCGACAGGACGCGCGACACCCGCCCGTCGCCGGTCAGCGACACGAAGGCGGCCGGGTGGACGATGGCGCCGTGCACGGTATCGGGCACCGACGTGTAGCCGATCGCTTCGGTCAAGCGCGCGACCGCCTCGGGCGGCCCCGTCACGGTGGTGACCGCCTCGGCCAGCGCCCCGTCGATGCCGGCCGTCACGGACGTCCGGGCCTCGTCGCGCGGACCGAGGCCGATGACGACGAGCCGGACATCCCGGCCTGGGCGCAGGCCGGTTCCCATCAGAGCCCCGGACAGGATCGCGAGGGTCGGCGCGCAGATCACCCGGCAGTTCGGGTCGATGGGCACCAGGAGGGTCGGGCGGCCGTCGAGGGCGGCGGCGACCGTGACGGCTTGGCCCCCATCGGTCCGGAGTTCGAGGTCCAGCGGCACTCGAGCCCCTGGGGGCGGCGCGAGGCCGACGCGCGCGAGGTCGAGCCGGGTGAGGTCCGCCGAGGCCGGCGACGGGAAGGCCGGTGCCGCCACGACCAGGGTGGCGAGACAGGGCCGGATGGCTCGGGATACCCGCGAGCGGACCCCAGGCTGCGGGCGCCGCATCATCCTTCCGCCAACCGGGCGAACACGTCCGCGAGGGTGAGGGTGAACAGGATCGCCAGCCAGAACAGACCGCAGGCCGCGGTGAGCCGGTCGAGGGCATTCGCCGTATCGAGGCGCATGAACGGCACCGCGACGAGGAGCGCCTGGGTGCCGGCGATGCCGAACGGGAGGGCGACGTTCCAGGGGCCGAGGGGTCGGTAGGCCAGCAGGACCGAGACGGCGAGGAGCGCGACGAGGCCGAGCCAGACCGGCACGGTGCGCAGGAGAATGGAGCGGAGGGTGGGGGCCTCGCTCATCCGGTGCGCCCCACGAGGTAGAGGGCGGGGTAGAGGACGATCCACACCATGTCGACGAAGCCCCAATACAGCAGCGCCACCTCGACCTGCGGACTCGTGGCGAGGAAGTCCGGCGCGTGCCAGCCCTTCCACGCCAGCCGCGTCACCAGGCCGATGCCGATGGCGAGGTGGATTCCGTGCACCGCCGTGGCGAACCAGTAGAAGCCGAAGAACAGCTGCGTCGGCCGGTCCGCGAGCTTGAAGCCCGGTCCGGGCACCAGATTTTCCCGGATGTCCTCGCGGTATTCGAAGCCCTTCACGATCAGGAAAGCGAGGCCGAGGCCCGCCGTGAGCAAGAGGCAGACGAGGACCAGACGGCGCAGGGCCGGCACCTCCGCGGCCCGCGCGGCGATGGCCGCGAGCAGACCGCTCGTGAGCAGCAGGGCGGTGTTCGCCGTCCCGTAGACGATGTTGGTCTCGCGCGCCGCCGCCGCGACGGCCTCGGGATGCTCGGCCCTGAGGGCGGCGTAGAACAGGAACAGCGCCCCGAAGAACAGGACTTCGCTGGCGATGAAGATCCACATGCCGAAGGTGGCCCCGGCCCGCTGCCGCGCGAGGGCGTCGGCGGGCGCGAAACCGAGGTCGTGCCAAGGCTCGCGCAGCGACGGGGCAGACTCGCGCAGCGAGGGGACAGTCTCGCGCAGCGGAGGAGACGGCTCGCGCAGCGGAAGGGACGGCTCGCCGGTCGCCCTCATGCCTGGGATTCCTGCGTCGGCAGATGCGGCTGGTCCTGCGTCGGCGGGCTCCCGGCCGGGTGGTAATCGTAGGGCGGCCCGAGGACGGCGACACGGCCGAGGAAATTGTCGCGGGGCGGCGGCGACGTGGTCCGCCATTCGAGGCCGGTGGCGTTCCACGGGTCGTTGCGGGCGCGGGCGCCGAAGAACACCGACCAGGTGAGGTAGCCCAGCGGCATCAGGTAGGCGACGGCGAGGACGGCCGCGCCCGAGGACGAGAGCACGTTCCAGACCTGGAATTCCGGCGGATAGACGTGGTAGCGCCGCGGCATGCCGAGATACCCGGCGATGAATTGCGGGAAGAACGTCAGGTTGAAGCCGAAGAACATCAGGATCGCGGCGAACTTCGCCCAGGTCTCCGGGTACATCCGCCCGGTGATCTTCGGCCACCACAGGTGCAGCCCGGCGAAGTAGGCCGACACCGAGGCGCCGACCATGATGTAGTGGAAGTGGGCGACGACGAAGTAGGTGTCCTGCACGTGCACGTCGATGGGGATCGAGGCGAGGAACAGGCCCGTCAGGCCCCCCACCGTGAACAGGCCGAGGAAGCCGAGGGCGTAGAGCATCGGCGATTCGAAGCCGATCTGGCCGCGATACAGGGTGGCGGTCCAGTTGAAGACCTTGATGGCCGACGGCACGGCGACGATGAACGACAGGAACGAGAACAGCAGCGCCGCGTAGGGCGACATGCCCGAGGTGAACATGTGATGGCCCCAGGTGAAGAAGCCGATCACCGCGATGGCCACCAGGGCGTAGACCATGAAGGTGTAGCCGAAGACGACCCGCCGCGAGAAGCAGGTGATCACCTCGGAGATCACCCCCATCGCCGGCAGGATCATGATGTACACCGCCGGGTGCGAGTAGAACCAGAACAGGTGCTGGAACAGGATCGGGTCGCCGCCCCGCGCCGGATCGAAGATCGGCAGGCCGAAGGCCCGCTCGGCCAGCACGAGGAGCAGGGTGAGAGCGAGGACCGGCGTCGCCAGGACGAAGATCAGGCTCGTGGTATACATCGCCCACACGAACAGCGGCAGGCGGAACCAGGTCATGCCGGGCGCCCGCAGCAGGTGCACGGTGGCGATGAAGTTGACGCCCGTGGCGATGGTCGAGAACCCGGCGACGAACACGCCGAGCACCGCCACGGAGACGGCGGTGTCGGAGAACATCGTCGCCTAGGGGACGTAGAAGGTCCACCCCGTGTCGATCCCGCCCGCCAGCACGGCGACGGCGGCCAGGAGCCCGCCGCCGAGGTTGAGGTACCAGCTCACGAGGTTGAGTTTGGGAAACGCGAGGTCGCGGGCGCCGATCATCAGCGGCAGGAGGAAGTTGCCGAAGGTGGTGGGGATCGACGGGATGAGGAAGAACCACACCATGATCACGCCGTGGAGCGTGAACAGCTTGTTGTAGGTGTCCGACCCGACGAAATCGGCTTCCGGCGTGAACAGTTCGAGGCGCACGGCCGTGGCCGCCGCGCCGCCGAGGAAGAAGAACAGCGTAATCGACAGTCCGTACAGGATGGCGATGCGCTTGTGGTCGGTGGTGGTCAGCCACGAGCCGAGGGTGTGGCCGGCCGCGAGGTAGCTCTCCGGCAGGCCCAGCGCGAGCTCGTCCGGGTCCGCCAGGGCCGTGGGGCTTTGGGCGATGTGGGGGCTCATCTGCGCGCTCGCGGACGGGGAGGGCGGGGATCGACGACGGGGCGGGTCACGGGCCCACCGCCGGTCCGGCGGGGGCCGGCGTGTCCGCGACGGGCGCGCCCGGCACCATGGCAGGGCTGCGCTCGCGAGCGGACCCCGGCACGCGGGAGGAGAGCGGCGGCACGCCGGGGCTGCGCACGGTGCGGGGGCCGGCCCCGAGGGCGCGGAGATAGGCGGTGAGTTCCTGCACCTCTCCGTCCGTCAGTAGGCCCGCGTAGCTCGGCATGATCGGCGCGTAACCGGCGGCGATGTCGCGCGCGGGCTGGAGGATCGAATCGCGGATATAGGCCGCATCCACCGTGACGGTGCGGCCGCCTTCGAGGGGAATGGTCTTGCCCCATAGCCCGGCGAGGTCCGGCGCGTGGATCGTGGAGCCCGGTGCGTGGCACCCGGCGCAGCCGCGCGCGGTGAACAGGCGCTCGCCCGCATGGGCGAGGTCGTCGCCCTCGGGCTGGGCCGAGAGCCACGCTGCGTAATCCTGCGGCTCCATGACGATGACGCGGCCGAGCATGCGCGAGTGGTCGGTGCCGCAGAACTCCGTGCACATGAGGTGGAAGGTGCCGGTCTTGGTGGCCTGGAACCAGGTCTCGGTCTGGCGGCCCGGCACGGCGTCGCGCTTCAGGCGGAAGGCCGGGATGTAGAACGAATGGATCACGTCCTGCGAGGTCAGCATCAGCCGCACGGGCGCGCCCACGGGCACGTGCAGCTCGTTGATCTCGCGGGCGCCGTTGGAGGCCTGCGTCTTCCACATCCACTGCTTGGCGACGACGTGGATCTCGATGGCGTCCTTCGGTGGAGTGTAGGCGCCGATCTCGGCCGAGGCCGCCCACCAGAAGATGAACAGGAACACGAACAGGGTGGCGGCGGTCCAGCCGATCTCGAACTCGCGCGACACGACGCTCGGCAGGGCGCCGCGATCGGCCTTCGAGCCGCGCCGGAACCGGATCGCGAAGGTGACGACGAGGCCGACCACCACGAGGACGATGGCGGCCGAGATCACCGTCAGGCCGAAGAAGATCGCGTCGACCTTGGCGGCCTGCGTCGAGGCGGCTTCGGGCATGAGCCACGCGGGCACGAAACGCTGCATCATGGGGCGCCCCCGCCGGCGGGACCGGACGCCGCGGCGGCGCCGGGGCTCCCCCGTGGCGCCGGGAGCGCGCTGACCGCGCCGCCGCGGCTTCCGAGGCTGGGCCAGCGTTCGGGCTGGACCGGCGCGGCGTAGGCGGTCGCGCCCCGATCGGCGAGGCGGCGCATGGCCTCCCCGATGGGCATTCGGGCGATGCCGCGGTCGCGGTCGACCCACCCGTAGCCCTGCAGCCGGTGACGCTGATCGGCGAGGAACCGCGCGAGGTCGCCGCCGGGATTCTGCTGGAGCTGCGGCCCGGGAAACGCGCGGGGCGCCTGAGCGACCGGCCCCGGCACCTCGCTCCGGTAGTACAGCCACAGGCCGGCCAGCGACGCCCCGATGAACGCCACGATGCCGAGGCCCGTGAGCAGCACCGGTTTCAGGGCGATGCCCGGCGCTTCGAGGCCGGGATCGGCGTGGTCCGCGACGTCGTCGTGGATACGGTCGCGCGACGGCTCAGGCATGGGCTCAGGCATGCCGGCTCTCCGGCGCTGAGGCGTCGGCGAAGGTGCGCGCGGTGAATCGCGCGGCGCGGCGCGACAGCAGGGCCAGAACGGCGAGGCCCGCAAGCCCGCCCGCCGCGGCGGCACCGGCACCGTCGCCGTAGGCCGGCAGGAGCGTCCAGGCGAGGTGGAGGGCGAGGCCCACGAGGACGAGGACGCCCACCGCCCGCAGCAGGGCCGCGCTGCGGCGCACGGCAGAAAAGAGCAGCATCCCGAACGGGACGAGGCCGCCGACCACGAAGGCGGCGAGCAGCAGCGCCCGCCAAGTGCCCTCGCCACGCTTCAGGTACCACGCGGCCTTCGGCGGCAGGTCGCCGTACCACGCCACCACGTAGGCCATCAGGCCCATGTAGAGGACGCCCAGGAGGGTCGCGAGAATGAGCTGGGCGAGGTCGCCCGTCCGCTGTCCGTCGCGGCCGGGCACGCCCACCAGGGCCGCCCACGCGAGGGCGGCGAGCATCTGGTGCAGAGCGATGTCGGCGGCGAACGCGGAGGAGACGTAGGCAGGCTCGACGGACAGGATCCAGTCCACGGCGACGAGGCTGAGGCTGAACCCGTAGAAGGCGAGGCCGAGGCCGGCCACCAGCCGGGTGCAGCGCCCCGCCAGGATGAGGAGGGCGAGGCCCGACCAGCCCGCGAGCGCGAGGCCGGCCCGCAGATCGAACGCCACCGGATTGAGGTAGAGGCGCGCGACATCCGCCTTCACCCGCCCCGGATCGGCCGCCCAGGGGTAGAGGGCCGGCAGGGTGGCGGCGATGCCGAGGAACGTCAGGGCGGCCAGGGGCACCAGGGCGGTGGCGGGCCGCAGGGCGGGGGCGAGAGCGTCGCCCCACCGGCCGCCCGTGACGGCGTGGATCATCACCCAGACGAGGCTGCCGATGGGGATCATGCTCCAGACGATCCAGGCGAGGAGCCAGCCCCGCGCCAGGGCGTCGGCGATCGACGGCGCGCCCGTCATGGCAGCGCCTCCGCGAGACCCGGCACGTCGGCGACGCGGGCGCCCTGACCGAGTTGCAGGGCGCGGATATAGGCGGCGATGGCCCAGCGATCCCGCGGCTCGACGCGGGCGGCGTAGGAATACATCACGCCGTAGCCCTCGGTGATCACGGCGACGAGGTAGCCCGCCGGCGCCGCCCGCAGGCGGTCCTCGTGGAAGGAGGGCGGGGCGGGAAAGCCGCGCTGGACGATCATTCCGTCGCCGTGGCCGGTATAGCCGTGGCAGGGCGTGCAGATGGCGTCGTAGCGCGCCCGGCCCCGCCGCAGCAGAGCGGCGTCGACGGGGGGCGCATCGCGCAAGGCCGCCTCGGCCGCGAGATCGCCCTGCGCCACGGTGCCGTCCGGGGGTGTCCGGGCCTCGGCGCCGTCGGCGAACAGGGCCGCCTTGCCGTAGACCCGATAGCGCTTCTGGACCCGCATCGACTGGTCGTCGCAGGCCGCGAGCGGCAGCAGGAGCGCGAGGGCGCCGAGTCCCACGCGGAGCGTGCGGCGCGCGTCTCGGGACCGCCTCATGGGTGCATCTCCGACACCAGGCGGGCGCCCGCCCCTTCGAGGAGCCCGCGCAACGCGCTCGGATCGTCCTTCGGGGCGATGAGGAGCAGGAAGCGGTCCTGGCTCGCCCGCTCGAATTGCGGCATCGCGTGCAGCGGATGGTGCAGGCGCGGCAGGCCGCAGGCGGCCAGCATGGCGACGAAGCCCGCCAGGGCGGCGGCGAGGATTCCGACCTCGAACGGCACGAGGAGGAAGACCGGCCAGGAATGCAGGGGCCGCCCGCCGGAATTCAGCGGGTAGGCGTGGACCGCGCTGTACCATTGCAGGGCGTACATCAGCCCCGCCGCGCCGAAGCCCGCCATCGCCATGGCGGGCCGGACCCATCGGCGCGTGGGCGCGAACAATCCGGCAAGATCCTCCACGGGGAAGGGCGTGAAGGCGTCGACGGGGCTGTGGCCGTCGGCATGGCCGAGGCGGGTCGCCCGCAGTAAGGCCTCGGGCGTCTCGAACTCGGCGAGGAGGTGGGGGCGGGACCCGCTCATGCGGCGCCCGCGCGGTGGCTGAGCTGGCGGACCTCGTGCATCGACACGAGGGGCAGCAGGCGCGCCAGGACGAGGAAGCCGAGGACGAACAACCCGAGGGGCCCGAATAGGATCGCGAGGTCGTAGAGGCTGATCTGGTAGGTCCGCCACAGGCTGACGGCGTAGCCGCGCGCGAGGGTGTTCCAGACGATGAGGATGCGCTCGAGCCACATCCCGACGTTGATCAGAATCGCGAGGGCGGCGAGCGCCCGCAAGTCGACCCGCACGGCCGGGAACCACAGGGCCTGCGGGGCGAGGCAGTTGCAGAACAGCAGCGCGGCGTAGAGCCAGCGGTAATCGCCGGTGAAGAAATAGCCCACCACCGTCCTGTCGGCGTGCTCGCCGCCGTACCAGGCCATGAACCACTCGGTGGCGTAGGAGAACGTCATCACGATGCTGGCGAACAGCATCACCTTCGCCATGGCGTCGAAATGCGTCCGCGTGATCATCGCCTGGAGGTTCAGGCCCCAGCGGATGGCGATGGCCAGCACCACCACCATGGCGAAGCCCGAATACATCGCCCCGACGACGAAGTAGGGCGGGAAGAGGCTCTCCTGCCAGCCGGGCATCAGGCTCGCGGCGAAGTCGAGGCCGACGATGGAATGGACGGAGCAGACGAGGGGGATCGCCAGGGCCGCCATGGTCATGTGGAAGGTCTCGTAGACCTGCCAGTGCCGGGCCGAGCCGCGCCAGCCGAGGGCCAGGGCGCCGTAGATCATCTGTCCCGGCCGCGTGGTGGCCCGGTCGCGCAGGGTGGCGAGGTCGGGCAGCAGGCCGGTGAACCAGAATATCAGGGAGAACAGCAGGTAGCTGAGGATCGCCCAGAAATCCCAGACCAGGGCCGAGCGCCATTGCGGCCACAGGTCCATGGTGTTCGGGTAGGGCGCCAGCCAATAGGCGTAGAGCGGCCGGCCGAGGTGGATGATCGGGAACAGGCCCGCGATGGCGGCGGCCAGCAGGGTCATGGCCTCGGCGAAGCGGTTGATGGAGGCGCGCCAGTGCTGGCGCGTCAGCAGGAGCATCGAGGAGATCAGCGTTCCGGCGTTGCCGATGCCGATCCACCAGACGTAATTCGCGATGGAGACGCCCCACACCACCGTGGTGTTCACGCCCGACAGGCCGATGCCCACGGTGAGCACCGCCCCGATGGCGACGAGCGTCAGCAGCACGAAGGGCAGGACGCAGAGCAGGGCGACGAACCACGCCTTGCCGGGGCCGCGCTTCTGGATCGGATCGGCGACGGCGGCCGTGATCTCGGCGTCGCCGAGGCGCGCGGGCGCGATCCAGCTTTGCTGCTGCCCAACCCCGCTCACGTGTGGTCCTCCGCCCAATCGGGGTTCGGCGCGCGCAGATTGGCGAGGTAGGTGGTGCGCGGGCGGGTGTTGAGTTCCTCCAGCAGCGCGTAGTGGCGCGGGTCCGCCCGCAGGGCCGAGACCGGGTTGCCCGGCCGGGCGAGGTCGCTGAAGGTGATCGCCCGGGTGGGGCAGGCCGATTGGCAGGCGGTGACCACGTCGTTCATGGCGCGGCCGTCCCGCTCGGCCCCCTGCCGCTCCGTGGCGATGCGCTGGACGCAGTAGGTGCATTTCTCCATGACGCCGCGCGCCCGCACGGTGACGTTGGGGTTGCGCTGCGCCCGGATCGGCTCGGCGTCGAGGTTGGCGTATTCCTGACCGTCGGCGTAGCCGAAGAAGTTGAAGCGGCGGACCTTGTAGGGGCAGTTCGCCTGACAGAAGCGGGTGCCTACGCAGCGGTTGTAGACCTGCAGGTTCAGGCCCTCGCCATCGTGCACCGAGGCCGCCACCGGGCAGACCGGCTCGCAGGGCGCGTGCTCGCAATGCATGCACGGCACGGGCTGGAACCCGGCCTTCACCGCCTCGGGCGTGCCGGCATCGTAGAGGTCGATGCGCAGCCAGTGCATCATCCGGCCCCGCGCGATCTCCTCCGGGCCGACCACCGGGACGTTGTTCTCCGACTGGCAGGCGACCACGCAAGCGTTGCAGCCGATGCAGGCATTCGTGTCGATGGCCATGGCCCAGGCATGGCCATCGGCATCCCCGGTCCAGGCCTCGATGAGCGACGGCTGGTCGGCGCCGATTCCCTTCGGCTGGGCGGTCGCGAGGTCGGCGAGATCGATTTGCGGGAAGAGCTTCGCGGTCTCGCCCTCGACCTGCACGTAATTCTGCGTCCGCAGCACCGCGCCGGTGCGGCCCGTGGCGGCGAGGTCGACGGGCGTGACGAGCCAGCGCTCGGCCCGGGACACGAGGCGGTAGGCATCCGCCCCGATGCCGTTGCCGATGGCCCCGGCGCGAGCGCGGCCGGACCCGAGGGTGAGCACGCCGACGCCGTCGGCCACGCCGGATTCGACGGCGACGGGCACCTCGACGCTCCGCCCCGCCGCGCTCAGGCGCACCACGTCGCCGGCCCCGACGCCCCGCCGGTCCGCCTCGCCGCGCGACAGGGCGAGGGCGTTGCCCCAGACCTGCTTCGAGATCGGCTTCGGGCATTCCTGAAGCCAGGCGTTGTTGGAAAACCGCCCGTCCCACAGGCACGGATCGGGGCGCAGTTCGACGGTGAAGCCGGACCTTATCCGGGGCGGCGGGCTCGGCGGCGCGGGATCCGTCACCGTGATCGTCGCCGGCGCGCTGCCGGCGATCACGCCGTCATGGAGGCTCCGGCGCCACCATTCCTCGAACGCCGCCGCCTCGCGGTCCGGCCGGCTTTCGCGCCAAGTCTCGCTCCAGGTCTCGTGCCAAGTCTCGCGCACGAGGTCGTAGCCCGACCGGGCCGGGGACTCGCCGAACAAGGCCACGATCTCGTGGATCGAGCGGGCGCCGTAGAGGGGCCGGATCAGGGGCTGGACCAGACTGGCGGTGCCGTCGACGGCGCGCAGGTCGGACCAGCCCTCGAGTTCGTGGGCCAGCGGCAGGTGCCAGTGGGTGGCGCCGGCCGTCTCGTCCCCGTGGGTGCCCGCATGGACGCTGAACGCCGCCCGGCCGATCCGGGAGCCGAGATCGAGGTCGGGGCCGCCGGTGAGGACCGGATTGCAATCGAGGATCGCGAGGCCTTCGACGGTCCCGGAATCGAGGGCGGCCGCGAGGGCGGTGAGCCCCGCGGGGGTACGCCCGTCGATGCGGTCTGGGGGCTCGATGACGTCCACGGGGGCGTCGAGGCGGGCGTTGATCCAATGCGCGAGGGCGTGATGCTCCGGCGCCAGAGCCGGACCGACGAGGAGGAGGGCGCGGCCGCGATGCGCCGCGAGGTCGGCCGCGACGGCTTCGGCGAAGCGCCGGACCGCCTCGCTCGCGTCGGGCGCCGGCAATCCGGCCCCGAGGGCGTTGGCGCAGGCGACGAGCAGGGCGGCCTGCGCGTGCGGCGGCAGCGCGCGGCGCGCATCGGCCTTGATCCCCGTCTGCGTCAGTGCGGATTCGGCGACGTAGAGCCGGCCGAACCGGCCCGGGTCGCGGCGGCGCTCGGCGAAACCGGAGGCCAAGCGGCCCTGATCCGGGCCGGGCCCGAGGGGATCGGCCCCGACGCACAGGATCACCTCGGCGCGGTCGAGCCGGGGCAGCACCCTCAGGGGGCGGCCGAAGGTCTCTACGGTGCCGCGCGTCGCGTGGGTGTCGTCCACCGGTTCGTGGACGTGCCACACGGCGTCCGGCATCGCCCGCAGGAGGGACGCGATCTGGCGCAGGAGGGTCGGCGAGGTGACCCGCCCGGTGAGGAGGTGAAAGCCGGCGCCGTTGCGGCTGCGCGCCCGCGCCAGGGGCCCGGCCAGGGCGCGCTCGAACATCTCCCAGGAGGCGATGCCGCTCCTGTGTTCCGTCACCGTGCGCGAACGGTCGGGATCGTAGAGGTCGAGGATCGCGGCCTCGGCGAAGACGTCCGTTGCGCCGCGGCTCGCCGGATGGAGCGGATTGCCCTCGATCTTGATGGGGCGCCCGTCCACCGCGATGGCGTGGACGCCGCGGGCGAAGCCGCCGAGCGACAGGCTCGTCGCGTAGCGCACGGGCACGCCGGGCAGCAGGCGCTCCGGCATCCGCACGTAGGGCACGATCTCCTCGGACGGTTTCGTACACCCGCCCGCCGCCAGGGCGATGCCGGCGCCGAGGAGGGTCAGGGCCTCGCGCCGCGAGGTGAGGGGCTCGCGCCGCGAGGGCGGGCCTAGCGGTGGCATAGGGAGCATTCGCTGAGACGCTCGGGCGAGCGGATGTGGTATTCCTTGAGCCGCTGCGCCCCGAGGGCGGCCTGATCGGCGGGCGCGGTCCAGGCCGTGTCGAAGACTGCATCGCGGGCGCGCAGGTTCGGGGCCGGATCGCGGTGGCAGTCGAGGCACCAGCCCATGGTGAGGGGGGCCGCCTGCCGGACGAGCTTCATCGTCTGGATCTCGCCGTGGCAGGTGGTGCAGCCGACACCCTTGGCGACATGCACGGCGTGATTGAAGTAGACGTAGCCCGGCAGGGTGTGGACGCGGCGCCAGCGCAGGGAGCGCCCTTCGGCGAGACTGGTGCGCACGGGGGCCAGCATCGGCGCATTGGTCCAGATCTGCGAGTGGCAGGACATGCAGGTGTCCGTGGGCGGAATGCCCGCGAAGGCCGCCTTCTCCACGGCGGTGTGGCAGTAGCGGCAATCGAGGCCGAGGCCGCCGACGTGATGCGCGTGGCTGAACGGCACCGGCTGCTCGCGGGTGACGCCCTGCCCCGTGACGTAGGGGGAGCGCCAGACCGCGTAGGCGACCCCGACGGCGAAGACCGGGACCGTGGCGAGCGACGCGAGGACGAAGCGGACGACCGTGTCGGCCCCCGGACGAAAAATCTGCACCATCCCTCGCACGTACCCCGTGCCACGGCACCCGACGCCTTCAAGACGCGCAAGACAAAACCGTTCGCGAACCATGACGATAGGGTCGAAAACGGAGTGTGCCGAGGCACTGCGCCATCGCCAACCAAGACCCAACGCAGCCTTCGGTCTACAACATGGGTTATATCTCGCGAATGAGGGTAGGCTTTACCACTTCGTCAGCTTGGATGCGCCCCGAGTTATTTCTCCGAGTGAGCCGTTCCTTTCACGCAACTTGCCCAGACCCGAATGGCCGACGTGGAGCACGCGAATGTCCGACGACGAGACGACGGCTCACTATGACGGTCCGGCCGGCGGCTGGGGTTCCGTACGCGGCATCACCGAGATCTTCGGCCGGGAATGGGCGACGCCGCTGGCGACCGAGACCCTGTTCCGCCAGAACAAGCCCAAGGGCTTCATGTGCGTGTCGTGTTCCTGGGCGAAGCCCGCGGACTACCACCCGTTCGAGTTCTGCGAGAACGGCGCCAAGGCGACCCTGTGGGAGCTCACCTCCCTGCGCTGCACGCCCGATTTCTTCGCCGAGCACACGGTGACGGAACTCCGTACCTGGACGGATTACGAACTCGAACAGCAGGGCCGCCTGACGCATCCGATGCGCTACGACCCCGCGACCGACACCTACGTGCCCTGCGGTTGGGACGAGGCGTTCGCCGAGATCGGCGCCGAGTTGAAGCGCCTCGCTCCGAAATCCGTGGTGTTCTATTCCTCGGGCCGCGCAAGCCTGGAAACAGCGTATCTCTACGGGCTGCTGGCCCGGCTCTACGGCTGCAACAACCTGCCCGACAGCTCGAACATGTGCCACGAGACCACCTCGGTGGCCCTCAAGCAGACCATCGGCGCCAGCGTCGGCACGGTGGTGTTCGACGATCTCCAGAACTGCGACGCGATGTTCTTCTTCGGACAGAACACCGGGTCGAACTCCCCGCGCTTCCTCCATCCCCTGCAGGAGGCGGCCAAGCGCGGCGTCGAGATCGTGACCTTCAATCCCGTCCGCGAACGGGGCCTGGAGTTCTTCACCAATCCGCAGAGCCCGGTGGAGATGCTGACCGGGAAGGAAACCCGCATCAGCTCGCAGTACCATCAGGTCCGGCCCGGCGGGGACATCGCGGTGCTGATGGGCCTGTGCAAGCACGTCTTCGCCGCCGACGACGCCGCGAAGGAACGGGGCGAACGCGTCCTCGACGTCGATTTCATCCAGCAGCACACGACGGGCCTCGACGCGTTCGAGGCGAAGGTCCGGGCGACGCCCTGGGACGAGATCGAGCACGAATCCGGCCTGTCGCGCGCGGCCATTGAGGGCGCGGCCGAGGTCTACGTCAAGGCCGACCGGGTGATCGGCATCTACGGCATGGGCCTGACGCAACACAGGAACGGGTTCGAGAACGTCGCGCTGTTCGTCAACCTGCTGCTGCTGAAGGGCAATATCGGGCGCGACGGCGCCGGCATCTCGCCCGTGCGCGGCCATTCCAACGTCCAGGGTCAGCGCACCGTCGGCATCTCGGAGAAGCCCGAACTGGTGCCCCTCGACAAGCTCGCCGAGCAGTTCGGCTTCGAACCGCCGCGCGACAAGGGCGTGAACACCGTCGAGGCCTGCGAGGGCATCCTGTCCGGCGAGATCCGCAGCTTCATCGGGCTCGGGGGCAACTTCGTCCGCGCCATCCCGGAGCGGGACCTGATGGAGGCGGCCTGGACGAAGATGCGCCTCACGGTGCAGGTCGCGACGAAGCTCAACCGGTCGCATCTCGTCAACGGCGAGATCGCCTACCTGCTGCCGTGCCGGGGCCGGACTGAGGAGGACCGGCAGGCCACCGGCCCGCAGGCGGTCAGCATGGAGGATACGTTCAGCTGCATCTCCGGCTCCCTCGGCCGCCGCACGCCCGCGAGCCCGCACCTGAAATCCGAGGTCGACATCGTGGCGGGGATCGCCAAGGCGACCCTGGCGCCGAACCCGAAGGTGACCTGGGACGCCTGGGTCGGGGATTACGGCCTGATCCGGGATGCGATCGAGCGAACCTACGGACCCGAGTTCCGCGACTTCAACGAACGCCTCTGGACCCCGGGCGGTTTCTATCGGGGCAATTCGGCCCGCGAGCGCATCTGGAAGACCGAGACGAAGCGAGCGGCCTTTACGACGCCGAAGCAGAGGAACGCCGTGGGCTTCTCCGAAGCCCCGGGACGCTATCGCCTGATCACCCTGCGCTCGAACGACCAGTTCAACACCACCATCTACGGCTATAGCGACCGCATGCGCGGCATCGAGGGCACGCGCGACGTGCTCCTGGTCAATCCGGATGAGATGGCCCGGGCGAACCTGCGCGAGGGACAGGTGGTCGCCCTCGTCAGCGATGCGCAGGACGGCATCGAGCGGACGGTCTACGGCCTGAAGGTCGTGCCGTTCTCTCTGCCGGATGGCTGCCTCGGGGCCTACTACCCCGAGATGAATCCGTTGATGCCGCTGTCTCACCACGACGGGCCGTCGAAGACCCCGGCGGCGAAATCGGTCCCCGTCCGCATACGGATCACCGATGCCGACGGGCCGGTGACCGAGCGGCTGGAGCCGACGGGGCACGCCACTTCGGCTTGATCGGGCGAGTGCGGGGTCCGCACGGCGGTGATCGTGCACCGAACCACGCCGGTGCGAAGGGTCAGGCGATGCGGGCGATGTCCGCCCGGCTCTGCGCCTCCACGGGTCCGTCATGGCCGGGCAGCCCCTCGGCCTGGAGCTGCCACATCCGCGCGAACACGCCGCCGGCCCCGCGCAGGGCGGCGGGGCTGCCGTCCTCGACCACGCGGCCCTGGTCGATCACGAGGATGCGGTCGAACCCCGTCAAGGTGGAGAGGCGATGCGCGACGGCGACCACCGTGCGCCGACGCATGATCCGCACTAGGGCGGCCTGCACCGCCATCTCGGATTCGGTGTCGAGGGCGGAGGTCGCCTCGTCGAGGAGGATGATCGGTGCATCCTTGAGGAAGGCGCGGGCGATACCGATCCGCTGGCGCTGCCCCCCCGACAGCTTGGCACCGCGCTCGCCCACGACGGTTTCGTAGCCGTCGGGGAGTCGGCGGACGAACCCGTCGCAGGCCGCCGCCCGCGCGGCCGCGAACACCGCCGCGTCGTCGGCCTCGGGTCTGGCGAAACGGATGTTTTCCAGCACGCTGCGATGCAGGAGGCTGATCTCCTGGGGCACCACCGCGAGGGCGTCGCGCAGGGAATCCTGGCGCACGGACGCGATGGGCACGCCGTCGATGAGGATGGTGCCGTGCTGGACGTCGTGAAGTCGTTGCAGGAGCTGGACCAGGGTCGACTTACCGGCGCCCGATGGCCCGACGATGCCGACCTTCTGGCCGGCCGGGATCGTGAGGGTGACGCCGTCGAGGACGCGCCGTCCCGCCCCGTACGCGAAGGCGACGTCACGCAATTCGATGCGGCCGCCGCCGCAGACGAGGTCCGGCGCACCCGGCGCATCCGGCACCGTCCGCGGCTGGGCGATGACCGCGAGGGTCTCCTCGACGAAGCCGAATTGCTGGGCCACGTCCACGAGGGAGAGAGCCATGTCCTTGGAGCTGTGCAGGATGCGCAGGGTCAGGCTCGCCACCACCACCACCTCGCCGGGGCTGGCGTGCCCGCTTCTCCACAACATCACCGCCCAGGTCAGGATGCCGGCGGCCATCGCCCAGAGGGCGAGGTCGTGGAGGAGCCGGGCCACCTCGAGGTACATCCAGCTCCGGCGCTGCGCCGTCGCCTCGGCCTCGAACCCGGTGCGCAGGCGCAGCCATTCGCGGCGGCGGGCCGAGAAGGCCTTCACCGTCCACATGTTGGTGATGGTGTCGACGAGGTCGCCCGCCACCTTGGCCGCTTCGCCCGAATAGGCGCGGTGGAGGGGGCGGCCGCGCTCCCCGAACACGATCAGGCCCAGGGTGACGCCGAGGACGAAGACCAGGAGGGCGGCGGTGAGCCGGCCGTCGATGGTCGCGAAGATGATCACCGCGCCGCCGACATCCACCACCGGCGGAATGATGCGCCACACCAGGGTGTTGATGAGGGCGCCGAAATTGCCGGCCGTGGCGGTGATGCGCTGGCCGAGGGAGCCCGCGCGGTTCTCCGCGAAGTAGCGCATCGACTGCGCGCTGAGTTCGTCGAAGAGTTCGAGGCGCAGGCCGACCCCGACGCCCACGGTGGTGCGGCAGGCGAGCCACCCCGTGAGCCGCGCGAGCACGCCCTCGGCGGCAATGAGGCCGAGGAACAGCAGCAGCACCGCCGTGACGGCCGAGGCGGCGTCGGCCGACCGGGTCATGGCGTCGACGAACTGCTTCAGGACGTATTGCTGTCCGACGCCGCAGGCGGAGGCCGCGACCACGAGGGTGAACAGCGATCCGAAATGCCAGCGCCAGCACAGCAGGTGATGCCGGATGAACCGGCCGGGACCGGACAGGTGCGGGGCGACCAGGGGACCATCCTTCATGCGGCGCCTGGAGCCTGCGTGAACAGAGTCTGCTGGCGTCGGAGTTCCGCGGCGAAATCCGGATCGCAGAACCGTCGTCCGTCTCGGTCGGGTGCGGACAACAGGCCCACCGCGCAGGGGCGCCCGTCGTCCCACCCGGGATAATCGAGAATCGGATAGAGGCAGATCCCCGCGACCGGGACGCCGCCGCGGCGCGCGGCCAGAACCTCGCCGCAGACGTAGTGCAGCCACGCCGCCCGGGCCGTGCCTTCGGCGCCCGTCTCCGCCACCAGGAGCGGACGCTCGTAACGGCCATGAACCTCCGCCAGCATGTGGCGCAGGGGTCGGTAGGCATGGTGGCCGAGGGGGATCGTTCCCCCGTCATGGACCCACTGGTTGTCCGGGTAGAAGTTCACCCCGACGACATCGAGGCAATCGGGACCGCCGCCGAGCTCTGGGCAGAGGCGCCCGCTCACCATGTCGAGGGCCTCGTACTGCACCGTCCGGTAGGCCTCGGCGGCGGGCACGTCCTCCGGGCTGCCGGCGACGACGTGGATCAGGGGTTCGGCATGGAGGAAGCGCGCGTCCGGCACCGCGGTGCGGATCGCCCGCGTCGCGGCGACGGAGGCGCGCACGAGCTGGCGCTTGAGCTCCGGCCCCCGCTCGAGGGCGAGGGGCGCCATGCGGCCGACATCGCCCCCGGCCCAGGCCCAGTAGGAAATCTCGTTGACGGTGCAGAAGGCGGGCGGGCCGTCCGTCTCGGCGGCCACGATCCGGGCGGCCTCGGCGGCGAACGCGGCAAAGCGTACGGGGAAGGCCTCGGACCAGATGTCGAGGTCGTCGGGCCAACCGTAATGGCAGAGGTCCCAGATCACCCGCTGACCGCTGGCGCGGGCCGCCCGCAGCATCGGCAGGGCGCTCGACCAGTCGTACACCCGGGGCGCGACCTCGATCCGGTGCCAGCGCAGGCCGTCGCGGACGCCACCGAGCCCGAGGGCCCGCAGGGCCGCGTAATCGGCCGCCGCCCAGGTGTCGTGACCCGTCGCGGCGATGAGGTCGAGGCGCTGCCCGTCGCGGCGGCGATGGGTCGAGCATTCGAACCCGCCGAGGAACGGCGTCGGGCTGAGCGCGCCGGCGTCCCGGGTCACCGGGCCTGGAACGGCGCCGCCCTGGGTACCAGTCATTCCGCGGCCTGCCGCACGGCTAGGGGGGACGCCGCCGCGACGGCATCGCGAAAGCGCTGCAGGGCGCTCGCCCGCGTCGGCATGAGCAGGCCGCGCGTGCTCGTGAGCGCGCGGTTGATCCGCAGGATCCCGGATCCGACGGCCGTCGGCGAATGCCCCGCGACACCGTGCGTGATCTCCGCGAGGGCTGCGTCCCGGTCCACCGCCCCACGGTTGACGAGGTGCCACGGCCCGGACACGTCGTCGATGAGAAGATCCAGCGCCGCATGGGCGAGGTCCGGCAGATAGCTGACGGACAGGAGCTCGGGCTGGCCGGGAGGCGTCTCCGTCCCCTCTCCGTGCGCGTCGCGGAGCGGCACGGCTGCGAAAGCGGGGTCGGGCGCATCGAAGACGAGGCCGGGGCGGACGATCAGTGCCCGTGGATGCCGTGATCGGATCCGTGCCTCGGACGCCGCGACGCCGTGCGCGTAGGGGCCGTCGGGCCTGACGGGATCCGCCTCGTCGGCGGGTCGGCCGAGGCTGCCGTCGAAGACGCGATCGCTGGAGAACGTCAGGAGCGGGAGGCCCGCGCGGGCGCAGGCCGCGGCGATGCGGCCCGCCCGGTCGGCGCAGACCGGGCGGGCCGCGCCGGAATCCTCCCGGCCCGCCGCATCGGCGTCGAGGCCGGCGGCGTCGATGATCGCCCAGGCCGCATGCCGGGCGATGAGGGCGTCGAGGGTCGGGTCCTCCTCCGACGCGCCGGCCGGCACCGTCACCCGGTGCAACCCCCGGTCCTGGCAGATCCGGACCAGGCCCTGTGCGAGGCGGCCATCCACAGCGAGGATCAGGAGCGGACGGGCGCGGTCCGGGCGCATTGCCACCGCGCCCGCTTGCCGCCGGTAGAACCGGACCGGCCGGTGCCACCAGCCCGGCGAATCGAGGACCGGATGGTCGTAGCGTCCGGTGGTCGCGAGGGCGCGCACGGCCGTCGCCAGGGCGGTCGCGCGGGGCTTCGGTGCCCGAATGTCGAAGGCGCCGGGCTCGTAGATCCCCGCGCGGTCGACGAGCAGGCTGTTCCAATCCACCGCGCCCATGAGCGACCACACGGTCACGGCTTCCACCGGCACGCCCCGGTCGCGCAGTGCCGTGGCGGCGTTCCACACCTCCGCCAGCCAGCGCAGCTGCTCGTCACGGCTGCAGCCGTGGTGCACCTCGGTGACGGCGACGGGAATGCGGTAGCGCTCCCACACCTCGGTGAGGCGGGCGGCGGGACCCGTGGCGCCCTCGGGAAGGGCGACCCGCACGGCCTCCACGTCGGCGTAACGCTGGCGGCCGTTGCCGCCCCGCGAGGCTGCCGGATAGGCCCGCAGACGGCCATCGAGATAGCGCTCGCTCGTGGGGTAGTGGTTGACCCCGATGAGGCCGGGCGCTCCCTCCCCCGTGGCGAGCAGGGCCAGATCCGCCGCCGGAACGCCATGATCGATCAGGCGCCCGTACCAGGGATGGGCCGGATCCACCCGGCCGCACAGGAGATCGAGGCTGAGCCAGCGTCGCGCGTTCTCGTAGGCCGCCTGGCCCGCGAGGGCCGGCGTGCTGAACGTCCGTCCGATGCCCTCGGTCTGGACGAGGCGCGCCGCGGGGATCAGCCGGCGGATCGCCCGCATGGCCAGGAGATTCGCCTTGCATTGGTTGACCGCCATGCGCAGGAACGCGGCCTCGCTGCGCGCGTGGGGATACCAATGGCCGTAGAGGCCGGCGAACCGCGCCGTGGTCAGCGGTTCGTTGACCGGCGTGAACTGGCGCAGCCAGGGGTAGCGACGGGCGACCCGATCGGCATACGCGGCGAACAGCCGTGGCAGGTCAGGATCGAGGAGACCGGTGCCGAACGGTCCGCTGCCGTGGTGGAGCAGGCCGACGATGGGAACGATGCCGAGGCGCCGAAGCCTGTTCAAACGCGCATCCTGCCACGACCAATCCGGCGTCGCCGAAACCTCCGGCGCGACGCTCTCCCACAGGAGCGGATAACGCAGGGCGCGGATGCCGAGCCGTGCGACGGCGTCGAGATCCGCGCTGCGCCAGCGATGACCGGTCTCGCGCACCTGATCCCGGAATCGGTCTCCGATCCGCGCGACGGTGCATTCGAAGCCGCCCCAGAGTTCGAGTGGCGCGCCGCCGGCGCTCACGAACCGACCCACCGCGAACCGGGCGGCCGCTGTTCCGACTTCGCACCGATCATCGTCTACCGCCCGAAATCGTAATCAGACTCCATCTCGTAATACTGACCATGAATACCGCCGCAATCTTTAACCTATGAGAACGACAGGGTTCGGCAGCGAAAATATCAACGCTTTATCGATCCCGAATTGTACGAGATCTGTTCTCGGGTGATCGCCCAACGACCTCGTAGAGGGGACGCGAAACGTGAAGCAGGAATCTGGACTTTCGCCCGATCCGGTCGGCGTGTCGGATCTCATGGTTCTGAATACTCCTCCCACTTTTGGGTATCGAAGTCCTGCTCCGGAATATCGCGCATCCACCGCGGAACAGCACGGCGATCCATCGTCCCGTCCACGCCCTCTGCTTGTGTGCTTCTCTCATCTGCGCTGGAACTTCGTCCGTCAGCGCCCGCAGCACCTTCTCACCCGCGCCGCAAAGCGGTTCGACGTCCTTTTCATCGAGGAGCCGGTCTTCGAGGCGGGCGGTACGGCGCGGCTGAAACGCGAGGGCGTCGGCCCGTCCCTCGAAGTGCTCGTTCCCATCGTCGATCCCGCCGACACGCAGTCCCTTACGCAGGTCCTGCACGGCCTCGTCGCACGGGAACTGGATGGCTCCCGTCATCGCACGCGGGTGTTCTGGTACTATACGCCGGCCGCCCTCGCCTTTACGCAGACGCTGCACCGCGACCTGACGATCTACGACAACATGGACGAGTTGTCGGCCTTCCGGGGTGCCTCGGACGCCTTGGTCTCGCAGGAACGGACGCTGCTGGCCACCGCCGACCTCGTCTTCACCGGTGGCTACAGTCTTCGGAATGGTACGCTTTTGGACTTGATCTAGCGTAGCAGTTTGGTAGGGTGTTTCGGCGATGGTGCGCCGTAGCGGTCCAGACATGAACGTCCTTGAGCTTTTTCAGACTTTCCAGACCCAAGAGCAGGCCGTCGACTACCTCGAACAGGTGCGGTGGCATGGCCGTCCTGTGTGCCCCTACTGCCGGAGCGAAAAGGTCGGTCGGCACGTAAGCGGCGACCGGGCCAGCCAGCGTTGGCAGTGCCACGAATGCACCCGTGCCTTTGCAGTAACGGTCGGCACCCTGTTCCATGGCACGCATATGCCGCTGCAAAAATGGTTTCTCGTTCTGGCGTTGATGCTGAACGCGAAGAAGTCCGCTAGCGCCTATCAGATCGCCCGCGATACCGGCATTCGTCGCCCGACAGTGTGGAGCATGATGCAGCGCATTCGCACGGCGATGGCAGCGGACGCCGATGAGTCGCGCCTGCTGTACGGCATCGTCGAAGCCGATGAGACCTACGTCGGCGGCAAGCCTCGTAAGGGCAACAATCGTGACGAAGATGGCGATAAGCCAGCCAAGCGCGGGCGCGGCACGAGCAAGGTGCCAGTGATTGGAGCGGTTGAACGTGGTGGGCGTGTTGTAGCCCGCGTTGCTGAGCCGGGCGATCTTTCTGCGAAGGGCATTTCGCGGTTCATGAAGCGGTTCGTTGACCCTGCCGGCACGGTACTGATCACGGATGAATATGCTGGATACAACCGCATCGCAGAAACGATGCTGCATTCTGTGATCAAGCATGCTCGATGCTACGTGGAAGGCGAAGTTCACACCAACACGATTGAAGGATTTTGGGCTTCTGTGAAGCGGGCTTGGTATGGTTCTCACCACCACTACAGCCGAAAGTACATGCCGCTTTATATAGCCGAGGCTTGCTACAAGTATAATCGCCGCAAAGAAAAGTGCTCATTCGGTAATTCTGTCGCCATGTTTGTTGGAGCGTAGCGTGAACCATCTTTATTATGGCGATAATATCACTATTATGCAGAGGATGCCAAAGTATTCGGTTGACTTAATATATCTCGATCCGCCGTTCAATTCTAAGCAAAACTATAATCTTATTTACAAAAGCATGACCGGAAAGCCGGTGCCGGATCAGGCCGACGCATTCTGTGACACCTGGGAGATGGACCCGCAGAAGGAAGAACTTGCGAAAGCGATGCCTATGCTCATGCGTGAGCATGGTGTTGAAGATTATTATGTCGAATTTTGGCGTCTATGGATTAATGCATTACGTTACACGCAGCGCGATTTGCTGGCATATCTAATATACATGGTGCAACGCCTTTTATACATGAAGAGCATATTAAGGCCGACAGGCTCAATTTATTTACACTGCGATCCTACAGCTAGTCACTATATCAAAGTGATGATGGATGGCATATTTGGGCATAAGAACTTTCAAAACGAGATAATATGGCAGAGGACAAATGCCCATGGTAGGGCAAAGAAGTGGGGTCCTGTGCATGATGTAATCTTGTTTTATTCTGCGTCTGAAAAGTTTACTTGGAACCGAGTATTTCAAAATTACGATGCGAGTTACATCGCCTCCCACTATGGTTCCAAAGACCAGCATGGAGCCTACCAACTCGTGACCCTAGATGGCCCTGGCGTTAGGAAGGGCAGTTCTGGTCTGCCATGGAAGGGCATCGATCCGACGCTTAAGGGAAGACATTGGGAGCTTCCCCCAGACCGCGCTCTACCGAAGTGGTTCAAGCACCCGGCAGGCTATGCCGCCATGGACGTGCAAGAGCGGCTGGAAGTTCTGGAAGCCGCCGAGATCGTCGTCTGGCCCAAGCGAGGTGTTTTCCCGCGATACAAGAGATACCTCGATGTCGCCGAAGGTAACTCTATTCAAGACGTTATTACAGATATCCCAGCAATGAATTCGCAGTCTGATGAAAGACTTGGCTATCCAACACAAAAGCCTGTTCCGCTTTTGGAAAGAATAATCAAAGCTTCTACTAATAAAGGAGATGTGGTTTTTGATCCGTTTTGTGGATGTGGGACAACAATTTACGCGGCAGCAAAACTTGATCGCAAATGGGTCGGGTGCGACATTGCAATCCTTTCGATAAAACTTGTGAGAGAAATACTTGCAGGCCCGAAATTTCGGCTCGTTGAAGGGCACGACTTCGACGTTGATGGGATACCCGTGAGTGTTGAGCAGGCCGAACACCTCTTTAAGCGCGACCCCTTCCAATTCGAGCATTGGCTTGTGGAGCGAGTTGGCGGTTTTCCGACGAAGAAGACCGGCGACAAAGGTATTGACGGCCGCATGTATTTTGAGACCAAGGACGGTCTCAAGGCCATGGTTCTTTCCGTGAAGGGCGGAAAGCTCAAGCCCGGTGATGTCCGCGATTTGAGGGGCGTTCTGGCGGATCAGCAGGACACCGAAATGGCCGGCTTCCTATCTCTGCAGGAGCCCTCAAAAGCCATGCGGGAAGCTGCCTCGCTTGCCGGTCAATTTGAGTACGGTGGCGTAATGTATGACCGCCTCCAGTTCCTCACGGTTAAAGATATTCTTGAGGACAAGCGCGAGTTTCATACGCCGACTAAAATGGTATCGCGCATCTCATCTGCGCAAGGTTCGCTAGCACTATAGGGCTCTCGCAATGAAACCTTTGACAGAAGCACTCGACGGCGAATGTTTTCCAATCGTATTCGATAAGGAAAGGGATGTTTTTCATATAGAATATCCGACGAAGAATGACACCCGCATTACAAATATCGTTGCCGAGAAGAACTCTGGCACGGATGGACGCTGGACCATTTCCAATAGCGAGCCGGTCAAATATGCAGAGATGGCGCGCACACGTTTTCAGAGTGGTCATCCAAATCGTAGACTGGTTCGATCAGCCTTTGCCGACCAACTTGAATTCGCTGATGTCGGGCCTGGGAAGGCGGACTGGTTCATCTGAAGTCCAAAAGCGTACCATTCCGACAGTCTTTACGCCGCCAAGCGCGATGCCCATCCCGACATCCACTGCTTCCCGTCCTCCGTTGAGACCGCGCATTTCGCCCGTGCCCGCCATGGCACGACCCCGGACCCGGCGGACCAGGCCGCCCTGGCCCGGCCGCGCCTCGGGTTCTTCGGCGTGGTCGACGAGCGGTTCGACGCCGACTTCCTCGCCCAATTCGCCGATCTTCGGCCGGAGTGGCAGTTCGTCATCCTCGGTCCCGTCGTGAAGATCGATCCGGCCGAACTACCCAAGCGGCCCAACATCCATTGGCTCGGACCGAAACTCTACGACGATCTCCCGGACTACTTGGCGCATTGGGATCTAGGGCTGATGCCGTTCGCCCTGAACGCCGCGACGCGGTTCATCAGCCCGACGAAGACGCCGGAATTTCTCGCCGCCGGCCTGCCTGTGATCTCGACGCCCATCGTCGACGTGGTGCGCGGGTACGGCGAGGCCGGCCTCGTCGAAATCGCCGACACGTCGGGCACCGCCGCCCTCGCGGCCGAAGCCCTGATGGCGCGTGCACGGGCGCCGTGGCTCGCCCGTGTCGACGCCCGCCTCGCCGGCGATTCCTGGGATCGAACCTGGGCCGACATGGAGGCGCGGATGATGGCGGTCCTCGGCGAACCGATGTCGGATTCGCCGCGTCCGGTGCTGCGCGAGACCGTCTGATCCCCTCCCGTCCGCGATGGGGCCGTCCGCTGCGCGCCCTCCCCGCGGCCCGAACAGTCGAGGTTCGAGACCGATGTACGATTGGCTGATCGTCGGAGCCGGTTTTGCCGGTAGCGTGCTCGCCGAGCGCCTCGCGCGCGAGCGGGGCGAGCGAATCCTCGTGGTCGACCGGCGCGACCACATCGGCGGCAACGCCTACGACTGTCTCAACGCCGACGGATTGTTGATCCACCGCTACGGGCCGCACATCTTCCACACCAACGCACAGGCGGTGTTCGCCTACCTGTCCGACTTCACGGCCTGGCGGCCCTACGAGCACCGGGTCCTCGCCGAGGTGAACGGCCAGCGCGTGCCGATCCCGATCAACCTCGACACGATCAACCGGCTGTACGGACTGTCTCTGACGTCCCCCGAGCTCGAAGCCTGGTTCGCCGCCCGGGCGGAGCCCGTCGAGGAGATCCGAACCGCCGAGGACGTCGTCGTCTCGACGGTGGGCCGCGAACTCTACGAGCTGTTCTTTCGCGGCTACACCCGCAAGCAATGGGGCCGTGATCCCTCCGAGCTCGACCGGTCGGTGACCGCTCGGGTTCCGACCCGGACCGACCGGGACGACCGTTATTTCACCGATCGCTATCAGGCGATGCCGAAGCACGGCTACACGGCGATGTTCGCCGCGATGCTCGACCATCCCAACATCACGCTGGCGCTCGGCACCGACTTCCGCAGCCTCAGTCCCACCGCACGGGCGCGGCGCACCATCTTCACCGGTCCGATCGAAACCTACTTCGACACCTGCTACGGCCCCCTGCCCTATCGCAGCCTGCGCTTCGAGCACGTCACACGCGACGTCGCGTGGCACCAGCCGGTGGGCGTGGTCAACTATCCGCAGACGGAGGCCTACACTCGGGTCACCGAATACAAGCACCTCACCGGGCAGACGCATCCGCGCACGGCCCTCACCTACGAGTATCCGTCCGCCGAGGGCGAGCCCTACTACCCGATCCCGTGCGCCGCGCATCAGGCGCTCTACAAGCGCTATGAGCAACGCGCCCGCGACGAGCGGAATGTCTGGTTCGTCGGCCGGCTCGCCACCTATCGCTACTACAACATGGACCAGATCGTCGGACAGGCGCTCGCGACGTTCCGGCGGATCGACGCGGAGATTCCCCGGCGGGATGGACGGGTGCGCGCGCCGGCCGTCGATCGGACCACCTCCGAACTGGCGTGAGACCCATGGCCGAGCGGGCGCCCTCCCGGCCTCCGGCGACGACGGAGCGGCCGCTGGGCGAGCGGGACCGGGCGGCGATACGGGAGGATTTCGCCGTGGGTCCGCTGACCGGTGGAGAGCGGCGTTTCGCCGATCTTCTCGCGTGGGAGGCGCAGGCCCGCGCGGACGGTGCCGATCCCAGGACCCTCGCGGCCCTCGCGAAAGCGCGCCGTGCCGCCGGCTGCGCCTGCCACCCTGCGGGGCTTGCCAACGACCCTGCGGGGCTTGCCCACGACCCTGCGGGGCTTGCCAACGACGGCGCCGGGGCCCGCACCGCGGCGCGCCGTCCGACCGCCGCCATCCCGGCGGACCGGTGCGCCACCCGGACCAGGGGGTGAGCGATGCCGTCGCGACCAGCCGGCACCTGCCGGTGGCGCGATGCAGTCGCGCCGACGCCTTCGAGGGCGCAGCGGACACGGCCGCTCGCGATCCGGACATGGACGCACCGCAGCTCGCTCGCTGCGCGGATGCTACGCCCGGCCTGGGTGCCGACGATCCCGAGCGAACGCGCCGGAAGCGGCCGCATCGGCGACGGCGCCGACGGGATGGTGGTCGGTGTGGCGCGATTTGCCGCCGCCCATGCGGATCGGCACCCGGGCTCGGCATCACAGTGCGGAGCTTGCCGTCGTGGCGAGGCGGTGCGTGATCCAGTCCTGGGCGGCGTCGAGGCTGGCGAAGGTCGGCGGGTTCGGGTGGTCGACGCGGCCGAATCCGGCTTCGAGGAACCACCGGCCGGCGTCCGACCCGTGCTGCTCGCACAGG
>NZ_LMMX01000008.1:0-65595 GCF_001422425.1 Methylobacterium sp. Leaf102 | reverse complement strand
GCGCCGGTCGCCGCGGTCGTCGAACACGCCGACGATGCGGATGCCGGACTCGGCCTGGGCGTCGAGGGCGCGGATCAGGTCCTCGGCCACGGGCCCGCCGCCCACGATGGCCGTGCGCCGGTCGAACCGGCCACGCCGCATCCGCGTGCGGATGATGCGGGCGACGGCGAAGCGTTCGGCGAGGAGAAGGCCGAGGCCAAGGGCTAAGAGGTTCGCGAGCCAAGCCCGGGTGCATGGATCGTCGGCCTCGGCCAGGACGAGGCCGGTGCCGACGACGAGGACCGTCGCCGTCCAGGCCAGGCCCAGCCGCAGGCCCGTGCGCAGGCTGCGTACGGCGTCGATGCGGTAGGCGCCGGCAGCCTGGAACAGACCGACGGCCAGAACCGCGACACCGAAGGCGGCCGCGAACTGTCGAAACGAGAGTGGGGCGAGGCAGGTGGCGGACAGGTGCCGGACCGCGACGCCGAGGGCGAGGATGAGGAGAAACTCGCCGGCCCGCACGCAATCGACGAGCACCACCGGGGACAGCGGCTCCCCCCTCCCCGCATTCCCCCGTCCCTGCGCCTCGGTTGCCCCGATGGGCTGGGTCGTGGGAGCGGCGGCCTGCCGGTCCGTCTGACCCGCCGCCTCCAACAAATCGCGGACGTCGAAGGCAGGCATCGAAGCCTCCAGATCTCAGGGCATGCGGCGTGCCCCGCGCCACGCCCGGCTCTGAAACCGGACAACAGGGCGCAGGGGGCGTTTCACGAGGGGAAACGCGACCCACAACCCCTGGCATGACCGCCTCACGGAACGTTTAACGCGATCCGCCGGATCGGAGCTCATCGCGTCGGATCTGGGGATACGCCCTCAGAAGTAGCTGACCCAGGGCGCCGTGCTGCGGCGCTTGAACCGGACCGCCCAGCGGCAGGCGGGGTAGAGCGCGAGGCTCAGGGCGGCGGCGATGAGCCAGAGATAGCCCGGACCCGGTGCCTCGATCCGCCCGGCGGAGCCGGCAAGGCCCGCCCAGAGGAGTCCGTCGTGGAGCAGGCGCAGGGCGTAGAGGTGCGTGACGTAGAAGAACAGCGGCACGCCGCCGAAGGTGCAGAGCCAGGCGAGCCGACGCGGCGGAACCGCCTCCAGCCATGCCAGCAGAATCAGGCCGGCGCCGAGGGTCGCCAGGAGAAAATCGGCCGAGGGCGGGTACTTCGTCAGGTTCAGGAACGCCCTGAGCGTCGCGTCCCAGGAGGCGCCGGCTTGCCACGGCACCGGTTCGCCGTAGCCGTTGAGGCCGCGCAGGATCGCGAAGCCCGCGAGCGCCGCCGCCCCGAGGCCGAGGAGCCGGCGTCGGCGCGTCGGCCCCGGCATCGTTCCGACGAACCACGGCCCGAGAGCGTAGCCGGCCGCGATGACGCCGATCCAGGGCAGGACGGGGTAGGAGGTGCGCGCGACACCCCACGGCAGGTCGATGAAGCCGCGCTGGTGCAGGATCGTCCACAGGATGTAGCCGGTCTCACCCGGCACGAGGGCGAAGGACGTCAGCAGGTTGTGCCCGAGCATGATCGCCAGGGCGACGCCGATGAGTGCCGCGCGGGGTAGCCACAGCAGTCCGGCCAGGGCGATCATGCTGATGCCGATGGCCCAGATCACCTGGAGGTAGAGGATCGGCGGCAGGAGGCTGCGCGTCCAGGCGACGTTCACCAGGGTGACTTCGAGGAGCACCAGGATCAGGCCCCGCTTCAGCATGAAGGCCGAGGCTTTCGCACGATCCCCGTGCTTGCCGGTGTTTTGTTTGGCCGCGTAGAGGCTGGCGGACAGGCCGGTGAGCAGAACGAAGACCGGCGCGCAGATGTGCGAGGCGGTCCGGGTCCAGAACAAGCCGGGCTCCGTCGCCGCGAGATCCATGGGGTCGCGGACCTGGGCGTGCAGGAAGAAGAACTCCCGCACGTGATCGACGAGCATGAGCAGCATCACGAGCCCGCGCAGGGCGTCGATGGCGGCGATGCGCCCTGTCGGCCGCGCCGGACCGGAGATCGTCATCGTTCCGCTCCCTCCCCCAGTGTGCGCAGCAGCTTCTGCACGCAACTCGCCGCCCAGACGGTGCTGCCGCGCGGTTTGCGGACCCCGCGCCGGGTCATGGCCCGGGCGATACCGCTCGGCGTCGTGAATCCCTCTGCCCGGATCTCCAGCAGGACCGGCGCGAGGCCGCGCGCGAATCCCCGTGCCCGGGCGATGGCGGCGCGCCGCCCGGCATCGCCGCAACGGCGTGGTCGCGGGCCGGCACCGGAGGTCTCGGGCATGGGGTCCATGGGGTGTGCGGGCAGGGAACGCCGGGCAGTCCGCTTCACGCCGGCCAGGCTTTCAGCCGGGCCCGGGCGGACAGCGCGAGACCGCCCGCGAGGACGATGAGCCAGGCCAGGGCCATGAGGGCGCCCCGGCGCCCGGCTGTCAGATCGATGCTGGGCTGGAAGCGGGGCACGGCGTCGTAGGCGTCGAAATCGAGGCGGGCCTGGCAGCCGGCGCAGACCGGCACCGGGTTCAGGGCCTGCGCGACGATGCGCGGCTCGAAGAAAGCCCGCAGGGTCCGCCGGTAGGCAGCGGCCGAGGCGAGGAAGGCGGCGTGCCGCCCGGCATCGGTGCCGGCGGCCCCCTGGAGGGCGAAGTCGAAGGTGGTGACGGGCGAGGCCAGGGCGAGCCACCGGCTCAGCGCGGCGCTCTCCCGGTCGTGCGCGCGAAAGCTCTCGCGACGCGCATCGAGTTGTACGTCGTAATGGGCGTCGCGGGCGAGACGCTTGATCTCGGGCGCCTCGACGAGGTCGGCGCGCCCCGCCGCACCGGGGATCCGGGCCAACCACTGGGCCGTGAGCCGTGGTCCCGCGCCGCCGTTGGCGAAGGCGTCCTGCACCTGCCGGCTCGCATCGATGGCGGCGATGCGCGAGGGCTTGTCCGTGAGACAATCGACCGCGATGGAGGCCGCTGCCGGGACCGCCACCGTGAACAGGGTCCAGGCGAGGACGAGGATCGACAGGGCGGCCACGGCGCCCCGCCACAGGGTCGCCACGAGGGCGCAGGCCGCGACCCACACGAGGATGTAGGCGGCGAGCGCGCCCGCCAGCAGCCCCAGTGTGACGCCCGAGCCGGCGAGGGACCGGATCGCGCCGGTCAGCCATAGGGCGAGACCGGTTTGCCCGAGCACCGCCACCACGAGGATCCCGGCCACGGCCCCGAACTTCGCCCCCGCCACGGCACGCGGCCCGATGGGCTGGGCCGCGATGAGCCGGAGCGTGCCGGAATCCCGTTCCACCGAGAGGCGGGTGCCGGCGAGCGCGATGATGGCGAGCGGCACGAGCACGGCGAGTACGAAGGCGAGATCGAAGGCCCCGAGCTTCAGCCGCGCCGCCGACCCGAGTTCGTACGCGACATCGTCGAAGACGGTGCTCGACCCGAAACTCACGCGCATGAACGAGGGCTGCACGTCGGACTGCCCGGTGGCCAGGGCAGCGAGCGGGGTCGGCGGCTTCACGGCGTGGACGGTGAGGAACTGCGTCATGTAGCCGAAGGCGTTGGTCGGATCCTGCCAGTAGTTGATCTTCACCGGCGTCGCCCGTGCGTAGCGGGCGTAGGCCTCGCGGGCGGCGACGATGGCCCGCCCCTCTTCCGCGGCCAGCGTCGCGAGGGCGGCGCGCTCGGCCTCCACCCGTACGGCCCCCGTATGGGCGCCGAGCAGCAGGGCGGCGAACAGGGCCGCCAGCACCGCCCAGGTCAGCCGCTCGCGCAGAACCATGCCGGTCTCGGCGGCGAGGAGGCGAAGGGCGCGCCTCACGGCGTGATCCGTTCTCCATGGCGTCATCTTCATGGCGTCAGCCGCCGGACCGTCAGGACGGCGGCTCCGCCCAGGACGGCGAGCCACGTCGCCAGGATGGCGAGGGGCACGGCCCAGGCCGCGTCTGCCAGGGGCATCGGGCCATGATCGAAGGGCGGCACCGTCTCCCAGAGGTCGTGGTCGGCGGTGTAGCGGCGCTCTCCGCCCTGCGGATTGTCGATGATCGCCTGGTTCATCCGCCGCGAGATGCCCCGGCGGTAATGCTCGGCGGCCCAGACGAAGCGGACATGCTGGTCAAAGTCCGTTCCCGCGAGGGCGGCGGAGAGCGCCTTGAGGGCGATGCGCGGGGACAGAAGCCCGGCCCAGGCATAGGCCCGCTCCTGGCGCAGCAGGCTGTCGAAGAAGGCGCCGAACGCGGCATCCAACACCGCGAAATTGTGCTGCTCGTTCTCGCTCATCATCAGGCCGCGCAGGTCGACGGGCAGGGCGTCCGGGTCGGTGACGCCGTAGCGGGCGAGGACGGCCTTGGCCCGGTCGTCGTTCGCTTCCGCGGTGCGGTGCCCCCGGAAGGTCTCCTCGATCCGGGCGCGGGTCTCGCCGTAGGAGAGCGCCGGTGTGGTGGCGTCCACCGCGACGGTGGCGAGGCGGGGGGCGGCCACGCAGACGAGCACCCAGGCCAGCAGCGATGCCGCCAGCGCCGAGCGTGCCGTGCGGGCCGTCAGCGACAGGGTCATGGCCAGAACGAGGAACAGGGCCGCATAGGTGAGCTGTGCGGCCACCCACGGGACGAGGCGCGGCCACACCTCCCAGCCGGGCGCGTCGAGGCTCACCGCAGCGAGGCCGCCGAGGACGAGCAACGGCAGGCCGACGAGGAGGGCCAGGGCGGCGAGGAGCGCGCCGAGGCGGGCCATGAACAGCCGGCCTGGCGCAGCGCCGTTGCCGAGTGCCAGCCGCAGGGTACCGCGCTCGCGGTCGGCGGCGAAGGCGGAGAAGCCGAGGAGGATCGCGGCCAGGGGCACGATGAGCTGGACGATGTCGGCGACGCTGCCGAGGCCGGCGCGCGCGAGCGGGTTGGCGTCCTGGACCGCCCGGAAGACCGCATCGTTGAACAGGTGGGCCTCGATGCGGACCATGCGGCCGGTATAGGGCTCGATGCCGGGATCCAGGATCGCGAGCGGCGCGGACGGCTTGAACACCCACAGCCCGTAATGATCGGCCGAATGCGGGTTCTTGGCGTCCTGGCCGAGCCAGCGTCCGCGCTCGGCCTGCGCGATCGCTCTCACATCGCCGGCATCGCGCACGGCCTGTCGCCAGGCTCCGGCGAGGGCCACGCCGAGGAGCACCACCAGGACGGCGCCGATCCAGCGCAGGCGGGCGTCGCGCAGGAGCTGGCCGAGTTCGGCCCGGACCAGCCTCACGACGCGAGCCGCTCGATGTAGAGGCGCTCCAACGCCGCATGGTCGAGGTGTGCCGGGCTGATCTCCTCGACGATGCGTCCGGTCTGGAGCACGCCGACCCGGTCGGCGACCTCCTTGACCCGGTAGAGGTCGTGGGTCGCCATCAGCACGGTTGTGCCGCGGGCGGCGGCCGCCCGGACCACGGCCGAGAAATCCGCCGACGCGCTCGGATCGAGGCCCGAGGTCGGCTCGTCGAGGAGCAGCAGCCGGGCGCGGCGCGCCAGGGCGATGGCGATGCCGACCTTCTGGCGCATGCCCTTCGAATAGGTCGCAGCCTTGCGCGCGTGCGCCTCGGTCGCGAGACCGGCTTGCGCCAGCAGGCGGTCGGCCGCGTCGCGAGACAGGGCGAGCCCCGCCAGCGTCGTGAAGTAGCGCAGGTTCTCCCGGCCCGAGAGCGTGGGATAGAGCGCCACCTGCTCGGGGATGTAGGCGATGGCCGCCCGCGCCGCGATGGGGGCGGCGCCCGCATCGATTCCACAGACCCGGACCGTCCCGCTCTCCGCTTTCAGGAAACCCAGGATGAGGTTGATGGTCGTGGTCTTGCCGGCCCCGTTGGGGCCGAGCAGGGCGAAGACTTCGCCCGCATGTAACGTCAGGGTCAGGCCGTCGAGGGCCCTGCGACCGCCGAAGGTCATGACGACGTCGCCGATCGCCAGGACCGGTTCGTGCGACTCCAGCATCAGAACCGCACCGAGACGGTGCCGGTGAAGCGTCGCGGTGCGCCGGGATAGACCCGGAACACGTTGAGCGAGCTCTCGTAGATCTCACTGTCGAAGATATTCTCGACGTTGAAGCCGAAGCGGATGTTCTCGTAGCGGTAATACGCCAGCGCGTCGGCGACCACGTAGGCCGGCAGGACGAAACCGGTGCCGCCCGCGTCGCCGGCGCGTTCGCCGACCCCACGCACGCCGCCCCCGATCCCGAGGCCCGCGTAGGGGCCGGACTGGACTTCGTAGACGGCGAGCAGGCTGCCGCTGTGCTTGGGGATGTTGATGAGGGGGGCACCCACGGGCAGGACGTTGTCCTTCGTCACTACGGCGTCGGCGTAGACGTAGCCGCCGATGAGGCGCAGCTCCGGCGAGATCTGGCCCGTGGCCGTGAGTTCGAAGCCCTGGCTGCGCACCCCGCCCGCCGCGAGGGAGAAGCCGCTGTTGTTGGGGTCGGGCGTCAGTACGTTCTCACGCTCGATATGGAACGCCGCACCGGTGAGGCCGAGCGCCCCGCCATAGAGGTCGAGCTTGGCGCCGACCTCGTAGCCGATGCCCGTCTCGGGGGCGAACGGCACCCCGCGCGAGGCCGCCGCCGCATCTGGGCCGATGTTCGGCCGGAAGCTCGTGCCGACATTGGTGTAGAGGGCGAGTTCGGGGAGCGGCTGATAGACGAGTCCGGCGCGGGGCGTCGCGGCGGCCCGCGACTGCTCGACGTCGCTGCGCGGAATGCGCTCGCGGAACGACTGCTCGAAGAAATCGAACCGGACGCCGAGCAGCGCCTTCCATTCGGGGCTGAGCGCGATCTGGTCCTGGGCGTAGAGGGCCGTATTGGTCACCCGCTCGAGGTTGTTGCGCGGGATGGTGAGCGGCGGCAGGGGCTGGCCGTAGCGCGGGTTGTAGATGTCGATGGAAAACGGGTTCTGCCGGACGTTCGAGCGCAGATAGACCGTGCGGCTGTCGGTGCTCTCGCGCTCGAAGCCGAGGAGCAGGGTGTGCGCCAGGGGCCCGGTGGCGAAGCGGCCGACCACCTCGGCCTGGCCGATGGCGGTGTCCCACCGGTAGTCCCGGAAGTTGCGGTCGCGGGCAACGGTGCGATTGTCGGCCGCGATGCTCCGGACCTCGGCGGATTCGCCCTCGAGTGTGCCGGTGTTGAAATGTGCGCCGAGCCGCATCTGCCAATCGGCGTCGAAGCGGTGCTCCAAGCGGACCTGCAGGGTGTTCGAAGTCTGCTCGGTGCTCTGGCCCGGCTCGCCGAGGAAGCGCGAGATCGGCAGGAAGCCGAGCTGCCGGTTGATGGCGATCACGCCCCGGTCGAACACGATGCGGTTGTGCACGAATTCGGTCTCGACGGTGACCTTGGTGTCAGGCGTGATCTGCCAGCTGATGGACGGCGCCACGAACAGCCGGTCGCCGTCGACGAAATCGCGAAAGCTGTTCTGGCGCCCGCCCGCGAAGTTGAAGCGGTACTGGACCGTCTTGTCCTCGTTGAGGGCGCCGCCGGCATCCACGGTGCCGCGGAACTGCTCGAAGCTGCCCCAGAGGCCGCCCATCTCGACGAAGCGCTCGGCCGTCGGCTGCTTGGTGATGATGTTGACCACGCCGCCGGGATCGCTGCGCCCGAACAGGGCGCCGCCTGCGCCCTTCAGCACCTCGATACGCTCGACGTTCTGGGTGTCGGGCGGCGGCGGGAACCCTCGGTTGATGGCAAAGCCGTTCTTGAAGATCTCGGACGTGGTCACGCCGCGCACGGCGTAGCTGAACACGGTGAGGCCGCCGAAGTTGTTCTGCTGGGCGACGCCGGGGGTGTAGTTGAACACCTGGTCGACTCGCGTCGCGGCCAGATCGGTGATGACCTCGCGCGAGGCAACCGTGACGACCTGGGGCACGTCGCGCTGGGGCGTGTCGGTCTTGGTGCTGCTCACGGCGCGCGCCGCGCTGAAACCCGGCGTCGGTCCGATCAACCCGATGGCGCCTTCCGGCACGTTGAGGCCGATGCCGGTGCCCTCCACCGTGAGGGTGTCCAGGGTGACCGCCGTCTCCTCGGCACGGACCGACGGCGTCAGGGACAGGGCCGCGAGGGCGACGCCGAGGCGCAGGCCGTTTTTCAGGAGCATCGTATCGGGTCTCGAACGGGATGAGCGCCGCTCCAGCCCGTCGCCCGATGAGGGGACGCCCCCCGGCACCGGCTCAGGAGCCTGAATGGCGTTTGAAACATTATTACGTTGCGAAGCTTGGCCATGCAAGCTGAAACCTTGCACGCCGAAATCAAGCAAGCCGAGTTCGGGCACGGGCTCCGTGTCGCCGGGCCGGTTCTGAGCGGGAACGCTTTCGGGGAAGGGGTGATCGATCGCGGCCATCAACACCATCCAAATGGTTCTGGACGTGTCAGGCAGAGCAGCACGGGCGCGCGCCGACCATGACGGGCCGACGTCGATCATGCGACCCACCGGAGCACCCCGCCCGAGAGACGTTCGTCGCCAAGGCAGGTCTCCTGGCTCACGGATCGACGCCTCTGCCTGGCCTTCCCGGTGCATGGCACCAGTGACCGTTCTCGGCAGCGGCTCACCGCTCACAGTTGCGGGGGCAGCTTCGGCATCGCCCCGATGGGCTCGACCGAATTCCCTCTTAGCTCGCGATCCGAGGACCGCGAGAACCTTGACGGCTGTACGGTTCCATCCGGGTCCGGAGAAGTCAAGGCCGAGCGCCCTCGGCCGCCGATTGGAACGTCATGGCGCGAGACCTGCCGGGCCGAGACACGCAGGATCGTGGCGAGCCCCGGCGCCGCGCACACCGAGGACGAAGGCGGCGAGGTCCAGGACGCCAGCCGGCTGTCTTCCTCGGAACCCGCGGATCCGGGGCGGACGATCGATTCAGCTGCCGGAGGAGCCGCCCGAGACCAAGCGCAGACCGGGCGCGGGTCGATTCACGATGGCCTCCCCGACCTTGCGTTCCAACTCGCCGTCCCGGAACGGTTTCTGAACGATACTGTCGGCGCCGACCGCGCCGACCTTCATCAGGGCCGTGGTGTCCGCATAGCCGGTGACGAACAGAATCGGCAGGCTGGGCCAGCGTTTGCGGATCTCGGTGGCGACCTCGGCCCCATTCATGCCCGGCATCGCGAAGTCCAGCACCACGAGATCGACGCAAGGGTCCGCCTCGAGGGACGCCAGTCCCGCGAGGCCCGAGCCCGCTTCGCGCACCGCGTGACCGGCCTCCGCGAGGCGGGTGGTGGTGACCTCGCGCACAGCCGTGTCGTCATCGACGACGAGCAGGACCGATTGTCCGCCCGGCAAGCGGCCAAGCCCGCATGCGGTCATGTGGGGGGCCTCGTGGACGGCGCTCGTTCCGTCCTCGACGCGGGGCAGGTAGACTCGGATCGAGGTCCCCTCCCCGACGATCGTGTCGATGCGGATGCCGCCGCCGGACTGCTTCACGAAGCCGTAGGCCTGGGCGAGCCCGAGCCCCGAACCCTTGCCCACCTCCTTGGTGGTGAAGAACGGCTCGAAGGCGCGCGCCACCACCTCCGGCGGCATGCCCGTGCCCGTGTCGCTGACGGCCACCATCACGTACTCGCCCGGCATCGGCTGCTCGGGGCGCGTCTGGGGGCCGGTGACCGTGACGTTGGCCGTCTCGATGGTCAGACATCCCCCGACTACCATGGCGTCGCGCGCGTTGATGGCGAGGTTGAGGATGACGAGTTCGATCTGGGTCGCATCCACCAAGGCCGGCCACAGGTCGGGCTGCAGGGTCGTCTCGATGCGCACCGCGCCGCCGATGGAGCTCTGGAGCAGGTCGCGCATGGAGGCGACGGTCTGGTTCAGACTGACCGGGGTGGGCTCCAGCCTCTGGCGGCGGGAGAAGGCGAGGAGCTGCGCCGTGAGATTCGCGCCCCGATCCGCCGCTCCCTTCATCATCGCGAGCCGACGCTTCGAGCGCTCGGTCGAGACCTCGCGCCCGAGGAACTCGATGTTGCCCGAGATGACGGTGAGCAGGTTGTTGAAGTCGTGCGCGACACCGCTCGTGAGCTGCCCGACGGCCTCCAGGCGCTGGGCGAGGCGCAGGGCCTCTTCCACCCGCTCGCGCTCGACGATCTGCATCTGCAATTCGGCGTTCGAGGTGGCGAGTTCCCGCGTCCGCTCGGCGATGCGGAGTTCCAGCGTATCGTTGAGCGCCTGAAGCGCGGCCTCCGCCCGGCGCTTGTCGGCCTTCGCCTGGGCCTCCGCCAACGCCCGCAGGACGGTGCGTGGAAGACGCTCGAGGCGCTGCTTCGTGATGTAGTCGACGGCGCCGTTCTTCAACGCCTCGACGGCGGTCTCCTCGCCGAGGGTGCCGGACACGAAGACGAACGGCGTGTCCGGGCACTGCTCCCGTGCGACGGCGAGGGCGCTGATGCCGTCGAAGGTCGGCAGGACGAAATCCGCGAGGATCAAGTCATGACGGCCCGGTAGGGCGGCGGCGGCGAAATCGGGGCGGTCCATCACCCGATCGATCACGTAGGGGCGCCCCATGCCGTCGAGGGCGGCCTCCACCAGTTCGGCGTCGAGATCGCTGTCCTCCAGGTGGAGGATGCGGATCGCGTCGTCGGCGTCCATCAGGTGTTCGATGGCCAGCCTCCCTTGTGCGGCGGCGGCTCGTTCAGGACGGCCCAGAACACGCCGAGTTCCTGGATGGCCGAGAAGAATTCGTTGAACCCAACGGGCTTCACCACGAATGCGTTCACCCCGAGGTCGTAGGAGCGCACCACGTCGGTCTCTTCGCGCGAGGAGGTGAGCATCACCACCGGGATGGACCGGGTCTGCGGATCGCCCTTCACCTTGGCCAGGACCTCCAAGCCATCGACCTTGGGCAGCTTCAGATCGAGCAGGATCACGGCCGGGTCCTGCAACGCCCGGTTCACGTGTGCGCCGCGCCTGTAGACGAAATCGAGCGCCTCCGCCCCGTCCCGGCAAATGACGATTTCGTTGGCGAGCTGACCCGCTTCCAGTGCCGCGAGCGTGAGCTCGATGTCGTTGGGATTGTCTTCTACGAGAAGGATCGGTTTCAGGTTGGCCATCTCTCAGGGTGCCTCGCCCCGCAGGGGCAGCGTGAAGTGGAAGGTCGCGCCCTCGCCGAGCCGGCCCTCGGCCCAGGTCCGGCCGCCATGGCGCTCGACGATGCGGCGCACGTTGGCGAGCCCGATGCCGGTGCCCTCGAACTCCTCGACTCGGTGCAGGCGCTGGAACACGCCGAAGAGCTTGTCGACATAGGTCATGTCGAAGCCGACCCCGTTGTCGCGGACGAAGAAGACGGCCTCGCCGTCTTTTGGGGGAAGCCGTCCGATCTCGATGACCGCCTCGGGTCGGTTCCGGCTGTACTTCAGCGCGTTCGAAAGCAGGTTCTCGATGACGAGGCGCAGCATGAACGGGTCGGCGTAGGCACGGCCCAGGGGCCCGATCTCCCAGCGCACGACGTGTGCGGGCGCCGCATCGCGCAGAACCTTGCGCCGGACCTCCTCAACCAGGGCGTTCATGTCGCCCGATACCCGGTTCAGGGCGTTGCGGCCCATCTGCGAGAAGGCCAACAGGTTGTCCACGAGGGTTCCGGCCGAGAACGCCGCCTCGATGATGGTGTCGACGTAGTGCCGGCCCTTGTCCGACAGGTTGGCGCCCTCGCGGGTCTTCAGGAGGTTCGAGTAGCCGACGATGTGGCGGAACGGGGCCCGCAGGTCGTGGCTGACCGAGTAGGAGAATGCCTCCAGCTCTTTGTTGGAGCGCTGGAGCTCCTCGCTCAGCGCGGCCAGTTCCTCCGCCCGGCGCAGCACGATCCCGAGGACCGAGGCGCGCAGATCCTTGGCCGCCTCGATCTCCGGGACGCTCCAGGGGAGCGCGCGCCCCTTCAGCGTTTCCTTCCAGATCTCGAACGACTTTCGCGGATGCAGGCGGTCGGGGCCGCCCTCTGGATCGGGTGTCGCCGGCTTGACCGGATTGCCGCCCCACTTCACCGTCCGCACCACCTCCGGCCGGAACCAGAGGATGTAGCTCGCGTACTTCTTGGAAACCGAGATCGCGAGCAGGCCGCTGGCCTCGGTGGCGAAAGCCGCGGCCGCCGGCAGAAGCTCCGACAGCGACTCCGTGGCGAAGACCTCCGCCGCATCGCCCTCGACCGAGAGCCAGTCGTACAGGGTCCGGACCTCGGCCTCGGAAGGCGTCGTGCCGATGACGCGGCAATGGTCGCCCGTGACGATGGCGGCTCCCGCCGCGTTCACCAGCGCCAGGACGTCGTCGGGATGCTTCAACAAACCGTCGACGAAGCTGTCCTCCTCGGCCATGAACCCGAGGAGCCGCGCCTGGACCGCCCCGAGTGCCAAGCGCTGCTCGGCCTGGGCGCCCCGCTCGCGGGCGGAGAGCTGCAGGGCGAAGATCTGGGTGAGGACGTCGCAGGCGTTGCGCGCCTGCAGGGGCACCCGGTGCGGGGTGCGGTTGTGGCAGGAGATCAGGCCCCAGAGCGTGTCGTCGACGAGGATCGACACCGACATGGACGCCATCGTGCCCATGTTGCGCATGTACTCGACGTGCACGGGCGAGACGCTGCGCAGGACGGATTGACTGAGATCGAGGGGCGTACCCGCCGGCGTCAGGGGCGGCGTGATCGGGACCGCCGCGTATCCGGCATCCGGGATGATGCGCAGGCGGTTGCGGCGGTAGAGTTCACGCGCCTGGGCCGGGATGTCGGAGGCGGGAAAGCGCAGATCGAGGTAGGACGGCAGGGCCCCGTTTCCGTTCTCGGCCAGCACGGTGCCGTGCCAGTCCCGGTCGAAACGGTAGACCAGCGCCCGATCGAAGCCGGTGATGTGCCGGATGTCCTCGGCAACGATGTCGCAGAGCTCCTCGATGGAGCGGGCCACCCGCAGACGCTGTACGAAGGCACGCAGCCGTGGCGTCAGGGCATCGAGCCCTTCCTCGACGGAGGCATCCGCCTCTTCGAGTTCGAGCACGACGAGGTCGTCGACCCGGTGTGCCGCGACCTCGTAGGTCTGCCGCGCACCCGCCGGGCCGAGCGTCACCGTGCGCAGGTAGTGGGCCCCGTCCTCGGCCGGCGCAGCGTCGAGGTAACGGCGCACCACCGCGACCAACTCGGGCAGGACAGCATCGAGGCTCGCGCCGGCGACGACCCGAGCCGGCGCGTTCGCACTGGCCTGCGCCACGACGAGGCTCGCTGCGTCCAGGGTCAGCAGGAAGCCGTGGGGCTGCACGCTGCCGACGATGTGGATGGGCTCGCGGTCGCAGGCCGTGAGGTCGATCCTCGGCATCGTGTCCATCCGTGGCTTCAACCGGAACAGTCTCCCGCGATGGCGGCTCGTCGGAGCCGGAGGTTTAGGATCATGTAACACTGCGTAACTTCCCCGCCTACGCGCCAACGCCACGGATCGGTCCGTTTGTGAGGGCTCAAAAGTCACATCCGTGCGATGGGTCCGACCGAGCTCGACCGGGACCGCCATCCGGTCGCTGCGATCGGAGGTTCCGGCTTTCGTGGGAGCACGCGCCGCGCCGCCGCTCCGTCGAGGTCCCGGAAGCGCGCGCAGCGACCATTGACGGCAGCGTCGCGCCATAATAAATGTCAAACATAATTTAAAACGTGCCGGTTCGGTGCGAGGAGGCGGGCATGGATGCGAGATGGGTGCTTGGGCTAGGCGCATTGGCGCTCGCGGCCTGCTCGCCGGCCGAGACCGCCGTGTCTCCGGAGCCACCGCTGGTGCAGACCGTCGCGGTCGTGCCCGGGGTGGGGGGCGTCGCCCGCTACACCGGGGTGATCCGAGCCCGCACCGAGAGCAACCTCGGCTTCCGGGTCGGCGGCAAGATCTTCGAGCGCCTCGTCGATCCGGGCGACCGGGTGACGCGTGGCCAGCCGCTGATGCGCCTCGATCGGACCGACTTCACCCTCGCGCTCACTGCCGCGCGCGCCTCCGTCGAAGCGGCGCGTGCGCAGATGATCAAGGCCCGGGCCGACGAGGAGCGCAGCCGCAAGCTCGTATCGGACGGCTGGACCTCGAAGCAGACCTACGATCAGAACAAGGGTGCCGCCGATTCCGCCATCGCCCAGTTCGCCAATGCGGAGGCCCAGGCCGGCCAGATCGAGAACCAGGCCGGTTATTCCGAGCTCAAGGCCGATGCGGACGGCGTGGTGATGGAGGTACCCTCCGAGCCCGGCCAGGTGGTTGCGGCCGGTCAGACGGTGGTGAGGCTCGCCCGCGACGGATCCCGTGAGGCCGAGGTGTTCCTGCCCGAGGGCAGCCGGCGCCTGGCGCAGGGCGAGGCTTCCGCGACGCTCTACGCGGAGGGTGAGGCGACCTACCCGGCGCGACTGCGCGAGCTGTCGGCCACCGCCGATCCCGCCACACGCACCTACCGGGCGCGGTACATCCTGTCCGGCGGCGGCGAGGACGCGCCGCTCGGTGCCACCGTCACCCTGCAGCTCAAAGCCCTCGATGCGGTTCGTTCCGAGCGGGTGGAAGTTCCCTTGGGCGCGCTGTTCGACCAGGGGCACGGCACGGCGGTCTGGCGCTACGACGCCGCCACCGAGACGGTGCGCCCGCAGGCCGTCAAGGTCGCCCGCATGGGCGAGGAACGCGCGGAGATCGTCACGGGTCTGAGCGCCGGCGACCGGATCGTGGCGCTCGGCGCCCATCTCCTCAAAGCCGACCAGAAGGTGCGCCAAGCGCCTCCGAGCCTGACCGGGGCCGTGCGATGAACGGCCTCAACCTCTCCGCCCTGGCGGTCCGCGAGCGGGCGGTCACCCTGTTCCTGATCATCGCACTCACGGGGGCCGGCTTCTTCGCCTTCGGCAAGCTCGGGCGGGCGGAGGACCCGGCCTTCACCGTCAAGGTCATGACGGTCTCGGCCGCCTGGCCCGGCGCCACGGCGGAAGAGATGCAGCGTCAGGTCGCCGACCCCCTGGAGAAGCGCCTGCAGGAGCTCGTCTACTACGACCGGGCCGAGACCACGGTACGCCCCGGCCTGATGGTGACCAAGGTCATCTTCAAGGACAACATGCCCCCGGCCAAGCTCCAATCGGAGTTCTACCAGACCCGCAAGAAGCTTTCCGACCAGGCTTCGAGCCTGCCGCGCGGGGTGCTCGGGCCTCTGTTCAACGACGAGTTCTCGGACATCTACTTCGCTCTCTACGCCGTGCAGGCCCAGGGCCTGCCCCACCGCCAGCTGGTGCTGCGCGCCGAGGACCTGCGCCAGCGTCTGCTGCGCGTGAACGGCGTCGAAAAGATCAACATCCTGGGCGAGCAGGCGCAGAAGATCTTCGTCGAGATCTCCTACCAACGCCTCGCCACCCTCGGCATCACCGGCCAGCAACTCCTGGCGGCGCTCTCCAACCAGAACGACGTGACCCCGGCCGGCTTCGTCGAGGCGGCGGGTCCGCGCGTCTACCTGCGCCTCGACGGGGCCATCGACGGGCTCGACGCGATCCGCGACCTGCCGGTCGCGGCCGGCGACCGCAGCCTCAAGCTCGGCGACATCGCCGAGGTCAAGCGCGGCTACGAGGACCCGAAGAGCTTCGAGATCCGCAACGACGGCGAGCCCGCCCTGATGCTTGGACTCGTGATGAAGCCCGGCTTCAACGGCCTCAAGCTCGGCGCAGCCCTCAACGCCGAGGAGGTGGCGATCCATCACGAGACGCCTCTCGGCATCGGCTTCACCAAGATCACCGATCAGGCCAAGGTCATCGACGACGCGATCCACGAGTTCATGGTCAAGTTCTTCACGGCACTCGGCGTGGTGATCTTCGTATCCCTGGTGGCGCTCGGCTTCCGGGTCGGCATCGTGGTGGCGCTGGCCGTGCCGCTCACCCTCTCGGCCGTGTTCGTCGTCATGATGGTCACGGGCCGCGACTTCGACCGCATCACCCTCGGTGCGCTCATCATCTCGCTCGGCCTCCTCGTCGACGACGCCATCATCGCCATCGAGATGATGGTGGTGCGCATGGAGGAAGGCGCCGACCGCATCGAGGCGGCGACCCATGCCTGGAGCGCCACGGCCGCGCCGATGCTGACCGGCACCCTGGTCACCATCGCGGGCTTCCTGCCAGTCGGCTTCGCCGCTTCCACGGCGGGCGAGTACGCAGGCAACATCTTCTGGGTGGTGGCCTTCTCGCTGATCATCTCGTGGATCGTGGCCGTGACCTTCACGCCGTATCTCGGCGTCAAGCTGCTCCCGAATATCGAGAAGGTCGAAGGCGGCCACGACGCGATCTACGCCACGAAGAACTACGAGCACCTGCGCCGCCTCGTGCGCCTGTCCGTCGACCACAAGTGGCTCGCCGCCGGCATCACGGTCGGGCTCTTCGCCCTGGCCGTGGTGGCCATGGGCCGTGTCGAGCAGCAGTTCTTCCCGAATTCCGAACGGCCCGAACTCATCGTTGAGGTGTCCCTGCCGGCCGGTTCGGCCTTCGCCACGACGGAAGCCAGCGTCAAGCGGATCGAGACGGCCGTGCGCGACCTGCCCGAGGCGGGTGAGATCACGAGCTACATCGGCCAAGGCATGCCGCGCTTCGTGCTCTCGTTCGATCCCGAGTTGCCGGACCCCGCCTACGCGCAGATCGTGGTGCAGACCGCCGACGCCGCCGCTCGCGATGCCCTGCGGGGCAAGGTGCGAAAGCTCGTCGACGAGGGCCGCTTCCCCGAAGCCCGCGTGCGGGTGCAGCAGATCGTGTTCGGGCCGCCCATCCGCTTCCCCATCGCCTTCCGGGTGGTCGGGCCCGACCTCGACGTCATCCGCGGCATCGCCGCCGAGGTGCGGGAGGTCATGGCGGCGAACGCCAACATGCGCCTCGTCCACCTCGACTGGGGCGACAGGACCCCGAGCCTGCACCTCGCCCTCGACCAGGAGCGCCTGCGCCTGATCGGTCTCACTCCGAAGGAGGCCGGTCAGCAATTGCAGAGCTACCTCAACGGTACGCCCGCCACCCAGGTGCGCGAGAACCTGCGCTCCGTCGATGTCCTGCTGCGCAGCCCCGGCCCCGAGCGGCGCTCCCTCGGCGAGATCGGCGACCTGACCCTGGCGACGAAGGACGGGCGCCAGGTGCCGGTCTCTCAGGTGGCGCGGCTGGAGACCCGCACCGAGGACGCTGTGCTGAAGCGCTACAACCGCGAGACCTACATCCGGGTCCAGGGCGACGTGCTCGACGGCCGTCAGCCCCCGGACATCCACGCCCAGGTCTTCCCCCTGTTGGCACCGATCAAGGCGAACCTGCCGCCGGGCTACCGCATCGACACGGCGGGTGCGGTGGAGGAGAGCGAGAAGGCGATGCTGTCGCTGGTGGCGGTGTTCCCGATCATGCTGATCGTGACGCTGACCGTCATCATGATCCAGGTGCGCTCGTTCGCCACGATGTTCATGGTGTTCGCCACCGCGCCGCTCGGCCTCGTGGGAGCGGCGCCGACCCTGCTGCTCTTCCACCAGCCCTTCGGCTTCAACGCGATCCTCGGGCTGATCGCGCTGTCGGGCATCCTAATGCGCAACACCCTGATCCTGGTGGACCAGATCCACCACGACCGGGCGGCGGGCCTGTCGAACTACGACGCCATCGTGGAATCCACCGTGCGCCGGGCGCGGCCCGTGATCCTGACGGCGGCGGCGGCCATGCTCGCCTTCATCCCGCTCACCCATTCGGTGTTCTGGGGGGCGCTCGCCTACGTGCTCATCGGCGGGGTCGGCGTCGGCACCCTGCTGACCCTGCTGTTCCTGCCCGCCCTGTACGCCCTGTGGTTCCGGGTCGCGCGGGAGCCGCGCCGCACCGTCGCATCAGGAGGCGTACGAGGCACGATTCAGGCCGAGGCCGCGGGCCCGGCCGGATGAGAACGTGCCCCGATCGGGGGCATACACGGATCGTACGCCGTCGACGGGGCGTGCGGTACGACGACCGGCCTGCAACTCCTGCCCCCTCGTGCAGGCCGGTCGAATGTCGTTCCTCGTCGGCTTCGTGCGGTCGGCCGGGGCAGCCAGCGCTTCATTAGATGACAGAACGCATTTATATGTCGGGTCGGGTCGTCGAAGGATGAGTGCATGCCGAGAGTTTCGCAGGAACAGGCCAAGCTGAACCGCCAGCGCGTGGTCGAGGTCGCGGCGGCCCTGTTCCGTGAGCGGGGCCTGCACGGGGTCGGCGTCGCCGACATCATGGCCTCCGCCGGCCTCACCCATGGCGGGTTCTACGGCCAGTTCGCGAACAAGGATGCCCTGGCGGCCGAAGCGTTCGATTCCGCCCTCGCCGAGGATCGGCGCGGGGAGGTGGACGCGATCGTGGCGACTTATCTTTCCCTGGCGCACGTCCGCTCCCCTGGAAAGGGCTGCCCCCTCGCGGCCCTGGCGAACGACGTCTCCCGGGAGGCACCGGGCAGCCCCATCCGGGCGCGGTTCACGCAAGGGGTCGAGCGTCTCGCCTCCATCCTGGCGGACCTGACGCCGAAGGCGTCCCGGGAGCGCCGACGGCAACGTGCCTTGGCGACGCTGGCGACGCTCGTCGGGGCCGTCGTCCTCGCCCGCGCCATCGACGACGAGACCCTGGCGAACGACCTGATCCAGGCGGCACAAGCCGCCGCCACGGCCTGAGACGCATCGGCACACGCCCCCGAACTTTCACGAACGTGATCCGGGCCGGGATCTGCCGCACGGGATCGTCCCGCTCGCAGGATTTTCGCGTGCCCTACGGTGCGACGCGGTGCTGAGGCGCGTCCGATCATCGTTCGAGGTCCGAAGCCGGCCGCGTCGACGCCGACCCGCCTCTCTAAAAAAACTCCGTCCCCTGCGTAGCCGTGGCGATGGCCGAACGGTCGGGGGTGGCTCTCGATGCGATCGGGAACGGACCTCGGATCGCCTTCACGACGGACATGTACAGAAGAGGGCCGGGAAACGGAGAAGCCCCGGACCATCGGTCCAGGGCTTCTCAGCTAAGTCGTTCGCACGACTAAGAAACTTGGTAGCGAGGGAGAGATTTGAACTCCCGACACAAGGATTATGATTCCTCTGCTCTAACCAACTGAGCTACCCCGCCAAGTCACCGCCACTGCGGGAATTCCGCTGCGGCGGCGAGATCGGCGGAATAGGAAATCCGCCTTGCGGTGTCAACGGGGTTTCGACGGGCAAACCGCCGGAACCCGGTGGTCAGAGCTGGGTGCCGAGGATTTCGGCGACCTGCGGAATGTCCTTGTCGCCGCGGCCCGAGAGATTGAGGACCATGAGGTGGTCGGCCGGCTTCGTCGGCGCGATCTCGAACACCTTGGAGAGGGCGTGGGCCGGTTCCAGGGCCGGAATGATACCTTCCAGCAGCGAGCACAGCTTGAACGCCTCCAGGGTCTCCGCGTCCGTGGCCGAGAGATAGGTGACGCGCTTGGCCTCGTGCAGCCAAGCGTGCTCGGGGCCGATGCCCGGATAGTCGAGACCGGCCGAGATCGAGTGCGCGTCGGCGATCTGACCGTCCCCGTCCTGGAGCAGATAGGTCCGGTTGCCGTGCAGCACGCCGGGCTTGCCGCCCGACAGGGAGGCCGCATGGAGGCCCGAGGCGATGCCATGGCCGGCGGCTTCGACGCCGTAGATCTCGACGCTCGAATCGTCGAGGAACGGGTGGAACAGGCCCATGGCGTTGGAGCCGCCACCGATGCAGGCGATGAGCGAATCGGGCAGGCGCCCTTCCATCTCCAGCATCTGCTCTTTCGTCTCGCGGCCGATGATCGACTGGAAGTCGCGCACCATGGCGGGATACGGATGCGGGCCGGCGACGGTGCCGATGCAGTAGAACGTATCGGCGACGTTGGTGACCCAGTCGCGCAGGGCCTCGTTCATGGCGTCCTTGAGGGTCCTGGTGCCGGACTGGACCGGGATCACCTCGGCGCCGAGCATCTTCATGCGGAAGACGTTGGGGGCCTGACGCGCCACATCGACGGCACCCATGTAGACCACGCACTTGAGGCCGAAGCGGGCGCAGAGCGTCGCGGTCGCGACGCCGTGCTGGCCCGCCCCCGTCTCGGCGATGATGCGTGGCTTGCCCATGCGGCGCGCCAGCATGATCTGGCCGAGCACGTTGTTCACCTTGTGCGAGCCGGTGTGGTTCAGTTCCTCGCGCTTGAAGAACACCCGGGCGCCATGGCCGGAGGGCGCTTTCGCGCGCAGGTGTTCGGTCAGGCGCTCGGCCTCGTAGAGGGGGCTCGGGCGGCCGACGTAATGGGTCAGATGGCTGTCCATCTCGGCCTGGAACGCCGGATCGGCCTTGGCCGCTTCGTAGGCCGCCTCCAGATCGAGGATCAGCGGCATCAGCGTCTCGGCCACGAAGCGTCCGCCGAAGATGCCGAAGCGGCCACGCTCGTCCGGGCCGTTGCGGAACGAGTTCGGAGGGGGAGCGAGGGTCACGGGCGGCGTCCTTGGATGACTTTGCGTGCGGCCTGGGGTTGGGCGGCCAGGGCAGATGCGACGACGGAACGGATGGTCCACTCCATGGAGCGGTCTCGGCCATGCCGTTCGCCTGCGGCGAGACAAGCGCCTGATCTAGACCTGCATAGGGGGGGCGACAATGCGGCCAACCCGCCGTTTCCCGAATTCGGACGCTGGATGTCAGGCCGCCACCACCGTGCAGCGAGCGCGCGCAGCGGCGATGAAGGCGGCGATTCGACCCGGATCCTTCTCTCCGGGGCGGTTCTCGACACCGGACGAGACGTCGACGGCGCGAAGACCAGTGCGGGCGAGGGCAGCGCCGACGGTCTCGGGGGTGAGGCCGCCCGACAGCATGGTGCCTTCCGGCAGGAGAGCGCCGGAAAGGAGGTCCCAATCGAAGGCGTGGCCGTTGCCGCCCGGCAGGGCCGCGCCGAGGGGCGCCTTGGCGTCGAGGAGGAGGCGGTCGGCCACGTCCGCGTAAGTCTGGACTGCCGAGAGGTCGGCCCGCGTCGCGATGCCGAGCGCCTTCATCACCGGGCGTCCGGATAGGTGGCGGATGGCGGCGACGCGCTCCGGCGTCTCGCGCCCGTGGAGCTGAACCCAGTCGGGATCGGTGGCGGCGACCACGGCGGCGAGGAGCGCATCGTCGGGATCGACGAGGAGGACCACGCGCTGCGCCCGGCCCCGGGCCCGCTCCGACAGGTCACTGGCCACAGCGAGGTCGACGTGGCGCGGGCTCCTCCGGAAATGGACGAAGCCGACGAGGTCGGCGCCGGCGTCGAGGGCTGCCCCGAGGGTCGGCCCGGTGCTCAGTCCGCAGATCTTGATGGCGATAGCGGACATCGGGTTCTCAGCGCGGGGCCGGCAGGGCGACGCGGTCGGAGGGGCCGCGCGACAGGCCGTGGAGCCCCTCCCCGACCGGATTCGGCGCGGCGGTGCGCAGGCGTGCCGTCTCGCCTTCAAGGCGGCGGATCTCGCGGCGGCGCTCGGCGCTGGTGCGCCGGGTGCCCGACTGGCCGAGCCAGGCGCCGCAGCCGCCGAGGAGCACGCCGAGCCCGACGGCGATGAACAGGATCACGTACAGCGGCAGGGTCACGCTGAAGACCGGCATGTCCGGCGAGAACGGATCGAACGACAGGCGCACGGCGTCCCTGTTCGCCACCGCCAGGGCGACGACGACGACCGCCACCGGGAGCAGGACCAAACCCTTGAAGAAGCGGATCATCGAAGCACTCCGATCGAATCTGTAGTCCGGCGGTTCACGAGGCGGCGGCGGTGGCCGCCTCCTCGCCGATGCCGGCCTCGTTGAGGCGCAGGCGCATCTCCTTGCCGGTCTTGAACACCGGGATGGCCTTCTCGGAGACGGCAACGGCCGCACCCGTGCGCGGGTTGCGCCCGCGCCGTGCATCCCGTCGCTTCACCGAGAACGCCCCGAAGCCGCGCAACTCGACCCGGTCGCCCCGGGCGAGGGCATCCGCGATGGTGTCGAGGATCGCGTTGACCAGGGTCTCGACGTCGCGCTGGTAGAGGTGGGGGTTCTGCTCGGCGATCCTGAGCACGAGCTCCGATTTGATCATGCTGCGGCCTTCACGACGTCATGAACGGTTTCAGCGGGCGGCTTCGGCGGGGCTGGGCCGCCAAACGGCCAGGAGCCCGCCCTGCGCCGCGCCCGCCGTCTCGTCGCCGATCAGGCGGAGATGTGCGGCGAGCCCGTCCAGGCCCACGAGATCGGCGCCGAGGCCGAGCGCCGACCAAATCTGGAAGTCGCTCTTGGCCTTCGGCTTCCAATCCAGCACTGGCAGGTTCTTGGCGACGCCCCGCTCGGATTCGAGCCATGCGATGGCCTGGCGCTCGCCGCCGATCCCATCGACGAGCTTCAGGGGGACGCTCTGGCGCCCGCTGAACACCCGCCCGTCGGAGACGGTGGCGAGTTCGCGGTCGTTCATCTTGCGGCGCTCGGACACGAGTCCCTTGAACCAGGCGTAGGTGTCGCCGACCACGGCAGCGAGGGCCGCGCGCGCCTCCGGCGAAGTCGGAGTGAAGCCCGACGGCTCGGCCTTGAGGGGCGAGGATTTCACCGATTCGACCTTCACCCCGACCTTGTCGAGGAGGCCGGACAGGTCCGGATACTGGAACAGGACGCCGATGGAGCCGACGAGCGCCGTCTCCCGCGCGACGATGTGGTCGGCCGCGATGGCGGCGATGTAGGCGCCGGATGCGGCAGTGCCGTCGACGAAGGCCACCATGGGCTTCTTCTCGGCGAGCGCGCGCAGGTTGCGGTAGAGTTCCTCCGAGCCGGTGGTGGTGCCGCCGGGCGAGGAGATCGAAACCACCACGCCCTGGACCGCACCAGCGTCGCGCACGCGCTCGATGAGCTTGGTGGTGGCCTCGGCGCCGGCGATGAAGCCGCCGATGGAGATGCGCGCGATCTGGGGTTTGACCGCTCCGAAGCCGAGGGGTTCGGTGCCGCTGCGGATGCGCAGACCCACCGCGCCGACGGCGAGAACGAGACCGCCAATCCCCACCACCCGCCATAGGGAAAGCTTACGGCGCAGGCGCCTGCGATCGATCAGGAGTTCGGCGTCAGCGGCCATGCGATGGTTCGCTCCCTCGCGCACCGACCGTTCCCGGCCGTGATGGGTTGTCCGGGCTTTGCGCCACCCGGCTTATCCGCGGATCGCGGCGGTGCGCGACCCCAGCGCCACCCGTCGCCGGATGGACTCAAGCCCTTGCCCCGCCTCGCATCCTCGGCGTGGGTGTTCTAGCCTTGCCCGCCACGGACCGGCAAGAGGGGGCGGGCGGCGGAAGCGGGCGGAATTCGCAAGTCCTCGCAGCCCGGACAAGTCATCTCCGGCAAGTCTTCGCGGTGCGGGATGCCAGTTCTCGCACGGATATCGCGCCGCCAGACGCAAAAACGCCCGCGCGAGGTTTGATCCCCGCACGGGCGTCTTCAGTTCAGGGCCCCGGGAGCCATCGTGGATCCCGGGGTGTCGCGCCGGGACGATTAATCCTGGGCGTCGTCCTTGTCGTCGCTGGTGCGGGCCTTCTTGAAGGCCGCGCCCAGGATCTCGCCCAGCGAGGCGCCGGAATCGGCGGAGCCGAACTGCGCCATCGCCTCCTTCTCCTCGGCCATTTCGAGGGCCTTGATGGAGAGCTGGACCCGGCGCGCCTTGCGGTCGAACTGGATCACGCGGGCGTCGAACTTCTCACCGGCGGCGAAGCGCTCGGGGCGCTGGTCGCCGCGGTCGCGGGCGAGCTCGGCCCGGCGGATGAAGGTGGTGAGGTCGGTGTCGACGATCTTCACGTCGACGCCCGAATCCTTCACTTCCGTCACTTCGCAGGTCACGATCTGACCCTTCTTCAGCTCACCGGCCTCCGTGAAGGGGTCGCCGCCGAGCTGCTTCACGCCCAGCGAGATGCGCTCCTTCTCGACATCGACGTCGAGAACCTGGGCGCGCAGCATGTCGCCCTTCTTGAACTCCTCGATGACCTGCTCGCCGGGACGGTTCCAGTCGAGATCCGACAGGTGGACCATGCCGTCGACATCGCCGTCGAGGCCGATGAACAGGCCGAACTCGGTCTTGTTCTTGACCTCGCCCTCGACCTCGGAGCCGACCGGATGCTGCTCGGCGAAGGCCTCCCAGGGGTTCTGGAGGGTCTGCTTGAGGCCGAGCGAGATGCGACGCTTGACCGGATCGACCTCGAGGATCTGCACTTCCACTTCCTGGGAGGTGGAGACGATCTTGCCCGGGTGGACGTTCTTCTTCGTCCAGGACATCTCGGAGACGTGGATCAGGCCCTCGATGCCCGGCTCCAACTCCACGAAGGCGCCGTAGTCGGTGATGTTGGTGACACGGCCCTTGAGCTTGGCGTCGACGGGGTAGCGCTGGGCGATGCCCTCCCACGGATCGGCGAGCAGCTGCTTGATGCCGAGCGAGATGCGGTGGGTCTCGTGGTTGATCTTGATGATCTTGACCTTGACCGTCTGGCCGATGGTCACGACCTCGGACGGATGGTTCACGCGGCGCCACGCCATGTCGGTGACGTGAAGCAGGCCGTCGATGCCGCCCAGATCCACGAACGCACCGTACTCGGTGATGTTCTTGACGACGCCGTCGATGACCTGGCCCTCTTCGAGGTTGGCCACGAGTTCGGAGCGCTGCTCGGCGCGGCTCTCCTCGAGGACGGTGCGGCGCGACACGACGATGTTGCCGCGGCGGCGATCCATCTTGAGGATCTGGAACGGCTGGGGCGTGCCGAGCAGGGGTGTGACGTCGCGCACGGGGCGGATGTCGACCTGGGAGCGCGGCAGGAACGCCACGGCGCCGTCGAGGTCGACGGTGTAGCCGCCCTTGACCTGGTTGAAGATCGCGCCGGTGACGCGCTCGTTGGCCTCGAAGGCCTTCTCGAGCTTGACCCAGCTCTCCTCGCGGCGCGCCTTGTCGCGCGAGATGACGGCCTCGCCCAGCGCGTTCTCGATGCGGTCGACGTAGACCTCGACCTCATCGCCGACGGCGAGATCGCCTTCGCGGCCGGGGCCGTTGAATTCCTTGAGGGCGACACGGCCTTCCGTCTTGGCGCCGATGTCGATGACGGCCACGTCCTTCTCGATCGCGACGACGCGACCCTTGACGACGGACCCTTCGGTGATCTCGTGCTCGAGGAAGCTCTCCTCGAGGAGAGCCGCGAAATCGTCGCGGCTCGGGTTACGCTGCAGGGCGTTACCAGCGGTCATTCTGTCTCCTGACAGGCCTCATCGGAGGCCGGCGTCGGCGGTTCGTGTGACGGGGCACCCTCGGCGATCGCCGCCCGCGATCCCCGGGGGACCGGACGGGCTCACCCCCCGGAAGGAGGGCCGACGCATTCTGAAACGATGGTCGAGGGCCATTCTCCAACGGGACGGAGCGACGCTAAACACGCCCACGCCTCGTCGATTCCAATCGGAGAACGGCGGTTCCATACCGGATCGCGCCGCTTTCGGCAATATGACGCGCGATGAGGTTCGGCGCGGCCATCACGCCGGAGGCCGGCCAGGGCGGCGCGTGTTGCGCAGCCAGACCGCCGAGGCAACGGCCAGGGGTTCGAGGGGCAGCACCACCGGTCCGTGTCGCTTGCCCAGCAATTCGATGCCGGTGAAACGGACTTCGCGAATGGCGAGCCAGACGCCGAACGGAAAGGTGGCATCGGTCCCTTCCAGCGGGCCGAAGCACTCCTCGAATGCAAGCGGATCCACCATGATCTGGTCGTAGCGTGACAGGTGATCCGCCATGGAGACTTTGGAACGGAACAGCACCCGGTCGCGGTGGAACGACGAGAAGCATGGCTCGAATTCGGTCAGCGTCACCCAGAGCTTGCCCCCGATGCGCAGATAGGGCGGGTTCGGGCCGGCATCGCCAAAATTCGCCGGGCTCCACCCGGCTTCGGCCATGAGAGATTCTGCGAGGGTCACGGGTTGGGAAGCCCAGAGGTCGGGCACCGATGAGGTCTGGCCAGACGACAGGGGCAAGTCCGTCAGGCCCACTGGATCGGCGACCGTTCCCATCTCATGTCCGGTACCCAACGCGATCATCGTGATCCCCGGAAAATGCTGCCTCAGCCAGCGAGGGTCGGCAATATTGCGCATTTTCTTGGATTTGGCGACCTGGGATCAGTCGCCATGTCTCGTTATCGTGCCGTTCGATGCCATCCTGAGGGCAACACCGAAGCCCGGACGAAAAAATCCGCACCGGAACTCCGGTGCGGATCGGGTTCGTCCATATCTGACGGCGAGAATCAGTCCTCGTCGTCATCCGTGTCGGTGTTGCGCATGCCCTTGAGCTTGGCGAACACGGAATCGGCGTTGAGCTTCTCGTCGCGCACGGAGCGGTGATGCTCGTCGGTCTCGGTGTAGTCCGTCGCCGTCGAGACTTCCGTCGGCAGCAGCGTGGCGCCACCGTCCGTCGGCAGCACGGCGGGCCGATCCTTGGCCGAACGCTGGACTTCGAAGTCGAGGTCGATCTGCGTGCACAGGCCTAGGGTCACCGGGTCCATGGGCTGGAGCGAGGCAGAGTTCCAGTGCGTGCGCTCGCGGATCTGCTGGATCGTCGACTTGGTGGTACCGACGAGTCGGATGACCTGCGCGTCCTTGAGCTCGGGGTGGTTGCGCAGGAGCCAGAGGATGGCGTTGGGGCGGTCCTGGCGGCGCGAGAGCGGGGTGTAGCGCGGACCCTTGGTGGTGCGCTTGACCTCGGGCAGCTTCACCTTCGAGACGGCGACCTTGAGCTTGTAGTTCGGCACCCGCTGGGCGCGCTCGATCTCGTCGCGGGTGAGCTGGCCCGTGGTAATCGGGTCGAGACCCTTGATGCCGGCCGCGACCTCGCCGTCGGCGATGCCCTTCACCTCGAGGGGGTGCAGCTTGCAGAATTCAGCGATCTGCTCGAAGGCCAGGGAGGTGTTCTCCACCAGCCACACGGCTGTGGCCTTCGGCATCAACGGGCCTTGGGTCATCGGGCAACTCCAACGGTTGGGGCGGGACGGGCGTCGGGGCGCCGCCGACGTGGCGCCGCTCGCTCCGGCCTGGGACTGGCCGGCAGCATCCCGTCTCAACGCTGCAATAGGGGAGTTGCGTCTATACAGGTTGCGGAGGGGGATGCGCAATTGCGATCGCGCGCATCCCGTCCCGCTCAGCACGGTATCAGGTGAACAGGCTGGACACGCTCGATTCCGTCGCGGTCCGGCCGATGGCCTCGCCCAGCAGCGGTGCGATGGTGGCGACCCGGATGTTGCGCGCGAGCTTGACCGCCTGCGTAGGCTGGATCGAATCGGTGATGACCAGCTCCTTCATCCGCGAGGCGGCGATGCGCGAGACCGCGCCGCCCGAGAGCACCCCGTGGGTGATGTAGGCCGAGACGTCCTTGGCACCGGCGTTGAGCAGGGCCTCGGCGGCGTTCACCAGGGTGCCGCCGGAATCGACGATGTCGTCGACGAGGATGCAGGATCGACCCTCGACCTCACCGATGATGTTCATCACCTCAGATTCGCCGGGGCGCTCGCGGCGCTTGTCGACGATGGCGAGCGTCGCGTCGATGCGCTTGGCGATGGCGCGGGCGCGCACCACGCCGCCGACGTCGGGCGAGACCACCATCCAGTCCTTGGGGTCGAGCCGCTCCTTGATGTCGCGCACCTTCACGGGGGCGGCGAACAGATTGTCGGTGGGGATGTCGAAGAAGCCCTGGATCTGGCCGGCATGCAGATCGAGGGTCATGACGCGGTCGGCACCGGCCTCGGTGATGAGGTTGGCGACGAGCTTGGCCGAGATCGGGGTCCTGCCCGAGGTGCGCCGGTCCTGGCGAGCATAGCCGAAATACGGGATCACCGCCGTGATGCGCCGGGCCGAGGAGCGCCGGGCCGCATCGATCATGATGAGCAGTTCCATCAGATGATCGTTGGCCGGAAACGACGTGGACTGGACGATGAAGACATCCTCGCCGCGGACGTTCTCCTGCAGTTCGACGAAGATTTCCATGTCGGCGAAGCGCCGGACCATGCATTTCGCCAGCGGCAGCTCGAGGTAGGCCGCGATGGCCTCGGCGAGCGGGCGGCTGGCATTGCCGGCGATGATCTTGATCGATGACGTCATGCCGGGGTCTTCATCTCGCGATCCTTCGCCCGCCGAGCCGTCCAACCAGGGTCACGAACCAAATCGTAGAAACCCGGAGCGGTTCGTCGGGCCGGTCCATACCAGCCGACGGGGGGGCGTCACAATGCCTTCACGCACTCTGCCCCTGCGCCCTGCACAGATCAGGGCTCGAGCAGCCGGTGCAGGTGCACGATGAAGTAGCGCGTCTCGGCGCTGTCGACCGTGGATTGCGCCTTGGCCTTCCAGGCGCTCTGGGCGGACGCATAGTCGGGATAGATGCCGACGATATCGAGGTCCTTCACGTCGCGAAAGTTCACGCCGTCGAGGCTTTCCAGTTGCCCACCGAAGACCAGGTGCAGTTTCTGGGCGCTGTCGATCGTGGTTGTCATCGCGGCTCCTTCGTATCGTGCGGCCTGCCTTGGGGGCTGGCTCAGGCATGCGCCGTGCCGCGGTTCGCAAACGCGGCCCCGTTCGTCAACCCACGGGCGGGCAGGCGTGCGCGGCACAGCCGGGGCCGTTCGCGAGGCCGAGCCTTCAGCCTTCGAACAGGGAGCCCTGGACGAGGGCCTTGGCCGCCGCTTTCCGTGGGGCGCGCTTGGGACGTGCCGGTGCCGGAACGCCCTCCCCGCCCGATGCGGCGGCGGTCGCGGCCCGCGCCGCCAGGGTGCCATCGGCGAATTCCAGGGTGAAGCGCTCGGCCGCCGACGCGGCCACGGTGCTGCGCAGGGCCGCGCCCGACCCGTCGCGAACCAGGGCGAAGCCGCGCGCCAGGACGGCGCGGTAGCTCAGAGAAGCGAGGAGGCTCGCCAGGGTCCCGAGGCGGTCGCGGCGGCGCTCCGTGAGTCGGCCGCCGGCCCGGTCGAGGCGGCCCTGGAGGGCATCGAGCCGGTCGCGGCGCCGTGCGCCCTCGGCATCGGCTCGGGCTAAAGTGGCGTCGCGCGCCACGACGAGACGGCGGCCGAGATAGGCCAGGGCTTCGCCCCTGTGGCGGGTGCCATGGCGGAGCGCCGCGCCCGGCCGGTCACCGATGCGGGCCAGACGTCCCCGTGCGGTGGCGAGCGCGAGGGTCGGCGGATGCCGTACGAAGCGCTCGACGAGGCGTGACACTCTCAAACGATGCACGCGGGCATTGCCGGCCAGCGCCGGCCCCAGACGGGCCTCGGCGAGGTCGAGGCGCTGGCGCTTGCCTGCCAGGAAGGTGTCGACCCCAGGCATCGCCCGGACGAGGGCGCGCAGATCGCTGCCCTCCCGGTCGAGCTTGCGCTCGACGGCCTCGCGCTGTCGCCGAGCGAGGTCGGTCACCTCGGCCATGAGGTCCGCGCGCACCGGCACCGCCATCTCGGCGGCTCCCGTGGGAGTCGGCGCCCGCCGGTCGGAGACGAAGTCGATGAGGGTGGTGTCGGTCTCGTGGCCCACCGCGGAGATCAGTGGGATGACCGAGTCCGCGGCGGCACGCACCACCACTTCCTCGTTGAAGGCCCACAGATCCTCGATGGAGCCGCCGCCGCGTGCCACGATGAGCACGTCGGGGCGTGGGATCGCCCCATCGGGGAGCAGCGCGTTGAAGCCCCGGATTGCGGTGGCGATCTCGTCGGCCGCCCCCTCCCCCTGCACCCGCACGGGCCAGACGAGGACTGGACGGGGGAAGCGGTCGGCGAGGCGGTGGAGGATATCGCGGATGACCGCCCCCGTGGGCGAAGTCACCACGCCGACGACGCGCGGCAGGTAGGGAATCGGCCGTTTGCGCTCGGCCGCGAACAGACCCTCGGCGGCGAGCACGCGCTTGCGCTCCTCCAGCAACGCCATCCAGGCGCCGATGCCCGCGGGCTCCAGGGTCTCGATGACGATCTGGTACGAGGATTTGCCCGGAAACGTCGTGATCCGCCCCGTGGCGACGACCTCCAACCCCTCCTGCGGCTTCTGGCGAAGGCGGGCGAACGTGCCCTTCCACACCACCGCATCGATGCGGGCGGTGCCATCCTTCAGCGAGAAATAGGCGTGGCCCGAGCCGTGCTGGCCGCGAAAGCCCGATATCTCACCTCGTAGGCGGACATGGCCGAAGGCGTCTTCCAAAGTCCGCTTCAGGGCCGAGGCAAGGTCGCCGACAGACCATTCGGGGACGTTCGAGACAGGCACGCCGGATCTCGGAACGGCGGAAGGCGGGGGAGGAACAGCCATGGCGGCGAACGCTAGTGTGGGGCGCCGTGCAGGTAAAGGGCGGCACCCTGAGGGCGTTCGAGCGTCAGGCCGCTCTGATGTCGACTATAGTAAGGTCGACTATAGTAAGATGGAGAGAAGCAGGGCGACGCAGGCGGTGGGGAAAGCGCCGACGGCCAAGGCCCAGTACCAGCTCGGTGCGCTGTGTGAGCGGCGATTGTCGTTGCACGCCCGCATCGGCATCCGCCCGCTGATCACATACCGCGCGGCATTGACGCCCTGGGATCTGGGCGAAGCCATCGAATAAGAGACGGATTTGCGACATCCTGGCATGATCCATCTAGAACTCGGGAACGGGCACCGGGTTCCCGATGTCCTGTCGAGAAGATCGGGTTGGGCGTGCGTTGGGGCTCCATCCCGTGCAAAGCCGCGCGGACTGTCCGAATCCGCCTTTTCAAGGGCGCTCTTTTGGGGAAGAGCTTGGCCCATGAAGATCCTCCTCATCGGCTCCGGGGGGCGCGAGCATGCCCTCGCCTACGCGCTGACCAAGAGCCCGCTCTGCGAGCGCCTGTTTTCCGCGCCGGGCAATCCCGGAACCGCGGCGTTTGGTCAGAATCGACCGGACCTCGACGTCGCCGACCACGCCGCCGTCCAGGCGTTCTGCGCGCAGAACACCATCGGCCTCGTGGTGATCGGACCCGAGGTGCCCCTCGTGGCCGGCCTCGTGGACGACCTCGCCGCGGCCGGCATCCGCGCGTTCGGTCCGACGAAGGCCGCCGCCCAACTCGAGGGCTCGAAGGGCTTCACCAAGGATCTGTGCGCCGCGTACGGCATTCCCACCGCTGCCTTCGCGCGCTTCACGAATCGTGATGCCGCCCTCGCCTACCTTGCCGAGCGCGGTGCGCCCATCGTGGTGAAGGCCGATGGCCTCGCCGCCGGCAAGGGCGTCGTGGTGGCCGAGACCCTCGATCAGGCCGAGGCCGCCGTGCGGGCCATGCTGACCGAGCCCGGCGCCGAAATCGTCATCGAGGAGTGCCTGTTCGGCGAGGAGGCAAGCTTCTTCGCCCTGTGCGACGGAACGCGCGCCGTCCCCATCGGTACGGCCCAGGACCACAAGCGGGTGTTCGACGGGGATCGCGGTCCCAACACCGGCGGCATGGGCGCGTACTCGCCCGCCACCATCCTCACCCCCGCCCTGGAACGGACGGTGATGGAGACCATCATCGCGCCGACCCTCGCCGGCATGCGCGCCCGTGGAACGCCGTTCACCGGCATCCTCTATGCCGGCCTCATGCTCACGGTCGATGGGCCGAAACTCATCGAGTACAACACCCGCTTCGGCGATCCCGAGGCGCAGGTGCTGATGCCGCGCCTCGCCGGAGACCTCCTCCCGGCCCTGATCGCGGCCTGCGACGGCAACGTGTCCGGCGTCGATCTCCCGTTCGACGAAAGTCGCGCGGCGCTGACCGTGGTGATGGCGGCGGCCGGTTATCCCGGCGCGGTGATGCGCGGCTCGGTGATCCGGGGGGTCGACGCGGCGGATGCGAGCGACGACGTCATCGTGTTCCAGGCCGGCACCCGCATCGAGAACGGGCAGCTGCTCGCCGATGGCGGACGCGTGCTCACCGTGACGGCCCTGGGGGCCAGTATGATGGAAGCCCAGGCCCGCGCTTACACGGCCATCGCCCGGATCGACTGGCCGGAAGGGTTCTGCCGCCGGGACATCGGCCGCCGCGCCGTGGCCCGCGAGGTCGCCGGCGGGGGGATCTGAAGCGCTGTCCTTCGTCCGTTTGAGGGCAACGCTCCAAATTCCCGTCGTTGTCGCGACTTTCGCCGAAGGCCGGTCTCAGCATTTCGGGGCGATGCTCTGGCGTTCGCCTCGCGGAGCGTAGCCATCCGGTTCGGGCCGGGGAGGCCAAAGGCTCGGCGGTGACCTATCTCGGGAGGCACGGAGCCCCGACCTCGAGCGCAAAGGCATCAGCATGGATACATCGGCAGGCCATGGCCGATACGGCTACAGCGCGCTGCCCGATCGGCCGGTCTACGACTGGCCGGGGGGCAAGCGCTTGGCCGTGTACGTCGCCCTCAACCTCGAAACCTTCGATTTCGGATCTGGGCTCGGCGCCGAGCTCGCGCCCGGAGGCCCCCAACCGGACGTGCTGAACTACGCTTGGCGCGATTGGGGCAACCGCATCGGCGCGTGGCGGATGAAGGCGATGCTCGACAGTCTCGCCCTGCCGGCGAGCGTGCTCGTCAACAGTCGGCTCTATGCGGATTGCCCGGGACTCATCGAAGCGTTCCGGGCCCGTGGCGACGAGATCGTCGGCCACGGCCGCACCAATGCCGAGCGTCAGGGCACCCTAGACGAGGCCGCCGAGCGGCGCCTCATCGCCGAGGCGACGGAGATCCTCGCCCGGCACGAGGGCGAGCCGCCGGCTGGTTGGCTCGGCCCCTGGATCTCGCAATCGCGGGTGACGCCGGATCTCCTGGCCGAGGCCGGGTACCGCTACCTTCTCGACTGGGCGCATGACGATCAGCCGGTGTGGTTCGCGACGCGCGGAGGGCGGCGCATCCTCTCGGTGCCTTATCCGCAGGAACTGAACGATATCCCGGCGATCGTCGCCCGTAAGGACACCGGCCGTCAGTTCGCGGAAGCCCTCGTCGATGGCTTCGACGAGATGCTGGTCCAGTCTCGGGATGCCCCCCTGGTCATGGGGATCGCATTGCATCCCTACATCGTCGGCCAACCACACCGCCTGAAGCCCTTGCGTGCGGCCCTGGAGCACATCGCGGCGCACCGGGACGCGGTCTGGCTCACCACCGCCGGTGCCATCGCCGACCATGTTTACGCGATGGCCGACGGGGCGCCCGCCGTGAACGAATAACGCGTTTCGCGACCCCCAAACAGCGACACCCCGAGGATTTCTCCTCGGGGTGTCGCCTCGACGAAAGCGGCCAGATGATCGGGGCTGGGGACGCTCAGGCCGAACCTGAAGGTCCCGCAGGTCCTAGTACGAGCCGAACTTGTAGTTCAGGCCGGCGCGGACGACGGCGAACTCGGTGCCGGAGTTGCGGCCGGCAAAGCCGGGCTGACGGTAGACGACGTTGTTGGTGTCGACGGCGTAGACGCCGGCGTTGCGGTTGTTCTGGTCGAGGTTGACGTACAGGCCTTCGACCTTGAACGTCACGGCCGAGGACTTGAAGAAGTTGAAGAACGAGTCGGTGGGGAGCGCGTACTCGATGCCACCGCCGGCGGCCCAGCCGGTGCGGAAGCTGTCGTTGCCGCGGAAGCCGCCGAAGGAGCGCTCCTCGCTGCCGGCGCCGTAGGCGAAGCCGCCGGTGCCGTACACGAGGGTGCGGTCGAAGGCGTAGCCGAGGCGGCCGCGGACGGTGCCGAAGTAGTCGAGGCTGGCGGTGCCGCGGGGATCGACGAAGGTGACGCCGGCGACGGGGGCGAAGCCGGGGGTCAGGACGAAGTTGTTCCGGCTACGGCCGAAGTCGACGTACTGGGCGTCGGCTTCGATACCGACGACCACGCCCGAGCCCGGGGTGAACTGGTAGTTGTAGCCGATCTGACCACCGCCGGTGAAACCTTCGTTCGAACGGTCGGAGTAGGCGACCTGCGACGGGCCACCGGCGCCGGCGAGACCAGCGGCGCCGCCGCGGACCAGGTTCGGGAACACGTTGTTGTAGACGTTGGTGTCGCGGTTCGAGGCGTCGAAGCCGTAGCCGGCGTTGAAACCGGCGTAGAAGCCCGTCCAGGTGAACACCGGCACCGGCACGAACACCGGCGGAGCCGCGCGGCGCGGAAGGTCAGCGGCCGAGGCAGCGCCCACGAGGAGGGCGGCGGCGGTGCTGGCGAGGAAGAGCGTCTTGAACATTGTGTGACTGCCAGAAAAGCTGAGGCGCACTCTCGGTGCGGCGTGACCTGGGCTTAGCAAGGCTTGGCACGACGCTTCTAGTGTATTTCGGCAACACCGAGATTAGATCGCATCATCAATGGAAAAGATCAGTCCTTTACTTTGTGTTTACATTAGTTGTTTGAGTGGAGGCGATAACGCAGGGTTTGCCATTCGGTTCCGCGATAGGGTCGCTTTTTTAGGATTTGCCCGAATGGCCCGGGTGATCGCGTGAGCCTCAGTGCGGCGCGAACACCGTGATGTTGCTGTTGAGCTGATAGGCGGGGGCGGGCGGCGTGTTGACGAACCGCAGGCGGATAGGACTTTCGCCGAGGATCGCCCCGAAGGCCGGTGTGACGGAGATCGGAAGGCACCGTGACAGGGCGCCGGTCGCAGCGTCCTCGTAGCGTTTGCGGGCTTCCCCGTCGCCGTTCAGCCGCCGGGCGGTGACGAGGGGCGGCCCTCGCAGGGCGCCCGTCTTGTCGAGGCCGAAGCGGAACGCGATCAACGATCCCTCCGTCCCCGGCGGCACCGACCAGCACGCGGCCAGAGCGGTGCGAAGATCCATCCAGTTGTTGATGGGTGACGGACCCTGGGCCAGGGCGGCTGCGCACAAGACGGTGGACACGCCTCCGAGAAGCGCCGCGCTGAAGGGGCGTCCGCTCGCCCGTGATCGTGTCCGTCCGGTGCGCATGCCCCGCATCTTAGGCGAGCGTTTACGCCTGTGTAAAATCGCCTTGGGTTCTTCGCTCAGTGTTCCCGCTCGGGCGGCGCCAGGTCGCCGGGAATCCGGCGCGGGTCGCCGTAGAGGTCGTCGAGCGCCCCGAGGACGGCCTTGGTCCAGCGTCCGGTCCCGTCGTCGCCGGGATGCCCGCCGGCATAGGCCTCGATCCAGAAGTCGATCTCCTCGTCGCCGAGGTGGATCGTCCGGATTCGCTGGCGGAGGCGAAGCAGATCGGTGCGTGCGCGCAATTCGACCTCGTCCTCGCGCAGGTCGTCGCGGGCCTCCCGCACGGAGATCAGCTGGGTCGCGGAGGACAGGGTGGTACGGTCGAACGCCAGGACGGCACCCTGCCGAACATCGCGGGCGGTGAGCCCCGCCGCACCGTCGTCCCGGCGGTCCTGCATCGCCTGGGCGACGAGGCCTGCCACGGTGCGATCCCGGAAGAAGCGCAGGCTCGGCCGGTCGCCGTCTCCTGTCGGGGCCACGGACAGCCGGTCGAGGATCCAGGCCTCGACCAGATCGGGCACGACGATGGGGTGATGCAGCTGCATCCCTAGGCTCAGTCCGCCGTCCAGGTCTGACCGTGATACACGAACACGTCCGGCCGGCTCGCCAGGGCGGCGAGGCCCGAAAGGGCCGGGTCGTGGAGGGCGATCACGCTGGTGGGAATCGCCTCCATCTGCGCCACGAAGGGCGGCTTGTGCTCGAAGGCGGCGCGGAAGCCACCCTGGTGCAGCACATCGATGATCCGGGGGGCGATGCCGCCGCCGATGTAGACCCCGCCGGTGGCGAGGAACGTCAGGGCGAGGTCGCCGCAGACCCGGCCGAGCAGCTTGGCGAAGAGCGCGAGGGCGGCCGCCGCATCCGGGTCCGTGCCGCCGAGTCCTGCCTCGGTGACCGCGGCGGGATCGAGCCTGGGGCCGTCCTCTCCAGTGCGCAGACGATGCAGACCGGCGTGCAGGCGCGACAGGCCTGGCCCGGAGAGCAACGCCTCGACGGTGATCCGTCCCTCGATCCGCTCCAGGTGCGGCCACAGGGCGTGCTCCTCGGCGTCGCTCGGGCCGAAATCCACGTGCCCGCTCTCCGTCGAGACGATGGCGAGGCGATCCCCCACGGGCAGCAGGGCCGCCGCGCCGAAACCCGTGCCGGGGCCGAGGACGAGGCGGGCGCCCTGATCACCCTTGATCCCACCCTCGCGATGGGGACCCACCGGGGTCAACTCGCCGGGACTGATCTCGGCCGCGCCCGCCGCCACCGGCACGTAGTCGTTGACGATCACCGCCCGCGACAGGCCGAAATCCCGGCCGATCCGCGCGCCTTCGATCACCCAATGGGCGTTGGTAAGCTGTACCGCCGGGCCATCGACGCGCGCGGCGACGGCCAGGATGGCCGAGCGCGGCGGCGGACCGCCACCTTCGGCGAGCGCCGCCCGGATCGCGGCGCTCGGGTCTGGATGGCCGGCCGTCTCGACATGGGCGAGAAGGCGCGGCTGTGCACCGGACTTCGGCACCACGGCGAAGCGGGCGTTGGTGCCGCCGATATCGCCGACGAGGACCGGAAATTCGAACATGCGCGCTCCTTTTCGAAAAAGGCCGGGTTCTCAGGTGTGGCTGACGCGGGTGTGGCCGTTCTGGGCGCGGCCGGGTCAGGCCGGCGGCAGGGCGTCGGGATCGATGGGGGCCCCGTCGGCCCAGGCGTAGAGCAGCCGGCGCACGTCCTCCGGGGTGGCGAGGCGCCGTGTGGCGATGGTTTCGGCCGCGCCGATGCGGACGCTGACGCCCCCGCTCGCGTTGACCACCGCGAAGGCCTTCTCGTCGGTGAGGTCGTCGCCGAGGAAGATCGCCCGGCGGCCGGCATAGGGCGGGGCTTGCGCGAATACCCGGATGGCCTGGCCCTTGGTAGCCGAGGCGGGCACGATCTCGCCTACCGCCTTGCCAAGCTGGAGCCGGTAGGCGGCACCCAGGGCATCGGCGGTGATCTTGACCGCCGCTTCCGCGAGCGCCGCGTCGGCCGGACTGGCGAGGCGCCAATGCACCGCCACCGACGCGCCCTTGTCTTCGATCAGAACGGCATCGAGCCCGGCGACGGCCGCGGTCAGGCCGGCGATGCGGGCACGCAGTTCCGGATGGTTCTCGGCGCCTCCCCCGCTCACAACGCCGTCGACCCGCCGCTCGACCCCATGCAGGCCGGCGATATCGAACCGGGCCGGCGCCAGGAAATCGTCGATCACCCCGATGGGCCGACCGGTGACGACGGCGAGCGCGCCGCCGAGGCGGGTGCGCAGCCGCTCCAGGGCGCCCGGCAGGGCCGGATCGACCCGGACCAGCTCGGGCCGGGGGGCGATTTCCACGAGGGTCCCGTCGAAGTCGAGGTAGAGGGCGAAGTCGGTCGGCTCGGTCACGCTCTCGGTCACGCTTCGCGTCCCTCCATCCAAGACCGGCCTGCGCTAGCATGACGCGCGCCAGTGGAAAACGGGGCGCGGCCCACGCCGTGCCCTAACTCACGCATCCGTATCCCGACGCCAGGAGCCCGCTGCGCATGTGGCCGACACCGATTCACCCCGGTCCCTACGAGGAGAGCGTCTGGGATTACCCGCGGCCGCCCCGCCTGGAGCGCGTCGCCCGGCGCTTGCGGGTGGTGTTCTCGGGCGAGACCATCGCCAGCACGGTGGCGGGCTGGCGCGTCCTCGAGACCAGCCATCCGCCGACCTACTACATCCCGCCCGCCGACGTGGCCCCGGGCGTGCTCGGCCCGCCGCGCCGGGCCGGCCTCTGCGAGTGGAAGGGCCGCGCCGTGCTCCACGACGTCTCGGCCGGCGGGCGCCGCGCCGAGGGGGCGGCCTGGGCCTATCCCGATCCCACGCCGGATTTTCGCGCCATCGCCGGATACCTCGCCTTCTATGCCGGACCGATGGACGGCTGCTTCGTCGGCGATGTCCGCGCCACGCCGCAGCCCGGCGGGTTCTACGGCGGTTGGATCACGCCGGGCCTCGTCGGCCCGTTCAAGGGCGGTCCCGGCTCCATGGGTTGGTAGGGCCATGGCGCCGGGGTTGCGTCCCCGCCAGGCCCGGCTACATGCCGTCACGGTGTGATGGAGCGATGGCATGCACGGTGAGATCGACGTCGAGGCACGGGCGGTGGGGCTGTGCCCGGATCGCCTGGGGCGGATCGACGGCTGGATGGAGCGGCTGGTGGCAGACGGGAAGCTCGCCGGCCTCTCGGTGATGGTGGCGCGGGCGGGCAAGACCGCGTATTTCCGCACCCACGGTCTCGCCGACATCGCCCGGGAGAAGCCGTTCGCCCCCGACACCATCGCGCGCATCTATTCGATGACGAAGCCGCTCACCTCGGTGGCGGTGATGATGCTCTACGAAGAGGGGCGCTTCCAGCTCGACGATCCCATCACCCGTTTCCTGCCGGAATTCTCCGACATGCGGGTGCTCACTGGCGGCAACCGGGTGAAGTTCGACAGCGAGCCGGCGCAGCGCGCCATCACCATCCGCGACCTCCTCACCCATACCTCCGGCCTGACCTACGGCTTCATGGAGGCCACCCTTGTCGATGGCCTCTACCGCCAGAACGGCGTCGATTTCGGCGAGGCGCAGACTGATAGCCTCGCCACCGTGGTGGAGCGCCTTGCCCGCCAGCCCCTGCTGGCCCAGCCCGGGGCCGAGTGGAACTACAGCGTCGCCACGGACGTCCTCGGTTACCTCGTCGCGGTCGTGTCCGGCCAGGACTTCGCGGAGTTCATGCGGGAGCGCGTCCTGGCGCCGCTCGGCATGCTCGACACGGATTTCTTCGTTCCACCCGACAAGGTCGAGCGGTTCGCGGCGAATTACAGTCTGTTTCGCGAACGCAGCCTGAAGCTCTACGACGATTGCGTCGGGAGCCGGTTCGCGCGTCCGCCGGTGGTGGCCTCCGGCGGCGGCGGCCTCGTCTCCACGGCGGGGGACTACATGCGCTTCTGCCGCTTCCTCCTGGCGCGCGGAGAACTCGACGGCGTGCGGCTGCTGGGGCGCAAGACCGTCGATCTCATGCTCACGAACCACCTCGACGGCGATCTGGCCGCCATGGGCCAGCCGCGCTTCTCCGAGACGGCCTATACGGGCATCGGTTTCGGGCTCGGCTTCTCAGTGATGCTCGATCCGGCCCGTGCGCAGATCGTCGGAACGCCCGGCGAGGCCGCCTGGGGCGGGCTCGCCAGCACTGCATTCTGGGTCGACCCGGCCGAGGATCTCGCGGTGGTGCTCCTCGCCCAGCTCATCCCGTCCTCGGCCCTGCCGATCCGCCGGGAGTTGCGGGTACTGACCTACGCCGCCCTGGTGGACTGATCCAAAGCTACAAAAAGCCGGCTCCGCTGGGCGAAGCCGGCTCGAAATTTTCCCGATGAATCCTGCGGCTCGATGCGGGCGACGCGCGATCCTACTCCGCCGCGGGGGCGGCGGGTGCGGTTCCGGGAGCGGCCGGCTTCGCGCCCGGCTTCGGGGCCGCGGGCTTGGGCGCCCATTCGGCGTCGGAACGCGGGCCGCCGGGCTGGTTCGTCGCCGCGGTGAGCTGGCCCGGAACCACGTCGTTGACCTTGCTCCAGGTCTGCGATCCGCACAGGAACCCGAGCATGCAGCCCCGCACGGACAATTCGGTGGGCTGATCGGCCCACATGGTCACGTCGTAGAACTTGCCCTCGTCGGCGTTGTAGATCTTCCCGGCGTAACGGGCGTCGGCATCCGGCTTCAGACCCATGATGAGCTGGTGCCCCAGCGACGGGCGTGCCTGCTTCTTGGTGTCGGGATTCTTGAAGTCGACGCGGGGCTGGCCCTTGTCGTTCAACGGCACCTTCAGCCAGACGACGTAGCCGCACAGGTTGGTGTTCTGCGGACCGCATTTCTCGACGCGGATTCGCGCGCGGCCATCCTCGGTGAGGTAGGTCCCGGTCGCGTCGTTGGGCGTGGCGGCCAGGGCGGACCCGGGCAGCGCGGCCAGGGTCAGGCCGGCCAGAGCGGCGAGGGTCGATCGGTCGATCATCTGTTGGACATCCTCAAACTTCGAAAACCTGCCGGGCGGCGCCATCAGCCGTGTCGTGTCGGCCCGCCGGAGCCGCGCCGGACGACCGTCACCGGGCCACACGCGGTCGTCGCCCCGTGCGGTGATGCCCCGCCTTCGGACGCGAAGGTGACCGGATCATGACCACGACGCCCTTCCATTGCCGGAATCCGGCTCCCAGGTCGTCGGTCCGGGCCCGAACGCAAAAAGCCGGCGCTTTCGCGCCAGCTCTTGGGGCTTCGTGATGGGGGCGCGCTTATTCGGCAGCGGTCATCTCGGCCGTGAAGTGACCGCACCAATCCTTGGACGCCACCACCGGCCAAAGGCCCGGGGACTTCGGCTCCGGCTGGCTCACGGGCGGATTGAAGCGGCACAGGCCCGCATCGCCGGCTGCCGCGCCGCCGTTGAGCTTGTGATCGTCGAAGAAGCGGCAGCTCTCGCAGGCGATGCTGTGGTTGCTGGTCATCGTGTCTCTCCCGGTCGGATGGGCAGTCGCTCCACCCGTGCCGTTCTTAATTAGAATAACTCCAATCAAGCGTCAACGTCGTTTTCGGTGCTTGGTCGTCGTCGGTCCGTTGGTGTGCCTGGAATTCCGCTTTGCCGCTGGATCGACCGTCACGATCCGCGCTTCGGCTTGACGGGGTGATCGGCGAAGTCCTAGCGTAACCGTGACGGTTCCTCTCCGGAGGATCAAAAGGGAACGCGGTGAGGGCTTTGCCCCGATGCCGCGGCTGCCCCCGCAACTGTAAGCGGCGAGCCCATCATCAACACGTCACTGGGTCTTCCGGATCTGCCAAGATCCCGGCCTGGGAAGACGATGAGAGGGCGGTGACCCGCGAGCCAGGAGACCTGCCGTCAGTCGTGGTCACACGCGAAACGCATCGGGCGGGGTGTCCTGATGGGTGTCGGGGCGTTCGCATGCCGCGAACGGATCGGCCTCGTTCGCGGTGACGTGCCACACCGCGCCCCGTGCGCGCCCGCCGTTTCCGCATGCGCCCGCCCGAACCACTGCCTTCATTGCCTATCGATCGTGATCGCGTACCGCACCCGTGCGGCCGTCGAGCTCATGCGTCGTCGCACGAAAGGGCTTGGCCAGGACTGAACGATTGTAACACTATAACATTCGTTTTAGGCGTGGTGGAAGCGTCGTCGCGTACGTCGCGCGCCCTCGGACAATTCGCATCGCCATGCTGTTTCCACGTTCCTGCCTCGCGCATCATCCCGGTCCCGGTCCCGGGATCGTCGGAGGATGTCTTCTCCTTGTCCTCGCTCCCCTCGCGGCCTCGGCGCAGGAGCCGGCCGTCACCCTCGACACCCTGTCGGTGGCCGGTTCCGGCGTCGCGCCCGCCGGGCTCAACCTGCGCACGGTGGATCGCGGCGCCAGCCGCCTCGGTCTGACGCCCCTGGAGACGCCGGCCAGCGTCGACGTGATCGCGGGCGAGACCGCGCGCCGGCGTGGCCAGAACACCGTCGCGGAGGCCGTGACAGAGAACGCCACCGGCATCACCACCGTGGCGGCCCCCGGCAACGGCAATGGGGCCTTCACGGCGCGCGGATTCGCCGGCCCGAACTCGATCCAGCAGCTCTACGACGGCACGCGCCTCTACGTGGGCGCCGGCACCGTCACCTTCCCGTTCGACACCTGGAACGTCGAGCGCATCGAGGTCCTGCGCGGCCCGGCCTCGGTACTCTACGGCGACGGGGCCATCGGCGGCGTCGTCAACGTGGTGACGAAGAAGCCGGTGTTCACGCCCATCATCGAGGCCCGCGCGGCCCTGGGCTCGGACGGTCTCGCCCGCCTCGCCCTCGATTCCGGCGGCCCCATCGGTGAGGCCCTGGCCTACCGCTTCAACATCAGCGGCAACCGGTCCGGCGGCTGGATGCAGCCCGACGGAGATTTTCGCAACCTCGCGGTCTCCGGCGCGCTGATCTTGCAGGCGGCCCCCGACCTCGCCTTCACACTCAGCCACGACCTCGGCTACCAGGAGCCCGCCCGCTACTGGGGTACGCCGCTGGTCAACGGGCGGATCCTCGATTCCATCCGGTTCAACAACTACAACGTCCGCGACGCCAAGATTTTTTGGACGGACAACTGGACCCAGCTCAGGACCGAGTGGAGCCCGAGCGCCGACATCACCGTGCGCAACACCGCCTACCGGCTCCAGAGCCGGCGCCAGTGGCTCGACGTCGAGCAATACGCCTTCAACCGAGGCACCGGCTTGATCGACCGTTCGAGTTACACCGAAATCTACCACCAGCAGGAGCAGGTCGGGAACCGCCTCGACGCGACGGTCCGGGGCACCCTGTTCGGGTTCCGCAACGAATTTCTGGCCGGGTTCGACGTCAATCACATCGCCTTCCGGCACACTAACAACTTCCAGTCCGAGGGCGGCGGTCTCACCACGAGCGTCGATCCGTTCGCCTACGATCCCGGCCTGTTCCCGGCCAACGGCCGCGCCTCGCCCGCCTATGCCACGTCGACCAACCAGGCCTCGGTCTTCGCCGAGAACCGCCTGATCCTGTCGGATCAGCTCTCGCTGCTGACGGGCGTGCGCTTCGACGCCCCGACCCTGAACCGCCGGAACCTCGTCTCCGGCGCCACCTTCCAGCGCGACTTCCAGGCCCTGAGCTACCGCTTCGGTGCCGTCTACGCCCCGACGCCCGACCTCTCCCTCTACGCCCAATACGCCACCGCCACCGATCCGGTGGGGAGCCTCATCACCCTGTCGCAGAGTCTGGCGAACTTCCGCCTCTCCACCGGCCAGCAGGTCGAGGTCGGCGCCAAGGGCATCGCCTTCGGGGGGCTGGCCGAGTGGACGCTCGCCGGCTACCGCATCGTCAAGGACAACCTCGTCTCCACCGTGCCGGGCCAGCCCACCGTCTCGACCCAGGTCGGCCGGCAATCCTCGCAGGGCGTCGAGGCGGCCGTGTCCCTTCACCTGTTCGACGCCTGGCGGGTGGATGCCAACGTCGCCCTCCTCCACGCCCAGTACGACGATTTCAATCAGGCGGTGGCTGGTGCGGTGGTGTCCTATGCCGGTCGTCAGCCCATCGACGTGCCGGAGCGCGTCGCCAACCTCTGGGTGAACTGGGCCTTCGCCCCGGCCTGGGAGGCGCGCATCGGCGTGCAGTATGTCGGCGAGACCTTCAGCGATTTCGGCAACATGGCCCGGCGCCCGGACTACGCCCTGCTCAATGCCGGGCTCGACTATCAGGTCGGGCCGGCCTCGCGCCTGTCGGTGCGGGCCTACAACCTCGCCGACACGGTCTACGCCATCAGCGGCAACGCCGTGAACGGGGTCGGCACAAACTGGCTCCTCGGCCGGCCACGCTCGTTCGAGGTCGCCTACAGCGTCAGCTTCTGACGCGCCGTGCGCCGCCTCCCGAAACCAATGAAGCGGTGGCTGATCCTCGGCCACCGCTGGCTCGGCATCGCCACGGGGATGTTCCTCGCCACCTGGGTCCTATCGGGCCTGGTGATGATGTACGTCCCCTTCCCCAACCTGACGGAGGCGGCGCGGCTCGCCGGCCTGCCCCCCATCGCCTGGGATCGGGTGCGGCTCGGCCCCGACGCGGCGCTGAAGCCCCTCGGCCTGACGCGCCTGCCCCTCGCCCTGTCGCTCGGCATGCGCGGCGATGCGCCGGTCTACCGGACCATCCTCCCGACGGGCGAACTCGGGACGGTCTCGGCCGAGACCGGCGCGGTGCTGGGACCCTTGTCGGGGGTGGAAGCGCTGGCCCTCGTTCGGGCCCGGGGTGGGACCGGTCCGAACCCCAGCGTGACGACGATCCAGCGCGACCAGTGGACCGTGACGGCGCGCTACGATCCGTTCCGCCCGTTCCACGTCGTCGCCCACGACGATTCCGCCGGCACCGAGCGCTACGTCTCGCAGGTCACCGGCGCCGTCGTTTTAGAGACGACGCGGTTTGCGCGCGGCTGGAACTGGCTCGGGTCGATCCCGCACTGGATCTACCTCACGCCCCTGCGCGCCCGGGCCGAGCTGTGGCGCGACGTGGTGCTGTGGATCTCCGGCATCGCCGTGGCCGGTGTCCTGAGCGGCCTCGTCCTCGGGGTCTGGCGCCTGCGCCTGCGCCGGCCCTACGCTATGGGAGTCTCGCCCTATCGCGGCGTTATGCGTTGGCACCACCTGTTCGGGATCGTCGGCGGCGTGGCGCTCCTCGGCTGGGTCGCGAGCGGTTGGCTGTCGATGAACCCGAACCGCTGGTTTTCCGGGCCGAGCCCAACACCCGCCATGCGGAGCGCCGTCATGGGAGAAGCGCCCCTCCCCGGCCTCGACGCCCTGCGCACCGTCGCCGTGTCCGGTCCCGTCGAGATTCGGTTCACCGGCATCGCCGGACAGGTCCACGCGGTCGCCACCAATGCGGACGGGCGACGCCGGGTCGAACCGCCTGTGGCGCCGCAATCCTTGAGCACGGCGGCGGCGCGCATCCTGCCGGGCGCGCAGGTCGTCGCGGCCGAGACCCTGACGGCCTACGACGCCTATTGGTACCCGCACCACGAGACACGGGTGCTGCCGGTGTTGCGCGTCCGGTTCGACGATCCGGCGGAGACCTCGGCCTATCTCGACCCGGAAACGGGCGAGATCCTGATGCGTCTCGACCGAAGCGGCCGGGCCAACCGCTGGCTGTTCTCCGCCCCCCACCGCTTCGATTTCGCGATCCTGACGCGCCACCGCCCGGCCTGGGACCTCGTCCTGTGGACCCTGAACGGGCTCGGCGCCGGCATCGCTCTCACGGGGATCGTCCTCGGCTGGCGGCGTCTGCGCCGCCCCGCGCCGTCTCGATGACGCGCCTCACACGTCGAGGTTGGCGACGCTGAGCGCGTTGTCCTGGATGAACTCGCGGCGGGGCTCGACCACGTCGCCCATGAGCTTCACGAACAGGTCGTCGGCGTCCTGGGTGTCCTTGACCTTCACTTGGAGGAGCGAGCGCACGTCGCGGTCGAGGGTGGTCTCCCAGAGCTGCTGGGCGGTCATCTCGCCCAGACCCTTGTAGCGCTGGAGCTGGAGACCCTTGCGGCCGAACGCCATCACCGCCTCGAACAGGCCGACGGGGCCGTGCAGGGTCGTCTCGTCGCCCTTGCGGGCGTAGGTGACGGGCTCGTGGTAGATCTCGCGCAGGGCCTCGGCCCGGTCGGCGAGCCGCGTCGCCTCCTGCGAGGCGATGAGCCCGGCATCAAGGGTCGCGACCTGACGCACCCCGCGCAAGGTCCGGCTCATGACGTAGCCGCCCTCGCTGACGGAGCCTACCCAGCCCTGCTCGATGTCGTCGGCGATCCGGTCGAGGCGTCGGGCCACCCGGTCGGCCAGAACCTCGGCCTCCGCCGCGTTCTCGTCGACATTGACCCGGAAGGCGCCGGCGATCATCGCCTGCTCGACCACGGCGCGGTCGTAGCGGGTGTGGAGCGCCTGCATCAGGCCGCGGAACTGGCGCGCCTCCTCGACGAGGGCCTTCAGTTGCTGTCCGCCGAACTCGGTGCCGGAGGCCAGGCGCAGCACCGCCCCGTCGACGCCCGCGTCGATGAGGTAGTCCTCGAGCGCGCGCTCGTCCTTGAGGTAGATTTCCCGCTTGCCCTTCGAGGCTTTGTAGAGGGGCGGCTGGGCGATGTAGAGGTGCCCGCGCTCGATCACCTCCGGCATCTGCCGGTAGAAGAACGTCAGCAGCAGGGTGCGGATGTGCGAGCCGTCGACATCCGCGTCGGTCATGATGATGATGCGGTGGTAGCGCAGCTTCTCCGGGTTGAAGCCCTCGCGGTCCGTGGACGAGCGGCCGATGCCGGCGCCGAGCGCCGTGATCAACGTGCCGATCTGGTCCGACGACAGCATCCGGTCGGCGCGCACCCGCTCGACGTTGAGGATCTTTCCGCGCAAGGGGAGAACCGCCTGGAAGGTGCGGTCGCGACCCTGCTTGGCCGAACCGCCGGCGGAATCGCCCTCCACCAGGAGGATCTCGCACTTCGACGGGTCGCGCTCCTGGCAATCGGCGAGCTTGCCCGGCAGGGAGGCGATGTCGAGGACGCCCTTGCGCGTCACCGTCTCGCGGGCCTTGCGCGCCGCCTCGCGGGCCGAGGCCGCCAGGATCACCTTGCCCATGACGGATTTCGCCTGGGCGGGGTTCTCCTCGAGCCAGTTGGACAGGCCCTCGTTGAGGACGTTCTCCACCGCTGGCCGTACGGCTGCCGTGACGAGCTTGTCCTTCGTCTGCGAGGAGAAACTCGGTTCCGGCACCTGCACGGAGATCACGGCCGTGAGGCCCTCGCGGCAATCCTCGCCCGTGAGCGTCACCTTCTCGCGCTTGGCGATGCCCGACGATTCCGCGTAGCCCGTCACCTGGCGGGTCAGCGCGGCGCGGAAGCCCGCCATGTGGGTGCCGCCCTCGCGCTGGGGGATGTTGTTGGTGAACGGCAGCACGGTCTCGTTGAACGAGTCGTTCCACCAGAACGCCACCTCGACGCGGATCCCGTCGCGTTCGGACCGCACCATGATGGGCTTGGCCATCCCGTCGATGGGTTTGCGCGAGCGGTCGAGGTAGCGCACGAACGCCTCGACGCCGCCCTCGTAGTACAGCTCCTCGCGCTTGTGCTCGGCATGGCGTGCGTCGGTGAGGACGATCCGCACGCCGGAATTGAGGAAGGCGAGCTCGCGCAGGCGCTTCTCCAGGGTGGCGTAGTCGAACTCGATGCTCGTGAAGGTCTCGGTGGATGCGAGGAACGACACCTCGGTGCCGCGCCGCCCGTTGCCGTCGCCGACCACCACCAGCGGCGACACTGCGTCGCCGTGGCGGAACTCCATGGCGTGTTCCTTGCCATTGCGCCAGATGCGCAGGCGCAGCCATTGCGACAGGGCGTTGACCACGGAGACGCCGACGCCGTGAAGGCCGCCGGAGACCTTGTAGGAGTTCTGGTCGAACTTACCGCCCGCATGGAGCTGGGTCATGATGACCTCGGCCGCCGAGATCCCCTCCTCCTTGTGGATGTCGGTGGGGATGCCGCGGCCGTTGTCCGAGACGGTCACCGAGCCGTCGGCGTTGAGCGTGACGGAGACGAGGTCCGCGTGGCCCGCGAGCGCCTCGTCGATGGCGTTGTCCACCACCTCGTAGACCATGTGGTGCAGGCCCGAGCCGTCGTCGGTGTTGCCGATATACATGCCCGGTCGCTTGCGCACGGCATCGAGGCCCTTGAGGACCCGGATGGATTCCGCGCCGTAGGCCGCGGCCGCGCTGTTGTGGGTGGCGTCTGAGCTGTTGTGAGTCGTGTCGGACATGAAGTTCCTCGGGCAGGCGGGTCCGGGCGTGATCCTTCGTGCCCCGGCGCGAGCCCCGGACACGCCTGCAATGCGTCAACGGCCTTTATAAGCCTTCCGCCTTGAAAAAGCATTGCTTTCGCTGTGCGTGGCGGGGGCTGACGGGTGCCCCGTCCACGGTGTCGTCGCGTCGGGTCAATCCTGCAGGAACGGGTTCGTGAGACGCTCCTCGCCGAGCGTGCTCGTCGGGCCGTGGCCGGGGATGAAGGCGATGTCGTCGCCGAGTGGCAGGACCTTCTCCTTGATGGCGCGGATGAGCTGGTCGTGGCTCCCGCCCGGCAGGTCCGTGCGGCCGACCGACCCCTTGAACACAACGTCGCCCACCAGCGCGAAGCGCGCGTCCCGGCTCACGAACACCACGCTGCCCGGCGAATGGCCCGGCGCGTGGAGGATGTCGAAGGCGAGGCCCCCCACCGTGACGGCGTCCCCCTCCACCAGCCAGCGGTCGGGCGTCACGGCCCGCGCCCCGTCGATCCCGTAATTGGCGCCCGTCTCCGGTAGGCTGTCGAGCAGGTAGCGGTCGGCTTCGTGCGGACCTTCGATCGGCACCCCGAGGCGCTCGCGCAGTTCGTCCGCGCCGCCGGCGTGGTCGATGTGGCCATGGGTGAGCAGGATCTTCTCGATGGTGATGCCCTGGGCCTGGATCGCCGCCTCGATCCGGTCGAGGTCGCCGCCCGGATCGACCACGGCGCCGATCTTGGTCTCGTCGGACCAGATCAGGGTGCAGTTCTGCTGGAAGGGCGTCACCGGGATGATTCCGGCGCGGGGCGTGCCTGGCATCGCGTCTCTCGCACATGCGCCTCGAGGGCGCGGAAACTGCACATGCGCCCCGAGAGGCGCGGAAAACTTCCACCTGCGCCGGAAGGGCGCGGGAAGCCGCCTGTCTAGCGCGAGATGACGGGTTGGGCGAATCTGCCGCGTGATCACCGCCGTCAAACTTCGGCCTCGCCAAGGGCCTAGCCGAACCGTACCACGCCCAGGCTCGTTGTCAGGGCGCCGCCTCCTCCCCAGTCGAGTCCCAAGCGCACATGCTGAAAACAGCCTTCGTCGCCGCGCGCGACCGGCAACGCCTCGGCGAGATTGCCTCCGTGCTCATCGGCTACGGGGTCACCAAGGTGGTCGAGCGCCTCGGCATCGCCCACGTGGCGCGTTTCGCCAAGCGCCGCACGCCCCGTGTCGATATCGCCCGCCTGTCGCAGCCGCAGCGCGTGCGCCGGGCCATCGAGGCCCTCGGGCCCACCTTCGTCAAGCTCGGGCAGATCCTTGCGAGCCGCCCCGATCTTCTGACGCCGGAATGGACCGAGGAGCTCGAGAAGCTCCACAGCCAGGTCGCGCCGATCCCGTGGGAGCGAATCCAGCCGCAGCTGGAGGAGGACCTCGGGGCGCCGGCCGACGAGGTCTTCGCCGAGTTCGACAAGGTGCCGCTTGCCGCCGCCTCCATCGCTCAGGTCTACCGGGCACGGCTCCACACCGGCGAGGAGGTGGTGGTCAAGGTTCTGCGCCCGGGCTTGCGCAAGATCATCGAGGCCGACCTGCGGCTCCTGGCCCATGCCACCCGCGTCGTCGTCACCGAGTGGCCGGAATTCGGGCGCTACCAGCCGCAGGAGCAGATGCGGCACCTGGCCAGCGGCCTCTACGGTGAGCTCGATCTCATCAACGAGGCACGCAACTGCGAGACCATCGCGGCGATCTTTGCCGACCGCGAGGACATCGTGGTGCCGAAGATCCACTGGGAATGGACCTCCGAGCGCGTCCTCGTCCAGGAGTTCATCCACGGCATTCCGCCCAACGACCACGCCCGCCTCGACGCCGCCGGCATCGACAAGGTGGTGCTTGCCCAGAAGGGCACCGACGCCTTCCTGCAGATGGCTCTGATCGAGGGCGTGTTCCACGCCGATCCGCATCCGGGCAACATGCTGATCATGACCGGCGACCGGATCGGCTTCATTGATTTCGGCATCATCGGCCGCCTGTCGGAGCGCCGCCGCACCCAGCTCCTCATGCTCATCGGCTCGATGCTGAAGGAGGATGCCGACGGGCTCATGGCCGTGCTCCTCGACTGGACCGGATCGAGCAACCCGGATCTGACCAAGCTCGAAGCCTCGTCGCAGGCCTTCATCGCCCGCCACACCGGGGCATCCCTCGATTTCGGCGCCCTGCTCACCGACTTCATGACCATGGCTCGCGAGAACGATCTCGCCATGCCCACCGACCTCGCCATCCTGTTCAAGGGGCTGGTGACCGCCGACGGGGTGATGCGCCAGCTCGACCCGAATTTTGACCTGTTCTCGGCCGCCGGCCCCACGGTGAAGCGCAAACTCGCCTCGCAGTTCTCCATCAAGGGCCTGACCCGCAAGGTGGAGGCGGTGGGCGCCGGCCTGTTCGGCGCGGCCTCCGAACTGCCGACCCTGATTCACCTCATGCTGGTGCGCCTGAAGCAGGGCCGCGTCACCGTCGAGATCGAGCTGAAGGGCATCGAGAAGCTCACCCGCGGCATCGAGCGCGCCGCCGCCCGCATAGCCGTCGCCCTCATCGTCGCGGCCTTCGCGACGCAGCTGGCGCCCCGGTTCATGGATCTCGGCACCCCGGCCTTCGTCACCGTGGGGGCGATGGTGTGCGTGATCGGGATCGGTTGGCTGGTGCTGCTCGGGCGCAACAAGTAGGCGAAAACCGCTGAACCGAACTGGATTTCCCGGAGGCCGGGTCGGCCCAAGCGCCACCTTAAATCAGCCGCGTTGTGCGGCGCAGTCTTGGCCGCAGTCGCGCGCCGACCCGCCGCGCCCCGAAGATCCCCTGCTCGGCTTTCATGAACATCATTCTGATCAAGCTGTTTGCGACGGCCCTGACGCTGAGTCAGGTCACGACGCGGCCGGATGCGGTGAAGACCCAGTTCGATCCGGTGGCCGACAAGGGGCAGGTCGTGCAGATCCTGCGCGACGGCTGCGCCCACATGCGCAAGGCCTTCGACATCGAGGACATCAACCTCGACGAGCTCATCTCCACGGCGATGGAAGATCCGACCGCCATCGCGGGCGCGAGCGCGCCGAAGCTCCTGCACGGCCTCGACATCGGTGAGCTCAACGTCAGCTACCGCCAGTTCTGCAAGGGCGAGAACCCCAAGGATTCCCCCTTCGATGCGGGCGAGGTCATCGCCTTCTACAACAAGGCCGTCCTCGACCTGCCCTCGGCCGAGGCCCTGAAGGAGCGCAAGCTGCCGGGCGCCAGCCTCATCCTCGACGGGGCGGGTAAGCGCTACGCCGAGGCCTTCGAGGCCAACGGACGGCGCCTCAGCGTGCCCATCGCGGAGGTGCCGGCGATGGTGCAAAAGGCCTTCGTGGCGGCGGAGGACAAGCGCTTCGAGACCCACCACGGCATCGACGAGCGCGGGGTGATCCGCGCCTTCATCGGCAACCTCGCCTCCCCGGGCCGGCCGGCCGGCGGCTCGACCATCACCCAGCAGGTGGTGAAGAACCTGTCGGTGGGCGACGACGTCACCTACGAGCGCAAGATCCGCGAGATGATCGTGGCATCCCGGCTCGAGCGCATCTTGCCGAAAGCCGGCATCCTCGAACTCTACCTCAACGGCATCTATCTCGGGCGCGGCGCCTACGGCATCGAGATGGCCGCGCGCAGCTATTTCGGCAAATCGGTCGGCCAGCTCACGGTGCCGGAGGCCGCCCTTCTGGCCGGCATGCCCAAGGGGCCGAACTTCTACAATCCCGACAAGTACCCCGATCGCGCCCGGGAGCGCCGCGCCTACGTGCTGGCCCGGATGAAAGAGGAGGGCGTCATCACCGAGGCCCAGCTCGTCCAGGCCGCCAATGCGCCCCTCGGCCTCGCCTCCATGGAGGCGGCACGGCGCGATTCCGGTTTCTACTTCGTCGATCACCTCACCCGGGAGACCCGGACCTTCGCGGGGATCGACTCCCTGACTTCGGCTTCGCACACCGTGCGCTCCACCCTCAACGCCGGCCTCCAGACCGCCACCGAGACCGCCCTCCAGGACGGACTCGCCAGCTACGAGCGCGCCACCGGGCGCCAGCGCTACGAGGGGCCGGAACTCAACCTCGCCGAGGCGGTGCGCAAGCTCGACGGGGCCGCCCCCGCCCCCGAGGGCTCGACGCTCTCCGTGCCGCTCCTCGTCGGCGGCGAGACCAAACCCTCCGAGGCCTCCAAATCCGTGCCCACGGGCACGAAGGCCGAGCGCAAGGCGGCACGGGCCGCGGCTGTGGCCGCCGCCAAGGTGACGTCCCCGAAGCCGGCTGGTCCCAAGCCCACCTGGCAGCGCGCCCTGGAGAACGCGCGGCCCGTCCTCTACGATGTGCATTGGCCGCTGGCCGTGGTGCTCGATCCCGGCCGCGGCGGTCCGGCGAAGGCGGGTCTGGCCGACGGGCGCACGATCAGCCTGGAGCCCGGTCCGGCGCGCGGTCGGCTCGCCCCCTACGACGTAGTGCGGGTGAAGCTGCGCGATCCCTCAGCCAAGACCCCGCGCGCCGACCTGCGGGTGCGCCCGAGCGTCCAGGGCGCCGCCCTGGTGCTGGAGAACCGCACGGGGCGCATCCTCGCCATGGCGGGCGGCTTCTCCTACCCCGTGAGCCAGCTTAACCGGGTGACCCAGACCGTGCGCCAGCCGGGCTCGACCCTGAAGCCAGTGACCTATCTCGCCGCCCTCAATGCCGGCCTGCAGCCCAACACCCTGGTGATGGATGCCGCCGTGACGCTCCCGCCCATCGGCGGGGTGGGCGATTCCTGGTCGCCGAAGAACTACGACGGGGGTGGAGCCGGGGCCACGACCCTGCGGCGCGGCCTCGAATTCTCGAAGAACCTCGTCACCGCGCGCCTGCTGCAGGGCGGCATCGCCGACAAGGCGCCGGCGAGCCTGCAGAAGGTCTGCGACCTCGCCCTCGAAGCCCAGCTCTACGCCGAGTGCGAGCGCTACTACCCCTTCGTGCTCGGCTCCCAGCCCGTGCGGATGGTGGATCTCGCGGCCTTCTACGCGGCCATCGCCAACGAGGGCGCGCGCCCGGCCCCCTACGCCCTCGAATCCGTGGAGCGGGACGGCAGGGTTCTCTACACCCGCAGCCCCCGCGAGCCCGTGCGCATCGCCTCGGCCGACCGGGTGGCGTTCTACCAGCTGAAGACCATGCTCCAGGGCGTGACCCAGCACGGCACGGCCGCGGCGCTGAGCCGGTTCTCGTCCGCCATCGCCGGCAAGACCGGCACCTCGGAGAACGAGAACGACGCGTGGTTCGCCGGCTTCACCAACGAGATCACCATCGTGGTCTGGGTCGGCTACGACAACGCCGACGGCACGCGAAAAACCCTCGGGCGTGGCCAGACCGGTGGGCATCTCGCCGTGCCCATCGCCGGGTCGATCCTTCAGGCGGCCTGGGCCAACGGCGTGCCGCGCACCAACCTCGCGCCGCCCTCGGCCGAGGCCCGGCCGTATCTGGCCGACCTGCCCATCGACGCCCGCAGCGGCGAACAGGTGTCGGGCGGCGGCTTCCTCGAGCATTTCCGCCTCGCCAACGGGCGCATGGCCGACACCCAGTACAAGCTCCTGCCGCGCGAGACCCGGACCGCCATGCGGCCCGACGCGGAGGATGGCGACCTCGGCGGAGCGGAGGACGGGGCGGATGTGGCCGGCGACCTCTTCGGCTCCCTGCCGGGCCGGCGCGCGGAACCCGATGTCCTCGACCCGTTCGGCGAATCCCGGAGCCGGACACCGAGCCGCCGGGCGCAGCGTGACCCCGACCCGGTCTGGCCCGGTACCCAGCGCTCGCCCTTCGGCGACGAGGAGGTCTATGCCCGTCCGCGCCGCCGCGATCCCGACTACCTGTTCGGGGACGACCCGCGCTACTGACCCGTCATTCCGACCCGCTTCGCCCGACCGGCGACGAGCGGGTCTCCCTCCCCCGTGGAGAGGGACCAGGGGGCGTCGGCCTGCGCCGAGCGCGGGCCGGCAACCCCCACCTCCCCTATCCCGAACGACCAAAGGCTTCGACGTGCCGATGCACCCTTCCGCGTTTCTCCGTCTCGCCGCCCTGTTGGCCCTGTCCCTCCCCGCGCACGCGCAGGAGGGCATGAAACAACAGCCCGCAGCCTCCGACCGGGTGAAGGATGTGCCGTCCATCGAGGCGGTGGGTCTTTCCGGCCTCAAGCCCGGCACCATCCTGTTCACGGACCATCGCGACGACCCGGCCAAGCCCGAGAACGGCCTCGTGCCCTACCTCGACTGGGGCCGGGTCCGGCCGGCCGAGCGGGCGGCGCTGGCGCCCTACGCGGGCTACGCCGAGCCCGATTATCTGCAGACCCTCAACGGTGTGTCGAAACGCCGGCACGAGACCCTCAAGGTCTACGTGGCGCAGGGGCGCTTCGTGGTGCCGAGGCCCGCCGACTCCATCGATCTCGCCTCCTACGCCACCCTCGGCTTCGTGGCGAAGATGGACCCGGTCATCAAGCACAAGATCCTGAACCCCGCCGACGTGACGCCGACCAAGGACCCGGCCGCCGCCTTCGCCAAGCGCCCCGACCGGCCGTGGTGCGATCTCGGCACCGTCTGCATCGAATCGCGCTACGACCTCGAGGGCAAGCTGCCGCTGGGCGTGAAGCTCGCCAACAAGCTCGAGGACGGGGCGTCGAAGAAGGTCGCCGAGTTCGTCTCGTTTCAGAGCGAGCTGCGCACCCTTCCCCCCGCCGAGACCGCGCCGCTCGCCGGGCTCACCAAGATCGACGCGCCGGTGACGGGGGGGCTCGAACAGACGATCTTCTGGGTCAACCAGATCCTGCGCTTCGGCAAGTTCCTCGCCTTGTTCCAGCCGATGCCGGGCGATCCCGGAAAGACCGTGGTCACCACCTATATGGCGTTGGCCATCAAGGCCGATGTCCTCGACCGCAAGCAGGAATACGCCCGCGTGCCCGTGCTCAAGAACCTGCTGCCGGCCCAGGTGCTCATGGGCAACTCGTCGTTCAACACCGGCACCTCCATCAGCGCCGGCCTGCCCACCTACGCCCGCAACCGCATGACCGCCTTCGCGGACGCCCTCGCCAAGAACTGAAGTAAACCTGAGGTTGATTTATTGCCGGGATTTCGCGACATTTCTCGTGGAATCAGGAGGCTTGGATCATGGCGACGGTTCGTGAGGACACTCGAATGCAGATTCGGTGTCGGGCCATTTCGGCGGAGCTGAAGCAGCTCCTCAGCCGGGCGGCCGATGTGGCGGGCGTCGCCCTGGTGCGGGTCACCTCCGGGGGGCAGGCGCCCAAAGGGTCCGGTGGCAAGCGCACCGGCTCGACGCGTCATGATCACGGCCGAGCCGCCGACCTACAACTCCTCGTCGACGGCAGTCGCGCCCTCGATTTCACCGATCCCGATGATCTGCCCATCGTCGAGGCTTTCGTCACCGCCGCCGCGGCCCTCGGCGCCAACGGGATCGGGGCGGGCGTCGACTACATGGGCAAGACGACGCTTCACATTGGATTCGGCACATCCCCGCGGGATCGGTCCGAGTTGGTTTGGGGCGCAGGCGGGCACGTCGCGAATGCACCGATATGGCTTCAGAATGCCGCGCAAAAGGGTTGGGCCAATCCGGTGGCGTCGGGCCGCAGGCTGGCGGACGCCCTGCCGCTGGCCGGGACCGTGGGCCGCTTCATGGTGGCGGCCCGGGACGGTCTACGCCTGCGGGCGGGGCCGGGGCTGACCTTCGATCGGCTGCGGACGATCGGCCCTGGGAGCGAACTGACGGTTCAATCGTTCGACGGCCCGAATGGGGACTGGGCACGCGTGGACCTGAACCACGATGGCCTGATCGACGGACACCTGCATGCCGCCTTCCTGGTGCCGGTCGCCCCGCCGGGCGACGGACGTTTCGACGACGGGCTCGATTCGGACGAGGGCGTCGAGGAGCCCGAGGCGACCTACGCCTGAGGGTTCCCTGACCTCATGGAACCCGACCGGAGCGGGATCCATGAGGTTCGAGGTCAGTTGCCGCGGCTGGAGATCGAGGGCAGCGAGGGCTGGGTGTAGAGGCGGTTCACGTCGCGGCGGGTCTGGGTTCCGTTGGTGTCGGACGAGCGACGGTAGTTGCTGGTGTCGAAGGTCTCGGCGATCCCACTGCGGGAATTCGGGCCCTCGGCGCTGTTGCAGGCGCACAGGCCAGCCATTGCGAGGGTGGAGAGGGCGAGAGGAAGAAGGCGCATCGGGGCTGTCCTGGGGGTCTGTCCTGCAAGATGGATCGGCGGAGGTGGGCCCGCCGGGCGTCCCGCGTCAAGCGCCGCCGGGGCAAACCGGGAAAGGATAACGAACCGTCGCCGCCACGTCGCAGAGTGATGGGGCATCGCCACGGAAGCGCTCACCACGCCGCGCTTTGAGACCCGGACAACCCCTCCGATCGCACGAAATCACCCCCCGGCCTCCTGGCGCCCGGCCCCGAACCACGCGAAACATCGTGGTCATGAGTAACGTCATTTCCTTCCGTCGCCGCCCCTCCCCGCCCGCTCCGGCGGTGCACGACGTGGTGGCCGTCGCCGACGACCTCTTCGCGGTCCTCGAGCATCTCCAGGCCGTGGGCGCCCGCGCGGCGGCCATGAACCGCCCCCGGCGCGAAGTCGACAGCACCGTGCGGAACCTCCTCGATGCCGTGACGGCAGTGGAGCGCGCCCTCGACTGCGTCGGCGAAGGCGACGAAGCCGGCCAAGCCTGACCGAATTCACCCCAAGCCTGATCGAATTTGTCTGATTCTGCCGAACTCCGATGGGGGAGCTTGCGGCACGCGTCCGGCATCACCGATTCGTTCATGCGGACGAGTTTCAGCTGCCAAGTGATGAGAAGTTCCGCCGCATCCCATCAAAACGACAAAATCGTTCGGCTTCTGTATACTATTAGACAGACGTGCCAGAGCTTCGTGCGCTAGTGGCGGGAAGACAGACCGTGAACGCAGCGCACGCCATGCCTTCGGCCGCCGATCCACTCTTCCAGGGCAATCTGCTTCTGAAGGCCCTGAGGACCGAGGATCGCGCCTTGCTGGCGCCGCATCTCGAGTGGTCGGTGCATCAGCGCGGGGAAACCTTGTTCGCAGCCGGCGCCGAGGTGACCACCATCGCCTTTCCGTGTGGCCAGACGGTGGCGACCCTGATCATCGCCATGCGGGATGGGCGCAGCGCCGAGACCGCCACCATCGGCCGCGAGGGCGCCGTCGGCGGTGTAGTCAGCCAGGGCTATCTTCCCGCCTCCACGCACGCCGTGATCCAGATCGGCGGCCCGGTCCTGCGCATGGACGCGGTGCGCTTCCAGGAAGCCAAGCGCCGTTCGGAAAGCCTGCGCAACCTCTTCGCCCGTTACGGGGATTGCCTCCTTGCCCAGGTGCTGCAATCGGTTGCCTGCAACGCCCTGCATCCCATCGAGGCACGCTGCCTGCGTTGGTTGATGACGCTGCAGGACCGGATCGCCAGCGACACTTTGCCGGTCACCCAGGAGCTGCTCGCGGCGATGCTCGGCGTTCAGCGCACCTACCTGACCCGGATCTTGCGTACCCTGCAGCAGCAAGGATTGATCGAGGTCGGCCGTGGCCGCATCACGGTCCGGGACCGCGCCAAGGTCGAGGCTGCGGCCTGCGAGTGCCATGGTGTGGTCCGGCATCATTACGAGACGGTGCTCGGCGCGGGCTACGATCGTCTCGGCCGACTCGTCCGCGTCGAGCCTCCCGACGAAACGGTTCCCACCGAGCGGCCCTACGCCCAGCGGGAGACGGCCTGAGATCCCGCGGTTTCCCGCCCAGGATAGAATCCCCGCCACAACACCCGATCCGAGCCGGACGCCGCCACCCCGCCGATGACGAACCACGCCGCCCCTCCCGTGCCGCGCGCGACCGGACCTCGGACCGGCTCCGCCGAAACGCCCGTGGCCGAAACGTCTGTCTCGAGGGCGCCGGTCCCGGACGGCGCGGCGCCCGACGTGGCGGACCCGGCCGAGAGCGCCGTGCTCCTGCGGCTGGCCGTCGAAGCTACGGGCATCGGCATCTTCGACTACGACCTCGCCACCACGATCCTGCGCTGGGACGCCCGCACCCGCAGCCTGTTCGGCGTGGCCCCGGACGTGCCCGTCACCTATGCGGAGACCTTCCTGCAAGGCCTGCACCCGGAAGATCGCGAGCGGGTCGATGCCGCCCTGCAGGCCGCCCTCGATCCGGCCGGGACCGGTCAGTTCGACAGTGAATACCGTGTCGTCCCGGCGGATGGCGGCGTCCCGCGCTGGATCGCGGCACGGGGCCAGCTCATCGTCAGCGAGGGCCGCCCGGTTCGGATGGTCGGCACCGTGCGCGACGTCACCGCGGCCAAACTAGCCGAGATCGCCCTTCGGGCAACTGAGGAGCGCTACCGCCTCGTCGCACGCGCCACCAACGATGCCATCTGGGATTGGGACCTCACCACCGACACCGTCCTGTGGAACGAGGCCCTGGCCACCGCCTACGGCTGGACGCCCGACCGCGTCGTGCCGGACGGGGCGTGGTGGATCGCGCATGTCCATCCGGAGGACCGGGCCGCCGTTGAGGCCGATATCGGTGCAGTGATCGCCGGCGGAGCCGACGAGTGGGGCCACGAGTACCGCTTCCTGCGCGCCGACGGCACCTACGCCGAAGTGTTCGACCGCGGCTACATGGTCCGAGCCGCCGACGGCACGCCCCAGCGGATGATCGGCGCCATGCTCGACGTGACCGAGCGCAACCGCACCGGCGCCCAATTCCGCGCGGTGTTCCAGGGCGCCAATATCGGCATCGTCCAGTTCGATCCCCGCAGCGTCCGGGCGCTCGCCGTGAACGCCAAGCTCTGCGAGATCTGGGGCGCGCCGGAATCCGAGATCCTCGGCCATTCCCTGGCGCGCTGGACGCCGCCGGAGGACGATGCCGAGCGGGCCGAACTGCACCGCCGTCTCGCCAAGGGCGAGACCATGCAGGAGCGCCTCGAGAAGCGCTACCGCCGCCTCGACGGCCGCATCATCTGGGCTCGCGTCAACCTCGTGTCGCAGACGTTGGGCGACAGCGTCCACGCCACGGCGATGATCGAGGACATCACCGAGGAGAAGCGCGCCGATGCCCGGCGCGAGGCTCTCATCGCGCTGGGCGACCGCCTGCGTGACCTGCAGACCAACGCGGCCGTGGTGGAGGCCACGGCCGCGAGCCTTGGGCGGACCCTGGGCGTGGCCCGGGCCGGCTACGCCCTCGTCGATCCCGCCGGCGGCCTCTCCTCCGTTGCGCCGGACTGGATCGCCGCCGGTCTCGGAGCCGAGGCCGGGGCGCAGACCCTGGCGACCGTGGCGGCGAGCGTCGCCCGCCTGCGGCGCGGCGAAGCCCTGGCAGTGGCCGACATCGCCGCGACCCCCGAACGCGTCGACGATGCTGCCGGCTATGCCCGCATCGGCATGCGGGCCGTGGTCAAGGTGCCGATTCTCCAGCGCGGGCGCCTCGTCGGCATCCTCTACGTCCTCGACGCGGTTCCCCACGACTGGACGCCGGAGGAGATCGCCTTCGCCCGGGAGGTCGCCGAGCGCGCCTGGGGTGGCCTGACCCGGATCGAGGCCGACGAGCAGCAGCGCATCCTCAACCGCGAACTCAGCCACCGTCTCAAGAACACCCTCGCGGTGGTCCAGGCCATCGCGTCGCAGACCCTGCGCAACGTCACCGACGTCGAGGCGGCCAAGGAGGCCCTGGCGGCGCGGTTGATCGCCCTCGGCAAGGCCCACGACATCCTGCTCTCCGGAGAGAGCGAGGGAGCGGATTTCGAAGCGGTCCTCGCGAGTGCGCTGGCCATCCACGACGATCGTCAGCCCGACCGTTTCCGCATCTCCGGCCCGGCCATCGAGCTCGGTGCCAAGGCGGCCTTGTCGCTCGCCCTGACGCTGCATGAGCTGGCCACCAACGCGGTGAAGTACGGCGCCCTGTCGGTCCCTGCCGGCCGGGTGACCGTGGCGTGGGACGTCGCCCTCGAGGCGGGGGAGCCCACGGTGCGGATGACCTGGCGCGAGTCCGGCGGCCCGCGGGTGGTGGTACCATCGCGAAAAGGGTTCGGTTCGCGGCTGATCGAGCGTGGTCTCGTGGGGGCCGTCGGCGGAACCGTCAGCCTCGACTACGAACCCGCCGGTCTGGTGTGCCGCCTCGCGGCGCCCTTGGCGGGCTTTCAGGCAGGAAGCGTCTAAGGGTCTCCTTCACACGCGCAGGCACCCTTGTGTGCGAAGCAGCCTTGCGCGCAACGCCCGCATTGCCGCTGCACCGCACCCTGGGCTAGATCGCGAACCATGTGGACACGCCTCGCCCATCCCGGCAACTTCCTGCGCTGGACAGCCCCGCTGATGCCCTGGCTCGCCGGGCTCTCGGGCATACTCCTGGCGTTCGGCCTCTATCTCACCTGGTTCACCGTTCCGCCCGACTACCAGCAGGGCGAGACCGTGCGGATCATGTACATCCACGTCCCGGCGGCCTGGCTCGGGGTGTTCTTCTACGGCGCCATGGCGGTCTCGGCCATCGGCACCCTGGTCTGGCGTCATCCCCTGGCGGATGTGGCCCAGCGCGCCGCTGCCCCCATCGGTGCGGCCTTCACCCTGATCTGCCTCGTCACCGGCTCGCTCTGGGGCAAGCCCATGTGGGGCACCTACTGGGTCTGGGACGCGCGTCTCACCTCCATGCTGGTGCTGTTCCTGATCTATTGCGGCATCATCGCCCTGTGGCGCACCATCGAGGATCCGAGCCGGGCCGCCCGCGCCATCGCGATCCTGACCCTCGTGGGCGCCGTGAACCTGCCGATCATCAAGTTCTCGGTGAACTGGTGGTCGACCCTGCACCAGCCGGCCTCGATCATGCGCATGGGGGGCTCGTCCATCGACCCCTCGATGCTCTACCCGCTCCTCGAGATGATCCTCGCCTTCACCCTGTTGGGAATCACCCTGCATCTCACCGCCATGCGCACGGAGATCCTGCGGCGCCGCGTGCGGACGCTGACGATCCGCGAGGCCGAACGGCTCGATACCAGCGTACCCCTCGGGGCGATCCGGGGCCTGTGACGATCATGAATCTCGGACCTCATGATCTCGGGCCCCACGCGGGCTTCATCCTCGGGGCCTACGCCTTCACGGCCCTCGTCATCGCCGGCCTGATCTGGCACGCGGTGCGTGACCGGCGTGCCCAGACCCGCGCCCTGGCGGCCCTGCAGGAGCCCACTGCGCCCGCGGCCCGGTCTTCGGGGGCAGGCGCATGAGCGGGTCCGAGCCGGCCCGGCGCTCCCTTCTGCTCATCGTGCCCCTCGTCACCTTCGTGGTGCTCGCGGGATTGTTCTACGTGCGCCTGCGCTCGGGCGCGGACCCCTCGGCCGTCCCCTCCGTGCTGATCGGCCGGCCCGCTCCAGCTTTCGATCTGGCCGCCCTCCCCGGCGCCACCGCCAACGGCGTGCCCCTGCCCGGCCTCTCCAGCGCCGCGCTCAAGGGCCGGGTGACCCTCGTCAACTTCTGGGCCTCGTGGTGCGCGCCGTGCCAGATCGAGCATCCGCAGCTCATGCGCCTCGCCCGCGAGCCCGGGCTCCACCTCGTGGGGATCGCCTACAAGGACGCCCCCGAGAACGCCCGTCGCTTCCTTGCCCGCAACGGCGTGCCGTTCGGGGCGGTCGGCATGGATTCCACCGGCCGCACCGCCATCGATTTCGGGGTCTACGGCGTGCCCGAGAGCTTCATTGTCGGGCCGGACGGGATCATCCGCGACAAGCTCGTCGGGATCGTCACGCCGGAGAACTACCGGAACGTCGTCGACAAGATGCGCGCTGCAGGCGCCGTGGCCGAGGCCGTGCCTTAGCGGTCGCGTCGAGGCCGCACTTCGGCGTCGGGAGCGTCCCACGCTTGGTGGTCCCCGAGATCACGATGGATCCCATCCTCGGCTCTGGCTTCGGCGTCATTCGAGAGTCCCGAGGCCCGCATCGCCAGCGGATGCGCGGGTTTCTGCGCGGTGCTTCGCGCGAACTGCTTCTACGATAGTCGGAAGGTCAGGGTCACTTCGGCCAAAGCAGATTCTCTTCGGCTGCGAATAAGCAGGGTTATCTATGGAAGGGTGTTTTTCTACTGTTTGATGAAAACGGTAGAATATAAAGCAGAAATAAACTCTTCTAGCGATTTTCAAAAAGTTTGATTCCGATATAAAGTTTCCTTATGTACGAGATCGTACTTTTTGATACGTAGATAAGCTGTTCACAGGTCTGGTTTTTGGGGGTATTATAAGCGGATCGTTCGTTGATAAGGACGGGCAGCAGGCATCAGGTGGCAATTGATCGTGCCTATGGATCGGCAGAGCCTTGACGTCGCGCATTGTTCAACTCGAAGTACGCAACCGGCTGTTGGGAGCGTTGACCCCCGATGAATTTGCGCGACTCCAGCCGGATCTGGAGCGCCGTTCGTTCGAGAGCGGCATCGTCCTGGAAACCCCCGACGTAGCCATTGCCCAGGTGTGTTTCCCCGAGCCCGGAATGATCTCCGTGATGGCACGCACCCCCGCCGGCGTGCAGGCGGAGGTCGGTGCCATCGGCCCCGAGGGAATGACGGGACTTCCCCTACTGCATGGTCTCGACAGCTGGCCGCACGAGACCATCGTCCAGATTCCATGCCGGGCGCTCTGCATCGAAGCGCGGGCGTTCCGGGCGGCTCTGACCGAATGCCGCCCCCTGCACGATCGCCTGTTGCGCTATGCGCAGGTCTTCGCGATTCAGCTCGCGCAGGGCAGCTTGTGCAACAGCCGCTTCACCCTTGAGCAGCGCCTCGCACGCTGGTTGCTCATGTGCCACGACCGCACGGATCGCGAGGATCTCCCGCTGACGCACGAACTCCTGTCGCTGATGCTCGGCGTACGCCGGGCCGGCGTGACCACGGCCCTGCGCAATCTCAGCGACGCGGGTGCCGTCAGGACCCGGCGTGGCGGCATCGGCATCTGCGACCGGTCGCAAATGCTCGCCATCGCGGGAGACGCCTACGGCGGCCCCGAGGCCGAGTACCAGCGCGTCCTGGGCTGAACAGGGCTTCGAGGCGGGCAAAGCCCCCTCGAACCCCATCGCGTCTCAGGCGGCGCCCGCATCCTTGCGCTCGTGGCGAAGGAGGAGCGGTGTCTGCGCCAGGGCGAACGCGACCGTGAGCGGCATGATGCCGAACACCTTGAAGCTCACCCAGAAATCCTCCGTCTGCGTGCGCCACACCACCTCGTTGATCACCGCAAGGACGAGGAAGAAGAGGCCCCAGCGGAAGGTGAGCTTGCGCCAGCCCTCCTCCGTCAGGGCGAACATGCTGTCGAGCACCACGGACAGCAGGGATTTGCCGAAGGCGAGGCCGCCGAGCAGCACGAGCCCGAACAGGGTGTTCACGATGGTGGGCTTCATCATGATGAAGGTCTTGTCCTGCAGGGCCAGGGTCAGGCCGCCGAACACCACCACCACCACGCCCGAGACCAGGGGCATGATGGGCAGGCGCCGCACCAGGGCGAAGTGGATGGCGAGCGCCACCACCGTCGCGGCGATGAACACCCCGGTGGCGACGAACAGCTTCTGCTCGGGGAGGACCCCGAACCGCTCGGCATAGGCGTTGCCGAGGAAGAAGATCACCAGCGGCCCGAGCTCGAGGGCGAGCTTCAGAAGCGGCGGCAGGTGGCGGTGCGGGGGAACGGCTTCGATCTGCATGGCATCCGTCATAGAGGGCCGCGCGCGGCGCGTCGCGACTTTTGGGGGTGAGGGCCCGGTCCTGGCGGACGCGCCGCTAGTCCTTGTCCAATCCCGCGATGGCGCGGGCGAAGTCGCGGGCCTCGAACGGCTCGAGGTCCTCGACCCCCTCGCCGACACCGATGAAGTGAACCGGCAGACTGAATTTCGCCGCGAGCGCCACCAGGATGCCGCCCCGCGCCGTGCCGTCGAGCTTCGTCATCACGAGGCCGGTGACCTGAGCGGCCTTCGAGAACAGCTCGACCTGGCTCAGGGCGTTCTGGCCGACGGTGGCATCGAGGACGAGGAGCACCGCGTGGGGGGCCTCCGGGTCGATCTTGCGGATCACCCGCAGGATCTTCTCGAGTTCGGCCATGAGCCCGGCCTTGTTCTGGAGCCGGCCGGCCGTGTCGATGAGGAGCACGTCGGTGCCCTGCTGCTTGGCCGCCTCGTAGGCGTCGTAGGCGAGGCCCGCCGCGTCCGCGCCCTGGGCCCGGGCGATGACCGGCGTGCCCGTGCGCTGGCCCCAGACCTTGAGCTGCTCGATGGCCGCCGCCCGGAACGTGTCGCCGGCCGCCAGCATCAGCGAATGGCCGTCCGCCCTCAGCTTCATGGCGAGCTTGCCGATGGTGGTGGTCTTGCCGGCTCCGTTGACGCCGATCATCAGGATGACGAACGGCTTCTTCGTGGTGTCGATGGTGAACGGGATCGCCACGGGGGTCAGCGCCCGCTCGACCTCGGCGGCCAGGATCTCCCGCACGGCATCGGGCGAAATGCCCTTCTCGTACCGGCCCTTGCCCACGGCCTCCGAGATCCGTGTCGCCATCTCGAGGCCGAAGTCGGCCTGGATCAGGGCGTCCTCCAACTCCTCCAGGGTGTCGGCGTCGAGCTTGCGCTTCGTGAACAGGCCCGTGACGCGCTCGGTCAGCGCCGAGGAGGTGCGCTTCATGCCCCCCGTCAGGCGGCTCCACCAGCCACGCTTCTCGCCCTCGGGCTCGGCCTCCGGCTCCGGCAGGAAGATCTGAGTCGCGACCTCCGGTTCGGGGTCCGGTGCCCCATGCGGCGCGAAGGCTTGGGACGTGGTGTCGGCCGCCTCGGCGCCGCGCGCCGGATCGTCGCCCGCGGTGCCGGCGGGCGGGCGCTCTTGCGTGCCCTCGACGGGCTGGAGGTCGGCGCCCTCGATCTCGTCCGGGACCGCGTTCTTGCCGGGCGTGCCCGCGGCGGGCTCGCTCGGAGGGGGCGGCACATGAGAGACGTCCGTCGCCGCGGTGGCGAAATCCGGCTGGCCCTCGGAGAACGAGGCCGGAGATTCGGGCGGGGGGGCGACGGGCTCGGCCACCGGAGGCGCGACCACCGGCCGGGGAACGGGAGGCGGAACCGGCTTCGGATCGGGGGGCTGCACGGGCACCGGCTCGGGGCGCGGCTCCTCCTTGGTGCCGAACATCTTGCGCAGCAGCCAGCCCGGCCTCTTGTCTTCGCTCATTCCCGCTTGCTCCCCGGACCCGGCATGGTAAGCGCCAAGGCCATGCCCCCAGCCGATGCCCTCGTAACAGACATAGGTGCGCGCCTCCTCTACCGCGATGCCCTCGTCCTCGTCATCGACAAGCCGGCGGGTCTGCCGGTCCATCCCGGCCCGAAAGGCGGCGAAACCCTCACCGACCACCTCGACGCCCTGCGCTTCGGCCTGCCCCGGCGCCCGGAGGCGGCCCATCGCCTCGACCGCGACACGTCGGGCTGCCTTGCTCTCGGCCGCCACGCCAAGGCGCTGGCCCGCCTCAACAAGCTGTTCGCCGCGAGCGGCAGCGTCGGCAAGACCTACTGGGCCCTGGTCGAGGGGGGGCCCGCGCAGGACACCGGCCGCATCGATCTCCCCCTGGCGCGGCGCTCCGACGATCCGCGCTCGTGGTGGATGAAGGCGGACCCGTCCGGCGATCCCTCGCTCACCCATTGGCAGGTGCTCGGGCGCGGGGACGGCCTCGCGTGGCTCGCCCTCACCCCCGTGACCGGCCGGACCCACCAGCTGCGGGTCCATTGCGCGGCGTCCGGCTTTCCCATCGTGGGGGACCCGATCTACGGCTCCGGCCCGCGCAGCGGCGGACCGGGCCTGCAGCTTCATGCGCGGGCGCTCACCCTGCCGCTCTATCCGAAGAAGCCGCCGATCGTCGTGGAGGCGCCGGCCCCCGCGCATATGCGGGCGGGGCTCGTGCGGTGCGGGGCCGACCGGCCCGAGTAGGGCCTTTTTCGTCTCTTCCCGGGCCAAGCCCTGCCCTCCAGGGCCAACTGCCCGGCGCGCACGAGACCCTGTTTTTGTAAGTTTAGCCGGTCTCCCGGCGTCCCCCGGCCCGGCCCCTTTCGGGACCGATCCGTTTCGTCACGGCGTCTTCTCGGCCTCGGCGACTCGGCTAGTAGCGGCCCACCTCCGCGCGACGCGACGCCCCTTTACGGRAACGCCGGTGCGGCAGCCGACTGATCAGGGTCAAGCCCCGAGCCCGCCTCGTAGTGGGCGGACCGTCCGTTGTCTCGGTGTGCTCCAGGGTCCCGGTTCCTCGCCTCAACACGGCTCCTCCCCGTCCAGAACACCTTGCGTCGCCGATGCGGCCCGGGGCGATGGCGAGACCGGGCCATCGACGCGGGGCGCCGTCTCCTCCCCCCGAGCCCCCCGACCCGGTTCGCCGGGGGGCCTCCCGCGTGGGAGGCGAGTGCCCGGACTGAACCACGAAATAGGAATATTGTCAAGAAATTTCGGTG
>NZ_LMMX01000007.1:258-86151 GCF_001422425.1 Methylobacterium sp. Leaf102 | reverse complement strand
TCCTGGCCAGCGGTGGCCGTCAGGTCCGCGACACCGAGTTCGCCGTCGTCCGCGCCGGCCTGAACTACAAGTTCGGCTCGTACTAGGACCCGACCGGCACTCCCTCGGAGCGCCACCGGACTCCCGTCATCGTGAGAAGCCCGGCCGAAAGGCCGGGCTTTTTCGTTTGCGCGGGACCGTCACGCCGATGCCATGGGCGGTCGCTAGGAGGCGGGTTTCTGAAGGATTCACGGAGCCGATCGATGACGCAGCCGACGCGAACCCGCTCGCAGGCGGCCGAGGCCGCCGAGGATGCCGGCTCGAACACCAGCCCCAATGCCACCTTCGGGGATGTCGTCGCCGCGCGCTTCGACCGGCGCGACCTGCTGCGCGGCCTCCTCGGTGTCGGCGCCATCGCCGCCGTGGTGACGCCCCGTGCCCTGGCCGCAGGGGAGGCCCGAGCCGCCCAAGGTCTCGCCGCTCAAGGTCTCGCCGCTCGGGATCCGTCGCCGACGCGCTTCCCCTTCGCCGAGATCGAAGCCGGTTCGGATACGCACCATCACGTGGCGGCGGGGCACGACGCCGAGATCCTCATCCGCTGGGGCGACCCCGTGCTGCCGGGCGCCCCGGCCTTCGACCCACGCAACCAGTCGGCCGCCGCGCAAGCGCAGCAGTTCGGCTACAACAACGACTTCGTCGGCTACTTCCCCATGCCGGGGGCCGCCGACCCGGCCGCCCACGGGCTCCTGGTGGTCAACCACGAGTACACCAACGAGGAGCTCATGTTTCCCGGCCTCGGGCGCCAGGACATCCGGGATGTGGCCTTCGCGGGGATGACGAAGGAACTCGTCGGGATCGAGATGGCGGCCCATGGCGGCTCGGTCCTCGAGATCCGGCGCACGGACGGCCGCTGGGCCGTAGTGCCGGATTCGCGATACGCCCGCCGCATCACCGCCGAGACGCCGATGGTGCTCACCGGCCCCGCCGCCGGCTCCGAACGGCTGAGGACCGCCGCCGACCCCACGGGCCGCGCCGTCCACGGCATGATCAACAACTGCGCCGGCGGCACGACCCCGTGGGGCACGTGGCTCACCTGCGAGGAGAACATCAACTACTACTTCTCGGGCGCCCTGCCGAAGGATTCCGCCGAGGCCGCCAACCACACGCGCTTCAACCTGCCGAACTCCGCCTATGCCTGGGGCCGCTTCCACGACCGCTTCGACATCGGGGCGACGCCCCACGAGCCCAACCGCTTCGGCTGGGTGGTCGAGATCGATCCGTTCGATCCGACTTCCGTCCCGAAGAAGCGCACCGCCATGGGCCGGTTCAAGCACGAGGGGGCGGCCGGCATCGTCGCCAGGCAAGGACAATACGTCGTCTACCAGGGCGACGACGAGCGCTTCGATTACGTCTACAAGTTCGTCACCGCGGGCCGGGTCGATAGCGGCGACCGCGATCTCCTCGATTCCGGCACCCTCCATGTCGCCCGGTTCGACCCCGACGGGCGCGGGGCCTGGATGCCCCTGGTGTTCGGTGAGGGACCTCTGACGCCCGCCAACGGCTTTGCCAGCCAGGCCGATGTGCTCATCGGCGCGCGGCTGGCTGCCGATCTCCTGGGCGCCACCAAGATGGACCGCCCGGAGGACGTCGAGGCCAACGCGAAGACCGGCAAGGTCTACGTGATGCTGACCAACAACGGGAAGCGCAAACCTGATCAGGTCGACGCCGTGAACCCCCGCGCCGACAACCGCTTCGGCCACATCGTCGAACTCACCCCCGACGATGGCGACCACGCCGCCCTCGGGTTCGCCTGGGAGATTCTGGTGCGCTGCGGCGATCCCGCCATCGCGGCCGTCGGCGCCACCTTCTCGTCGGCGACGACGAAGGACGGCTGGTTCGGTATGCCGGACAATTGCGCCGTCGACGGGCAGGGACGCCTCTGGGTCGCCACCGACGGCAACTCGGCCTCGCGCACGGGCCGGGCCGACGGCATCTGGGCCATGGAGACGGAGGGGCAGGGGCGCGGAACGGGCAAGCACTTCTTCCGGGTGCCCTGCGGGGCCGAGATGTGCGGCCCCTACTTCACCCCCGACGACACCACCTTCTTCGTCGCCGTCCAGCATCCGGGCGAGGCCGACGAGGACGATCCCAAGGCCGCGCCCGCCACCTTCGAGGCACCCTCGACCCGCTGGCCGGACTTCGATCCGGCCCTGCCGCCGCGCCCGGCCGTGGTGGCGATCACCAGGCACGGCGGCGGGCGAGTCGGCACCTGAGTCTCGAATCGACCCCGGCCGTAAAGGGGTTCCCGCGACCGTCAGCCCTTCTTAACCAACCCCATCCCATGCAATGGGGTATCCTGCCCTGCAGGGCAGGGGGTGTGCGGCCCTTAGGGCAGGGGACCGTACCCCTGCCCCGAGGGTGAAGGCCCCTTTCTGTTTCCGGTTTGTTCCGGTATGGTCAGAGGATGAAGGCGAATGCTGCACGGTCCCCCTCTGCGATCCGGTCCGCGAAGCCCGCGGCCGTGCCATCCCCTGCGCGGAGCGATCCGGTGAGCGACCCCGCCCGCGACCTTTTCGCGAAGGGCAAGGTGCCCGCGCCCAAGCCGGCCGAGCGTCGCAAGCTCGAGGCTGCGATCGTCCCCGCGCCCTCGCCCGCCCTCTCGGCGGAGGCCGGCTACGACGCCTCCACCATCGAGGTGCTGGAAGGCCTGGAGCCGGTGCGCCGCCGCCCCGGCATGTATATCGGCGGCACCGACGAGCGCGCCCTGCACCACCTCTTCGCCGAGGTGATCGACAATTCCATGGACGAGGCGGTGGCGGGCCATGCCAGCTTCATCGAGGTTGAGCTTGAGGAGAGCGGCCACCTCGTGGTGACCGACAACGGGCGCGGCATCCCCGTCGACCCGCACCCGAAATACCCCAACAAGTCGGCGCTGGAGGTCATCATGACCGTCCTTCACGCGGGCGGTAAGTTCGATTCGAAGGTCTACGAGACCTCCGGCGGCCTGCACGGCGTCGGCATCTCGGTGGTCAACGCCCTGTCCGACGAGCTCGAGGTCGAGGTCGCCCGTGCCCAGACCCTCTACCGCCAGACCTTTTCGCGCGGCCACGTTCAGGGGCCCCTGGAGACCGTTGGCCGGGTGCAGAACCGGCGCGGCACCCGGGTGCGCTTCCATCCCGACCCGCAGATCTTCGGGGCGCTGAAGTTCGATCCGCGCCGCCTGTTCCGAATGGCCCGCTCCAAGGCCTACCTGTTCGGCGGCGTCGAGATCCGCTGGCGCTGCGCCCCCGCCCTGCTGGACGGGATCGACGATGTGCCGGCCGAGACCGTGCACCGCTTTCCCGGCGGCCTGCGCGACTATCTCGCCCGCGATCTCGAGGGCAAGGAACTCGTCACCGACGCGATCTTTTCGGGCAAGATCACCAAACCGGGCGGCCACGGGTCCCTGGAATGGGCGGTGGCCTGGATGGTGGTCGACGACGGCATTTCGGCCTCCTACTGCAACACGATCCCGACGGCGGAAGGCGGGACCCACGAGAGCGGCCTGCGCGTCGCCCTGCTGCGGGCCCTGCGCGAGCACGCCGAGCGCGTGAACCAGGCGAAACGCATGACGGCGGTCACCACCGACGACGTGATGGCGACCTGTGCCTCGATGCTGTCGGTCTTCATCCGCGAGCCGGAGTTCCAGGGCCAGACCAAGGACAAGCTCGCCACCGTCGAGGCGTCCCGCATCGTCGAGACGGCGATCCGCGACGCGTTCGACCATTGGCTCGCCGCCTCGCCGGCCCAAGCCAACAAGCTCCTCGACTGGGTGATCGACCGGGCCGAGGAGCGCCTGCGCCGTCGCCAGGAGAAGGAGGTCGCCCGCAAGTCCGCCACGCGCAAGCTGCGGCTCCCGGGCAAGCTCGCCGATTGTTCCAAGGCCGGCATGGCCGGCTCGGAGATCTTCATCGTCGAGGGCGACTCGGCCGGCGGCTCGGCCAAGCAGGCGCGCGACCGTGCCAGCCAAGCCATTCTTCCGTTGCGCGGAAAGATTCTCAACGTGGCCTCGGCGAGCCGGGACAAGCTCGGTGCCAACCAGCTCATCTCCGACCTGACCCAGGCGCTCGGCTGCGGCACCGGCAACGCGTTCCGCCTGGAGGACCTTCGCTACGAGAAGGTCATCATCATGACCGACGCCGACGTCGACGGCGCCCACATCGCCTCGCTGCTGATCACCTTCTTCTACCGGCAGATGCCCAAACTCATCGACAAGGGGCACCTCTACCTGGCGATCCCGCCGCTCTACCGGCTGACCCACGGTGCCAAGACGGCCTATGCCCGCGACGACGCCGACCGGGAGCGGGTGATCAAGACCGTGTTCAAGGGCGCCAAGGTCGAGATCGGCCGCTTCAAAGGTCTGGGCGAGATGATGCCGGCGCAGTTGAAGGAGACCACCATGGACCCGAAGAAGCGCACACTCCTGCGCGTCGGGGTTCTGGAGGATGCCCGCGTCTCCACGGGGGACGCCGTGGAGCGTCTCATGGGCAACAAGCCCGAAGCCCGCTTCGCCTTCATCTCCGAACGCGCGGCCTTCGCCGACGGGGCCGAGCTGGATATCTGATCCGGCTCCGGGCCGATCGCCCGGAGCGAAGGGGCTCCGGGCCCCGAAGGGCATCGCCCTTCGCGGGTCCAGGGCTGGCCCTGGACATCGTGTCGGGCTCTGCCCGGCACGTGCCGAAGGGATGATCCCTTCGGAAACCCGGAATCCCGGATCAGGCCTTCTTGGCCGCCGCCTTGCGCGGGGGCGCGGGTTTGGCCGCCTTGGTGGGGGCCTCGGCGTCGGCCTTCTTCGCGGGGGCCTTGCGCGTCACGGTTTTCTTCACCGGCGCGTCGCCCGCGTCGTCCACCTTTTTCGCGGCTGCCTTCTTCGCCGGCGCTTTCTTGGCGGTGGCCGACTTCGCCGCCGTCTTGCGGGTCGGGGCCCGCTTCTTGCCGCCGCCCGACGCCTCGCGGGCGGCGATGAGCTCCAGGGCCTGGGGGAGGTCGATGTCCTCCGCCGCCTGGGTCTTCGGCAGGGTCGCGTTGGTGGTGCCGTCGGTGACGTAGGGGCCGTACTTGCCCGATTTCACCACGATGGGCTTGCCCGTCTCGGGGTGGTTGCCGAGCGCCCGGCCCGGATCGGCGGCAGGCCCGCGCCGGCCCCCGCCCTGCTCCTTGGCGACGATGATGTCGATGGCCCGGTTGGCGCCGATCTCCAGCACGTCGTCGTCGCGACCGAGATTCGCGTACATCTTGCCGTGCTGCACGTAGGGCCCGAACCGGCCGAGATTGGCCAGGATCGGCTCGCCGGTCTCGGGGTGTTTCGCCACCTCGCGCGGCAGGGACAGCAGCTTCAGGGCCTTCTCCAGATCGACGCTCGACGGGCTGAGGCCCTTCGGGATCGAGGAGCGCTTGGGCTTGGCCGCCTCCTTGTCCGTCGAGGCCTCGCCGAGCTGCACGAACGGGCCGAAGCGGCCGTCGCGCACGGTGACGGCGAGCCCCGAGACCGGATCGGTGCCGAGCACCCGGGTGCCGGGCTGGCCGCCGTTCTCCGACGAGCCGTCGCCGTCGCCGTCGACGCCAGAGGCGGCGAGCTGGCGGGTGTACTTGCACTCGGGGTAGTTCGAGCAGCCCACGAAGGCGCCGAACTTGCCGAGCTTGAGCGAGAGCTGGCCGGCTCCGCAGGTCGGGCAGGTGCGCGGGTTCGAGCCGTCGGCCTTCTCGGGGAAGATGTGGGCGCCGAGCAGGTCGTTCAGGGCGTCGAGAACTTCGGTGACGCGCAGTTCCTTGGTGCCCGCGATGGCGGCCGAGAAGTCCTTCCAGAAATCGCGCAGGACCTCGCGCCAGTCGATCTCGGCGTTGGACACCCGGTCGAGCTGGCCTTCGAGGTCGGCTGTGAAATCGTACTCGACGTAGCGCTTGAAGAAACTCTCGAGGAAGCCGGTGACGAGGCGGCCCTTGTCCTCGGCCACCAGGCGCTTCTTCTCGATTTTCACGTATTCGCGGTCGCGCAGGGTCTGCAGGATCGCCGCGTAGGTGGAGGGCCGGCCGATGCCGAGTTCCTCCATGCGCTTGACGAGGCTGGCCTCGGAGTAGCGCGGCGGCGGCTCGGTGAAGTGCTGGGTCGAGGCGATGCGCTCGCGCTTGAGGGCGTCCCCGGCCTTCATCGGCGGCAGGCGACGGCCGTCCTCGTCCTCCTCGTCGTCCTTGCCCTCCTGGTAGAGGGTGAGGAAGCCGTCGAACTTCACGACTTGCCCGGTCGCCCTGAGGTCGAGCCTGCGCGGGCCGACGCTCGCCACGATGTCCACCGTGGTGCGCTCCAGTTCGGCCGATTCCATCTGGCTCGCCACCGTGCGGGTCCAGATGAGTTCGTAGAGCTTGGCCTGCTCGGCATCCACCGTGCGGGCGACGGTCTTGGGCAGCCGGCCCATGTCGGTGGGGCGCACGGCCTCGTGGGCCTCCTGCGCGTTCTTGGCCTTGGTGCTGTACTTGCGCGGCGCCCCCGGCAGGTAGCGCTCGCCGTATTCCTTGGCGATCACCTGCCGCGCGTCGGCGATGGCTTCGGGCGCCATGTCGACGCCGTCCGTCCGCATGTAGGTGATGAGACCCACGGTCTCGCCGCCGATCTCGACGCCCTCGTAGAGCTTCTGGGCCGCCCGCATGGTCTGGGCCGGGGCCATCCCGAGTTTGCGCGAGGCCTCCTGCTGCAGGGTCGAGGTGGTGAAGGGCGGGGCGGGGTGGCGCTTGGCCGGCTTGGCCTCGACGCTGCCGACGGAGAACGTCGCGAGTTCGAGGTCGCGCTTGAACGCCGCCGCCTCTTCGCCGGTGCCGACGTCGAGGCGCTGGATCTTCCGGCCGTCCGCGCCCGTGAGCCGGGCCTCGAACACCGCGCCGGTGTCGGTCGTCAGGGTCGCGACGAGGGACCAGTACTCGCGCGGTTTGAACACTTCGATCTCGCGTTCGCGCTCGCAGACGAGGCGGAGCGCCACGGACTGGACGCGGCCGGCCGAGCGGGCGCCCGGCAGCTTGCGCCACAGCACCGGCGAGAGGTTGAAGCCGACGAGGTAGTCCAGCGCCCGGCGGGCCAGGTAGGCGTCGACCAGGGCCTGGTCGATCTGGCGCGGGTTGCGCATGGCGGTGTCCACCGCCGCCTTGGTGATGGCGTTGAAGGTCACCCGCTCCACGTGCATGCCCTTCAGGGCGCGCCGGGCGTTGAGCGCCTCGACCACGTGCCAGGAGATGGCCTCGCCTTCGCGGTCCGGATCGGTCGCGAGGATCAGGCCGTCGGCACCTTTGAGCGCCTTGACGATGTCCGAGACCCGCTTCGAGCCGCGCTCGTCGAGCTCCCACAGCATGTGGAAGTCGGCTTCCGGATCGACGGAGCCGTCCTTGGCCGGCAGGTCGCGGATGTGGCCGAACGAGGCGAGGACCTCGTAGTCGCGGCCGAGGTACTTGTTGATCGTCTTGGCCTTGGCCGGCGACTCGACGACGACAACTTTCATGGAGGGATTCCGAGCCTCTCGAGAGGGCCTTGGTCCGACAACGACCGGTTGCGCGCTTGCGCACGCTGCGGTGGATGCGGCAAGGCGGACCGCCTGCCGGGGCAGGGGCCTTTTGCGGGGCATGAAGTGGGTTAACCCTCGGGCGATGTCAAATGGGGACACTTTGCCGGCTGCGTCGCGCGCCTCCGAATGACCTCCGTCTTGCGGGCGCGGCGCACCCGCTGTAGCGCTGACCCCCGTGATGACCAGCGCCCCGACTCCGCCCGGCTTCCCCCACCGCCATCTCCTCGGCATCGAGGGCCTGTCGCGCCCCGACATCGAGGCCCTGCTGGAGCGGGCCGACGCCGCCGTGGCGCTGTCGCGGCAGGTGGAGAAGAAGCGCACGACCTTGCGCGGGCGCACGCAGATCAACCTGTTCTTCGAGCCCTCCACCCGGACGCAGGCCTCGTTCGAGCTCGCCGGCAAGCGGCTGGGCGCCGACGTCATGAACATGTCGGTGGCCTCCTCGTCGGTGAAGAAGGGCGAGACCCTCGTCGACACCGCCGCGACCCTCAACGCCATGCGCCCCGACATCATCGTGGTGCGCCACCACGCGGCCGGCGCCGTGCATCTCCTCGCCCGCAAGGTCGATTGCGCCGTGGTCAATGCCGGCGACGGCGCCCATGAACATCCGACCCAGGCGCTGCTCGACGCCCTCACCATCCGCCGCAACAAGGGCCGGATCGAGGGCCTCACGGTCGCCATCTGCGGCGACGTCCTGCATTCGCGCGTCGCCCGCTCCAACATCATCCTGCTTCAGGCGCTCGGCGCCCGGGTGCGGGTGATCGGTCCGTCCACCTTGCTTCCCACGGGCCTCGACCGATTCGGCGTCGCGGTGTTCACCGACATGCGCAAGGGGCTGGCGGGGGCCGACATCGTCATGATGCTGCGCCTGCAGCGCGAGCGCATGAACGGCTCCTTCGTGCCTTCGGTGAAAGAGTACTTCCGCTATTTCGGCCTCGACGGCGACAAGCTGGCGCTGGCTGCCCCCGATGCCCTGGTGATGCATCCGGGGCCGATGAACCGCGGCGTCGAGATCTCTTCGGAGGTCGCAGACGGGGCGCAATCCCTCATCCGCGAGCAGGTCGAGATGGGGGTGGCCGTGCGGATGGCCGTGCTCGAAGCCCTCGCGACGCACCTGCCGAACGCTTGACATGCCTCCGCGCGACTTCGACCTTGATATTCAAGCGATCCGCAAGCGCCTGGAGCGGGAGGGCTGGCGGATACGTCCCTCGAAGGGGCCACACGACATCTATACCTATCAGGACCGGCCGAACGTCGCCGTGCCGCGCGGTCGGGGCGATCTTTCACCGGGAACGGCGCGTTCGATCGCCCGCAATGCGGGCTGGCTCGACGGGAGCAAGACGCCATGACAGCCTATATCGGCATCCTCGAGAAGGAGTCCGGAACCCTGTGGGGCATCTGGTTTCCGGATCTACCCGGCTGCATCGCCGCGGCTGGGACGGCTGAGGAGACCATATCCCAGGCGGGGGAAGCGCTCGGTCAATGGCTCTCCCTCATGCGAGAGGACGGCGAAACCCCGCCCACACCGCGGACCATCGAGGAGCTTCGGGGCGATTCCGATTTTGCCGAAGCCCTGGCTGAAGGGCACATGACCATCGTCATCCGCCCCCCCGTCGATGAGCTCGACCTCGACGACGGTCAGTTGCGGGCCGTGGACGAGGCGGCCGAGCGACGCGGCCTTTCACGGCGCGGCGTCGTCCGCGCCTTCGTTCTCAGCCAGATTTCGGGATGAGCGTGCCCCCCCTTCTCCTCACCAACGCCACCCTGTGCGATCCGGCGAGCGGACGGCAGGCCCCCGGCCACGTCCTCGTGCGCGACGGGCGCATCGGTGACCTCGCCTGGGGCGCCGCCCCGGTCGCCCCCGAGGGGGCCGAGACCGTCGACTGCGGCGGGCACGTCCTCGCCCCCGGCCTCGTCGACCTGCGCGCCTTCGTCGGCGAGCCCGGCGCCGAGCACCGCGAGACCCTGGCCTCCGCCAGCGCGGCCGCCGCCGCCGGCGGGGTCACCACCCTGGTGTGCATGCCCGACACCAACCCGGTCATCGACGGGCCGGCCATCGTCGACTTCGTCCTGCGCCGGGCCCGCGACACGGCCTGCGTCACGGTGCTGCCGGCCGCCGCCATCACCAAGGGCCTCGCGGGCCGCGAGATGACGGAATTCGGCCTGCTGCAGGAGGCCGGGGCGGTGGCCTTCACCGACGGCCTCAAGGCCGTGACCAACGCCCAGGTCCTGCGCCGGGCCCTCACCTACGCCCGGGATTTCGACGCGCTGATCATGCAGCACGTCGAGGAGCCCGACCTCGTCGGCGAGGGGGTGATGAACGAGGGCGAGATGGCCTCCCGGCTCGGGCTCATCGGCATTCCGCGCGAGGCCGAGACGGTGATGCTGGAGCGCGACATCCGCCTCGTGCGCCTCACCGGTGCCCGCTATCACGCGGCGATGATCTCCTGCGCCGATTCCATCGAGATCGTGCGGCGGGCCAAGGAGGACGGCCTGCCCGTCACCTGCGGCGCGTCCGTGAACAACCTCGTCCTCAACGAGGGCGACATCGGCCATTACCGCACCTTCTGCCGGCTCTCGCCGCCGCTCCGCCACGAGAGCGACCGCCTCGCCCTGGTGGCGGCCCTGAACGAGGGCGTGGTCGACGTGATCGTCTCCGATCACAACCCGCAGGACGTCGAGACCAAGCGCCTGCCCTTCGCCGAGGCCGCCGACGGGGCGCTCGGCATCGAGACCCTGCTGGGCGCCGCCCTGCGCCTCGTGCACACCGGCGACATCGCCCTGCCACGCCTGCTCGCCGCACTGACGACGCATCCGGCAAAGATCCTCCGCCGCGAGGCCGGACGCCTCGCTGTCGGCGCGCCGGCCGACCTCGTGCTCATCGACCCGGACGTGCCCTACATCCTCGACAAGCGCCGCCTGAAGTCGCGCTCGAAGAACTCGCCCTTCGACGAGGCGCGCCTCCAGGGCGCGGCCCTGCTCACCCTCGTCGGCGGGCGCATCGTGTTCCGGGACGGGGGCTTCGCGTGACCTACGCCGAGGCCGCCTCCGTGCCGATGCTGCTGGCGGGTCTCGCCGGGGGCTACCTCCTCGGTTCGATCCCCTTCGGCCTGATCTTCACCCGCATGGCCGGTCTCGGGGACGTGCGCGCCATCGGCTCGGGCAACATCGGCGCCACCAACGTCCTGCGCACGGGCCGCAAGGGGCTGGCCGCCGCGACGCTCCTGGGGGATGCCCTCAAGGGAACGGCGGCCGTGCTCATCGGTCTCCGGTTCAACCTGGAGCCGGCCCTGGCGGCGGGGCTCGGCGCTTTCCTCGGCCACCTGTTCCCGGTCTGGCTCGGGTTCAAGGGCGGCAAGGGGGTCGCGACCTTCCTGGGCGTGCTCCTGGCGCTGAGTCCGGTGGCGCTCGCCGCCTTCGCGGCGATCTGGCTCGGCCTCGCCTTCGGCCTGCGGTACTCGTCGCTGGCGGCGCTGGCCGCCTCGGCCGCCACGCCCGTCGTCCTGTGGGCGCTCGGACAGCCAGGGGTTGCATGGCTCTTCCTCCTGCTCGCAGCCCTGCTATGGTGGAAGCACGCGCCCAACATCCGCCGGCTCCTCGCCGGCACCGAAGGGCGCATCGGGCAGAAGGGCTGAGGACCACCGACGCCGCCCGACCGTGATGGGGCAGGGCGATGCAACTCAACGATGCCCAGCGCCTCGACTGGCTCCGTCTCATCCGCGCCGAGGGCATCGGCCCGCGCACCTTCCGCACCCTCATCAACCGCTTCGGCGGGGCCGGCGCCGCCCTGGAGGCGTTGCCGAACATCACCGGCCGCGCCGGCCGGCGGGTCACGCCGCCGACCCGGGCGCAGGCCGAAGCCGAACTCGCCGCCGCGGCCCGCATCGGCGCCCGTCTCGTGGCCTCGGGCGAGGCCGACTATCCAAAACTCCTCCAGGCGGCGGATTCCGCGCCGCCGCTCCTCGCCGTGCGGGGCGACCCGGCCATCCTGAACCGGCCGGCGGTCGCCATCGTGGGTTCGCGCAACGCCTCGGCCGCCGGCCTGAGCGTCACCGAGCGCCTCGCCCGGGACCTCGGCGCAGCCGGTCTCGTGGTGGTCTCGGGGCTGGCCCGCGGCATCGACGCCCGCGCCCACAAGGCCGCCCTCCTGCCCGGCACCGTGGCGGTGCTGGCCGGGGGGCACGACCGGATCTATCCGGCGAACCACGCCGCCCTCGTCGAGGCGATCCTGGAGGCGGGCGGGGCGGTGGTGGCCGAGATGCCCATGGGCTGGGAGCCGCGGGGCCGCGATTTCCCCCGGCGCAACCGCATCATCTCGGGCCTCAGTCTCGGCACCGTCGTGGTCGAGGCGGCGCGGCGCTCGGGCTCCCTCATCACCGCGCGCTTCGCCCTGGAACAGGGCCGCGAGGTCTTCGCCGTGCCGGGCTCGCCCCTCGACCCGCGCGCCGAGGGCACCAACGACCTCATCCGCCAGGGCGCCACCCTGGTGGCGGAGGCCGCTCACGTCCTCGAGGCTGTGGCCCCCCTCATCGAACGCGAGGCCTACGGTACGGAACCCCTCGCCCTCGACCGTCCCGATCTCGCCGACGCGCCGATCTTCTGGGACGAACTCGACGTCGACGGGATCGTGCTGCCGATGCCGGTGGACGCCCTCGAGCCGCCCGAGCCTGCGGACGACCGCGCCCGCCTCATCGGACTCCTCAGCCCGACCCCCATCGGCACCGACGACCTCGCCCGGGCCGCGGGCTTGAGCGTGCGCGTGGTGCAGACGACGCTCCTCGAACTCGAACTCGACGGGCGCATCGAGCGGCATGGGAGCGGGGCGGTGTCCCTGGTGGGGTGAGGGCGGCTCAGCGCAGATAGATCACGCTGTAGAGGGTGCGCCGCAGCTCGTCCTCCCGCAGCCAGACCCGGCCGTTGTCGCAGCGGCCGGCGATGTCCGGCCGCATCCGGGCGCAATACTCGCCGGTGTTGTCCTGGACGAGGTACTGGCACCCGCCCGCCGTCCGGCGCCGGCCGATGACGGCGCTGGAATGGTCGGCGGCGAGATCCGGGTCCTTCGGGTCGCGGTCCTGCAGGATGTACCAGCTGTAGCCGATGGTCGGCGCCCGGCCATGGTCGAGGGCGTAATCGACCCGGGCCAGCAGGCGGGTGATGTCCCGGGGCGCCGGCGGCCGGCCCGCCTCCAGCATCGCCATGAAGTCGAGCTGGTTGGCGGCGACACGCGTCGAGACCGGCAGCAGGGGCACGGGCAGGGGTATGCGCCGGCACAGGGTCTCGACCCGCGCAAGCCACGCGTCGTTGAAGGCGTCCGCCCGGCGCGAGCGGAGCTTGCCCACCGTCGCCCCGACGCGGCGCAGGCACTGGTTCGGCGCGCGCAAAGGAGCGCCGAAGCGCAGGGCCGCGTAGGTGGGTGTGAAATGCGCGTAGCCCTCGTGCGAGGGCAGGTCGCGCTCCTCGCACAGGCCGTCGAGGTTGTAGAGCAGGGCGGCGGCATCCTCCTCGCCGCCCTCCAGCTTGTCGAAGTAGGGCTGCAGGCCCGGGTTGCCGACGGGATTGATGTCGGCCGCGTTCCGGCTCCAGGCGATGTCGGCCGCATGGTTCGGATGCGCCCTCAGATGCGCCCGGAGTGCCGGATCGGGCAGGCCTTCGAGCCGGGCCGGATCGGCGAAGTAGAACTTGCCGGCCACATCCAGGGGCGAGACGGCCCGGCCGACGCGCTGGGAGATCATGTCGGCGGTGGCGTAGGCAAAGCAGATGGCGGTGTCGCCCTGGCCGATGGGAATCTCGGCAGGTTTGGGCGAGATCAGGGCGTCGCCCGGAAGCCGGTGCGTGCCGGGCGGCATGGCGATCCGCAACGGAGCGCACGCGGCGTTGCGGGCGTAGGCCGGCTGCGCGGGCAGGATGCGCGGATCGGGAGCCTGCGCCGGTGCGGCCGATCCCGTCGCGAGCAGCAGCAGGGCGCCACAGGCCGCCCGTGCGCGTCTCGCGGACCCGGCTCGGTTCACGTCCCGCTCGAACATTCCTGGCTCAACCCCGCAGATCTACCCTCAGACTCGCTAAAGCATCGGCCCGTGCAGGGGAATTCGGTTCGCGTCCGAAGCCCTCGAAACAACGCATCGGCCGGTTCGGCAGGGTTGCGTGCGCTTCGACACGTCACGCCAAGCTGACGCTCCCCATCTGTAGTTCAGACAGAGAGAGACGAACCGGTTTGTCGGTTCGACCTGCAAAGGAAACAGAGTATCACAATGAAGACCCGTATCGCCGCCATCGCCGCCGCTCTCGTGCTTGGCGTTGCTCCGATCTCGTCTGCGATGGCATTCGAGCGCCCCGCGCGCGACACTGCGTTCACCCCCTACGATGTCGAGACGACCGGTTCGATCAACGCTCCGTCCCGGGTGCCGTCATACGGTGGCTGCCCGATGAGCTCGGCCGCCGAGGGCAACGCCAATCAGCAGAATTTTCCGGTCATGCAGTACGGCCAGACCTCCGGCGGCAACCGTTGCTGATCCGGACGGAGGCGGTGACACCCATGGTCCTGAAGGGCTTCTCCTACGCGATGATCGGCGCCTTCGCGGGCGGCCTGATCTTCACCCTGGTCGGCGCGTCCCAGGCGATGCTGGCCTCGTAGCGCGCACGGTGCCGCGGGGGCGGGCCGACGCCGACACCATTGGGCTCGAGAGACGGGCGGCGGGGCGAAAGCTCCGCCGCCGACGCGTGCGGGCCCCGCACCTCACGCGTCGTCCGCCGCCTCGTCCGCCAGCACCCCCCGCATCTGATCGAGGCACCCCTGGAGGATGTAGGCGGCGGCCAGCATGTCGACCACGGCGCCGCGCTTGGCCCGCGAGGCGTCGGCGGCGATGAGGGCGCGGGTGACCGCGGCCGTGGACAGGCGCTCGTCGCAGAACAGGACCGGCAGGTCGAGGAGCGGCTTCAGGTTGCGCACGAAGGAGCGGGTGGATTGCACGCGCGGACCCTCGCTGCCGTCCATGTTGAGGGGCAGGCCCATGACGAGGCCGCCGACCCCGTGGGTCTCGCAGAGCTGGCGCAGGCGGGCGACATCGGGCGTGAACTTCACCCGGCGGATGGTCTCCAGGGGCGAGGCGATCTGGCGCCCGACATCCGACAGGGCGAGCCCGATGGTCTTGGTGCCGAGATCGATTCCGATGAGACGACGGCCGCCCTGCGACGCCTCCGCGAAGGCACGGATCTCGGCCTCGGTCATGTCGTTCGCTCTCCGCTGATCCGCCCCTCCTGATCGATCCGTGGCCGAGTGGCAATCCGGGCGCCCGCCGCCGTCAATGCGTGCTGGGGGCCGGATCGTCGCCCACGAAGGTCGAGGGCAGGGGGGCCGCACCCATGCCGAGGATGCCGCGCACGGTCGGCGTCTGCACCCGCCGCAGGAAGTCGCCGAGATCCGCCCCGCCGAAGCGCACGGATTCGAGGTCGGCGCCCATCACCCAGATCTCGTATTCGGGCCGCTCCGGGACGACATCCCAGAACAGGAACTCGCCCGCCTCCGAGCGGCCGAAGAAGCAGGCCCGCTCCACCACGGAGGGATCGTCGCCCTCCACCTCGAACCCATGGTCGGGACGATCCGACAGGACGGCGCCGATGCTGTGGGCCATGAGCTCCGCGCCGGTGACGAGGTCCGTCTCCGGAGCGGGACCGGGGATCAGGACGCGAAAATGACCGGCGGCAAGGCCTGCACCCCACCGCAGGCAGAAGTCCCGGTAGGAGGCGGGGAGGGGGAAGCCCAGCTCCGCCTCGGCGCGGGCGAGATCCGCCTCCCCCGAGACCGGTCCGGCCACACCCTGCGCGAACACCGTGTCCCACATGCCGTCGTCTCCGTGTCCATTAACCCTAAGCAAACGTCGCCCTGGCCTTGCCGGCACCGTCCGGTCATAGCATCGTTAACAAGGTGTTAACGTCGTGGGTGGTGCGTATGAACCTGTCCGGAACGAATCCCCCCGCCCCGGTTGCCCGCCGGACGATGCCGTTCCGGCACAAGCTGATGCTGCTCCTGGCCGTCGAGATCGTCGCCTTCGGCTTCCAGCAGGCCGAGCGCAACCCCCACAGGCCCGGCATCTCCGTGGAGGTGCCCGCCCGCGCCGGCCATATGATCGCCTGAGACGGGATCGCCCGGCGTTGCGAGCGCGCGAAGGCGGGTGCTATAGCCCGGCCGTGTTCCGTCGCGGTCGTCAAAGCCCCGGCGCATCCTCCTGGGGGCTCAAGGCAGCATGTCGGTCGACGCAACGACGGTGAGGCGCATCGCGCATCTGGCGCGCATCGCGGTGAGCGAGGACGAGGTCGCGCCGCTCCAGGGCGAGCTGAATGCGATCCTGGCCTTCGTCGAGCAACTCGGCGCCGTCGATGTGACGGGGATCGAGCCGATGACCTCGGTGACCCCCATGGCGATGAAGAAGCGCACCGATACGGTGACGGAGGGCGGCCACGCCGACGACATCGTCTTCAACGCGCCGGAGACCGAGGACCATTACTTCCTCGTTCCGAAGGTGGTCGAGTAGCGCCGCCACCGTTTTCGTGATGCCTCCTGGCAGGATCGTTCGGCGCCGAGACCGGCGACGGGGTCCGTCGGGATCTTGAGGACCGAACGCCCATGACCACCTTGAACGAACTCACCCTGGCCGACGCCCGCGACGGGCTCAAGGCCAAGGACTTCTCCGCCACCGATCTCGCGAAGGCGCATCTCGCCGCCATGGAGAAGGCGCGCGGCCTCAACGCCTACATCCTGGAGACGCCCGAGCGCGCGCTCGCCATGGCGGAGGTGGCCGACACCAAGATCGCCGCCGGCGCGGCGCGCCCCCTGGAGGGCATTCCGCTGGGCATCAAGGATCTGTTCTGCACCCACGGCGTCGCCACCACCGCCGGGTCCAAGATCCTCGAAGGCTTCCAGCCGCACTACGAATCGGCCGTGACGCACAACCTCTGGCGCGACGGCGCCGTGATGCTGGGCAAGCTCAACCTCGACGAGTTCGCCATGGGCTCGTCCAACGAGACCTCGGCCTACGGCGACACGATCTCGCCCTGGCGGCGCAACGGGTCCGACACCAAGCTGGTGCCGGGCGGCTCGTCGGGCGGCTCCGCCGCGGCCGTCGCCGCCCACCTGTGCCTCGGCGCCACCGCCACGGACACCGGCGGCTCCATCCGCCAGCCCGCCGCCTTCACCGGCACGGTGGGCATCAAGCCGACCTACGGGCGCTGCTCGCGCTGGGGCACGGTGGCCTACGCCTCGTCCCTCGATCAGGCCGGACCCATCGCCCGCACCGTGCGCGACTGCGCCATCCTGCTCGGCTCCATGGCCGGTCAGGACGCGCGGGACACCACCTGCGCCGATCTTCCCGTGCCGGACTTCGAGGCGGCGGTGTCGCGTGGCGTGAAGGGCCTCACCATCGGCATTCCGAAGGAGTACCGGGTCGAGGGCCTCTCCGCCGAGGTCCAGGCCCTGTGGGATCGCGGCGCCGAGATGCTGAAGGACGCGGGCGCCACGGTGCGCGAGATCTCCCTGCCGCACACACCCTACGCGCTGCCGGCCTACTACATCGTCGCCCCGGCCGAGGCCTCCTCCAATCTCGCCCGCTACGACGGCGTGCGCTACGGCCTGCGGGTGCCCGGCAAGGACATCGCCGGGATGTACGAGAACACCCGCGCGGCGGGCTTCGGCCGCGAGGTCAAGCGCCGGATCATGATCGGCACCTACGTGCTGTCGGCGGGCTATTACGACGCCTATTACGTCCGCGCCCAGAAGATCCGCACCCTGATCAAGCGCGACTTCGAGGAGGCCTACGCGTCGGGCATCGACGCGATCCTCACCCCCGCCACCCCGTCCGCCGCCTTCGGGCTCGGCGAGAAGGGCTCGGGCGACCCCGTCGAGATGTACCTGCAGGACGTGTTCACCATCACGGTGAACATGGCGGGGCTTCCCGGTCTCTCGGTGCCCGCCGGCCTCGATGCGCAGGGCCTGCCGCTGGGCCTCCAGCTCATCGGCCGGCCCTTCGACGAGGAGACCCTGTTCGCCGCCGCCCAGGTGATCGAGACGGCCGCCGGTCGGACCAAACTGCCGGCGGCGTGGTGGGCATGAAAGCGCGGCCATGACCGTCCCGGTTTATGCCTTCAACGAGTGGATCTGGGCCGCGTTCGATCCCGTTCTGATCGCCATCGCGCTGGTCATGGGCTGGAAGTCGGATCAGTTCGTGAAGGTCATCCTCGTGTCGCTGATGGCTTTCTCGGTCTCCGTGCTGGTGTCGTGGGGCGTCACGGCCATCGGCATCCCCTGGCCGGCCCCGGTGAGCCACGACGGACCGACCTTCTTCCCGATCCGCTGGATCGCCGGATTCCTGTGGGGTGCCCTGGGCTTCCTGGCGCACCAGCTCTATCGCCTGCGCGCTTGACCGCGCCCGCCGGCATTTCCACCTTCGATGACTTGCACCCTTCCGGCGCTCACCCGCGCTCCGCAACGCTGAACCTGGGCCATCATGACCGCAGCCGTGAACCCAAAAAAACTCATCAAGGGCGGCCTGCACGATTGGGAGGTCGTGATCGGCATGGAGATCCACGCCCAGGTCACGAGCCGCTCCAAGCTGTTCTCCGGCGCCGCGACGGAATTCGGGGGCGAGCCCAACGACCACGTCTCCCTGGTGGACGCGGCCATGCCCGGCATGCTGCCGGTGATCAACGAGGAATGCGTCGCCCAGGCCGTGCGCACGGGCCTCGGGCTCAAGGCGCAGATCAACCACCGCTCGGTGTTCGACCGGAAGAACTACTTCTACCCGGACCTGCCGCAGGGCTACCAGATCTCCCAGTTCAAGGACCCCATCGTCGGCGAGGGCACGGTGCTGGTCGATCTGCCCGATGGCGAGACGATCACGGTGGGCGTCGAGCGGCTGCACCTCGAGCAGGACGCCGGCAAGTCGCTCCACGACCAGAACCCGACCCAGAGCTTCGTCGATCTCAACCGCTCGGGCGTCGCCCTCATGGAGATCGTCTCGCGCCCCGACCTGCGCTCGTCGGAGGAGGCGCGCGCCTACGTGACCAAGCTGCGCACCATCCTGCGCTACCTCGGCACCTGCGACGGCGACATGGAGAAGGGCTCGCTCCGGGCCGACGTGAACGTGTCCGTGCGCCTGCCCGGCGACCCGCTCGGCACCCGCTGCGAGATCAAGAACGTCAACTCGATCCGCTTCATCGGCCAGGCCATCGAGGTCGAGGCGAGGCGCCAGATCGCCATCATCGAGGATGGTGGCACCATCTCCCAGGAGACCCGGCTGTTCGATCCGGGCAAGGGCGAGACCCGCTCCATGCGCTCCAAGGAAGAGGCGCACGATTACCGCTACTTCCCCGATCCCGACCTGTTGCCGTTGGAGTTCGACCAGGCCTACGTCGATCGGCTCGCCGAGGGCCTGCCCGAACTGCCCGACGCCAAGAAGGCGCGCTTCATCGAGGCCTACGGGCTCAGCCTCTACGATGCCGGGGTGCTCATCGCCGAGCGGTCCTCGGCCGATTATTTCGAGGCGGTGGCCAAGGGGCGCGACGGCAAGGCCGCGGCGAACTGGGTGATCAACGAGCTGTTCGGCCGCCTCAACAAGGAGGGCAAGGGCATCGAGGCGAGCCCGGTCTCGGCCGATCAGCTTGGCGCCGTGGTCGACCTCATCGGCGAGGGCGTGATCTCCGGCAAGATCGCCAAGGACCTGTTCGAGATCGTCTGGACCGAGGGCGGCGACCCGCGGGCGCTCGTCGAGTCGCGCGGCATGAAGCAGGTCACCGACACCGGCGCCATTGAGACGGCCATCGACGCGATCATCGCGAAGAACCCCGACAAGGTGCAACAGGCCAAGGAAAAGCCGACCCTCCTCGGCTGGTTCGTCGGCCAGACCATGAAGGCCACGGGCGGCAAGGCCAATCCGGCGGCGGTGAACGCCCTGCTGAAGGCGAAGCTCGGCATCGAGTAGGAGGCGCGCTGCCCTCCCCACGAGGGTAGGGCTGCAGATGGCGCGGGTGGGCGTGAAGGCCCTCGGTGCGCATTCCCTCTCCCCGCCAGCGGCCATTGTATCCACACATCTCAGCGCGATGCGGCCCTCCTCCCCCTGTGGGAAGAGGGCCGCGCCCTGCTTCTGGAAAAACGCAGTCGTGTGAATTCGGTAGCCGCAAGCGGGACGAGACCAGCTTCATCGCGAGGGGATGACGCGTTGAGCCCGGCATCCGCTTTCACGATCCGCCATCTCGGCCGGCCGATACGCCGGCTTTCCACGCCGTGCGTCTCGATGCCTTAACCCGGCACCCGGAGGCGTTCGGCGCGTCAGGGGAGGTGGAATCCAGACAGCCGCTCGCGTGGTTCGCCGTGGCCCCTGGAGATCCAAGCCGTATTCGGTGCCTGGAGCGGGGAGGGCGGACCTGGTCGGAGGCGCGGCACTCTACGTGCCCGAGGCGCCCAAGCTCCGCCACCAAGGGCACTTTGTGGGTGGCGCTTCGTGGGGCGTCTTCGTCAGCGCGGACGCACGCGGCGTCTGCGTTGGCATGCCGCTCATCGCGGCCGTGACCGCCTATGCGGAGAACCACCTATGCGGAGACTTGCGTGGACGATGTGGGGTTGTCCGTGGAGGCCGCCAATCACGGCGCGATCCGGCCCTACGAAGCCGCCGGGTTCGTGCCATACGGCATCGAGCCGCGCGCGCTGAACATCGCCGACGTCTTCTACGATGAAATCTTGATGAACCTAGATCTCAGCCGCCAAGGCTGAGCAAGAGAAACCGGCGGCGGAAGCGGTCGAGATGGGGCATTTCGCGTGTTCGAAGTCGTGCCGTAAAGGCCGCTTCTGCGCCCCGGTGACCGCTTCCGTCCCGTGATTCGTGTCTTCGCTGCTCGGATCCGGATCGAATTAAGCTCGGATCGTCGCCGCAGCGTGCTGCTGGGGTGGAGTCATGCTCGTCTCCCACTCGGGGTTGGCCGCAATCGAACGTCAAACGTCGCTGCTGGTCACCTCGTTGCTTTGTCTGTGCTTGACTGGCGAAGCACAAGGACAGACTGCGACTGCCGGGGGGAAGCGTCAACCCCCTATTTGCCGGCTTGGTCGAAAGTCTCCGGTCGGAGTGAGGGAGCACCGCGAAACGTCCTGAACGGTCAACGTCTTGGCGCCCGTCCCCACCCCACCCGCTTCACGGGTTCGGGGTCGGGACCGCCCAGCCCGAGACGCGCTGGCGCAGGGCCGCCCACCAGTTGCGTCCGTGGACGCCCGGCTCCCCCACGGAGACCGTGGCGGTCATGCCGGCCACCAGGGTCACGCCCGCGGGCACGCCCTCGATGCGCACCCGCACGGGCACGCGCTGGGCGAGCCGGACCCAGGTGTAGACGGGATCGACGCTGGGCAGCCCCTGCGTGCTCGGCGCCGCGTTGGCGATGCTGATGCCGAGCGTGATGCTCTCGACCCGGCCGCGGATGATCGGATCGTAACCGAGGAGCTGCGCCGAGACGGTGTCGCCCACATGGATGTGGGCCATCTTCGTCTCCTCGAAGTAGCCGTCGATCCAGAACGAATCGGTGTCGATCACCGCGATGTTGACGGTGCCGGTGGTGGCGTAGTCGCCGACCCGCAGGAGCAGGTTGGTCACCCGGCCGTTCACGGGCGCGCGCACCTCCGTGCGGGTGCGGTTGATCTTGGCCTGGGACAGCTGCGCCTTGGCCGAGGCGAGGGCGGCCTCGGCGATCTTGGCCGTGCCGGCGAATTGCTGCTTCTCCTCGACGGAGGTCGACAGGGTGGTGAGCGCCTCGCGCCGCGCGGCCTGGGTGCGCTTGACCTGGAGGTCGGCCTCGCGGTTGTCCATCTCGGCCTGGGCCGACGCGATGGCGACGTCGAAATCGAACGGATCGATGACGTAGAGCACGTCTCCCTTGCTGACCGCCTGGTTGTCGGTGACGCGCAACTCGACGATCTGGCCCGAGACCTGGGGCGCGACGCTCGCCACCTGCACGCGCACCCGGCCGTCGCGGGTCCACGGCGCGGTGACGTAGAATTGCCAGACCAGGGCCGCCGCCACGAAGGCGCAAGCCAGGATCAGGCCGGTGGCGAACAGGCGCAGGATCCGCCGGGGCCGGCCTACCGTCTTGGGAGCCTTGGCCGGCTGAGCCTTGGCCGGCTGCGCCTTCCGGTCTGCGTCTTGGCGGGCATCTCGGGATTCGTCGGACATCGTCACAGGAACACGATCAGGAGGGCGAGGATGCAGACGTAGAGGCCGGCCTCCGCGAGCGGCGGATTGGCGACGTAGCGGCTGAAGCGGAGACGGTTGAAGGCGACGCGCAGGAGCATCAGGATCGCCAGGGCGCCGGCGGCGTAGGCGACGAAGGGCGAGACGAGAACGCCGCCGAAGTCGAGGTCCGAACGCATCAGGCGCCTTTCAGTCCGAGGCGGCGCAGGAACCGCCCCTGCGTCGCGGCGACGTTGGCGATGGTGGCGAGATCGCTCGCCGCCCGGGCGATGGCGAGGCGCGTGGTCCGCGCGGTCCCCCGCCCGGCGGCCAGCAGCGCGTGCGCCGCCGCCTCGATGGCCCGGCGGTCCACGGCCATGATCGCCTGCCGCGCCGCCCCGGCGGCATCCGCGAGGGCGGGGTCGCTCGCGAGACGCCTGAGCTCCGCATGAGCCCGGGCGGCGGCCGCCTCCATCCGGGCGAGATCGAAGGCCCGGTCGAGGCTTGCCGTCCGCACGGCGCCGCTCTTCGAGCTCCATTGCGCGAACTGGAGGAGGCGATCGCTGTTGAGGCTGGTCCGGGTGGTGGCATCGCCGCCCTCGCCGGCCAGGGCATCGACCAGGGCGCGCCGTGCCGAATCGAGGGCGAAGGCCCGGTGCTGGGAGGGCGAGATCGGTAGCACCACCCGCACGGTGACGAACAGGATGAGGGCCGCCATCACCACCAGCAGGGCGTTCGCGAAGAACGTCTGCGGATCGTAGGTCTGCGGGTTCGAGGGCGAGAGCAGGACGGGGAAGAACACCAGCAGGATGAAGCCGACACCGAAGGTCGGCGGATTGAGGCTGAGGAAGCAGGCCACGAACACCACGGGCGCGATGGCGATGGCGAGCAGCGGAAACCCCTGCACCCCGGCGAGCAGCCCGAACAGGACGAGTCCGGCGCACAGGGCGGCCAGCGGCATGCCGATGAGCACGCCCCGGGCGAACGCCTTCGGGTCCGGCGTGATGGAGGAGAGCGCACAGGTGGCGGCCACTTGGACCAGGGCGAAGGAGGTGGCCGGCCAGCCCGCGAAGATGAGAAGGAGGGCCGTCGTCCCGAACGCGATGCCGACCCGCGCGGCCCCGCGCAGGGCCACGGGGAAATCGCGATGGGTCGGCAGGGGCACGTCGCGCAAGGGACGCTTCCCGGTGTCGAGGGCCTCGGCGCCGTCCTGCGCGAAGGCGGCGTTCCGGGCGAAATCGACGGCGCGCTGCAGGACCAGGACCTCGCCGAGATCGGCCCCGCGCCCGACGGTGTCGGCGAGACCGTCGCGCAGGCGTTCGGCCGCCCGGAGGGCCGCGTCCCGCGCGCCGTCGCGGGTGAGGTCGAGGCACAGGGCACGGGCCTCCGCCACGGCGGGGCCGGGCGCGCGGTCGGCGGCGGTCCCGAAGGCACGGGCGGAGGCCGCCATGGCGTAGAGGGCCGCGATGGCGCTGCGGGCCCCCGCGGCCCGGTTGGGGCCGTCGTCGAGTTCGCCCGCGATGGCACTGGCGTCCCCCCGCATGACCGCGATGCGGCGGATGAGGGCGCCGGCGCGCTCCGATCCGGGATCGCCTGCCGTGAAGGTGTCGCGCGCGAAAGCCCGGGTCGCCTCCAGCGCGCCGTCCAGCGGCGTGCGCAGCGTGCGCCACGTGCTGGGGGAGGCGAGGGCATCGTTGATGAAGGTGATGGCGACGATGCCGATGGCGATCGCCGCCACCCGGTCGACGGCGGCCTCGAACACCGCCTGCGGCGCGTCGATATGCGCGATGGCGATGATCGCCACGGTGTAGCCCGACAGCATCGCCCCGTAGGCCCGGGTGTCCTGCAGGAAGTGGGCGGTGAAGACGCACAGCATCAGCCAGGTCGCGAACGACACCAGCAGCAGCACCCGGTCCTGCGCGAACAGGGCGATGAGCACGATGGCCACCACGGCCCCGACGATCGTACCCACGAACCGGTAGAGCGCCTTCGACAGGGCCTGTCCGCGCTTGGGCTGGGCCAGGATCGCCACGCAGACCATGGCCGAGGAGGCTCCCGAGAGCTGGAGCCAGAACGCCGCGTAGAGGGCCAGCACCATGGCGAGCCAGATCCGCAGGGCGAAGGCCCAGGCGGAGGGCGGCGGCACCACCCGGTCGGCGAAGGCGAGGGTGCGGTCGAGGAGGGAGGGCGCGTCCTGCGTCGCTTCGCTCATGGAACGCGTGACGCCGCCGGAACGAGGGCGTCCGCGGATGATCCGGCGACCCGCGCCTGCCACAGGCACAGGAGCGGGGTCACCACGAGCTCCACGGCGAGCGCCGCCATCATGGTCAGGGACGGCAGGCCGGTCAGCGCCAAGCCGAGGAGCCGGGCGAGGCCGCCCAGCGCCACCACCAGGGTGAGGAAGCGGAACAGGCCGGCCTTGGCCTCGATTCCCGGCACGCAGATCCAGAACAGGATGCCGATGCCCATGTGGAGGCCCGACAGGTAGCGGTAATGGCTGTCGGCGGAGACATCGACGAGGCCGCCCCCGCTACTCAGGCCGAACAGGACGCCGTAGAGGCCCGACACGACGGGCACGAGGGCGACCGCCGCCACCACGCGCTGCAACGCCTGCCGTTCCCGCATCGCCCCGTCCCGTCCCGTACAAGCCGTCCGACGGCCAACAGGGCAGACGGGCAAGCGTTCCCGGGTGAGCGCTACGGTGCCCGACGCACCGGTGTTTGTGGATCAGGCCTTCTGTTCCTTGAGGCGCTTCACGCATTTGCTGAAGTACTGCGGCCATTTCGGGCCCTTGGCGGCCTTGTCGGCGACGGAGAGCGCCCGCCATTCCGCACCGCAGGTCTTCTGGCGCGTGCGCGCCGCACTCTGGCTCACGGTCGGCTCCTTGGCGGCCGTGCCCTTCTCCTGGGCGAGGACCGGCTGGGACAGCAGGAGCGGGGCGGCGAGGCAGGCCAGGAGGAGGGAGCGGAACGGCATCGTAACAACTCTCGATTGCGGTGTTGCCCCTATGGGGCGGGCACGGCGCATCACACCCACAACCAGAGCGTTCGGCAAGAGGCTTTTGCAGAGCAATCTCCCCGATGTAAGGCCGGCCCGCGATCCGCCCAGCACCCCGCCCGCAACCATCGGCTGGCGTTGCGGTTTGATCCGGCACAGGAAGCACGACGAACCTTGGCCGGGATGAACCGCATGGCACACGCTCCGGGACGACCCATCGACGTACACACGTGGAGCACGCCCAACGGCTGGAAGATCCCGATCATGCTGGAGGAGTGTGGCCTGCCCTATCGGGTGGTGCCCGTGAACATCGGCCGGGGCGACCAGATGGCGCCGGACTTCCTCGCGCTCTCGCCCAACAACAAGATCCCGGCCATCGTCGACCCCGACGGGCCGGGGGGCGAGCCGATCACAATCTTCGAATCGGGGGCGATCCTACAATACCTCAGCCGAAAGACCGGCTGCTTCCTCCCCGCCGACGAGCGCGCGCGGGTGAAGGTCGAGGAGTGGCTGATCTGGCAGGTGGCGGGCTTCGGGCCGATGCTCGGTCAGGCCCATCATTTCCGCATCTACGCGCAGGAGAAGATTCCCTACGCCATCGAGCGCTTCACCACGGAGGCCCAGCGGCTCTATCGCGTCCTCGACCGGCAACTCGACGGCCGGGACTATGTCGCGGGAGACATTTCCATCGCCGACATCGCGATCCTGCCCTGGGCCAAGTACCACGAGAAGCAGGGCGTCGACCTCGCCGCCCTGCCCAATGTCGAGGCCTGGATCGCCCGGATGCTGGCGCGGCCCGCCGTGCAGCGCGGGTTCGCGGCGATCTGAAAGGGGGGGGACCCTCCCTTCCACACAAGGGGGGCAGTGCCCCCCGGGGACCGTTATTCCGCCGGAGCGGCCTTGGCCGCCGGCTTCGGAACCGCCTTCGCGGCGGGCTTCGGCGCCGGGGCGGCGGCCTCGCCGGCCACGTTGGTGGCCTGCTGGTTCACATCTGGCACCCGGGTCCAGGTCTGCGAGCCGCACAGGATCTTCAGGAGGCAGCCCGAGACCGACAGCTCGAAGGCGCTCTCACGCTCCAGGCTCACCTGGTACAGCTTGCCCTCGTCGGCGTTGTAGATCTCGCCGGAGAATTTCGACTCCTCGGGCTTGAGGTTGTCGAGGAGGGTAAGGCCCAAGGCAGGGCGGCTGCGCTTCTTCGGGTCGGGATTCTTGATGTCGGTGCGCGGAGCGCCGTCCTCGGTGGTGGGGGATTTCAGCCAGACCACCTTGCCGCAGATGTTGGCGCCGCCCGGGCCGCACCGGTCGATGCGGACCTTGGCCCGTCCGTCGCCGGTGAGCCAGGTGCCCGACGGGTCCTGGGTGGGAGCGGCGAGGGCCGGCACCACCTGGGCGATGGTGAAGCCGGAAAGAAGGCAGGCGGCAGTCAGGGCGACGCGCATGGGATGGTCTCCGTCGAACGGCGGAAGGGGTCGGTGTCGTTGACACCAGAAAGCCCGCGCAATCGGGCGAATTTCCGGCACTGTTGCGCTCAAGCCATGGCCGAGGGTTTTTCCTCGTGAGGCAAGGGTTTTTACCCTCGGGTTGAGGGGCGGGGGCGCCCCCGCTATAAGCCCGGCGCCGGAGCCTTAAGTTCCGGCCACAGAATCAGAACCGGACGAACCATGGCCACCGAGCGCACCTTCTCCATCCTCAAGCCCGACGCGACGAAGCGGAACCTGACCGGCGCGGTCAATGCCGTGATCGAGAAGGCCGGCCTGCGCATCGTCGGTCAGCGCCGCATCCAGATGAGCCGTGCCCAGGCGGAGAAGTTCTACGAGGTCCACAAGGAGCGCCCGTTCTTCGGCGAGCTCGTCGACTTCATGATCTCCGGCCCCGTGGTCGTGCAGGTGCTCGAGGGCGAGAACGCCATCGCCCGCTACCGTGAGATCATGGGCGCCACGAACCCGGCCAATGCCGACGAGGGCACCATCCGCAAGACCTTCTCCGAGTCGGTGGGCGAGAACACCGTCCACGGGTCCGACAGCGCCGAGAACGCCAAGCTCGAGATCGCGCAGTTCTTCCAGGACTCCGACATCGCCGGCTGAGTGCCTTCGCCGCGCACCGCCGTCCCGAGGGGCGGCGGTGCGCGGCGGTATTTGCCGCCACGCTGTGGCCGCGCTGCCCTTGCGCGGCCACCAGGGCTCCGTGAAACCGGGCTGTTTCCCGAATCGCTTTCACGGACCCCTCACACCATGCGCCTCCTCGCTCCGCGCACCGGCCGGCTTCTGCTCGCCGCAGGCCTCCTCGCTGCGCTCGCCGCCTGCAACGCCAACAAGGCCGGCCCGACGGCCGAGCTCGCCGGCTACACGCCCGATCCGGCCCTCAAGACCGCCACCGCGAGCAACCTCACCGGTCGCGTGCGCCATGCCTGCACGGTGACGCAGGCCCGGCTCCAGAACGTGTCCGAGGTCTCCCTCGCCCGCCCGTGCGGCTGCTACGCCCAGCGCACCCTGGCGAGCCTCGACCAGAACGAACTCGTTGCCTATCGCACCACCGGCTACTTCAACGATTCGGCCCGCGCCAAGGCGCTCTCGGCCCTCGACAGCTGCCAGCTGCCGCGCCCGGCCTGATTCGCTGCAGGGCGGACCCGCCTGTGCAGGTCCGTCCCACTGCGGAGCCCGTCTAATCCCGAAGACTGAGCAGGGCGCCGTCCGCCCGGCTCACATCGTCCGAAAAAACCACCCGGTCGCCGTCGAGGCGCGCACGGTCCGAGGCGATGAGCGCCAGGGCCGCCGGATAGAGCCGGTGCTCCTGCACCAGGATGCGGGCGGCCAGCGCGTCGGCATCGTCGCCCGGCAGGACCGGCACGGCGGCCTGGGCGACGATGGGCCCGGCATCGAGCTCCGGCACCACGTAATGCACGGTGCAGCCGTGCAGGCGCACACCTGCGGCCAACGCCTGTTCGTGCGTGTGCACGCCCTTGAACAGGGGCAGCAGGGAGGGGTGGATGTTGATCATCCGCCCGGCCCAGGCCTCGACGAAGCCGGCCGAGAAGATCCGCATGAAGCCGGCGAGGCACACGAGGTCGATGTCCGCGGTCACGAGTTCGGCGTGCAGCGCCGCGTCGAAGGCCGCGCGGCTCGGATAGGCCTTGTGGTCGATGGCGCGCGTCGCGATGCCGGCCGCCGCCGCCGTGGCGAGGCCCCCGGCCTCGGTCCGGTTGGAGGCCACCAGCACGATCTCGGCGGGAAAATCCGGCGCCGCGGCCGCCGCGATGAGCGAGGCCATGTTCGAGCCGCGTCCCGAGATCAGGATCGCGACCCGGGTTTTTTTCGGAGGCGTCATCAGCGCGGCACCGTCAAAACGTGAGCCGGCCTTCGAAGGTCACGGGCTCGGGACCCCGCGTCGTGATCCGGCCGAGCCGCACGGGCGAGGCACCGCCGAGATCCAGCGCCTTCGACACCGCGCCGACGCTGTCGGGCGAGACCACCACCACCATGCCGATGCCGCAGTTGAAGGTGCGCAGCATCTCGGATTCGGCGACCTCGCCGATCTCGGCGAGCCAGCCGAACACCGGAGGGGGCATGATCGCGTCGAGGTCGATGGCGATGCCGACCCCGTCGGGCAGCACACGCGGCAGGTTGTCGGGAAAGCCCCCGCCGGTGATGTGGGCCAGCGCCTTGATCCCGTCCGTGGATTTCAGGGCGGCGAGCAGAGGCTTCACGTAGATGCGGGTCGGCTCGAGGAGGGCTTCACCGAGGGTGCGGATCGGCTCGAACGGCGCCGGATCGTCGTAGGACAGACCGCTCTTCTCGACGATGCGGCGCACCAGGGAGAAGCCGTTGGAATGGACCCCGGAGGAGGGCAGGCCCAGCACCACGTCGCCGGGCACGATGTTGCCGCGCGGCAGCAGGGTGCCGCGCTCGGCCGCCCCCACGCTGAAGCCGGCGAGATCGTAGTCGGCGCCGTCGTAGAGGCCCGGCATCTCGGCGGTCTCGCCGCCGATGAGGGCGCAGCCGGCGAGGCGGCATCCCGCCGCGATCCCGCGCACGATGTCGGTCCCGACGCCGGGCACGAGTTTGGCGGTGGCGAAATAGTCGAGGAAGAACAGCGGCTCGGCGCCCTGGACGATGATGTCGTTGACGCACATGGCGACGAGATCGATGCCGATGGTGTCGTGGCGGTTGGTCTCGATGGCGATCTTCACCTTGGTGCCGACGCCGTCGTTGGCTGCCACCAGGATCGGATCGCGGAACCCCGCCGCCTTGAGGTCGAACAGGCCGCCGAACCCGCCGATCTCGGCATCCGCCCCCGGCCGGCGGGTGGCGCGCACCAGCGGCTTGATCGTCTCGACCATGGCATTGCCCGCATCGATGTCGACGCCGGCCTCCGCGTAGGTCATTCCGTGTTTGGGCTCGCCGGTCATCCGCGCCGCTCTCTTCCGATCCGCTCTTTCGCGACCTCTAACCATTCCCGCGCGCCTTCGCGAGTCTTCTGCGGCATACCTTGACCGCACCCCACCGGCTTCCCACTCTCGTGAGCGCACGGGCGGCGTGCGGGACGGAGGACGGCCGATGCGCGGCAGGGCGGTGATCGGGTGTCTGGCACTCGGCGGAGCTGTCCTGCTCCTCTATCTCCTGGCCGACGTGATGCTGCCCTTCGTGGCCGGCCTCGCGCTGGCCTACCTCCTCGATCCCATCGCCGACCGCCTCGAACGTCTCGGCCTCGGGCGGCTCACGGCCTCGCTCCTGATCCTGGCGATGTTCGTGGTCGTCCTCGTGGTGGCGCTCCTCATCGTCGTCCCGCTCGCCGCCAACCAGATCGCCGCGTTGGTCGCGACCCTGCCCGGCATGGTCGCGCGGCTGCAGGGAATCCTGACGGAGAGGGCTGGCCCGCTGCTGCAGCGCATGGGCGGCGCGGATGTCCTGACCGACCTGCAATCCTCCGTCGGCACCCTGGTGGGGCAGGGCGGGACGTGGTTCCTCGCCTTCCTGAAATCCCTGTGGTCGGGCAGTCAGGCGCTGATCTCCATCGCCTCGCTCCTCGTGGTGACGCCCGTGGTGGCGTTCTACCTGCTCGTCGACTGGGACCGGATGATCGCGGCCCTCGACGGCTGGGTGCCGCCGCGCCACCGCGCCGTGGTGCGCCGCCTCGGCCGCGAGATCGACGGGGCCGTGACCGGCTTCGTGCGCGGCCAGACCCTGGTCTGTCTGATCCTCGGCACCTTCTACGCCGTCGGGCTGTTCGTGGTCGGGCTGAACTTCGGCGTGCTCATCGGCCTCATCGCGGGCTTCCTCACCTTCATCCCGTATGTGGGGACGCTCACCGGCTTCCTGCTCTCCGTCGGCGTCGCCCTGGCGCAGTTCTGGCCCGATTCCGACTGGCTCCATATCGGGCTCACCGTCGGGGTGTTCGCGGTGGGCCAGTTCCTGGAGGGGAACATCATCTCGCCGAAACTCGTCGGCGAATCGGTGGGCCTCCACCCGGTCTGGCTGATGTTCGCGCTCCTGGCCTTCGGCTCGCTGTTCGGCTTCCTCGGCCTGCTGCTCGCCGTGCCCGTGGCCGCCTCCATCGGCGTGGTGGTGCGCTTCGCCCTGAGCCGTTACCTGCAGAGTCCGCTCTATCACGCGGGCTCCCCGGTGCTGCTCCCCAACCGTGAGACCTGATGGCCATCCGCGAGAATGCGCCCCCCAAGCAACTTGCGTTCGACCTGCCCGCCGACCCCCGCTACGGGCGCGAGGACTTTCTGGTCGGTCCCGCCAACGAGGCGGCCTACGGCCTCGTGGAAGCCTGGCCGAACTGGCCCGACACGGTCTGCGTCCTCACCGGCCCGCCCGGCAGCGGCAAGAGCCACCTCGCCTCGATCTGGGCGACGCGGGCCCATGCCTGGACCGCCTCCGTCGCCGAGGTCCAGGCCGCACGGGTGCCGCACCTCGTCTCCAACGGCGCCCTCGTCATCGAGGACATCGACCGGCCCGAGGGTCGCGACGAGGCGGCCCTGTTCCATCTCCTCAACCTCGCGCGGGAGCATGGCAGCCCCGTCCTCGTCACGGCGGCGCAAGCCGTGGAGGCCATGGGCCTCGCGACGGCGGATCTGCGCTCCCGCCTGCGCCTGGCGCCCGGCGCCACCATCCTCGCTCCCGACGATGCGCTCCTGCGCGCCGTCCTCGTCAAGCTGTTCGTGGATCGCCAACTCGTGGTCGATCTCGCCGTGGTCGAGGCCTTGGCCCTGCGCATCGACCGCTCGTTCGGCCTCGCCCGACAGGTGGTGAGCGAACTCGACCGCGACGCCCTCGGGCGCGGCCGGCGCATCACCCGGCCCCTGGCGCTGGCCGTGCTCGCCCGCCTCGGCCTCGATGCCACCGACGACGAGGCCGACGATTAGAGGCTGCGGACCGGAAACTGTCATCGAACCGTCAAGAACCGCGCCTTCCCGCATGCTAGGAAGCCGCCCCTCAGCTTTCAGGAGACAGACACTTGGCGGACATGGAATCGGACGCGACCGCATCGGAGACCGGACCCGCCGAGGCCGAGACCACACGTGCGGTGGCCCGTCCCCGGGCCACACGGTCCGCGCCGAAACGCGTCGCTCAGGAAAAGCCCGCGATCGGTGCGGACGGGCCCGCGGCCCTCGCGGCGGAGGCCGGGCCGGACGTCGATCTGCCCCTCGTGGAGGCGCCCCTGCCCGAGCCGGCGCCCGACTTGCCCGCCGCCGCGGACGTCCGCGGCACCGTGCGCGAGGCCGGCCTCGCGCTGCGCCACTCGCCCGAGCGCTTCGTCAACCGCGAGCTGTCCTGGCTCCAGTTCAACCGAAGGGTTCTGGAGGAGGCCTCGAACCCCAACCACCCGCTGCTCGAACAGCTGCGCTTCCTCTCGATCTCGGCCAACAACCTCGACGAGTTCTTCATGGTGCGCGTCGCCGGCCTGCACGATCAGGTCCGCGCCGGCCTCGTCGCGCCCTCGCAGGACGGCCTGAGCCCGGCCGAGCAGCTCGCGCGCGTCGGTTCGGACGTGTCGCGCCTGGCGCTCGACCAGCAGCAGCGCTGGCGCGAGTTGCGCGGTGAACTCCTCGGCGTCGGCATCGAACTCGTCGAGCCCGCCGGCCTCACGCCGGAGCACAAGGCCTGGCTGGAGGAGTACTTCCTCAGCCACGTCTTCCCGGTGCTGACGCCGCTCGCCATCGATCCGGCCCATCCGTTCCCGTTCATCCCGAACCTCGGGTCGACCGTCGCCCTGATGCTCATGCGTCCGCGGGACGGGCGGGTGCTGCGCGCCCTCATCCGCCTGCCGGCCCTGGTCGACCGCTTCGTGCGCCTGCCCGATGCGGACGGGGACGCCACGGCGCGGTTCATCGCCATCGAGCAGGTCATCGTCCTGTTCACCGGACGCCTGTTCCCGGGCTACTCCCTGCGCGGCCACGGGGCGTTCCGGGTGATCCGCGATTCCGACCTCGAGATCGAGGAGGAGGCCGAGGACCTCGTCCTGCATTTCGAGACGGCCCTGAAGCAGCGCCGCCGCGGCATCGTCATCCGCCTCGAGGTCGAGGCCGGCATGTCGGAGGATCTTCGTGCGTTCGTCGCCGACGAACTCGAGATCGGCCCCGATGCGGTCTTCATGGTCGAGGGCATGCTGGCGCTCAACGAACTGTCGCAGATCGTCGGGATCGACCGGCCGGAGCTCAAGTTCAAGGCCTACAATCCGCGCTTCCCCGAACGCATCCGCGAGAGCGGCGGCGACGTGTTCGCGGCCATCCGGCAGAAGGACTTCACCGTCCACCACCCCTACGAGTCGTTCGACGCGGTGGTGCAGTTCCTGGCGCAAGCCGCCCGCGACCCCAACGTGGTCGCGATCAAGCAGACCCTCTACCGTACCTCCTCGAACTCGCCCATCGTGGCGGCCCTGGCGGAAGCCGCCGAACTCGGCAAGTCGGTCACCGCCCTCGTCGAGCTCAAGGCCCGCTTCGACGAGGAGGCCAACATCCGCTGGGCGCGCAACCTCGAGAAGGCCGGCGCGCAGGTGGTGTTCGGCTTCGTCGAGCTGAAAACCCACGCCAAGCTGTCGATGGTGGTCCGGCGCGAGGGCGACAAGCTCGTGAGCTACTGCCACGTCGGCACCGGCAACTATCACCCGATCACGGCGCGCATCTACACCGACCTGTCGTTCTTCACCGCCGATCCGGTGGTGGCCCGCGACGTGTCGCGCATCTTCAACTACATCACCGGCTACGCCGAGCCCGCGGGCCTCGAGCGCATGGCGGTCTCACCCCTGACCCTGAAGCCCCGCCTCCTCGAGAACATCGAGCAGGAGATCGCCCACGCCAAGGCCGGGCGCCCGGCGGCGATCTGGATCAAGTGCAACTCCCTGGTCGATCAGCAGATCATCGACGCCCTGTACGACGCCAGCGCGGCGGGCGTGCAGATCGATTGCGTGGTCCGCGGCATCTGCTGCCTCCGGCCGGGCATCCCCGGCCTGTCGGAGACCATCCGGGTGAAATCCATCGTCGGGCGCTTCCTGGAGCACGGGCGCATCTACTGCTTCGGCAACGGCGTCGGGCTGCCTCACCCCAAGGCGACGGTGTACATCTCCTCGGCCGATCTCATGAGCCGCAACCTCGATCGCCGGGTCGAGGCGCTCCTGCCCATCACCAATCCCACGGTGCATCAGCAGGTGCTCGATCAGATCATGCTGGCTAACCTCCTCGACAACCGCCAGAGCTGGCGTGTACTGGCGTCTGGCGCGAGTGAGCGGATCCAGCCGGCCGAGGGCGAGGAACCGTTCAACGCCCATAAATATTTCATGACGAATCCGAGCCTGTCCGGGCGCGGCAAATCGTCGAAGAAATCGAGCCCGCGCGCCCTGAGCCGCCGTGCCCAGCGCGCCTGAGCGCCTTGCCGAAGGAACATGCATGGGCCTCCACCATGCCGGCCCACCCCGCGGCGAGTCCGGGGCCGACGCGTCGCCGGCCTCGATGCGCCGCGAGCCCGTGGCCATCATCGACATCGGCTCGAACTCCGTGCGGCTCGTCGCCTATGACGGGCTGACGCGGGCGCCGACGCCCCTCTACAACGAGAAGGTCCTGTGCGGGCTCGGCCGCAACGTGCTCACCACCGGTCGCCTCAACGAGGAGGCCGTCCGGCGTGCCCTGATCGCCCTCGCGCGGTTCCGGGTGCTGTGCGAGACCATGCGGGTCGCCCGGGTCTTCGTGCTCGCCACGGCCGCCGCCCGGGACGCGCAGAACGGCGCCGAGTTCCTCGCGGCCGCGCAGGCCGCCTGCGGCCACCCCATCGAGCTCCTGTCGGGGCGGCGCGAGGCCGAGCTGTCGGCGCTTGGCGTCGTATCGAGCTTCCACGCGCCGGACGGCGTGGTCGGCGATCTCGGCGGCGGTTCCCTCGAACTCGTGGACGTGCGCGGCGCCACCGTGGGCACGGGCGTGACCATGCCGCTCGGCGGACTGGCCCTTCAGGACCTCTCGGGCAATTCGCCCAAGAAGGCCATCAAGATCGTGCGCGAGCACCTGAAGAAGGCCGCCCCCCAGCTCGAGACCCTGCGCGGACGCAGCTTCTACGCCGTCGGCGGCACCTGGCGGGCCCTGGCCCGCCTGCATCAGGCCGCGCGGGGCTACCCGCTCCACGTCATGCACGGCTACAGCGTCGAGCCCTCGGACGAACTCAACTTCCTCGAAGTGGTGGAGCGCACGGACGCGGCCCTGCTGCAGGACGTCGAGAGCGTCTCCGAGGCCCGCCGGCCACTGCTCGCCTACGGGGCGGTGGTGCTGGAGGAAATCCTCCGGGTCGGGCGCCCGCGCGAACTCGCGGTCTCGGCCGCGGGCGTGCGCGAGGGCCTGCTCTACGAGCAGCTCGACCGGGACGCGCGGCTGGCCGATCCGCTCCTGGTGGCGGCCGCCGAACTCAATGCCCTGCGGGCCCGCTCGCCGGGGCATGCCACGGATCTCATCGCCTGGACCGACCGCTTCATCGCCTCCCTCGACGCGCCCGAGACGGCGGACGAGCGCCGTCTGCGGCACGCCGCCTGCCTGCTCTCGGATATCGGCTGGCGGGCGCACCCGGACTATCGCGGCGAGCAGAGCGTCAACGTGATCACCCACGCGGCCTTCGTCGGCATCGACCATCCCGGTCGGGCCTATCTGGCGCTCGCCGTATACTTCCGCCACGAGGGCGTCGCGCCGGAAAAGGCGAGCCCGATGCTGCGCAACCTCGCCGGGGCCCGCCTGTTCGACCGGGCCCGCCTGCTCGGCGCCCTCCTGCGCCTCGCCTTCCCGCTGACGGCCGGAATGACGGGCAGCCTCGGCAATCTTCCCGTCGCCGTCGTGGAGGGGCGCGTCACCCTGACCATGCCGCCCGATTGCGAGACCCTGGCGGGTGACCGCATCCTCAACCGCGTCCGCGGCGTCGGCCGCGTCATCGGCCTCGACGGCCGCATCGTGATCGCCTGAGTTCGGATCGAGACCCCATGCAAGCCCTCCAGCTCTTCGGCGACCGCGACCTGCGCGTGAGCGAGATCGAGGCCCCGGCTCTCCCCGGCCCCGGCGAGGTCCGGATCCGCGTCCGGGCGGTCGGCCTCAATTTCATCGACGTGTGGGGCTTTCGCGGCATGGCCTTCGCCAAGCGCAAGCTGCCCCTCACCGTGGGCGCCGAAGCTTCGGGCGAGATCGCCTGCGTCGGCGAGGGCGTCGAGGGCCTGGCCGAGGGCGACCGCGTGGCCCTCTACGGCGCCCAGACCTGCGGCCAGTGCAAGGCCTGCCGGGAGGGCCGCGACAATCTCTGCGAGAACGTCGCCGGCGTGATGGGCTTCCACATCGATGGGTTCGCCCGCGAGTTCGTGACCATGCCGGCCCGTCTCGTGGTCCGGGTGCCGGACGGGGTCGGCTTCACCGATGCCGCCTGTGCGCCCATCGCCTTCGGAACCGTGCAGCACATGCTGTTCGACAACGCGAAGCTGGAGCCCGGCGAAAGCATCCTGGTCCATGCCGGCGGCTCCGGCATCGGCACGGCGGCGATCAAGATGGCCAAGGCCATCGGCTGCACGGTGTTCACCACGGTCGGCGACGACGCCAAGGGGGAGAAGGCCAAGGCGCTCGGCGCCGACCACGTCATCAACTACCGCGACGAACGCTTCGAGGGCGAGGTCCGCCGGCTGACGAAGCGCAAGGGCGTCGACGTGGTGTTCGAGCATGTCGGGCCCGACACCTGGAACGGCTCGCTCCTGTGCCTCAAGCGCGGCGGGCGCCTCGTCACCTGCGGGTCGACCTCGGGCGTCTCCACCACCATGAACCTGATGCAGCTGTTCCAGCAGCAATACCGCATCACCGGCTCGTTCGGCTGCTCCATGGCCAACATCCGCCAGTCGCTCGCCAAGATGGCCGAGGGCCTCACCCCCGTGGTGGATACGATCCTGCCGCTCGCCGATTTCGCCCAGGGGCTGGAGCGCCTCGAATCCCGCAAGGTGTTCGGCAAGATTCTCGTCACCCTGTGACGGAGCGTCTCGCCGGGGCCGCCCGGCTGTTGGACGCAGACCGGGTGCACCCCCGCGAAAAAATGATCTAAGCGGGGAGGGTGAGCGTCGCCGTGAGCGCTCGTCCGCACGGAAATCGCCTTGCTCCGCCTCGCTCTGGTCCTGAAACGCCACCTGCCGCGCCTTGCCGGGCTGGCGATGATCCCCCTGATCCGGACCCTGTTCTGGCTGGCCCGCCGGCTCGGCACCGACCGGGCGAGCCGGATCGGCGGGCGCTTGGTCCGGACCGTCGGCCCGTTCCTGCCGGCCCATCGGACCGCCATGGCCAACCTCGCGGCCGCGTTCCCCGACCTCGATCCGGCCGCCCGGCGGGCGCTGGCGGCGGAGGCTTGGGACAATCTCGGCCGAACGGGCGCCGAATACGCCCACCTCCACACCCTGTTCGATGCCGACGACACCGATCCGTCGAGCCAGCGCATGCAGGTCTCGGGCGAGGGCCATTTCGCGGACCTGCGCGACGACGGGAAGCCGGGGCTGATCTTCTCGGCGCACCTCGCCAACTGGGAATTGCCGGCGATCTGCGCGGCCCGCTACGGCCTCGACGCCACGGCGATCTTCCGGCCGCCCAACGACGCGGCCTCCGCGCGGCTCGTGCAGGAGGTGCGCCGCCAGACCATGGGCGGCCTGGCGGCGGCCGGGCAGGGCGCCGTCTTCGCCATGCAGGGCGTGGTGGAGCGCGGCGGACACCTCGGCCAGCTCATCGACCAGCATTTCACCCGGGGCGTCGTGGTCGAGTTCTTCGGCCGCCCCGTCCTCGTCAACCCCCTGCTCGGCAAGCTCGCCCGACACTACGAATGCCCGGTCCACGGCGTGCGCGTGGTGCGGCGGGAGGGCGCGCGCTTCGCCCTCGAACTCACCCCACCCCTCGATCTGCCGCGCGACGCCAAGGGCGAGATCGACGTCCAGGGCGCCATGCAGGCCATGACCCGGGTGGTCGAGGACTGGATCCGCGAGAATCCCGGACAATGGCTCTGGATGCACCGGCGCTGGCGCCCGGCCATGCTGCCGAAGCCGAAGGCGCCGGCGACATCCGCCACCGAGGCGGCTGCGCCCGCCACCTGATCCGGGTTCGAAGGGCCAAGCCCTTCGCGGGTCCAGGGAAGCGCCGTGGGTTCTTCGTCGGGCTCTGCCCGACACCCGCCGGAGGGCTGGCCCTTCGGAATCCCGGAGCTGCGCTCAGTCGATCCACTCGCCGGCGCGCATCACCGGGATCGCCCGGCCCTCCGCCGTGAGGCCATCGACGTCGACCGCGGCCGAACCGATCATCCAGTCGATGTGGATCAGGCTGCGGTTGGCCCCGCGCGCCACCAGATCCGCCTCGCTGAAATCCGCGCCGCCGTTGAGGAAGCACTTGCTGTAGGCTTGGCCGAGCGCGATGTGGCTCGCGGCATTCTCGTCGTAGAGGGTGTTGTAGAACAGCAGCCCCGAGGCCGAGATCGCCGAGGAGGCCGGCACCAGGGCGACCTCGCCGAGTTGGCGCGCACCCGCGTCGGTCTCCAGCACCTTGGCGAGCACCGCGCCACCCGTGCGCGCCTCGGCCTCGACGATGCGGCCCGCCTCGAACCGCACCCGGATGCCGTCGATGAGGGTGCCCTGATAGGACAGGGGCTTGGTGCTCGTGACGAACCCGTCGACCCGATCCTTGTGGGGTGTGGTGAACACCTCCTCGGTGGGGATGTTGGCGTTGCAGGTGATGCCGCTGCGCGAGACCGAGGCGCCGCCGCACCATTCGTGGTCGTCGGCGAGCCCCACCGTGAGGTCCGTGCCCGGACCCTGGAAGCGCAGGGCCGCGAAGCGATGGGCGTTGAGGGTGCCCATGCGGGCGTGGAGCGCGGCGTTGTGCGCCTCCCAGGCGCCGATGGGGTCCGGCCCGTCGACCCGCGAGGCTGCGAAGATCGCGTCCCACAGGCGGGCCACGGCTGCGTCCTCGGGGAGATCGGGGAACACCGTGCGGGCCCACGGCACGGTGGCGGCCGAGACGATGGTCCAGTTCGTGGCGAAGTTGGCGATGAGTTCGAGGGCCGGCACGTAGGCCTGCGAGCGGGCGCGGTTGGCGCGCGACACCCGCGCCGTGTCCTGGCCGGCGAGCAGCGCGGGGTCGTCACCCGCCACGGCGAGGCGCGCGGCGCCGTTGCGGTAGGCTTCCGCCATGCCGGAATAGAGCCATCCGGCGGCCGTGTCGAAGGCCTCCTCCGGGGCGTAGGCGAAGCGCGCCAGGGTGGCGGCGTCGTCGGAGTAGAACGTGGTGACCAGGGAGGCGCCGGCCTTGTACGCCTCGACCGTGATCGCCCGCACGAGGGCGACGGTCTCCAGGGGCGCCGTGATCACGAGTTCCTGGCCGGTCCGCAGCCCGAGGCCGACCTTGACGGCCACTTCCGCGAGGCGTTCCAGGCGTGTGGCATGGGCGGATGGAGCCGAGCCCGCTCCGCCGGCCTGACCGTGCGTATCCATCCCTTGATCTCCCTCGAACCTGCTGTGAGCGTTCGCTCAAGATCAGGTCCCGGGAGATCAGGTCAAGCGGCGCGCGACCAAGTGATCTCGCCGAGGTTCTCGCGGAAGGCAAAGCGCAGGAGGTGATCGGAGACCACGTTCTCGAGGCGGGTCAGGGCCGCGGGATCGGGCGTCGCCACCCGCATCAGGAGGGCGTCGGCCTCGGCCTCGAAGGTGCAGACCCGATCCTCGCCGAACGGCACGCGGCCGGCGTCATCGGTGGCCTCGACGGGGAACTTGTGGCTCCAGTGCCGGCAGAGCTGCTTCAGGTAGCGGCTCGCCTCGGCCGTGGGGACTCTCGCCTGAGAGGTCGGCATCGTCGGATCTCCATCGCTGCCCCAGAGGGGCGGGGTCGCGCCACGGCGCGATCGAATCTTCGGGGCGGAATCTTCGGACCGATTGAAGGGGGTGACGGTTAAGGCGGGGTAACCTGCCGCACCGCACTGTCCGAAAAACCGCCGTCTCCTCACATCCTTGGGGCCATTGACGCCGATTCTATGGCGCGGCGCGAAACGCAGTCTGAACGGGATTGGTGCGTTGCACAATGACAATCCGGCAATGCGCGTTCGGGTTCCGGCAAAAGAGCGCGTGGACTCCCCGGCTCAGAGGAGGGCGGCCGGCCCGGTGCCCCCGGGCTCCGCGTGCGCGCCCGGTGGAGCCTGCTCCGGGACCACCTTGCCGGGGTTCAGGATTCCGTGCGGATCGAGGGCCGTCTTGAGGCGGCGCATGAGGTCGAGGGCGACGGGGTCGCCGTAGCGGGCGAGTTCGTCGCGCTTGATCAGACCGACGCCGTGTTCGGCGGCGATGGAACCGCCGAGGCTCTCCACCACGTCGTGGACGATGCGGTTGAAGCGCCCCCATTGGTCGAGGAACGCCGCCCGGTCCATGCCGATGGGCTGGCTCAGGTTGAAGTGGATGTTGCCGTCGCCGAAATGGCCGAAGGCGCAGACGCGCAGGCCCGGCATCGCCGCTTCGCAGGCCCGGGTCGCCCGATCGAGGAACGCGGGAAGCGCCGTCAGCGGTACCGAGACGTCGTGCTTGATCGAGCCGCCCTCGCGCCGCTGCACCTCCGACAGGTTCTCGCGCAGGGTCCACAGGGCCTGGTTCTGGGCCTCGCTGGCGCCCAGGGTCGCATCCTCCACGAGGCCGGCCTCGATGGCCTCGCCGAGCGCCATTTCGAGGGCTTCCGTGGCCGGCGCGTCGGGCCGGGTCGAGGAGAATTCGATGAGCGCGTAGGTGCCGTGCCGGCCCGCCAGGGGGGGCGTCGCGCCCGGTGTATGGCGCAGGACGATCTCCAGCCCGAAGGGCGGGATCACCTCGAAGGCGGTGAGGTCGCGCCCCGCCCGGGTGCGCAGGTGGGCGAACAGGGCGAGCGCGGCGGCCGGATCGGCGAGGCCGACGAAACCGACGCCCCGGCTCACGGGCTTGGGAAACAGCTTCAGGACGGCGGCGGTGATGATGCCCAGCGTCCCCTCCGAGCCGACGAAGAGGTGCTTCAGGTCGTAGCCGGCGTTGTCCTTCCGCAAACCCTTGAGTCCGTTCCAGATCCGGCCGTCCGCCAGCACCACTTCGAGCCCGAGGACGAGGTCGCGGGCGTTGCCGTAGGCCAGCACCGCCGTGCCGCCGGCGTTGGTGGAGAGATTGCCGCCGATGCGGCACGAGCCCTCCGAGGCCAGCGACAGGGGGAACAGCATTCCGGCCGCCTCCGCCGCCGCCTGGACGTCCGCCAGGGTGACGCCGGCCTCGACGGTGATGGTGGCGTTGGTGGGATCGACGGACCGCACCCGGGCGAGGCGGGCCAGCGACAGGACGATCCCGCCCTGGGGCACGCCGCCGCCGACGAGGCCGGTGTTGCCGCCCTGAGCCACCACGGGCACTCCGGCGGCGGCGCACCGCTCCACCACGAAGGCCGCCTCGGCCGCGTCGGCCGGGCGCGCCACCGCGAGGGCTCGGCCGCGGTGCAGCCCGCGCGTCTCGACGAGGTAGGGCTCGAGATCCTCGGATGCGGTGAGCACGTGAGCCGCGCCGAGACGGCCGGTCAGGGCGGCCAGCAAGTCGCGGCTCAGGACGTCCTGAATGGGCGAGTTTTGGGCGAGCGAGTTTTGGGCGAGCGAGTTTTGGGCGGGCGAGTTTTGGGCGGGCAAGTCGGGAGAAGGAGGCACGGGAGGATCTCGCGGGGCGATCGTCGAAGGCGCGCGTCGCCGGGATGGCGTGGCCGGGCGCTCTCCCTATGATAGGGGGCGCGCGGCCTCTGTGCAGGGCGGGGGGCCGCGCGTCCGATGCCCGGGAGACCTCAACGATGCTGTCCGTGATCCCCAACCCGCCGCGTATCGCGCTGCCCATCGTCGGCAGCGCGGACCTGTTTCCCGTCCGGCGCGTCTACTGCGTCGGGCGCAACTATGCGGCCCATGCCCGTGAGATGGGCAAGGACCCCGAGCGCGAGCCGCCGTTCTTCTTCATGAAGCCCGCCGACGCCCTGCAGATCGTCGCCGGCCCGCACGCGGCGGAGCACCCCTATCCGCCCCGCACGGAGAATTATCATTTCGAAGTCGAGATGGTGGTGGCCCTGTCCACCGGGGGCGCCGACATCGCCGTCGCATCCGCCCTCGACCACGTCTACGGCTACGCGGTCGGGCTCGACATGACCCGGCGCGATGTCCAGGACGAGGCCAAGCGTCTCGCGCGGCCATGGGACCTCGCCAAGGCGGCCGATGCCTCCGGGCCCATCGGCCCGCTCCATCCCGTCTCGGCCATCGGGCATCCGGACCACGGCGCCATCACCCTCGACGTCGACGGCACCGAGCGCCAGCGCGGCGACCTGTCGGAGATGCTGTGGTCCGTCTCGGAGCAGATCGCCTACCTGTCGGCCTACTTCACCCTGCAGCCGGGCGACCTCATCTTCACCGGGACGCCCTCCGGCGTCGGGGCGGTGACGCGGGGCCAGACCCTGCGCGCGGCCATCGACGGCCTCGGTGCGATCGAACTGCGCGTGGTGTGAGGATGCCCTCGACGCTGGGGCTTCTGGACCGGCCGCTGCTGCGCCGCCTGTTCCATCTGGGCGCCCTGGCCACGCGCGGGATGACGCTCGGGGTACGCGGCGCGGCCATCGACGGGCAGGGCCGCGTCTGCCTCGTACGCCACACCTATGTGGCCGGGTGGCACCTGCCGGGCGGCGGGGTCGAGGTGGGGGAGAATGCTGTCGCGGCGATGATCCGCGAGTTCCGTGAGGAGGCCGGGATCGTCGTCGATCCGGGGGAGACCCTTCGGCTGCACGGGTTCTACCACCACGCGACGGGAGCGGGCCGCGATCACGTCGCCCTCTACCTCGCCCCGGCCTTCACCGTGCCGGCCGCCAAGCGTCCCGATCGGGAGATCGCCGAAAGTGGGTTCTTCCGCCTCGATGCGCTCCCCGAGGCGACGACGTCCGCCACCCGCGCGCGCCTGCGCGAGATCCGTGAAGGCCTGCCGCCGGCGGCGCAGTGGTGAGGTGCGATCGCCCCGGGGCCCGCTGAATTCCACGAAACGCGCCGGCTACGGGAATCGGCCGGACGGCCCTTGCAACGCTCGGCGGAATGGTGTTTAGAGACGCCGTCCGGGGCCGCCGGCGGTTCTTTCCACCAGCGGCGCGGTTGTGAGCGGGTGTAGCTCAGGGGTAGAGCACAACCTTGCCAAGGTTGGGGTCGAGGGTTCGAATCCCTTCGCCCGCTCCAATTCGACCGAGACGACGCGACGCCGCGGCCCACCCAGGCCTGGTGGCTTCGTGAAGAAGACGATCCCGATCGCCAGCCCCGTGCCGGCATCGTGGCGTGAGCGGGTGTAGCTCAGGGGTAGAGCACAACCTTGCCAAGGTTGGGGTCGAGGGTTCGAATCCCTTCGCCCGCTCCAATTTATCAAAGTGTCTGCGCAGTCAGGACGGTCCTTCGGGGCCGTTTTTGCGTTTCAGGGCCATGGCTGGGACTCGCCGGTCGCCCCGCCCCGCCCGAAGGGTCGATCCCGTCGGCAACGGCGAAGCACCGCGAACAATTCTCGGAACCGCACGTTGGGACCGGCGATGACCTGTGATGGCGTGTCGGCGGGCAGGATGTGCCCGCTCGCGTGCAATCCGGTTCATCGCCTCCATCCCTCGGCCGCCGGGTCGAGCCGACATCCCACCGCGCACCACCCCGGCCGTTCCAATCCGAATCGCCGTCTTCAGATCCTCGGGAGTTCATCTTGGCCGTTACACCCACACGCACGCCCATCGCATCGTCAGCCGCCATCGAGCCGCGCAGCCCGCTCCCGCTGCATCAGGTCTCCTGGGGCGCGATCTTCGCCGGCGCGGTCATCGCCCTCGTGGCACAGATGATCCTCAACATGGTCGGCCTCGGCATCGGCCTCGCGACCCTGAACCCCACGGGCAACGACACGCCCACCGCCGCCAGCCTGTCGACGGGCGCCGGGATCTGGTGGGTCGCCTCGGGCATCGTCGCCTCGCTCATCGGCGGCTTCCTCGCCGGACGCCTGTCGGGCAAGCCCTCGGCCGGCACCAGCGGCTACCACGGCCTCGTGTCGTGGGCGGTGACCACCCTGGTCATCGTCTACCTGCTCACGTCGGCGGTCGGCGGCCTCATCGGCGGCGCGTTCGGCGGCCTCACCAGCGTCCTCGGCGGCGCGGGTTCGGCCATTGGCGGTGCCACCCAGACGGCGGCCCAGGCTGCGGCCCCCTCGCTCACCAAGCTGACCAATCCCCTCGACGGCATCGAGAACAAGGTCCGTCAGACCTCGGGTGGCCAGGACCCCGCCGCCCTGCGCGATACCGCCGCCCAGGCCGTGCGAGCGTACCTCTCGGGTGATGCGGCCCAGCAGGCCGAGGCCGAGGCCCGCGCCACCGATGCCCTCGCCAAGGCGCAGGGCATCTCGCCCGACGAGGCCAAGGCTCAGGTCCAGAACTACCGCAAGCAGTACGAGCAGGCCGCAGCGGACGCCAAGCAGAAGGCCGCCGCCGCCGCCGAGGCGACCCGCAGCGCTGCGACGCAGGGTGCGCTCTACGCGTCCCTGGCCCTGGTTCTCGGTGCCCTCGCGGCCTTCCTGGGTGGCCGCTTCGGCGCCGTCGATCCGGCCTTGGCGTACGGCACCCGTCGCGACTGATCCGAACCGCCCGCCGGCTCCCGGCCGGCGGGACGGTGCCGAACATGGAAAAGGCCCCCGGATCGCTCCGGGGGCCTTTTCGCGTTTCGGTCCGATGGATGGGAGAGGCGACTATTCGGCGGTCGGCGCCGCGCCCTTTTCGGCGAGAGCCGTGATCGCGGCGACATCGCCGGCCTGGGCCTCGACCACGGCGGCGGCGGTGATGTTGACGATGCCGCGGGCCGTCACCGAGGGCGAGAGAATGTGGGCGGGCTTGGCCGGGCCGATGAGGAGCGGCCCGACCGGAAGGGCGTCGGCGAGCACCTTGGCGAACTGGAACGCGATGTTGGCCGCGTCGAGGTTGGGCAGGATCAGCACGTTGGCCGCACCCTTGAGGTACGAATCCGGCATCACCCGGTCGCGGATGAGTTCCGAGAGGGCGGTGTCGGCCTGCATCTCGCCGTCCACCTGCAGGGCGGGTTCCCGGGACCGGATCAGGCCGAGGGCCGAGCGCATCTTCAGGGACGAGCGCGAATCCGATTGTCCGAAATCCGAGTGGCTGAGCAGGGCGATCTTCGGGGTGAGGCCGAAGCGGCGCACGTGCTCGGCGCAGGCCACCGCCACGTCGGCGATCTCCTCGGCACTCGGATCCTGGCGCACATGGGTGTCGGCGAGGAAGTAGGCACCCTTCTTCGTGACGATGAGGCTCATGGCGGCGAAATCGAGGACGCCCGGCGCCATGCCGATGACGTCGCGGATCACCCGCAGCCGCGTCTCGAACCGGCCCTCCAGGCCGCAGATCAGCGCGTCGGCCTCGCCCCGGCGTACGGCGATGGCGCCGATCACCGTGTTGTTGGTGCGCACCAGGGTGCGGGCGGCGTCCGGCGTGATGCCGCGCCGGCCGGCGACTTCGAGATAGGTGGCGACGTAGTCGCGGTAGCGCGGATCGTCCTCGGGATCGATGAGGTCGAAATGCTCGCCCTGGCGCAACGTCAGGCCGAAGCGCTTGATCCGGGTCTCGATCACGCGCGGGCGCCCGACCAGGATGGGCCGCGCCACCCCGTCCTCGACGATGGCCTGGGCGGCGCGCAGGACGCGCTCGTCCTCGCCCTCGGCGTAGATGACGCGCTTGGGGTTCTCCTTCGCCTTCGTGAAGATCGGCTTCATGATGAAGCCCGAGCGGTGGACGAAGCGGTCGAGGCTGTCGGCGTAGGCCTGGAGATTCTCCAACGGCCGGCCGGCGACGCCGGATTCCATCGCCGCCTGCGCGACCGCGGGAGCGATGCGCAGGATCAGGCGCGGGTCGAACGGGCTCGGGATGAGCGAGTGCCGGCCGAAGGGGCGGGCCTCGCCGCCATACGCGCGGGCGACCACGTCGGAGGGGGTCTCGCGGGCGAGCGCCGCGATGGCCTTCACGGCGGCCTTCTTCATCTCCTCGTTGATCGAGGTGGCGCCGACATCGAGGGCGCCGCGGAAGATGTAGGGGAAGCACAGGACGTTGTTGACCTGGTTCGGGAAGTCCGAACGCCCGGTGCAGATCATCGCGTCGGGGCGCTTCTCCTGCGCGAGATCGGGCATGATCTCCGGATAGGGGTTGGCCAGCGCCATGATCAGGGGCTTCTCGGCCATCTTCTCGAGGTATTCGGGCTTCAGCACCCCGCCGGCCGAGAGGCCGATGAACACGTCGGCGCCCGGAATGACCTCGGCCAGGGTCCGCGCCTCGGTCTCCTGCGCGTAGATGTCCTTCCACCGGTCCATCAACTCGGGGCGGCCCTTGTAGACCACGCCCTTGATGTCCGTGACGGTGATGTTCTGGACCTTCGCGCCGAGGGACACGAGGAGGTTGAGGCAGGCGAGGGCCGCCGCCCCCGCGCCCGAGGTGACGATGCGGACATCGCCGAGCTGCTTGCCGGACAGTTCGAGGGCGTTGAGGACGGCGGCCGCCACGATGATCGCGGTGCCGTGCTGGTCGTCATGGAAGACCGGGATGTTCATCCGGGCGCGACAGCGCTCCTCGACCTCGAAGCACTCGGGGGCCTTGATGTCCTCGAGGTTGATGCCGCCGAAGGTCGGCTCCAGGGCGCAGACCACGTCGACGAGCTTGTCGACGTCGTTCTGGTCGACCTCGATGTCGAACACGTCGATGCCGGCGAACTTCTTGAACAGGACCGCCTTGCCTTCCATCACGGGCTTCGAGGCGAGGGGGCCGATGTTGCCGAGGCCCAACACCGCCGTGCCGTTGGTGAGAACGGCGACGAGGTTCTGGCGGATGGTGAGGGTGGCGGCCTCCTGCGGATCGGCCGCGATGGCCTCGCAGGCGGCGGCGACGCCGGGGGAATAGGCGAGCGCCAAGTCGCGCTGGTTGCCGAGCGGCTTGGTGGCCTGGATCTCGAGCTTTCCGGGACGCGGCAGGCGGTGGTAGACGAGCGCTCCGGACTTGAGATCGTCGGACATGTTGTCGCCCATGAGCCTCACTCCCAGGAACCTGCGCCGTGCGCGTTGTGGAGCACCGTTCCGGTCGGGTCCGGGGTGCTTCGGTTGAGGACCCTGTTGCACCGCCTGCGGAGTGGGCGCAACCCGAACAACGAGACCCGGATTCACCTCGCCCGCCTCGCCGCGCGCTACGGTTTCTCCATCGGCGCCTACTCTTACGGGCGCCCGAAGGTCCGGTTTCCCGAATCGGGGCGGAGCCTGACGATCGGCCGGTTTTGTTCCATCGCCGACAAGGTCGAGATCCTGCTCGGCGGGGGGCATCGCCTCGACTGGGTCTCGACCTATCCGTTCGCCGCCCTGCCGGGTCTGTGGCCGGGCCTCGACGCGCCGGGCGATTACCATGTCTCGCGCGGCGACGTCGTGATCGGCTCCGACGTCTGGCTCGGCTCGGGCTGCCTCGTCCTGTCGGGCGTCACCATCGGCCACGGCGCCGTGCTGGCGGCCCACGCCGTGGTGAGCCGGGACGTGCCGCCCTACGCGGTGGTCGCCGGCAACCCGGCCCGGGTGGTGCGCCACCGCTTCGATCCCGCCACCGTCGCGGCGCTCCTCGAGTCCGCGTGGTGGGACCTGCCGCACGCGGCGGTGGCGGGCCTCGTGCCGCTGCTCCAGAGCGGGCGCACGGCCGACCTCATCGCGGCGGCCAAAGCCCTGAACGTTGCGGGCCGCGCCTGAATCCCTTACCCGCTTCTCCTCGAAACCGATCGACAAGGCCGCCCGACGATGTCCGACACGCCCCCCGACCGCCTCGCCGTGAACCCCAACAGCCCGTTCTACGACGAGAAGATCCTCGAGCGCGGCATCGGCATCCGCTTCAAGGGCGTCGAGAAGACCAACGTCGAGGAATACTGCGTCAGCGAGGGCTGGGTCCGCCTCTCGGCCGGCAAGACCCTCGACCGGGCCGGCAACCCGATGACGGTGAAGCTGAAGGGCGCGGTCGAGCCGTATTTTCGCGATGATGCGGTGGTCGAGGGCTGAGGGCGTTCAGGTCGGCGCCCGCTCCAGGGGAAACGGCGTCGGCTCCCAGTAGCGCTCGAGCTTCGCGGTGCGGATGTTTTCGGATTCCCAACCGTGGAGGATCGCCGCCAGCGCCGGCCGGTCGTCGGCCAGGAGCGGCTCGGCGACGGGCAGGATCAGGCTGCGCATGTATTGGTACATCGGCTGATCCGGATGCTTGTTCTCCCGGAAATGCGGGAGGAGTTTGGCGAGCTGCGCGTGCGCGGCCGGCAGGTTGCCCAGGGCGATGTCGAGGATGAGCCGCTCGTGCGGGAAGCCCTTCAGGGCGATCGGGAACGTTTCGCGGTAATAGGTCGCCCACGACTCCAGGCCATCGAACGACCGCAGGTGCGGCAGGGCTTCGGCTTCGATTATGGGGATTGCGGCACTTATCGCGGCGGGGTCGGACCACTCCCAGTATGCGAACTGATCCTGATCGAACGGGTAAAGCTTGCCTGCGCAGTTTCCGATTGTCCCAGGCAGGCTATGCTCGGGAATGAACGTTGCGAGGATGGCCTACCCAATTTGGAATGAGCCTGAATCGGAGGTGCGATCAATGAAGACGCGCGACACCGTGTGGCGAATGGGCGTGAGCCAAAGGCTGCGCCCGCCGGTATAGGCGAAGTCGGGGTTACGCTTGGCAAGCGGACGGAAGATGGTTCTGGCTTGGCGTGCGGTCGTCATCGGAGTGGTCTCACCTTCGTCGCGGGTGACGTGTCCGTGGTGCTGAACTTCCTTCAGGTCGATGACCGTTCCAGTGGAAACGGCGTCGGCTCCCAATAGGGCTCGAGCTTCGTGCCCCGGATGTTGTCGGCCTCCCAACCGTGGAGGATCGTTGCGAGCGTTACGCGGTCTCCGACGCGGAGGGGCTCGGCGACGGCCAGGAACTTTCTGCGTCGGTTCTGGACCCAGATGTCGTTCGGAAACGAGTCCCCTCGCAACTCCGGTTCCAGGGTTTCGCAAATGGCGCGCGCTGCGTCGATGTCGCCGAGCGCGATGAGGCAGATCATGCGGTCTTCTGGCCATTGCTGTGCGAAGATGTGATCGCTGCCGTCATAAATAGTCCAGAACGCTTCAAGCGAATCGATCGCGCGGAGTCGTGGTAACCCCTCCGTCTCTATAGAGGAAACGAGATCCGCGATCATTTCGGGATCGGACCAGTACCAGTGCTGATGTGAAAGCGAAGGGCGATCCAATTGAATGGAATATCCAATGCTTGTCTGAGGTTGGACGTCTGGAATAAATGTGTTCAGCATCGTGAGTTGCGGCTTGCATAGATTCTTATCGGATGTTCTATCAATCAGAATGCGGAGCGCGACGTGGCGAATAGGGGATATGTAGAGCCAATGGCTGCCGATTTCGGTAAGATCGGCGTGCCGATTGATCAATGGTTTAAAGACATTCTTGATTTGCTTGGCGCTCGTCATCTGGTCGGCCTCATTTCTGTGACGATGATCCGCTGCGTGTCTGGAAAGTTCCTCGCAATCATTTCGGCGATGGTCGTGGCGCGAACTGCACTGATCTGACTCTCTCCGGTCTTGTGATCGTGGATGCAGACCGTGCGTGGGACGCTTCGTTCGAGTACGTCGAGACGAAGTGAAGACCGAATGCCATATGGCTGGGCTGCTGATTTGCCAGGAACGTATGAGACTTCCGCGACAAGGTTCGGATCTTTGAGATTGGTAATCTTGCGAGCAGCCACCGCATGGACCTTGTTGCCAAAATCTTGTGCGTCCTTGAAGCCGCCGCTTGCTCGCACTTCATCGACGGCCTCATCGAGAATCACCTGAACCTCGCCGCGACGCGGGCAGGCGGCCCTCAGTTCCTGCTCCTCGACCAAACCAACCCAAACCACTGGCTTGTCCGGGCCCTGCCGGCGCTCGTACAGGCTGGCTGGCGCCTCAAAGATCGCTGAACCGTCTCGGCTTTTTCGGACGGAGAGTGCAGCGAGCAATGCTGCACCGGCATTGTAGAGGGCTCTGGAACTTGCCCGGGCAAGGGTCGAAGCCCCCGTCTGCTGAACGAAGGCCTCTGGCTCCGCCCGGCCGTTGACCAGAGTGCTGCGGGCAAGGATCGTCCCAGTTTCGCCGTCGCGGATGGTCTGGGTCCGGCCCGCCATCTCGAAGATGGTGCGCGTGCCGTCGGAGGCGATGACGGTGTGCTGCTCGTCCCAGTCCTGATGAGGCTGGCTGCGGATGCGCAGGGACAGGACCCGCGATCCGTCCTCGGTGACGGTCTCCTCCGCACCCGACGAACTCTGTCCGGATGTGCCCTGGCCGCCGCCGTTCGACGCCCAGCGTCCGCCGCCGGGGCTTCCCGCGGGCTCTCGGGGTTGATCCGGATCGTACTTGCGGGACAGCGCCCGCTGCAGGCGCACGAAGCCGAGGGTGACGGACAGGCCGGCGATCGTGGAACGCAGGCGGAGGAGCTTGGTGCGGTGATCGGGGGAAAGCGACATCGATGGGGCTCCGCAAGCGAATCCAACCATCGGTTGTGTATCAAGGCATCATCTAAATATTAATAAAAACCTATCTTAGGCGCGGTGTCATGATGTGATCGGGATGCGAAGGCCCCCGGTTCCCGCTCAGTCGACGGTCGGAAGCGCCTCGCGGCTCCGGCGGGCACCGGCGAAATTCCGCAGGGCTTCCGTCACGAGGGCGTCGACGCCGCGCTCCGTCTGCGGGGTGCGGATGACGAGGCTCGCAATGGCGTCGGGGTGGTTCTTGCGCTGCTTCGGCGTACGAGCGTGGTTGGAGATCCGCAGGGCGAAGGCACAGCCCTCGGGCTTGAGGTAGACGCTGTCCCCCCGGGTGTTGCGGGCCACGATGGCAAAGCCGTGGGCGATCACCCCGGCCACCGCCCGGGCGAGGGCCGCCTGCGGGGCGAGGAGACTCACGACACCACCGCCCGGGGCGCCCGTCCCGCCAGGGCCCGTGCCTTGAGCCGCAGGGCCGGCTTCTCGACGGCGACCCACGACGCGGCCGCCACGAGGCCGGTGAGCGCCATGGACGGGAGCAGCAGCAGCCACGGTGAAGCGCTGGGCACCAGGGCGTGCAGGCTCTGCTGGATCGGCCAGCCGTAGAGGTAGATCCCGTAAGAGAGGTCTGCCCGCGGTTCGAGGATCGGACGGGCCAGCGCCGGGCAGAGGGCCAGCCAGATCGCGCCGTAGGCCTCCGTGAGGAACAGGAGGCTCCGATACAGCGGCGTGCCCTGTAGGAGGGCGGTCGCCAGGGCGAGGAGCGCCAGGGGCCACGCCCGGTGGCCGAGCCGGTCGCGCCAGAGGTAGAGGGCGGAGCCCGAGGCGAACAGCAGCGGCAGGCGAAAGCGCGTCTCCGCGCCCTCGGACAGGCCGGGATGGAGGAACGCCGCCGCCGCCAGACCGAGGGCGAGGGCCGCCACGAGGGCCAGCGCCGGCCCGCGCCGCAGGAGGCCCGCGAGCCCGGCGGCCAGTAGCCCGAGGTAGCACAGCACCTCGTATTTCAGGGTCCAGACCGTGCCCAGCGGCGAACGGTAGGGGTTGTCGGCAAACACCCCCGGCAGGCTCGCGTTGCTCTTGAACGTCGTCAGGGTGTCGCGGATGAAAAGCCACGGGCCGGGGGCCTGGAGGTATTCGGCCAGGGGCAGGCGGGTCAGGGCGGGGCCGAGGACCAGGGTCACGATGAGGGTCGCCACGACCACGCCCGGCAGGATGCGCAGGGCGCGGGCCAGCACGTAGTCGCCGGCGCCCCGCCGCTCCAGGCTCATGGCGACGAGAAATCCCGAGACGGCGAAGAAGCCGTTGACGGCATGCGCCCCGAGCGAGAAGCCCGTCATCCGCGCCAGGGGCTCGTCGAGGGGCTGTCCGCTCGTGACGCTGAAGGCGTGGGACACCACCACGGCGGTGGCCAGCGCGAGGCGCAGGACGGAGAAGCCATTGTGCGGCCGGGCCAGGGCCTGCCCGAAGGTTTTCGCAGTCACACGGACTCCTCGCGGTCCAGTCCTTCGTGATCGAGGGCGCTGCGGCCGCGCAGGGCGGCCAGCGCCCCGGCCGTCGAGCCGCCGTAGCGCTCCCATAGGGCGCGGTGCCCGACGAGGCGGGCGAGCGCCGCCTTGGGTGCGTTGACGGCGAGCATCCCCGGGCTCGGGTCGGGCAGGCCGTATTTGCGGGAGACGTAGGCACGGGACCACGCCTGATGCCAGCGGGTGCGGAACACCCGGCCGGGCTCCGGCGCCGAGGAGCGCCCGCGCCCGTGCAGGGCTTGCGCACCGTGGACGTGCACGAGGGCGCGGCCCGCATCGGCCACGCGCCGGCACAGGTCGTCGTCCTCGTAGAACAGGAACAGGTTCGGGTCGAAGCCGCCGAGATCGAGAAACAGGTCGCGCCGGATCATCAGGCAGGCGCCGGACAGGAACGGCGCGCAGGCATCGCCCTCGGGCGGGGCGCGCTTGCCCTTGCGATTGGTCAGGTACGGCGCGAGCAGCGAGCGCGGCTGGTAGAAGAACCGCCCGTCCGGCTCCACGAGGCGGGGGGCCAGCAGCCCCGCATCCGGGTAGGCGCGGGCGGCGGCCAGCAGGGCGTCGACGGCCCCGGACCCGAGGGTCACGTCTGGGTTGACGATCAGAACCCGTTCGGCCTGGACGGCGGCACGGACCCCGCGATTGTTGGCCCGGCCGTAGCCCTCGTTGCGGGCGTTGCGCACCACCTGCGCGCCCGCCGCTTCGGCGAGGGCCACGGACGCGTCCCGGCTGGCATTGTCCACCACAAGCGCCGGCACGTGCTCGGCGGCGAGTGCGGCGAGGCAGCCCGGCAGGGCGTGCGCGCTGTCATGGGTGACGACGATGGCGACGAGGCTCGGCACGGCAACGTCTCCTGTCCAGCGTCATCCGATGAACGCCGAGGCCGGACAATCCGCCCTGCCTGTCGATCGGGTCTTTCGTCCCCCCCCACGCGACCTCATCCTGAGATGCCGCGAAGCGGCCTCGAAGGAGGCCTCCAGGGATGCGGTGATATCTGGAGCCCTCCTTCGAGGCCTCCGCTGCGCTCCGGCACCTCAGGATGAGGTGTGTGGGGGGCCGTCCCCCACACATCCTTCAGGACAAAGCGCGGGGGAGGGCGCGCCTCAGGCGCTCTTCTCGGGCAGGTTGAGGCGGATGTGCAACTCGCGCAGCTGCTTCGGCGTCGCCTCGGCGGGGGCGCCCATCATCAGGTCCTCGGCGCGCTGGTTCATGGGGAACAGCACCACCTCGCGCAGGTTCTGCTCGCCGCAGAGCAGCATGACGATGCGGTCGATGCCCGGCGCGATGCCGCCGTGCGGCGGGGCGCCGAGCTTCAGCGCGTTGAGCATGCCGCCGAATTTTTCTTCGAGCACGTCCTGGCCGTAGCCGGCGAGACCGAAGGCCTTCTCCATCACCTCGGGGCGATGGTTGCGGATGGCCCCTGACGAAAGTTCGGTGCCGTTGCAGACGATGTCGTACTGGAACGCCTTGATGCCGAGGATCGTCTTCTCGTCCGAAGGGTCGAGGGCGAGGAACGCCTCGCGGTCGAAGTTCGGCATCGAGAATGGGTTGTGGGAGAAGTCGACTTTCTTGTCGTCCTCGTTCCACTCGTACATCGGGAAGTCGGTGATCCAGCAGAACGCGAACTGGTCCTTGTCGGACAGGTTCAGTTCGTCGGCGATCCGGATGCGGGCCTTGCCGGCGAGGGCGGCCGCCTTGGCTTCGGTGCCGGCGGAGAAGAACACCGCGTCGCCGGCCTTGGTGCCGGTGGTGTCGGCGATCAGGGCCTGGACCTCGGCCGGGATGAACTTCGCGATGGGACCCTTGCCCGTGAGCACGCCGTCGACATCCTCGAACACGATGTAGCCGAGGCCCGGCGCACCCTCGGCGCGGGCGAAGTCGTTGAGCTTGTCGAAGAACGAGCGCGGCTGCGTCGCGGCGCCCGTGGCCGGGATGGCGCGGACCACGCCGCCGGACGCGATCACGCCCTTGAACGCCTTGAACGCCACGTCCTCGCGGGTGAATGCCTCCGTCACGTCGGCGATGATCAGCGGGTTGCGCAGGTCTGGCTTGTCGACGCCGTATTTCAGCATCGACTCGGCGTAGGGGATGCGCGGGAAGGTCTCGGTGACGCGCTTGCCGTCGGCGAATTCGAGGAAGACGTCCCGCAGCACGGGCTCGACGGACTGGAACACGTCCTCCTGCGTGACGAAGCTCATCTCAATGTCGAGCTGATAGAATTCGCCCGGCGAGCGGTCGGCGCGGGCGTCCTCGTCGCGAAAGCACGGGGCGATCTGGAAGTAGCGATCGAAGCCGGCGATCATCGTCAGCTGCTTGAACTGCTGCGGCGCCTGCGGCAGCGCGTAGAATTTTCCGGGATGGACGCGGGACGGCACGAGGTAGTCGCGCGCACCTTCGGGGGACGAAGCGGTGAGGATCGGCGTCTGGAACTCGAAGAACCCGCCCTCGCGCATGCGGCGGCGCAGCGAATCGATGATTGCGCCGCGCTTCATGATGTTGGCGTGCAGCTTGTCGCGGCGGAGATCGAGGAAGCGGTACTTCAGCCGCGTCTCCTCCGGGTAGTCCTGGTCGCCGAACACCGGCACCGGCAATTCGCCCGCGGGCCCGAGCACTTCGAGGTCGTCGATGTAGACCTCGATGGTGCCGGTGGGCAGGTCGGGATTCTCGGTGCCGGCCGGGCGGGTCCGCACGCGGCCGTCGATGCGGATCACCCATTCGGAACGGGCGAGGTTCGCGCCCTGGAATGCCTTCGAGTCCGAATCCACCACGCATTGCGTGCGGCCGTAATGATCGCGCAGGTCGATGAACAGCACGCCGCCATGGTCGCGGATGCGGTGGCACCAGCCCGAGAGGCGAACGGTCTGGCCGACGTCCGAGGGGCGGAGCGCCCCGCAGGTGTGGGTACGATAACGGTGCATGGCGGGCTCTATCGAATGAGCCCGGCACCATTCACGCGGGGGCGTTCAAGTCAAGGCGAGCGCGGCTTCGAGGGGAGCGTGGCATCGAGGCGGATGGGTCGCCGCGGCGATGCCCCGTCGTTGCCCCCTGATGGGGGCCGGACGCAGCGGGGATGACGTCGGCAAAGCGCGTGGGGGCCTTTCGGAGAAGGCACTCGATCCCCATTTCAGGTCCATGAATTCAAACGATTTTTTCGATATTCTGAATGTGGCGTCCGTCGCCGCTTCGGGGCGCGGAACCGGTGCCGGCCAAGCCACGCATCAGGCCGGCGCATGGCAGGTTCTGCCGCTCGATGGCCGCTTCGAGATCACCTACGAGGATTCCCGCGGAATCTGGAGCCGCCGCGTTCTCGACGCGCGGGAATTACGGCTCGGGCCGGGCCGGACCCTGCTTGGCGGCATCGACCGGGCGCGTGGCGGCTATCGCGGCTTCCGGGTCGACCGCATCCGGCGCCTCACGGAGGAGGGCGGGACGCGGATCGAGACGGGAATCCTCGACTGGCTCCTCGCCCGTGCCGAGGCGCAGCGGCGTCAGCGCGCCGATCTGGTGCGGCGCCTCGCCCGCCGGAACCGCTCCGGCCAGCGCGCCGCGTAACGGGATCGCGGGGGGCGGTAAGAGAATCTCGGCGGGGGCCTTCGGTTGAGCTGCGTCGGCTCGCCGGTATTAGGGGGATAGGCGAGCGCGGCGCGGGATACGATCTCGCCTGAGGCGTCAACCTCCGATATAGCCGAATTCCATGGACCTGATCTCGACCACGCACGCCCTCGCCGAGGCCTGCGACCGCTTTGCCGCGCATCCCTTCGTGACCGTCGACACGGAGTTCATGCGCGAGACCACCTACTACCCGAAGCTCTGCCTCATCCAGATGGCGGGGCCGGACGGTTCGGGGGTGCTCGTCGATCCGCTCTCGCCCGACCTCGACCTCGCGCCGTTCTTCGCGCTGATGGCCGACGAGGGCGTGGTCAAGGTGTTCCACTCGGCCCGGCAGGACCTCGAGATCATCTGGTTGCTCGGCGGCCTGCTGCCACAGCCGTTCTTCGACACGCAAGTGGCCGCCATGGTGTGTGGCTACGGCGATTCGGTCTCCTACGAACAGCTCGTCAACGATGTGGCCAAGGCCAAGATCGACAAGTCCTCGCGCTTCACCGACTGGTCGCGGCGCCCGCTTTCCGACGCGCAGTCGAGCTACGCCCTCTCGGACGTCACCCACCTCGTGAAGGTCTACGAGGTGCTCGCCGGGCAGCTCCTCTCCACGGACCGGGGCGAGTGGCTCGACGAGGAGATGAGCGTCCTCACCTCGCCGGAGACCTACAAGGCCGACCCGTCGCAGGCGTGGCGCCGCCTCGCGGGGCGCATGCGCAAGCCGCGCGAGATCGCCGTGCTCATCGAGGTCGCGGCCTGGCGCGAGCGCGAGGCGCAGAGCCGCAACGTACCGCGCGGGCGCATCCTCAAGGACGAGGCCGTGATCGACGTCGCGTCCTCGGCCCCCCGCAGCGTCGAGGCCCTCGGCCGCCTGCGCTCCATCCCCGCCGGGTTCGAGCGCTCGCGCACGGGTACGGACATCCTGGCGGCGGTGGAGCGGGGCTTCGCCCGCGATCTCACCGACATCGCCCTGCCCGAGCGCAGCCGCGGCCGCGGCGGCAACGGGGCCCTTGTCGAACTCCTCAAGGTTCTGCTGAAGGCCGTGTGCGAGACCGAAGGCGTCGCCCCGAAGATCATCGCCTCCGTGGACGATCTCGAAGCCATCGCCGACGACGACGCGGCCGACGTGCCGGTGCTGCATGGTTGGCGCCGGGCGCTGTTCGGCGAGAAGGCCCTCGCCCTCAAGGCCGGCCGCCTCGCCCTCTCCGCCGAGCGCGGGCGGGTGGTGGTGCGCGCACTGGATTGATCATCGGCGAGGAGCGCGCGGTGGAGCTGAAATGGCTGGAGGATTTCCTCAGCCTCGCCGAGACCCGCAGCTTCTCCCGCTCGGCCGAGGCGCGCCACGTCACCCAATCGGCCTTCAGCCGCCGGATCCAGGCCCTGGAACTCTGGCTCGGCGTCGGCCTCATCGACCGCAGCACCTATCCCACCACCCTGACGCCGGCGGGCCGGCGCTTCCGCGAGACCGCGGAGGAGACCGTGCGGATGCTCCAGGCGAGCCGCGTGGATCTGCGCGCCGGCACGGGATCGGGCGGTCCGGTGGTGAGTGTCGCCGCCCTGCACACCCTGTCGCTCGCCTTCTTCCCCGCCTGGTTCCGGGCCATCGAGGCGCGCACCGGTCCCATCGGGACACGGCTTCTGCCGGACGATTTTCACAACTGCCTCCAGGCCATTGCCGAGGGCGGCTACGACTTCCTGCTCACCTTCCACCACCCCAGCGTGCCGATCCTCCTCGATCCGGAGTTCTATCCCCACCGCGTGGTCGGGGCGGATGCGCTGGTGGCGGTGCATGGGCCGACCCTGCCGGTCCCGAGCGCGGATGCGCCGACGCCGCTGCTGGCCTATGCCGCCGACTCCTTTCTCGGCCGCGTGAGCCTGTTCGCGCAGGCGCAGGGGACGGCGCAGGGGGAGGTGCCGCCGGGGCGTGTCGCGCACACCAATGCCAACGCCATGGCGGAGGCGTTGAAGGCCATGGCGCTGGAGGGCCACGGCCTCGCCTGGGTGCCGCGCAGCCTCGTCACCCGCGAACTGGCCGAAGGCCGCCTGGTCGCCACCGGGGCGGAGGTGCCCCTGGAGATCCGGCTCTACCGTGATCGTGCCCGAACCCGCGTCGCCGTCGAGGCGGTGTGGGCGGCGGCCGAGGCCGATGCGCGGACCGCTCAAGACGAGCCGGCACTTTAGCACCGCGCATCGGGCCGCGTGCGGTGCGGCTCAGTTCGCCTTGGCGTCGATGGTCAGACGGTCGAGGACGGCGGCCGGGGTCGGGCTGGCGCTGAACTCCAGCATGCCGATGCCGGTTCCGTTCCGGGGGCGGACGCTCAGGGACAGGGTGCCGGGCTTGGCCACGAACTGGCCCATGGCCGCGCCGATGGCCTTGGCGCCGGCCGAATTGCCCAGGATCGCCGGCACGCCGTAGAGGCTCGCCGTGACGTATTCCTGCTTCAGTTCCTCGGGCTTGAGGCTGAGGACCTTGGACTGGGCCGCGATGAAGCGCTCGAACAGGCCGGTGTTCTCGATGGTGAGATCGATGGCCTTGGCGGTGGCCGACAGCATGGCGAAGCCCGACACGCCGGCATCGGGGTCGAACACCTCGGGGCCGATGCCGCCGAGCATGCCGTTGACCCGCACCGTGCCCATGTCCTTGCCCGAGATCGAGATCTCGCCGAGCTTGAGTTCCTTGGCCGCAGCATCCCAGGCGGTGTCGGCCACCACGGTGAGATCGAGGTCGCGGTAGCCGTAGAGGCCGAGGGACCCGAGGCCGGGCACGCCCGCCACGGCGGAGGCCGGCAGGGTCAGGCCCGCGAGGTCGATGCGCCCGGCCGTGGGGACGCCGTCGCGGGGTGGCCCGAAATTGAACGTCGCCGCGCGCAGGCCCACATGCAACGGCTCGGTCTTCACCACCGGATCCTGGGCCTTCGCACCCGGATCGCCGGACAGGTCGAGGCTGAGGTCGCTGAGGGCGAGGGTCCCGATCACCGGAGTCAGCCGGCGCAGGTCCTCGTCCGTGGCGTCGGGCGTCGCTGCGAGCTTGCGCAGGGCCGCGATGGTGGGGGCGATGGAGAAACCGTTCAGCGACAGGCGCGCGGCCTTCGCATCGAGCCCGTTGCTCGCCAGGGTGATGCCCTCGAGGCTCGCATCCGAGCCGCCGACCTGGATGCGGTCGATGGCGAGGTTCAGCGGCGTCGGCCCCGTGGTGTGCTGGACGCTGAGTCCGGTGGCCTCGAAGCCGCCGAGCGTCACCGCTTCGGCGAGGTCCGCGGCGTTGGCCGACAGCTTGGCGCGGGTGGCGGGCGGCGCTTCGGCGAGACCGGGGGCGGTCAGCGCCGCCAAGGCCCCGGCCCATGTGCCCGGCACCGGCCGGGCGCTGAGGTCGCGACCCTGGATGCGGGCGAATTTCACCGCCATGCCCTTGGCGTCGACGAAGGCGATGTCCGCCACGGCGAACGTGCCGTAGATCCGCTGCAGGGCACCCTTGCCGTCACCCGGTTCGGCATAGAGCCGGGCCAGGGCCGCCAGATCGAGGTCGGTGGCCTGGAGCGGACCGTAGGACCCGGCACCCTTGCGCTCGCCCTCCACGGTGAGGACCGCCCCCGTGGAGGTGAGCTCGGCGATCCGTCCGGCGCGCACGTCCTTGGCGACGACGTTGCCGTAGGTCACCGTCTCCCGCACGCCCTTGGACCCACCCTCGATGCGCAGGTCCGGGATCACGAGGCTCGCCGCATCGAGGCGGGCGAGGCGCGACGCCACGGGCTCGGGGCCGGGGCGGAGCAGGGCGAGGAGTTCGTCCTTCGACAGGCGCGTGCCGCTGACCGTGACGCGCGCGGCCTTCAGCACCGCGTCGCCCAGCGGCAGAGTCACGTCCGTCAGGGTCACGTCCTGAACGGCGGAGGCGGCCTCCTGGGCCCAGGCGGGCCCGGGTCCCACCGGCAGGCCGGCGCCGAGGAGGACGAGGACGCAGGCCGAGGCGCCGGTCGCCCAGCGCAGGAGGGGGCGGCCTTTCGAGCAGGTCATGGGGTTTTCCGGATCGCTGGCAAACGGCGCTTCAGGGGAGGGCGCGCCGCGGGGGCGCCATGGACGACGCATCCGTGCCGCAGTTCGCGGGATGTGGCAATTGCCGGGGGCGTCCGGATCGACGGACGTGCGGGCGAAACCCTACAGGGAGAACGACGTGCCGCAACCGCAGGACGCGGTGGCCAGCGGGTTCTCGATCTTGAACGACTGGCCGATGAGGTCGTTGACGAAGTCGATGACCGAGCCACTCATGTATTCGAGCGACATGGGGTCGACGAGCACCGTGGCACCGTCGCGCTCGATGGCCACGTCGTCGGCGGCCCGTGCCCGCTCGATGTCGAAGGCGTAGGAGAAGCCCGAGCAGCCGCCGCCGTTCACGCTGATCCGCAGGGACGCGCCCGGGGGCTCGGCGCCCATGATCTCGTTGATGCGCTTCGCCGCGCGCGGGGTCAGGGTGATGTCGGCCATCGTGATGCTCGGGTCTCGTCGATTGCCAGATGCGCTCAGGCGCACAAGATAGGCTCGGCAAGCACGCGCTGCAACGCGGCGCGACGGGGGGATGACGTGCGGCACAACGGTGAGCGCTGGAGGGCGCCCTATGCGACGGACCCGGCCACGACGCGCGGGCGGCTGATTCCCGAAGCGTCCTCGCCGACGCGCAGCGACTTCCAGCGCGACCGCGACCGTATCATCCACTCCTCCGCCTTCCGGCGCCTCAAGCACAAGACCCAGGTCTTCGTGCACCACGAGGGCGACCACTATCGCACCCGCCTCACCCATACCCTGGAGGTGAGCCAGATCGCCCGCGCGCTCGCCCGGGCGCTCGGCCTCGACGAGGATCTCGCCGAGGCCCTCGCCCTCAGCCACGACCTCGGCCACACCTGCTTCGGCCACACCGGCGAGGATGCCCTGGACGCGCTGATGCGTGGGCACGGTGGCTTCGACCACAACGCCCAGGCCCTGCGCATCGTCACCCGGCTGGAGCGGCGCTACGCCGGCTTCGACGGACTCAACCTCGCCTGGGAGACCCTAGAGGGCCTGGTCAAGCACAACGGTCCCCTGCTGGAGGCGGACGGGACGCCGACCCCGCGCTGGGCGACGCGCGGCATTCCGGCGGCGATCCTCGAATACGATCGCCTGAACGATCTCGAACTCGCGCGCTTCGCCGGGCCGGAAGCGCAGGCGGCGGCGCTCGCCGACGACATCGCCTACGACAGCCACGACCTCGACGACGGCCTGCGCGCCGGCCTGTTCGATCTCGCCGACCTCGACGCCGTGCCGTTCCTCGCCGAGATCCTGGCGGAAATCGACGGGCTCTATCCGACCCTCGACCCATCGCGAAAGATTCACGAGCTGGCGCGGCGGGTGATCACCCGCTTCGTCGAGGACGTCATCGCCGAGAGCGGGCGCCGCATCGCCGCCCTGGCGCCCGGCGACGTCGCCGCCATCCGGGCGGCGTCCGCCCCGGTCGTCGCGTTCTCGCCCGCCATCGCGGCGGCGGATGCGGCGATCAAGACCTTCCTGTTCGCCCGCATGTACCGCCATCCCGGCGTGCTGGCCGTGCGCGCCAAGGCGGACATCATCGTCGCCGACCTGTTTTCGCGGTTCACCGCCGAGCCCCGCGCCATGCCGGAGGAATGGTCGGACGGTCTGGAGGGCGCGAGCGCGGGTCGCGTCGCCCGCCGGGTGGCCGACTACATCGCCGGCATGACCGACACCTACGCGGTGCTCGCCCACAAGCGCCTTTTCACGGCGACGCCCGACCTGCATTGGAGCCCGGAGAGCAAGGGCCTGCCGCTGGCCGAGCCGTGACACCCGTGCGCCCGGTTGGTATGCCCCCCACTTGAGGCGTGGGCCGTCGTGACGCGGCGGCCGTCGCGAGCGGAAACCGATCACCGATGAACATCTTCGCCACCTTCGAGGCGCGCGTGCGCGCGGCCGTGCAGGGCCTGATCCGGGCCGGACAGCTGCCCGAGGGGCTCGACCTGTCGCGCGTGGTGGTGGAGCCGCCACGCGACGCGAGCCACGGGGATCTCGCCACCAACGCCGCCCTTGTGCTGGCCAAGGAGGCGAAGACCAACCCGAAGGCGCTGGGCGAGGCCCTGGCGGCGGAGCTGCGCAAGGACCCGGACGTGGTCGAGGCGAGCGTCGCCGGTCCCGGCTTCATCAACCTGCGGCTGGCGCCGGACCTGTTCCACGCCGTGGTGCGGGCGGCCCTGGGCGAGGGCGATGCCTACGGGCGTGGCGTCAGGCAGGCGGCGCAAGGCTCCGCAGGCAGGGTCAACATCGAGTACGTCTCGGCCAATCCCACCGGGCCGATGCATGTCGGCCATGGGCGCGGTGCGGTGTTCGGCGATGCGCTCGCCAACCTCCTCGTCGCCTCGGGCCGCGACGTGACGCGCGAATACTACATCAACGATGCGGGCGCGCAGGTCGACGTGCTCGCCCGCTCCGCCTTCCTCCGGTACCGCGAGGCCCTCGGCGAAGATGTCGGGCCGGTCCCCGAGGGCCTCTATCCAGGCGACTACCTCGTGCCCGTGGGCCGGGCGCTGGCCGAGACGCATGGGCGGGCCCTCCTGGACCAACCGGAAGCCGAATGGCTTCCCACCGTGCGGGCCTTTTCCATCGACGCGATGATGGATCTGATCCGGGGCGATCTGGCCCGGCTCGGCATCCACCACGACGTGTTCTTCTCCGAAGCCACCCTCGCGCAGGCGGTGCCGGTCCTCCTCGCGGAACTCCGTGAGAAGGGCCTCGTCTACGAAGGCCGCCTGCCGCCGCCCAAGGGCCAGCTGCCCGAGGATTGGGAGGACCGCGAGCAGACCCTGTTCCGCACGGTGGAGTTCGGCGACGACGTCGACCGGCCCCTACTGAAGTCGGACGGCTCGTTCACCTACTTCGCCTCCGACATCGCCTACCACCGGACCAAGATCGAGCGCGGCGCCACCGACCTCATCGACGTGCTCGGGGCCGATCACGGCGGCTACGTCAAGCGCATGCAGGCGGCGGTGAAGGCCGTGAGCGGTGGCACGGCCACCCTCGACGTCAAGCTGTGCCAGCTCGTGCGGCTGTTGCGCGCGGGCGAGCCCGTGAAGATGTCGAAGCGCGCCGGCGAATTCATCACCCTGGCCGAGGTCGTCGACGAGGTCGGGCGCGACGCGATCCGTTTCATGATGCTCTACCGCAAGAACGACGCGACCCTCGATTTCGACCTCGCCAAGGTGGTCGAGCAATCCAAGGACAACCCGGTCTTCTACGTGCAGTACGCCCATGCGCGCTGCTTCTCGGTGTTCCGCCAGGCCCGGGAGGCGATGCCGACGGAGGACTTTTCGCGGGATGGCCTGCTTCGCGACGCCGACCTTGGGCTGCTCACCGATTCCGGCGAGGCCGAGATCATGCGGCTCATCGCCCAGTATCCGCGCGTGATCGAGGCGGCGGCCGGGGCACACGAGCCGCACCGCGTGGCCTTCTACCTCTACGAGCTCGCCAGTTCGCTGCATGGTTTCTGGAACAAGGGCAAAGACTTGCCGCAATTACGGTTTGTTAATCCAACCGACCGAAACTCAACCCGGGCCCGATTGGCCCTCGTGGAGGCATTGCGGGGCGTGATCGCCTCCGGCCTCGCGGTGTTGGGCGTCACTGCGCCGGACGAAATGCGGTGAGGTGACCGCGGCGTGAAGGGGAATGCTGCCATGACGACGAACGCTTCGCGAGCGACGGTCGATTTCGACGCCTTCGCGCGTGATCTGCAGCAGCCCCAAGGGCCCGCTTCGCATGGGCTTGCTTCGCAAGGGCCCGCTTCACAGGGAGCCGGCCCTCAAGGACAGCCCGTCCGCGCGCCGCAGGCCCATGCCAAATCCGATCCCCTGGCCGAGCTCGCCCGCATCGTCGGCCAGGACGATCCGTTCCGCGCCATTTTGGAAGCCCGCGACGGACGGTCCGACCCGGCCTCGGGCCGGCGCATCGAACCGAGCTTCGTCGATGCGCCCGTGGCGCCCGGCCGCCCGGCCCAACCGCAGGCCCCGTCCCATCAAACGCCCGCCGCGTCCTCGCCGACGGATGCCTTCGACCAGTATCTCGCGTCCGTGGAGCAGGACCCCTATCAGAGCCAAGGAGCCGATTCTGCGCCTCAGGCCGAGCAGGATGCGTTCGCCTCCGGCGAGCGCGCCACCCTGGGCCGGCCGCGTCAGCGCAGCCGCCTCGTTTCCGTCGGCGCCGGTCTCGGCGTGCTGGCAGTCTGCATCACCGGCGGCCTCGCCTGGCGCGGCCTGCATGCGGGCGGCGGCGCCAGCGGCGGCGTGCCCACCATCCTGGCCGACACGGCGCCCCTGAAGATCGCGCCGCAGAAGGCCGACGGCGTCGAGATCCCCGACCAGAACAAGCAGATCTACGACCGCACCGCCAAGGACGGGCAGATCCGCATCGTCAACCGCGAGGAACAGCCCCTCGACGTGGCGCAGGCGGCCCGCTCGGCCCAGCGTACGGGCGAAGGCGGCGCCACCCCCGGCAGTTCCAGCCCGCAGCAGACCGGAACCCTGACCGAATCCCTCGGGGAGCCGCGCCGGGTCCGGACCGTCTCGGTCAAGCCGGACACGCCGGTTCCGCCATCGCAGCCCGAGGCCGCCGAGGCTGCGCCGGCATCCGTGATCCCGACCATGACCCTGCCGGGCGCTCCGGCCGAGGGCAGCACCGCCGCCGGTTCCCTGCGGCCGCGCAGCGCCCGGGTCACCGCGCCCGTGTCGGTTCCGACCACGACGCCCGTGGCCGAGGCGCCCGCACCCGAGCCGGTCGTTCCGGCCCCCGCTCCCGTACCGCGCGTCAAGGCGCCCCAGCGCGTCGCGGCCGTGGCACCGGAGACCACAGCCGCCGTGAGCCCAACGGCTGCGGCCGTCGCCGAATCCCCCGCGCCCGCCGCCGGCTCCTTCTCGGTCCAGCTCGGCGTGCGCGCCAGCGCCGCCGAGGCCCAGGCCGCCTTCAGGCAGCTGCAGGGCAAGTTCACTCAACTCGCCGGCCAGCCGGCCCTGATCCGTCAGGCCGAGGTCAACGGGAAGTCCCTTTATCGCGTGCGCGTCGGGCCGCTGGGCAAGAACGAAGCGACGAGCCTGTGCACCCAGCTCCAGGGTGCCGGCGGCCAGTGCTTCGTCGCCAAGAACTGAGGCTTAGAACCACCGCCCGGAGAAGAACCGAGGTTCTCGCTCCCTGCGGAGCGGTGCCGGCCGAGGCTTTCGGCTTGCGTCCGCCCGCCGTTCCGTCGCGCAGCCGGCCCGGCCCATGTGGGCCGGGCGCGCCACCGAGTCCCGAGGACGCCGCGTTCATGACCACCCGTGCCCTGATCCTCGGTTGCGCCGGCAAGTCCCTCTCGGCGGAGGAGGCCGCGTTCTTTCGCGACGTGGCGCCCTGGGGCTTCATTCTGTTCAAGCGCAACATCGGCACGCCCGACGAGGTGCTGGCGCTGACCCGGGCCCTGCGCGACACCGTGGGCCGCGCCGACGCGCCGATCCTCATCGATCAGGAGGGCGGCCGGGTGCAGCGCATGGGGCCGCCGCACTGGCCGGCCTATCCGGCCGGCGGGTGTTTCGGGCGCCTCGACGGCTCGGCCGTCGCCATGGCCGAGCTCGGCGCCCGTCTCATGGCGTACGATCTGGCAAACGTCGGCATCAACGTCGACTGCGCCCCCGTCCTCGACGTGCCCGTGGCCGGTGCCCACGACGTCATCGGCGACCGGGCCTACGGCACCACCCCCGAGCGCGTCGCCGAGATCGGCCGGGCCGTGGCGCTGGGCTTGATGCAGGGCGGCGTGCTGCCGGTGATGAAGCACATCCCCGGCCATGGCCGCGCCGGATGCGACAGCCACAAGGGCCTGCCCGTGGTGGACGCCGACCTCGCGAGCCTCACGGCGCAGGATTTCGCACCGTTCCGTGCCCTGGCCGACCTGCCCATGGCCATGAGCGCCCACGTGGTCTTCACCGCCCTCGATCCCGACCATCCGGCGACGCAGTCGGCCCTCGTCATCGAACGGGTGATTCGCGGGATCATCGGCTTCGACGGTCTCCTGATGACCGACGACCTGTCCATGCATGCGCTTCAGGGCGGGTTTCGCCCGCGCACCGAGGCCGCGTTCGCGGCGGGGATCGATGTCGGCCTGCATTGCAACGGTGATCTCACGGAGATGCGCGGGGTGGCCGAGGGCGCGCCGGTCCTGGCCGGAGCGTCCCTGCGCCGGGCGCACGACGCCCTCGCTCGCCTGCCCGCCGGAGCGCCGGCCTTCGACGTGCGCGAGGCGCGCGCCCGGTTCGAGGCCGCCTTGGCGATGGCTGCCTGATCCGGCCGACCCCCTGAGCCGGCGCGGCATTCCGCCTCGCTCCCGCCCGGGAACGGGCCTCGTCGTTCGCTCACGCGAGCGCACTGGTTTCCAAGCGGTTCTTGTGCTGGGCGGGCGCGATCCTTAGGTTCGCCGGAACTGGATCACACGCGTGGGTGCCGTGCGGGCTTCGAGCCCCCCGGCGCGGGAGGTTGCCATGGGCAGCATGAGTATCTGGCACTGGATCATCGTCGCCGGCATCGTGATGCTGCTGTTCGGGCGCGGCAAGATCTCCGACCTGATGGGCGACGTCGCCAAGGGCATCAAGGCGTTCAAGAAGGGGATGGCCGAGGACGAGGCGCCGACGGCCGTGCCGCCGCCGAGCACGGGCGAGCCCGTGCGGACCTTGCCGCACCAGGGCGAGCCGGCGACCGCCAACACCGTCACGGCCGACCGCAAGGTCGTCTGAGCGTTCGGCGTTTCGCGTGACGGCGGGGCCCGGCTTCGGCCGGCCGGCGCCGGGGTCTGGCGGAACCCCGCGCGACCTGCGATAGGCACCCCGCCGTCACCGGCATCGCGCGAGCGCGGGACAGTCCACGAATGTTCGACATGAGTTGGGGCGAGGTGATGCTGATCGGCGGCGTCGCCCTCATCGTCATCGGTCCAAAGGACCTGCCCAAGGCCCTGCGCACGGTCGGGCAGATCACGACCAAGATGCGCCGCATGGCCGGCGAGTTCCAATCGCAGTTCAACGAAGCGGTGCGCGAGGCGGAGTTCGACGAAATCCGCCGTGAGGTCGACGGGGTCCGCAAGGCCGCCGGGACCATGGGGCCGGTGTTCAATCCGGTCCAGACCATCCGCGACGAGATCAAGGGCGCCGTGGACGGTCAAACCAAGACAACGCCGTCGCCGACCCAGCCGCTCGCCAACGTCGCCGCCCAGCTCGCCCAAAGCGATCCGGCGCCCGCCCCCGAGCCGGCTTCGATCGACCCCGCTCCCTCCGCCGATCCCCTCGCTTCCCCGCCGCCGGCCGAGACGCCGGACCGTCCGGTCGTGGCCAGGAATTCCCCGGCCAACTCGCAGCCCGATCAAGCCCGATGACCAACGCCACGGATGACGCCGACATCGAGGCGTCGCGGGCCCCGCTCCTCGACCACCTCATCGAATTGCGATCGCGGCTCATCAAGTCGCTCGCCGCCTTCGTGGTGATGTTCTTCGCCTGCTTCTTCGTCTCGCGGCATATCTACAACATCCTCGTCTGGCCCTACGTCTCCATCGTGGGGGCCGAGAACGCCAAGCTCATCGCCACGCATTTCCTCGAGCAGGTGTTCACCAACATCAAGCTCAGCGTGTTCGGGGCCGGGTTCCTGGCGTTTCCGGTGATCGCGACGCAGATCTACGCCTTCGTGGCGCCGGGCCTCTACCGCAACGAGCGCCAGGCCTTTCTGCCCTACCTCGTGGCGACGCCGGTGTTCTTCATCCTCGGCGCCCTGGTGGTGTTCTTCCTGGCGATGCCGCTGCTCATCCAGTTCTCGGTGTCGCTGCAGCAGATCGGGCAGCCGGGGGAGGCGACCATCGCCCTCCTGCCGAAGGTGGACGAGTACCTCTCGCTCATCATGACGCTGATCTTCGCCTTCGGGATCGCGTTCCAGCTGCCGGTGATCCTGACCCTGCTCGGCCAGATCGGCATCATCGACACGGCGTTCCTCCGCGAAAAGCGCCGCTACGCCATCGTGCTCGTCTTCGTGGTCGCCGCCGTGCTGACACCCCCGGACGTGATCTCCCAGCTCTCCCTCGCGATCCCGATGATCCTGCTCTACGAAGCCTCGATCTTCTCCGTGGGCCGCGTCGAGCGGAGGCGCGCGGCCAAGCGCAAGGCCGAGGGCCTGGAGCCGTAGGCACGGGGTGAGGGTGGATCGGCTCGGGAGCCGCCCGCCCTTGTCGCGCTGGCGTCGATGCTGCAAAGCCTCGTCGTCTATCCAGAAAGCCTGCGCCCGAGCGACCCCATGCACGACATCCGCGTCATCCGCGAGAATCCGGACGCTTTCGACGACGCACTGCGCCGTCGTGGGCTGGCGCCGCTCGCGGCCGAGCTGATCGCCCTCGACGACGCGCGCAAGGGCGCTACCTCGGCGGCGCAGGCCAATCAGGAGCGGCGCAACGCGCTCGCCAAGGAGATCGGTGGGGCCAAGAAGGCGAAGGACGAGGCCCGCGCCGCCGAACTCATGGAAGAGGTCGCCCGCCTCAAGGACGAGGCGCCCGTGCTGGAGACGGCCCAGGCCGAGGCCGGCAGGACCCTGGACGAGAAGCTCGCCGCGATCCCGAATCGCCCGAACCTCGACGTACCCGAGGGCGCCGACGAGCACGGCAACGTCGAGTACCGCCGGTTCGCGGCGACCCGCCCGCAGCTCGCCACGGGCCAGCAGCATTTCGAGATCGGCGAGGCCTCGGGGCTGATGGATTTCGAGGCGGCCTCGCGGATGTCGGGCGCGCGCTTCGTGGTGCTCAAGGGCCAGCTCGCCCGGCTGGAGCGGGCACTCGGTCAGTTCATGCTCGATCTGCACACGGGCGAGCACGGCTACACCGAGGTGGCGCCGCCGCTCATGGTGCGGGACGAAGCGATGTTCGGCACCGCCCAGTTGCCGAAGTTCCGGGACGACCAGTTCGCGGTCCGTGAGCATTGGCTCATCCCCACGGCCGAAGTCCCGCTGACCAACCTCGTGCGCGAGAGCATTCTGCGCGAGGAAGAACTCCCCTTACGCTTCACCGCCCTGACCCCGTGCTTCCGCGCCGAGGCCGGCTCGGCGGGCCGGGACACGCGCGGCATGCTGCGCCAGCACCAGTTCAACAAGGTCGAGCTCGTCTCGATCACCACGCCGGACCAGTCGGCCGCCGAGCACGAGCGCATGCTGGGGTCGGCGGAAGCGGTGCTGAAGAAGCTCGATCTGCCCTACCGGATCATGACGCTGTGCACCGGCGACATGGGGTTCGCCAGCCAGAAGACCTACGACATCGAGGTCTGGATGCCGGGCCAGGAGACCTTTCGCGAGATCTCGTCCTGCTCGGTCTGCGGCGACTTCCAGGCGCGGCGCATGAACGCGCGCTTCCGGGCGGGCAAGGCGGTGAATTACGTCCACACCCTCAACGGCTCGGGGGTGGCGGTGGGCCGCGCCCTCATCGCCGTGATGGAAAACTACCAGAACCCCGACGGCAGCGTCACGGTGCCCTCCGCACTGAAGGCCTACATGGGCGGGATCGACCGGATCGAGGGACACAAAGTCTGATGCGCATTCTCGTCACCAACGACGACGGCATCCACGCGCCGGGGCTCGAAACCCTTGAGGGGATCGCCCGGGCCATCTCCGACGACGTCTGGGTGGTGGCGCCCGAGACCGACCAGTCGGGCGTCTCGCACTCCCTGTCGCTCAACGATCCGTTGCGCCTGCGTCAGGTGTCGGAGAAGCGCTTCGCCGTGAAGGGCACGCCGTCCGATTGCGTGATCATGGGGGTGCGCCACATTCTCAAGGATCATGGGCCGGACCTCGTCCTGTCGGGGGTCAACCGCGGCCAGAACGTCGCCGAGGACGTGACCTATTCGGGCACCATCGCGGCGGCCATGGAGGGGACGATCCTCAACGTGAAGTCCATCGCGCTGAGCCAGGCCTACGGGGCCGGCGGCCGGGGCGCGATCAAGTGGCAATGCGCGGCCGAGCACGGCCCGGGGGTGGTGCGCAAGATCCTGGAGATCGGGATCGAGCCCGGCATCGTCGTCAATGTGAACTTTCCCGATTGCGAGCCGGGGGAGGTCCAGGGCACGTCGGTGACCGCGCAGGGGTTCCGCAATCAGGCGCTGCTCGCCATCGACGCACGCCAGGACGGGCGCGGCAACCCGTATTTCTGGCTGGCCTTCGCCAAGGCGACGTTCCAGCCGGGGAACGGCACCGACCTCAAGGCGATCGCCGAGAAGCGCATCTCGGTGACCCCCCTGCGCCTCGACCTCACGGACGAGCCGAGCCTGACCCGATTCGCGCAGGGCTTTTCCGGCTGAGGCCGAGCGTCCCATGGCGACGGACGGCTCCATCGAGGCGGCGGCCTTCGTCATGGCCCTGCGGGGGCGGGGGGTGCGCGACACCGACACCCTGCGCGCCCTGGAGCGGGTGCCGCGCGAGCGCTTCGCTCCGGGCGCCCATCGCGACCTCGCCCGGCGCGACCTCGCCCTGCCGCTGCCCTGCGGGCAGACAATGACGGCGCCGAGCGCCATCGCGGCCATGCTGACGGCACTCGGCGCGCGCCCCGGCATGCGCCTCCTCGAAATCGGCACCGGCTCGGGCTACGTGACCACCTTGCTGCTGCGGCTCGGGGCAGCCCACGTCCACAGCGTCGAGCGCTACGCGCTTCTCGCCGAGGATGCCCGCGTCGCACTCCTGCCCGAGGACCGGGTGCGGGCCACCATCGCGGTGGGTGACGGGCTCGACGTTGGCAGCGTGCCCGAGGGGCGCTTCGACCGCATCCTCCTCAACGGCACCGTAGCCGCCCTGCCGCCCCACCTTTTCGGATTTCTGGCGCCGGGGGGACGTCTCGTCGGAGCACTCGGCTCGGTCGAAACGGCGCGTCTCGTCGTTCTCGCAATGGGGGCCGACGGCGTCGTTCAGGAGCGTATCGGCGGTGGGTTGCGGCTCGCACCGCTGACCCCGGGACGCGCCCGCGTCCTGTAATGGAGCAACGCGCAGGGTTCCCGATCGACGCGAACGTGGTGAATCGGAACGGTTGTTTAACCTGAATCCCGTTTGAATGACGTCATCAAGTTGCGTCAGGTCAGACAGGTGCGTCGATGCGGGTTCGCGGGACTGGTCGAGGGTTGAAGACGCTGTCGCGCTTCGCACTCATCGGAGTGATTGGAGGCGGCGCGGCCGCCTGTTCGTCGGATGCGTCGCGCCTCGGCGACCCCTTCGGCAATCCGTTCGCTTCCAATATGGCGAGCGAGCCGGTCGCCACGGGGAGCCTTCCGGACGGGGAGATCGCCCCGGCTCCGGTGGTGCGCACGAGCCGCATCCAGTCCCAGGCGCTTGGCGCCCCCGGGGTGGCGATGTCGCCCCGGCCCATGGCCGCGGTGCCGCCGGCCCCCCGGGCGCAGACGAGCCGCGTCGCCTCGACGGAGCCCGTCTCCGGCATGGTGTCCGGCATGAACCCGGATGCGGGCCGCGCCATGACGACCCGCACCGTTCCGGCGGCGCCCGCTCCCAAGGTCGTCGACCGCGCCGCCGAGCGCAAGGCCGCCGAAGCCGCCGCCCTGGCTGCCCGCAAGGAGGCCGAATCCGAGAAGCTCGCCGAGGCGCGCCGTCTCGTCGAGACCAGCAAGGCCGCCGAGAGGAAGGCCGCCGAGGCCAAGCTCACGGACGCCCGCAAGCTCGCCGAGGCGAAGAAGCTCGTCGAGACCCGCAAGGCCGAGGCCGCCAAGGCGGTGGCCGAGTCCAAGGCCGCCGATGCCAGGAAGGCGCATCCGCGTCCGGGCCAGGCCGTCGCCAAGGCCGACGACAAGGCCGTGCGGAAGATCGAGATCAAGGAGGCCAAGGCCGAGACGAAGCCCGATGCCGCCAAGGTGAAGGCCGACGCGGCCAAGGAGACGGCGAAGAAGGCCGCCGAGGCCGAGGCCAAGGTCGCCAAGCTCGAAGCCGCCAAGGCGGCCAAGCAGGTTGTCGAGGCCAAGGCCGCCGAAGCCGCCGCCAAGGAAACTGCCAAGGAAGCCGCGAAGACGCCCGTGAAGGTCGCCGCCGTCGAGACGCCGAAGGCCGAGCCCGCCAGCACCGGCTCGGTCGCGTCCGACACCTCGTTCCGCTGGCCCGCCAAGGGCCGGGTGATCTCGGGCTACGGCTCGTCCGGCAACGAAGGCATCAACATCTCGGTGCCCGAGGGTACGGCGGTGAAGGCGGCCGAGGACGGCACGGTGGCCTATGCCGGCTCAGACGTGAAGGGCTACGGCAAGCTCGTCCTCGTGCGCCACACCAACGGCTACGTCTCGGCCTACGCCCATAACGGCGAACTCGATGTCCGCCCCGGCGAGAAGGTCAAGCGCGGCCAGACCATCGCCAAGTCTGGCGCATCCGGCAACGTGACCTCGCCTCAGCTCCACTTCGAGATCCGCAAGGGCGCGACCCCCGTCGATCCGATGCCGCATCTCGCCAGCAACTGAAGCGGCCCGCAGGGGCTGAAACGAAGAACGGCGGCTCCCCAGGGAGCCGCCGTTCTTCGTTTGGGGAAAGGCGACCTGCCTTCAGCGCAAGAAGTCGCCGAAGGATCGGGGACCGTCGGGGACCGGGATCTCCTTCGTCACCTTGAGGGTGGCGGCGTCGAGGATGCTGAGGGTGTTCGAGCCCCAGTTCGCCACCACCAGGCTCGTGCCGTCGCGGGTGGCGGCGATGCCCTCGGGGTGGTCGCCGACTTCGATGGCCGCGACGCTGGTGAGGGTCTGGAGATTGAACACGCTCACCGTGCCTGCATACTGGTCGGTGACGAAGCCGCGGTTGCCGGCAAGGGCCACCACGTAGGGCCGCTCGCCCGTGGTCACCCGGCCGATTTCGGTGCCGGCCGCGACATCGATCACAGAGACGTCGTTCGAGGTGACGTTGGCGGTGTAGGCGCGGGCGCCCGCCGCATCGAGGGTGAGACCGAACGGGTGCCGGCCGACGGGAATCGTGCGGGTCAGGGCCAGGGTGGCGGCATCGACGACGGAGACCGAATCGCCCTCGCGGTTGGCCACCAGGACCGTGGCGCCGTCCGGCGTCACGGCGATGCCGGAGGGCGAGGCGCCGACCTGGAACTCGGTCTCGAGGCGGGAGCCATCGGCAGGGATCACGAAGACCCGGCTGCCGTACCAATCGGCCACGTAGACGACACCGGACTTCGGGTTCACGGCGATCCCGAGCGGGCCACCCGGCAGGGCGAGGGTGGTGGTGACGGTGCGGGTCGCGAGGTCCACCACCGCGAGGCCCGGGCCCTCGGGGCGGGTGACGTAGGCGGTCTTGCGGTCCGGCGAGAGCGCGATGCCGGCGGGCGCGCCATCCAGGGCGATCTGGCCCACCACCGCACCGGCCTCGAGGTCGACCACGGCCAGGACATTGGCGCCCTGCGCCGTGACGAGGGCTTCTTCGGCGCGTGCTTGCGCCGTGACGAGCATCAGGGCGAGGAGGAGAGGGCCGGCATGACGCCGGCCCTTCCGTGCTGCGCGATGCGAGCGGATGTCGCTCAAGAACCGCTCTTCTCGACCTTGGCCTTGAGGGCGTCGAGACCGGTGCGGTAGAGGCCGCGCACGGCCTTCTGGGACGCTTCGTCGTTCAGCTCGGGCGGCGGATCGTTGTTCATGTAGCCGCGGTAGAACGCGCCGTCCCACGACACTTTGGTCTTGCCGCCGGCATCTTCGACCTTGATGGTGGACGAGTAGTCGTTCACCGGTAGAGTCTTCACGTCGACCTTGGTGATCCGGTACGAGTAGCTCATCTTCTCGGCCGAGTACTTGTACAGCTCCTCGTCCACCGTGGCGCCGCCCTTCAGGGTCAGGGTCCGGGTGGCCTTGATCTCGTTGCCGCCCTTGCCCTCGGTCTTCTCGACCGGAGGCAGCCAGCTCATGTCCTGGAAGTTCGAGATCACGGCCCAGACCTTATCCGGCGTGGCGTTGATCTCGACGGTCTCCTCGACCTTCTTGCGGGTGGGGCCGTGCGCCTGGGCGCCGAACGAGACGAGGGCGAAGGCCGCCGCCGTCGTGAGTGCCAAAAACTTCATCGGGGTCTCGTCTCCTCGGGAACACACACTCTTAAGGTGCTGCGGGGGGCTTATCGAGGATGCGGTCGTCGCGCCCGAGGGCGGCGGCGACCTTGTCCTCGATCCAGTCCCAGGCCTCGCGCTCGGCGGGCCCGGCGGTCTTGGCGATCGCGATGGCGTGGTAGCGCATCTCGGTCAAAATCTTGTCGGGGTCCAGCATCTGGAGGCGCGTCGAGAGGATCGCCGCCTCCAGCACGGCGGCCTGCGCCCGGTTGTAGCCGAAGAACGGGATATGGGCGGCGGAATGGACCATGCGTCCCCGATAGCGCGGACGGGTCTCGTCCGGTTCCACCCCCACCACCTCGAATTCGGCGTGGCCAAAGCTGTCGGCGAGGCGCCGGCCGGGAATGCGGTCGCAGGGCAGGGTGGCCCAATCGCGCCGGCCGGTGACGGCGCCGGCGATGACCCGGATGTCGCTGGGGCTCGATGCGGCGAAGACCGGATTGGATTCGAGGTTGAGGATGGTGGGCGACGGCCGGAACGGGGCCAACACCCACTCCGCCCCGTCCTGGATCAGACCGAAGGGCACGAGGTGCAGGTCGCCGGCGGGCGAGGTCGTGGTGACGACGGTCTCGAGGATCAGCGGCACGGCGTTACGCTTTCCCGGCCGGTACGAGCTTGCCGCAGACGATGCGGGCGCCGGCCTCCGACGGCACCTCCGACACCGCATCGGCGGCGGACGTCTCCCCTGGGCCCAAGGTCTCGGGCCGGCCCGCATCGGCCTCGGGCGATGTGGTATCGCGGCTCGCGCCGTCCGGGCCGGAATGCTTGGTGTGCCCGGCCTTCTTGAAGGCGGTGGTGTCCTCGATTTCGGCGTCGGCGGCCGCACCCCAGACCAGGGCCTCGTCCTGTACGTAGCGCTTGCCGAGACGCCAGGCGGTCTCGGCCTTGGTGAGTTCGCCGCCGAGGTAGAAGGCGTGGGCGCCGTCCTGCGCCACGTCGAGATCGGGGAAGAACGCCATGGCGTTGGTGCCGATGGCATGGGTATCGCGGTTGAACACGTGGATGCCGTCCTCCGCGACCGCGATGCGGTAGTTCGGGTCCTTCACCTCGGCCGCCTGGGCCGCGATCTCGTTTGGGGTCTGCACATAGGGGCGCTTGTCGTGGAGCGCCAGGAGGGAGCGGCCGTAACCTTTCGGCAGGGCCGAATCCGCCTTGGCCGCGTACATCACCCGCCGCGCCGCGTCGTGCTCCTCCACCGTGCGGCGGGTATGGTTCGAGACCTGGACGATGAGCACGTTGCGGATGGCGAGTTCCGAGCACATGCCCACCAGCAGCGCCGTGACCCCGAGGCTGTCGGCCTCGGTGAGTTCGGTGAGATTGCCGGTGCCCATCATCATCTCGATGCCGGGCCAGCGTCGCCGGGTCTCGTGATAACGCGTGATGGATTCGACGAAGCCGAAATGGATCGGCTCCAGGATCGGGTCGGCCATGTAGGGACGCCCGGCCTTCTCCATGCGCTCGATGGCCCGGTCGAGGGAGGCGAGATCGTCGGGCCGCACGGGCACGAGGACTGGCACCGCGTCGGTCTCGAAGGCGAGATCGAGGGTGTCCTCGTTGAGGCTCAGGAGGAAATCGGCGCCCGCCTTGGCGCCGCGGGTGAGTTCGTCGAGGGAGAAGGAATCGACGCTGACCTTGAGGCCGGCGCCCTTCAGGAGGCGCACGCAGTCCTCGAGGTGCGGGAAATCGGTGTCGGGCAGACCGCCGAGATCGATGACGTCCGCGCCACGGCGGGCGAGGTCGAGGCCCTTCGCGAGGATCTGGTCGGGAGTCATCTTGGAGGCGTCGACGATCTCGGAGAAGATCCGCAGGTCGTGGCGCGACAGATCCACCGTGCGTCCGGCGAGGCCGAGATAGGCCGGCAGGTCGACGATCTCGTCGGGGCCGCGCTCCACCGGCAGGCCGAAATGTTGGGCCAGGGCCTCCGGGTTCGCCCGGCAACGGCCCGGCAGGACGATGCGGGTGGCGCCCTCGGGAATCGTCACCCGGCGTCGGATGATTTCTTCGGTCATCAGGGCCGCGACCTTCACCCCGGCATCGGCGATGCTCCAGGCGAAGCGATCGGCCGGGAGCGTGGCGGCGACCTTCTCGAGGCGCGCCTTGGCCATGCGACCGGTAATGAAGACGAGGTGTTCGGGGGTGCTCATGCGGCGGCCCTGGTCTCGGCTGGGCCACGCAGGACGACGGCACCGGTGTAGCGCGCCGCGAAGGCTGGGAACGCGGCGTCGACGAGGCCGAGACGGGCGAGGTGCTCGAACGATGCTCCCATGGGCACGAGGGCGGATTTCGCCAGGACGCAGCGCGGCGCGTTCCATTGCGTGGCGAGCCACACGGCGAGGCTGTCGGAGGTGACGTCCCAGGTCTCCGGGATGTCGGGATGCCCGGCCTTGAGGGTGATGGGGTCCCAGACCGGCACACCGCCGCGGGCGAGGATCGCCGATGCCGCATCCCACGTCGTGGCGATGGCCAAGCGCGGCTCGAACGCCGAAAAGATCTCGGCCATGCGGCCCATGGCGTCGAGGGCGAGGCGGTGGGCCAGCGCATCGCCGAAGCCGAGCGCCGCCTGAGAGGTCCGCACGGCCTCGGCGAACGGGCCGCCGCCGGGGACCACCACGCAGGGGCCGTCCCGGCCCTCCGCGAGGCCGGCGAGGACAGCGCGCAGGCGGCCGGCGTCGGACAGGAGGCTGCCGCCGACCTTCACGACCATGACTTCGGAACTCATGCGGCGTCTCGGCGGGCGCGAGCGCGCAAAATCCGCACGGCCTCCGCCACCCGGGCCGGATCGAGGCCTTTCGTGCGATCGCTGTCGTGGCACAGGCCGCCGCGGAAGCCGAGGTAGTGCGGGCCGACGGGAGCCAGGCTCTCGATGTCGGCGAGCGCGAGGGAGCCGGCGAGGCCCGAGACGAGGTCGTGCCGACGGCAGGCGCGGGTGAAGGCCGTCAGGACCGGAATCGGCAGGAGGTCGGGCAGGCGGCGCCCGTCCTTGGTCGCCGTGTCGATCATGGCACCGACGAATCCGGCCGCCGCCACACGCGCCACGAGAGCGGGCGCGGGTTCATGCTCGGCGAACAGCACGGCGATGAGCCGGCCGGGCGCGGCCGCGGCGGCCTCGGCCAGTGCCGTGTCGGGAAAGCCCCCTTGCACGGCGACTTTCACGTAGTTCACCCCCGTGGCGGCCATGGCGGCGACGCAAGGGGCGAGGGCGGTCGCGTCCGTCGGCTCGCCCGCCACGGCGCTGGTGACGGCACGTCCAGCGATGCGATCGACGAGGGCGCGCACCGTCGTGACGGGGAGGGCACCGAGGGCCCCCCGGTCCGGGTCCTTGGCATCGACCAGATCCGCGCCCGCGGCGGCGGCGGCCAGGGCCTCGTCGGCGTCGCGTACGCTCACGAGGAGACGCGGAACGGCGTCGTCGGGATACGCACCGCGTTCGAAGGGGGAGGGCATCAACAACGGTGGTTTCGACTCGCTCGGACTCATGGGATCGGCAACGTTCGGGATCGACAACGTTCAGCTGGCTTTCCGCGCAACCCTGCGCGGATGCGACGTTGGCCCTAGCAAAAAACCGGACGCATCACGAGCGGTTCGGCAGGGGTTCGGCGAGCAGGCGGTTCTTCACCACCCAGCGCATGGCATGCGCCCAGGTGTCGTCGGTGTCGGCCCGGATCACCACCCGGCCGCCGCGCACGATCTTGCCGGTGGCGGCCTCCGCGATGGTCACCGTGAGGTTGAAGATCTGATTCGAGCCCTTCTCGACGTAGCCGCTGATGGCGAGGTCCGCCCCAAGGGTCTTGGCGATGCTGGCGGCGCAGCCGTCGCACTTGTAGAGCGGTGCTTGCTTGGCGATCTCGGCGGCCTGCGGCGCGACGTCGATGGGCTCGACCGCTTCACCGAGGGCCTTGCGCAGCTCCTCCGTGACGAGGACGAGGCGCCGGGTCTCGTCCGGCCGCGCCTTACGGCCCCCGACCACGCCGGGATCGAACAACTCGATGCCGAAGATCGCCGCTTTCTCGGGGGCGGCTTGTGCGGGTGCTCCCACAGCCAGGGCCAGCAGGAGACCGAGGCTCGCGCAAACGTGTCCGGCACGGGGGAGGGGGATCGGTCGCGTCATGACTTCGCTCGTCTCGCGTCGGGCGCAGCCCGGGCCTGTCGGCAGGATGATACCCGAACCACCGGCTGGCAACGCCGGGGGAGGCAGGGTGATCCCTGCATCCCGGCGGTATCCTGCCGCGTGCACCGTGCGCCCGGAACGGCTCGGGCTGCAGGCGGGGCTTATGATTTCCTTATCAAACGCCGATTGAGCGTGGCGGAACAATGTTGTTAGCGTGATCGCCTCATGCAGGCTTCGACGCGCTCCCCCCTCGCCCCATTCGCTCTCCTCCTCGGGTTGTGCGGCTCGTGGTGTCTCCCCGCCGTCGCGCAGGAGCCCGCACGCTCGGAGGCGGCGGCGGCTCCGACGCCCGCCGCGACGGAAACCCGGATCGGGCTGATCTACCGGCCCGAGCTCGCCCCCTCCTCCTACGATGCCGAGGCCGCGCCCGAGGACGAGGGCGTGGCCGGCGCCCGCATGGCGATCAAGGACAACAACACGACCGGCCGCTTCACCAAGCAGACGTACGCCCTCGATGAGATCGCCCTCGACGCCACGAAGAGCCCCGTCGATGCCGCCCGCGAGCTGACGGGGCGGGGCATCAAGTTCCTCGTCCTGGCACTTCCCGCCGACGCGGTCCTGGCCGTCGCCGATGCGGTGAAGGGGGAGGGCGTCACGGTCTTCAACGTCGCGGCCCCCGACGACCGCCTGCGCGGAGTCGATTGCCGGAGGAACGTGTTCCATGTCTTGCCCAGCCGGGCGATGCAGACGGACGCGCTGGCGCAGTTCTTCACCCTGATGCGCTGGCGCAAGATGTTCCTCATCACCGGCCCGCAGGACGGGGACCGGCTCTACGCCGAGGCGTTCAAGAACTCGGCCCGCAAGTTCAACCTCAAGATCACGGCCGAGAAGCCCTGGACCTTCGGGCCGCTCGCCAAGGCGCGGGGCGACACGCCGACCCGCTCCGAGGCGATGGTGTTCACCCGCGGCGTCGATTACGACCTCGCCATCGTGGCCGACGAGGCCAACGACTGGGGCGACTACGTCCCGTTCCGCACCGTCGATCCGCGCCCCGTGGCCGGCACGCAGGGGCTCATCGCCACCACCTGGCATCCGACCCTGGAGACCTGGGGCGCGGCGCAGGCGCAGAACCGGTTCCGGCGCCAGGCCGGGCGGCTCATGCGGCCCCTCGATTATCAGGCCTGGGCGGCCGTGCGCTCCATCGGCGAGGCGGCGACGCAGAAGAAGACCGCCGACCCCGCCGTGCTCGCCCCCTACTTCGCCGACCCCGCCTTCAGCCTGCCGGCCTACAAGGGCGTATCGCTCACCTACCGGCCGTGGGACCACCAGTTGCGCCAGCCGGTGATCGTGGTTCAGCCCAAAGCCATGGTCTCGGTGGCGCCCGAGCAGGGCTTCACCCACCAGCGCACGCCGCTCGATACCCTCGGGATCGATCTCCCCGAGACCACCTGCAAATTTCCCTGACGGGGGGGCCTGATCGGCCGGGGCCTGCGGCAATGGGTGACCGTCCCGCTTGCGGTCCGGCGCTCCCCGTGAGACGGGGCTGCACTATAGTAACGCTGCATGCCCAACCGCGCGCGAGACAGCGGTGGGCGCGAGGAGGACACAGGATGAGCCGCGGCTTCAAGGCGAACGCGTCGGGATCGGTCTTGGCATGGGCGCTCCTCGCCGCCACGACTCTCGCCGGGACCGGTTCGGCCAGCGCCTACACCGTCTACGTGACCAACGAGAAGGGCAACTCGGTCAGCGTCATCGACAGCGAGACCCTGGCGGTGACGGGCACCTGGAAGGTCGGCCGCCGCCCCCGCGGCGTCACCACCAGCAAGGACGGCAAGGAACTCTTCGTCTGCGCCAGCGACGACGACCGCATCGACGTCCTCGACACCGCCACCGGCAAGGTGGTGCGCTCGCTCCGCTCGGGGCCCGATCCGGAGCAGTTCATCCTGGGGCCAACGGGGAACCTGCTCTACGTCGCCAACGAGGACGACAGCCAGGTCACTGTGATCGACGTCGAGAAGAACAAGGTCATGGCCGAGGTGCCCGTGGGCGTCGAGCCGGAGGGGATGGGCCTGTCGCCCGATGGGAAAATCCTGGTCAACACCTCCGAGACCACCAACATGGCCCACTTCATCGACACCACCACGTTCCAGGTGATCGACAACGTGCTGGTGGATGCCCGCCCCCGCTTCGCCGAGTTCACCGCAGACGGGAAGTTCCTCTGGGTCTCGGCCGAGGTCGGCGGCACGGTGAGCATCATCGATGTCGCCGCGCGCCGCGTGGTCAAGAAGATCGCCTTCAAGATCCCGAGCGTGAACGACGAGGCGATCCAGCCCGTGGGCATCCGCATCACCAAGGACGGCTCGAAGGCCTTCGTGGCGCTGGGCCCCGCCAACCGCATCGCGGTCATCGACGCCAAGACCCACACGGTGGAGAAGTACCTCCCCGTCGGCCAGCGCGTCTGGCAGCTCGCCTTCACCCCCGACCAGAAGCTGCTGTTCTCCACCAACGGCTCGTCGAACGACATCTCGGTGGTGGATGTGGCCGCCGAGAAGGTGGTGAAGAGCATTCCGGTGGGATTGCTGCCGTGGGGCGTCGCGGTCTCACCGAACTGATCTTTTTGGGTGCGTTCGCCCTTCCCGGCGTGGGGAGGCAAACGCCATGGGGCGGCAAACGGGAGGATCCGCGGACGTGATGAAGCGAACGATGCGTGCGGCGGCCCTCGGGCTCGCGGCCTGGATGATGGCCGGACCTGCCTCCGCCGTCGATCTCACCAAGAAGCGGTCGAACCTGCCCGATCTCGTCCTCGGCAACGAGGAGGGCAACGATTACGTCGTCGAGAACCGGGAGATCGAACTCGAATCCGGCAAGGCCTACCGCCTGCGCATCGTCGCCAAGGGCCGGCAAGAGTACAAGTTCTACGCCACCGAGTTCTTCCGCAACATCTGGTTCAACCAGATCGTCATCCAGCACCTCGAGATCCACGGCAGCGGTCCGCCGGACCACCTCGAATTCGACGATCCGGGCGAGATCGCCATCGAGTTCGTGACGATCAAGCCGGGCGAATACCCCTGGTCAGTCCATGGACTGGAGTCCAAGGGCATGACCGGCAAGTTCATCGTGAAGTAGGGGATGTTCATGCGCTTGCCCCTCCTCGCCCTCGCTGCCGCCGTCCTGGCGAGCCCGGCGCTCGCCGACGACAGGACCGCCTGCACGGACGGCATCGGCATGATCCGGATGGAGCTCGGCAAGAACCCGGCCGAACCCCTCCAGGGCAAGCTCAAGAAGGCGCTCCGAGTCGCCGAGCGCGAGCTGGGCGAGGGCGAGTTCGACGAGTGCCTCGACGCCGTCGGCGACGCCCGCCGGGCCCTGAAGCCTTGAGCGCCGACCTCGTGACGGAGAGCACCGCCCTCGAGGTCGCGAACGTGAGCCATCGTTTCGGCTCCCGCGCGGCCCTGTCCGACGTGTCCCTCAGCGTCGTTCGCGGCCGGTTCACCGCCCTCCTCGGCCCCAACGGAGCCGGCAAGACGACATTGTTCTCGGTGATCACGCGGCTCTACGCCAACCAGGACGGACGGGTCTCGATCCTCGGCCATGCCCTCGACCGGGAGCCGAGCCGGGCGCTCGCCCGCCTCGGTGTGGTGTTCCAGGCCCGCACCCTGGATACCGACCTCACGGTGGCGCAGAACCTCCTCTACCATGCGAGTCTCCACGGCATGACCCGCAGGGCGGCCAAGGAACGGATCCAGACGCTGCTCACCCGCGTCGGGCTCCTTGATCGGCGCGACGACAAGGTCCGGACCCTGTCGGGCGGCCAGTCCCGGCGCATCGAGATCGCCCGCTCCCTCATCCACGGTCCGCGCCTGCTTCTGCTCGACGAGCCCACCGTCGGCCTCGACCTCGAATCGCGGGCCGACATCGTCGCCATCGTGCGGGCGCTGGTGCGCGAGGAGGGCCTGTCGGTCCTGTGGGCGACCCACATTTTCGAGGAGATCGAAGCAGGCGACGCCGCCATCGTCCTGCACAAGGGCCGCATCGTCGCGCGCGGCACCGCCGGCTCCATCGCCCAAGGAACCGAGTCCCTGGAAGCCGCCTTCCGCCGCCTCGTCGCCGAACCCGCCAAGCAGGCCGCATGAGCAAGACCCTCGCACCGGCCCCCGTCGACAAACCCGTGACTCATCTCGGACGCCTCGACGCCGTCGGCTACCTCATCTGCCTCGGCGGTATTGTTCGGCGTGAGCTGCTGCGGTTCTTCAATCAGAAGGAGCGGTTCTTCTCCGCCTTGGTGCGGCCCCTGGTGTGGCTGTTCATCTTCGCGGCGGGGTTCCGCAACACGCTGGGCGTCTCCATCGAGCCGCCCTACCAGACCTACGTGCTCTACGAGGTCTACGTGGTGCCGGGTCTCGCCGTGATGATCCAGCTGTTCAACGGCATGCAATCGTCCCTGTCGATGGTTTACGACCGCGAGGTCGGCTCGATGAAGGTGCTGCTTACCAGCCCCTATCCGCGCTGGCTGCTGTTGCTCGCCAAGCTGATCGCCGGCGTCACCGTCTCGGTGGTGCAGGCTTACGCGTTTCTGGCCATCGCCTGGTTCTGGGAACTCGACATTCCGACCATCGGCTACGTCGCAGCCCTGCCCGCCTTCATCGCGGCGGGGCTCATGCTCGGCTCCATCGGCTTGCTGCTGTCGTCGATGGTCAAGCAGCTCGAGAATTTCGCCAGCGTGATGAACTTCGTGATCTTCCCGATGTTCTTCGCCTCCTCGGCCCTCTACCCGCTCTGGCGCATCCGCGAATCCTCCGAGACCCTCTACCTCATCTGCATGGCGAACCCCTTCACCCATGCGGTGCAGCTCGTGCGCTTCGCCCTCTACGGGCAGTTCGCACCCGTCGCCTGCGCGGTCGTCCTCGGGACGACCCTCGCCTTCTTCACCCTCGCCGTCGTCGCCTACGATCCCGGCCGTGGCATCATGGCCCGGCGCGGTGGCCCGGCCGGAGACCCCGCATGATCCGCTCCATGATCCGTTCTTGCACCCTCTCGCTCCTCGCCCTCGGTCTGCTGGCCGGACCGGCCCTCGCCCAGCCCAAGGGCGATCCCGATTGGCCCTGCGTCCAGCGCAAGGTCTCCACCCTCAGCCCCGGCACGGTTTGGACCGGGCCGGATCTCGCCGAGGCCGGCGCCTGGGGCGACGATTTCGAGGCGGCGCAACTCGCGCAGAAGATCGCCTCGCGCCGGACGCCGCTCAACGAGGTCGATCCGCTCCTCGACGCCTTCGGCGAGACCGCCGGAGCGGAGAAGGGCAAGCGTCTGACCCGGGTCTTCGCCGGGGTGTTCGAGGTCCTCAACGGCGAGCGCAACAAGGTCATCGCCGGTATTGGCCGCTACGCCCAGGGACAGCGCCGCATGGCCGAACGCATTCGCGACGAGGCCGACAAGATCAGCGCGACGAAGGACGGTCCGAGCGCGCAGGACGCGCGCGACATGCCCAAGGAAGCGTCCGAATTGGAGACCAAGTTCGCCTGGGACCGGCGCATCTTCCAGGAGCGCAGCCAGTCCCTGACCTATGTCTGCGAGGTTCCGACCCTCCTGGAGCAGCGCCTGGGCGAGATCGCCCGCAAGATCCAGGCACGCCTCTGATCTCCCAGGCACGCCTCTGATCTCCCAGGCGCGCCTCTGATCTCCAGGACCGGTCCGCCCCCTGCTCGCCGTGCCGGCGAGGCGCGGGGACCGGTCTTCTCGCTCGGCATTCGGCGCGGCTCCCTCGGAGCCGCGCCGTTCGCGTTTCGGCCTGCGCGATGGCCCGCTTCGATGCGGGCACCCGCTGGCCGGGCTCCAGGTTCCGAATCAGGGAAAAGTCCCAGTGGGTATTGCCAGATTCTCCCGGGTCAATTAGGCAATGCGGCGAGACGGCGTAGCTCGCCGCGGGGGGCTCCGGTACCCCGAGACCAGATCCGCCCTCGACCTCGGAGAACGGTTTCGTTCTGCGTCCTGATTTTAGGAGACTTCTTATGATGACGTCGCGTTTGTCCGCTGCCGCCCTTCTGTTCGCCGCCCTCGGCCTCGGTGTCGCCGCCCCCGCCTTCGCCGCCCCGGCCAGCGTCGCGGCGTTCGATCCCGACAAGGATGGCACCATCGATCTCAAGGAGGCTCAGGCCGCTGCTGCGAAGCAGTTCGACATGCTCGACCCGGACAAGGACGGCACCCTCGACGCCAAGGAGCTGAACGGCCGCCTCACCGCCGCCGAGCTGAAGGCCGCCGATCCGGACAGCGACGGCACCCTCGACAAGAAGGAATACCTCGCCGTGGTGGCTGCGCGCTTTAAGGCCGCAGACCCGGATGCCGAGGGCACCATCGATGCCAAGGAACTCGCTTCGCCCGCCGGCGCTTCTCTTGCGACGCTGTTGCAGTAAGCCGTTCCTCAGGGGCGGCCGTCCCTCAAGGAAATAATTGATGCAGATTCGCTACGTTCTGCCGGCCGCCCTCCTGATGCTCGGTTCTGCCGGGCCTGTCCTCGCCTCCTCCTGTACCGATCAGATCGCCACCATCGAGCGGCGTCTCGACAGCACCGGTGCGGAGAAGGTGACCGGCAAGGAGCCGGCCGGTGGTCCGACGACATCCAACTCGGACAAGGCCCTCGACAAGCCCCCGGCCGGCAAGCCCACCGATCCCTCGACCAAGGCGAGCGCCGGTGGCGTCGCCGAGGCGCGCGACCTGATCAAGAAAGCGCGTGCTCAGGACAAGGCCGGCGATACCAAGGGATGTGAGGATACCATGACCCAGGTGAAGGAGAAGGCCGGCGCCCTGCCGTAGCCCTTCCGTCTCCGGCTCGTGTCAGAGAGGGTCGTTCCCGGTCGGGAGCGGCCCTCTTCGCATATCAGGCGAGGGCCATGACGACCTCGGCCATGAGGGGCCTTCGCATCACCTCGGGCTGCGTGCAGGCTTCCGCGAGGGCGACGAGGTCCGGCAAGCGGGCGGAGCAGCGGGCCAGCAGCTCGCCGAGCAGAATTCCCCAAGCCCGCACCTCGATCCGCCGAAGGGACGCGCCGGCATCGCCGGGCGGCAGACGGCAGGCGGCGCCGAAATCGCTCAGGACGGCTTCGCCCATCGTCCCGTCCCACAGAACGTTGTGAGCGTAGAGATCGCCGTGCAGGAGGCCGCCTGCGTGCAGATGGCACGCCGCCGTCGCGATGCTCCGGGCGATGGCACGGACCACCTCCTCGTCGAAGCTCAGGCCAGGCTCGTAGACGTCGCGGCTACAGCTTTCCAGGCTCGGCGGCCCGGCCAGCACCCGCCAAGCACCGGGCAGGCGCGGCATGATGAGTCCTTGCGCTCCTTCCGGATGATCGACGAGGCGGCCGAGGCCCCCGGTGAGGTTCGGGTGCGGCCCCGCTGCGAGGCATGCCTCCATCTCGCGGTCCGGCAACCCGTCGCTGGTCATGGCGCCCTTGAACATCTTCAGGGCGACGGGCGTGTTCGGGGTGGCAGGCTTGTTCGAGGTGGAAGGCTTGTTCGAGGTGGAAGGCTTGTTCGAGGTGACAGACTCGCCGGCTTCGATTCCGTCGCGTTTCCACAGGGCCGCGAAGACCTGCCCCGATGCGCCCTCGCCGAGACGTTCGCCGACCGCGAGGTCGGACCACGGGATTCTTCTGTCATCCGCCGGTAGGGGACCGCCTTCCAACGGGTTGCCGGCCCAGGTCGGCCAAGCCAGGGACGGCAGCGCTGCGAGCCAAGCCGGCAGAGCATCCAGCGCGTTGGCGGAGAGCCTGAGCAATTCGAGGTGTGCGGCGTCCGCGAGACTTTCGGGCAGGGCGGTGAGTCGGTTTCCCGACAGCATCAGCTTCTGCAACCCTCGCCGTTGCCCGATGGCGTCGGGCAGGCGGGCGATCCGGTTGTCCGTCAGGGTCAGCCAACGCAGGAGCGGCGGCAGGGCCTCGCCGGGAACCTCCCTCAGGCCGCAGCCGCGAAAGCCGATCTGGCTGAGGGCCGGGCAGTCACCGAGCGCGGGCGGCAGCCGGTCGAAGGGATTGCCGGAGCAGAACAACACTCGAAGCTTGGTCAATCGCCCCAGATCGTCGGGCAAGCGGGTCAAGGAGCCGGCGCCGAGGTCGAGAATTTCCAGGCTGTCGGCGAGACCGAAGAGATCGCGCGGAAACTCCGTGAGGCCGCCTGACAGGCGTAGTTCACGGATGCCGCCGAGATCGCCGCGTCCCAGCGCATCGAGCTGTCGAGCCGTCCCTGCGTTCGTTGTCATGCCGTCGCTCCCGCCCCGATCGTTCGCCCCCGAAAGGGCGTCTTCGATCCGGGCGTGCGGATCAATATGCGTTCTGGGTCCGGAACAGCGACAGGGGTGTCGCGAGCATGATCTTGATGTCGAACAGGACCGACCAGTTTTCGATATAGTGCAGGTCGTGTTCGACCCTGCGCTGGATCTTGTCGCTGGTGTCGNTCGCGCGAATGCAGGCTATGGCGAGCAGATCAATATGCGTTCTGGGTCCGGAACAGCGACAGGGGTGTCGCGAGCATGATCTTGATGTCGAACAGGACCGACCAGTTTTCGATATAGTGCAGGTCGTGTTCGACCCTGCGCTGGATCTTGTCGCTGGTGTCGGTCTCGCCACGCCAGCCGTTGACCTGCGCCCAGCCGGTGATCCCCGGCTTGACCTTGTGGCGGGCGAAATAACCGTCCACCACCTGATCGTAGAGCGTGTT
>NZ_LMMX01000007.1:0-231 GCF_001422425.1 Methylobacterium sp. Leaf102 | reverse complement strand
CTCGCCACGCCAGCCGTTGACCTGCGCCCAGCCGGTGATCCCCGGCTTGACCTTGTGGCGGGCGAAATAACCGTCCACCACCTGATCGTAGAGCGTGTTGGCGGCCTTGGCCTGAAGGGCATGGGGCCGTGGTCCGACGAGGGACAACTCGCCCTTGATCACGTTGAACAGCTGCGGCAACTCGTCCAGGGACGTCCGGCGGATGAAGCGGCCCACCGGCGTCACCCGCGG
>NZ_LMMX01000006.1:0-92124 GCF_001422425.1 Methylobacterium sp. Leaf102 | reverse complement strand
CGGCGCGGGCACGCGCATCCTCGGTTCCGGTCAGCAGGCAGGCGAACTCCTCTCCGCCCATGCGGCCGAAGATCGTGCCCCGTGGYCCGACGAGGGACAACTCGCCCTTGATCACGTTGAACAGCTGCGGCAACTCGTCCAGGGACGTCCGGCGGATGAAGCGGCCCACCGGCGTCACCCGCGGGTCGTTGCGCGTCACCAGCTTGGCGGCTCCCGCATCGCTCTGGGTCACGTACATCGAGCGGAACTTGTAGACCTCGATGAGTTCGTTGTTGAAGCCGTAGCGCTTCTGCCGGAACAGGACCGGACCGGGCGAGGTGAGGGCGACGGCCAAGGCCACGCCGAGCATCACCGGGCTGAGCGCNCTCGTTGTTGAAGCCGTAGCGCTTCTGCCGGAACAGGACCGGACCGGGCGAGGTGAGGGCGACGGCCAAGGCCACGCCGAGCATCACCGGGCTGAGCGCCACCAGCATGGCGAGACCGACGAGGCGGTCGAACACGCTCTTGGCGATGATGTCCCAGTCGGCCATGGGTTTGTCGAACACGTCGAGCACCGGCACCGTGCCGAGGTAGGAGTAGGCRCGCGGGCGCAGGCGCAGYTTCGAGGCCTGGGCCGAGAGGCGGATGTCGATGGGCAGGACCCARAGCTTGGCCAGCATCTGGAGGATGCGGTCCTCGGCGGTGATGGGGATGGTGAAGATGACGAGGTCGAGGCGGGTGGTGCGGGCATAGGCGACGAGGTCGTCGACGGTGCCGAGCTTGGGGTACCCCGCCACCACGGTGTCGGAGCGCCGGTCGCCGCGGTCGTCGAACACGCCGACGATGCGGATGCCGGACTCGGCCTGGGCGTCGAGGGCGCGGATCAGGTCCTCGGCCACGGGCCCGCCGCGGTGCCGAGCTTGGGGTCCCCCGCCACCACGGTGTCGGAGCGCCGGTCGCCGCGGTCGTCGAACACGCCGACGATGCGGATGCCGGACTCGGCCTGGGCGTCGAGGGCGCGGATCAGGTCCTCGGCCACGGGCCCGCCACCCACGATGGCCGTGCGCCGGTCGAACCGGCCACGCCGCGTCTGGGCACCGATGATCCGGGACAGGATGAAGCGGCCCAGCAGGAGCAGGCCGAGGCCCGCGACGAAGACGGTGCCCAGCCAGACGCGCGAGTAATGGTCGGCGACCTTGGCAAACACCATCACGGTCGCCACGACGAGGAGAACGAGCGTCCAGGCGGCCACGAGGCGCAAGGCCGGCTTCAGGAAGCCGCGCAAGGCCCCGATGCCGTAGAGCCCCATGACTTGGAAGAGGATCACCGCGACCGTGGCGATGCCGAGGATCGCCGTGGCGTAACGCGGACCGAGCGGAACGACGCCCGCGAGCTGGAGCCATTGCGTGGCCAGACCCGTGACACCGATGAGGGCGAACTCCGCGATCCGCACGCAGCCCGTCAGCACGACGGGCGAGAAGGCCGGTGCCGGCCGAGCCGTGGCCTCGGCCGGGGGGATCGCGCTCGAGCCGCTCGGCAGAGAAGCTTCCTGTTCGGAAGCGGGAAACGGTCGGGCCGCGGCTTCCAAAAGGTCGCGGACGTCGAAGGCACTCATCGTCAGGGCTTCCGGACTTCGGTCGACGTCGCGTCACCACGACGATGATCCACTCTGTCAGGAAGGCCTCACGGAACGTTTAACGGCCCCGGTGGTACGGGCTCCGGATCAGATCGCCTGTCCCGCATGCGCGGCGGCGGGCTCGGCTTTGACACGGGCTCGGAAGGCGGCGGCATAGCCCGACAGGACATCGGCGCCCATGCGCTTCATCGAGAAGCGCACCTGGACCGAGGCACCGAGATCGGCGAACCGCGCCGCGCGGGCATCGGGGGCTTCGTCGAGCACCCGGACGATGGCTTCCTTGAGAGCGCCAGCATCCCGGGGAGGGACGAGGTGGGACGCAGCCGCCCCGAAGATTTCGGGAATCCCGCCGACATTCGTCGCCACCAGGGGGTGCTGGGCCGCAGCCGCTTCGAGCACCACGTAGGGCAGGGATTCGGCCAGGGACGGCACCACCATGATCCTGCCCCGCGCCAACACGGCACGGATGGGCTGAGGCGCCTCGAACGCGACGGCGTCGCCGAGTCCCATGGCCCGGACACGGGCGGCCAGGAGGTCGGCATCGGGACCGGAGCCCACCATCAGCAGGCGTAAGGTCCGGCCCTCTTCTCGCAAACTCGCCAAGGCTTCGAGGAGAAAGGGCACACCCTTGGCATCCCGCAATTCGCCGATATAGAGCAGATCGTAGGGATCTGCCGCGGGCGCGACGGGCAGGAACTCGGATTCGCAGATCCCATTGTGGACGATCCGGGTCAAGCGGGCCGTACCCGCATGAGCGCGGTGGCGCCCGGCGACGTACTCGCTCTCGAACAGGAACAGATCCGTCCGCAGGGCCAGAAGGCGCTCGATGCCCATGTAGAGCCTGTGCCGGATCGTGCCGGGCTTGTAGTTGTAGCTGCCCCCATGGGGCGTATAGGCCCGAATCGGATTGGGTCCGGCGACCCTCGCCGCCCGCGCGTAGACGCCGCCCTTGGCTCCATGGCCGTGCAGCACCGTAGCCCCCGTGATCCTGGCCCGCTCGGCGAGGACGCGCAGAGCCGTCAGGTCGGAGGGATGGGGATTCCGGTGCATCGGCACCCGAACGATCCCGAGTGCCAGGCTGGGCGCGAGTGCTGCGAAGGCCTGGGCCGCCCGATCCCCACCGGTGTTCGCATCGCAGACGATGCCGACCTGATGACCGGCTGCTGCCTGCAGTCGGGCGAGATCGACCACGTGGCGGAACAGGCCCCCCACGGGGGCTCGGAAAACGTGGATGATGCGGTGAGCGGTGAGTGACGGGCCTTCGGCCAGGGTGGCGGAACGAGATGCGTTCGAAATGGAAGCGGACGCACTCACGATCGGATTCTCCACGCGGCAACCGGCGGGCGGCGGCGCCCGGATGGCCGTGATCCTGTCGTCAGCGGGATGGCGGGAACATTAAGAGCATCCCGGTCACATGCTCCAACTTCGACTTGCGGTTACGCAAGGCTTAAAGGCGCCGTTTCGCGCGGATGCCTCAGAAGAAGCGCTCCTTGACCACAATGGTGTCGCCCGGGCGAACCGGGTAGGTCATCGGCACGATGCCCGAGACGAGGCCGCCACGACCCTCACGGGTCAGGACAGCGTAGTCGCGCGCCGCCCGCGGGCCGAATCCCGCGGCGATGGCCACGGCCGTCTCCACGGCCATGCCGTTGACGTAAGGGTATTGGCCGGAGTTCGTGACTTCGCCCAGGATGTAGAATGGGCGGTAGGCATCGACCTCCACGGTGACGTGCGGCTCACGCACGAAGCCGGACGCGAGCTTGGCCTCGACGGTACGGGCGGCCTGCGCCGTGGACTGACCGCCAACCTTGACGAGGCCGATGAGGGGCATCGCGATACTGCCGTCCCCATCGACGGCATAGATGTTGGATAGGTTGTCCTGCCCGAAGACGATCACCCGCAGGCGGTCGCCCGCCGACAGGGTATAGCGCGCACCGATCGAGCCCGTCGTCGTGGCGTCGAGCTGTTCCGTCCGGAAGTCCGGACGCAGGCAGCCGCCCAGCGCGAAGCTGGACGAAAGAGTGAGAAGAAGTGTGCGTCGGTTCATCACCAATGCCGCCATGACCATGAATTCTGGTCTCGATCCCTAGGGGCATATGGTTAAGGAATGCTGATCCGGGCTCCTGCCCGGTGGTTCTGTGCCGGGACTGCCCGGTCTTAACGCGTGATCAACCTTAATATGATTGCCTGATGCGACGAAGGCCGGCCTACGGCCGCTGCCTCGCACGAGCGTAAAGATCGATCCATGCCTCGCTCATCGCCGAACTTTGCCGGTCCGTCGGTCCTGCACAGGGCCGGGGACGGCCTCGGGCTCGCCCAGCTCGCCAGCCTTCTGCGCCGCTCCTGGCGTTGGATCGCCGTCCCGACGGTGGTCGCGGGGCTCGGTGCCATCGCGTTCGTACAGGTTGTGCCGCCGCGCTACACCGGCGAGGCGAAGCTTCTCCTCGAGAGCCGGGAGGCAGCCTTCACGCGCTCGACCCAGGAGCGGGGCGAGCAGGTGGCACCCATCGACGAGCAGGCCGTCGCCAGTCAGGTCCAGGTGGTGATGTCCCGCGATCTCGCTCGCGAGGCGATTCGCCGGCTCAAACTCGTGGGCAACGCCGAGTTCGATCCGGAGGTGGCCGGCATCGGCCCGGTTCAGCGTCTTCTCATGATGATCGGCCTCGCCAAGAACCCCCTGGAACGGGCGCCCGAGGATCGGGTGCTCGAAGCCTATTTCGACCGACTCCTGGTTTATCCGGCGGGGAAGTCGCGGATCCTCACGGTCGAGTTCCGCGCGAAGGATCCGGAACTCGCCGCGCAGGCCGCCAACACCATCGCCGAACTCTATATCACCTCTCTGGAGGCCGCGAAGACCGATACCGCCCGCTACGCCTCGACCTGGCTCGGCGGCAACATCGAGACCCTGCGAACCCGCGTCGCCGAAGCCGAGGCGAAGGTCGAGGCGTATCGTGCCCGCAACGGCCTCATCGGAGGCGGTACGGCGAGCCAGCCGCTGAGCGCGCAACAACTCGGCGAACTCTCGACGCAGCTATCGCAGGCCCGCACCGTCAAGGCCGATCTCGCCGGACGGGCCAAACTGATCAAGGAAATGATCAAGGACGGTCGTGCCTTCGAGATCCCGGATGTCGCCAACAACGAAATCATCCGCCGCACGGTGGAGCAGCGCATCACCCTGCGCGGCCAGCTTGCCCTGGAGGCCCGCACGCTCCTGCCGGCCCACCCGCGCATCAAGGAACTGACGGCGCAGATCGCCGACCTCGACACGCAGATCAAGGCCACCGCCGAGCGCATCGTCCGGACCATGGAGAACGACGCCCGGATCGCCGAGGCCCGCGTCGAAAGTCTGAGTGCGACCGTCGATGCCCAGCGCGATGTCGTCTGGAAGGGCAATTCGAGCGAGGTTCAACTGCGGGCCCTCGAGCGCGAGGCCAAGGCCCAGCGTGAGCAGCTCGAATCCTACCTGTCCCGCTACCGCGAAGCCTCCGCTCGCGACGCCGAGAGCGCGACCCCCGCCGACGCCCGCATCGTTTCGCGCGCCGTGGTGCCGGAAACTCCCTCCTTCCCCAAGAAGCTGCCGGTCATCACGCTGGCTGTGATCATGGCTCTTCTGTTTTCGATGGGCGGCGTCATCGCCCGCCATCTTCTCACGGATCCCGATGATATCCGGCGCAAGCGCGCGGATGCGGACGCTGAGACCAAGGCCGAAGCCGATGGGGGCGAGCCGTCCGGCTCCGCATCGTCGCGCTTCACCTTCCCGGAGGCGTCGCCGGCATTGGCCCGCCACGGCGTCACCACCGCGACTTCCTTCGAGCCCATGGTCGCCTCGGCATCGGTCGTTCCCGCCGCCGCGCCCGTTCCTGCAGTCACTCCGGCGCCCGGCCGGTTTGCGCTCGACGGGCTCGTGGCGCGCCTGAGTGAGGATGCGTACGCGGGAATCGGCCGCCGGGTCCTCTTTGCGGAAACCCTGGATCCGGTGGAAACCCAGGACGGCGGCATGGGTGACCCCGCCGGAACCCTGGCGGGTACCCTGGCCGAAGCCCTCGCGGTCGGTGCGCGCACCGTGGTGCTCGATCTGAATGGCCCAGCCTGTGGCCCCGAGGATGCCGGCCTCACGGACCTCGTCGCCGGCGAAGCGGCTTTTCTCGATGTGATCCAGCGAATTCCCGGGTCGCGCCTCGACAGGGTCCAGCGCGGCTTCCTCGACATCGACGTGCTGAGCGAGGAGCCGGAAGCCTTGGAGATTGCCCTCGATGCCCTGGCGCAAGCCTACGATTGGGTGCTCTGCCGCCTTCACGGAGCGGAGACCGAAGCGGCCCAGGCGCTTCTGTCGGCGGTGGGCGGCGCCATGGACACGGTGGTGATCGCTTCGAACCGGGAGGCGGACGATGCCGAACTCGTTCATCTCTTCGCCCTGGCAGAAGCATCCGGCGCCAGCCGTATTCTCGTGGCCCGGGACCGGACCGTCGCCGAGACACCCGTTCGGGGATTCGGTGCCGACCTCGAACTGCGTCGTTCGGCGGCCTGAACGGGCGCCGACCTCTGCGCCTTCCGAGCGCCGGCCGTCCCCCGAGCCGACGCCTCCCGCGCTACTGCGCGAGCGCACCTGCCCGCCAGTGGCGTAGGCGGCCGACCAGGGTCGACAGGCGCGGATCACGCTTGATCCGCCGCTTGAGCCGGGCAACGCCCACGGTCTTGAGGAGGAGGATCCGACCGGGCAGGGACACGGGAATCGTGACCTCGCCGAGCTCGATGGTCTCGTCACATGTGTTGGCCTTGTAGCGCGCCTCGCCGACGCCGAGGTCGAGGGCGCGGCGGCCACGCTCCGCCTGATCCCGGATCAGATACTGCAGCAGAATATCACCGGGGCTCGATCGGCTCACAGCCGGATCCTGATCGAACGACGTCATCATGCCGCTGTAGCGGGCCGCGTCCACGGCGCCGGCGAAGACCGCGAACACCCGCCCGCTCTCGGTGCCCACCAGGGCCGCGACTTCGATGGCCGGTTCGTCGGAGCGTCCGTGCCGGCGCGCGCCGGCGGCGAGGAAGCCGCGCACGCCCGCATCGGCATAGGGGTTGGCGATCCCCATGGCGGAAAAACGCGATGCCTTCTGGGCGTAGAACGCGTCGAGGTAGGCGGTGACCTCCGCATCGGTCCGCGCCATCCGGTATGCCACCGGGCCGAACGCCTCGACGAGCTTCTTCTCCTTGGCGCGCAGTTTCTTGCGGGCGTCGGTGCTGAACACCCGCTTGACCGTGGATTCCGCATCGGGCCCCAGCAGGAGGCCGTAGGCGTCGCTCGGCGAAGGCTCGGCCCGGAAGCCGAGGGGGTTGGCGGCACCCTCCCAAAAAAAGGGCTGGTGCGAGAAGGCGTAGGCGGCGATGCCGGTGGCCCGGGCTGCCGCTCGGAGAGGCTCTGCCAGATCCTCGGGCCGCAGGGCGGCTGCCGCGCGCGAGGCGAAGAGGGGCATATGGAAGTTGGCGTGCTTCCCGCCGACGACCCGTGCGACGCGCAGGCCGTGCTCGTACGTCAGGTGACAGGGGATCAGCACCTGCGGTCGACCGGCCGCGTCGCGTACCACGAAGACACGAAGCACGGCGTCCGGTTCGGTCCGCAGATAGGCGGAGACCCAGTCGAAGCGCTGGTAGGGGGTCATCAGGACAGCCGGATCGGCTTCCAGGCCGCGCCACAGGGCCTCGACGGCGGCCAAATCGGAATAGACCTCCGTGGTCAGGCTGCCGCGCGCCGTATCCCGTATCATCTCCACTCCGCCTAGATCGTGCACGCCGCCCGTCACCACCGTCGCTCCCGCTCGCTCGGCGTCGAGGGAGCGCTCAGGCTCTTAAACGACGGGTGAAGCGCCGGGGCCGTCCTGTCGGCGTGGGTAACGAAACCTTGCCGGTTCCGGGACGACTATCGCTGGCCCACGTTCGGAGTTTCGATGTCGACAGCCCGCCGCCACCGCCTGTTCGAGGCCGGGTTCCGGACCATCGCGGCGACGGGGGCCGACCGCTGGCTCGCGCCCCTGGCCCGGGGACGGGGGGTGATCCTCACCTTTCATCATGTCCGCCCCGAGCCGCCCGGCGCCTACGCGCCCAATCGGCTGCTGGCCATCACACCGGACTTCCTGGATCACGTCCTCCTCACCCTGGCCCGACGCGGGTTCGAGGTGATCTCCCTCGATGCGGTGCCCGAGCGGCTCGCGGGGACGGGGCGCGCGCCCTTCGCCGTCCTGACCTTCGACGACGGCTACCGGGACAATGTCGAGCACGCCGCCCCGGTCCTGAGACGGCACGGCGCCCCCTGGACCCTGTTCGTCACCAGCGACTTCGCCGGTGGGCGCGGTCGCCTGTGGTGGCTCGAACTGGAGCGGGCGATCGGTCGCCTCCGGCGGGTGCGGCTTCCCGGTACGCAGATCGACCTGCCCGCGGGCAGCGACGCGGAGAAACGGGCGGCGTTCGAGGTGGTCTACCGCCACCTGCGCGCCGGACCCGAAGGGCATCTTCTCGCGGAGATCGCGGGCCTGTGCGAGCAGGCCGGCATCGCGGCAGGGACCCTGGCACGCGAACTGTGCCTGAGCTGGGACGAGCTCAGGGGGCTCGGCCGCGACCCGACCGTGACCTTCGGCGCCCATACGATCAGCCACCCGATGCTCGCCAAGCATGACGCGGCGACCCTGCGGCGGGAGGTCGAGGCGGGCCGCGAGGATCTCGCCCGCGAACTCGGCCGCCCGGTGCGGCACCTGTCCTATCCGGTCGGCGACCCGAGTTCCGCGGGCCAGCGGGAGTTCGCCCTGGCGCGGCAGCTCGGCTTCTCGACGGCGGTGACGACGCGGCCGGGCCACCTGTTCCCTGGGCACGTCGACCACCTGCAGGCCCTGCCGCGCGTCTCGGTGAACGGCTGCCACCAGAGCCCGGCCGCCCTCGCGTCCCTGCTCTCGGGTGTGCCGTTCCTGGCCTGGAACCGGGGGCGGCGCCTCAACGTCGGTTGAACGGAAAGGTCTTGGCGATCAGTCGGATCAGCGCCGGCGGTGACGGCGATACGAGCGCGACCCGCCGCCGGTGTCGAAGCTCGCGCTCTGGCGGCCGTGGCGGCCGTAGCGACTGCGCCGTCCCCGACGGCCGGTCTCCTGCACCGTCGGCAGGGCGGCGGCGATGCTGGACGGCAGGGCCGCCAGGGCCGTGGCGACGGAGGCCGAGGCGGTCGCCGCTCCTGCGGAAATGCCGGCCGCAACGTTCTTGGCGGCAGGGCCGAACATCGCCAGGCACTGGTTGTAGGCGAGATCGTTCTTGAGGCGTTCGCACTCGCCCACGGAGCGCGGTGCGCCTTGGGCGGCGGCCAGGGTGGGGGCGAGGAAGGCCAGGAGAACCAGAGTCGGGCGGAGCGGCATGATGCGGGGAATCGACCTTCGGCGCGTTCGGGAGCGGGGCCGTTTGTGCCCCGCGAGTGCGGCGAAATCCCGGCGCCTTCCGGTCAAGCGTCGGAGTCGGGCCGCTGCATCCAACTGATGAGGGGCATCAGCGGGATGATCCAGGCGATGCCCAGGATGCAGTAGAGCACCGCCTGCACGGGGGCCGGGGTCTGCGAGATGCGGCTGTCGGCGAGCGCCATGGCGAGCGGCGCGTAGACGACGACGAAGGCCAGCATCGTGATGGTGCCGATCAGGGAGCGGGTGCGGCGGCGCATCGGCCTTCTCCTCGGGCGGTCCTACGGAGAAAACGGACGCCCCGGGCGGGGTTAAGCCCGGCGCACGCGCGGCGCAATGCGCCGGTCCGTCGCCCGGATGGAACGGCGCACGCCCCCCATGCGCCGAAGGCGCCGGTACGGTTCGGCCGGCGCGGCGCCGTCACAACTCGGCCGAGCGGCCCGACAGTTCGGTCCGCAACTGGCGGGCGGCCTCCAGCAACGCGGCGTCGCGGCGGCGGCGGGGCCGGGGCACCGTGACGGTCATCTCCGCGGCGACCCGGCCGGGGGCGCCGGCCAGGACCACCACCCGGTCGGCCAGGGTGACGGCCTCGTCGATGTCGTGGGTGACGAACAGGATGGTCTTGCCGGTGGCCGCCTGGATGCGCTGCAGCTCGTCCTGCAGGCCTTCGCGGGTGAAGCTGTCGAGGGCCGAGAACGGTTCGTCCATGAGGAGCACGTCGGGATCGACGGCGAGGGCCCGGGCGATGGCGACGCGCTGGCGCTGGCCGCCCGAGAGCTGGTGCGGCCAGCGCTGGCCGAGGTCGGCCAAGCCCACCAGCGCCAGCATCTCGGCCGCCTTGGCGAGGCGCTGGGCCTTGGTGAGGCCGCTGCCCTCCAGCCCGAAGGCCACGTTGGCGACGACCCGGCGCCACGGCAGCAGGCGGGCGTCCTGGAACACCAGGGCCATGGGCGTGCGGCAGCCGGGGCGGGGCTCGACGCGCACGGTGCCGGCGCTCGGCTGGGCGAGGCCGATGAGCACCCGCAGGACCGTGGACTTGCCGACCCCGGATTCGCCGACGATGACGAGGAATTCGCCCCGCGCGATGGTGAGGTCGAGGTCGGCGAGGATCGTGTTGCGCACTCCTTCCCGCTCGTAGGCGAGGCTGAGGCCCTGGATGGCGATGATGGGCGAAGAGACGGGCGGGGGGACGGGCGTGCTCACGCGCGCCACCGCAGGAGCCAGCCCTGGAGGGCGACGAAGCCGGTGTCGAACAGGCCGTAGAGGCCGGCCATGGTGAGCATGTAGACGACCACGATGTCGGTGGAGAGGAGGCTGGAGGCCTGCATCATCCGGGCGCCGACGCCCGGCACGCCGAAGATCTCGGCGGCGACCACGGCCATCCAGGCCTGGCCCAGGGCGGTGCGCAGGCCCACGAGGATGCCCGGGGTGGCGGCCGGCAGCAGGATCTTGACGAGGCGCGACCACGGCGAGCGGAAGCCGAAGGCCTGCGCCACCTCGACGAGGTCGCGGTCGACGCCGCGCACGGCGCCTTGGGTGGCGAAGAACACGATCCAGAACACGCCGATGGCGATGATGAACACGGCGGCCGAGGGCTGGACCCCGAACCAGATGATGGCGAAGGGCACCCAGGCGAGGCCGGGGATCGGCCGCAGCAGCCGCACGATCCAGGCGGTGACGGCCTCGAACCCCGAAAACATGCCGCTGAGGAGGCCGAGCGCGATGCCGGCCCCAGCGCCCACAGTGAGGCCGACGACGTAGTGGCTCAGGCTCGACCACACGGCCTCGCCCCACACGCCAAGCTGGATCTCCCGCAGGAAGGCGGCCGGAATCGTGCTCGGCGGCGGCAGGAAGGCCGGGTTGATGAGGCCGAGGCGCGGCATCGCTTCCCAGAACATCAGGAAGGCGGCGAGGCCGAGGGCGGAGAGCGCCGTGGCGCGGAACGCGGGCATGCGGTTCAAGCGGGCGCGCGGCTCAGCGCGCGGTCGCCTTCTCGTAGGGGCGCGGGTCGAACAGACCGTCCAGCGGCACGTCCTTGTCCAGCGTCCCGATGGAGACCTGATAGGCCTGCATCGCCTTGGTGGCCTCGACGATGGCGCGGGGATCGGCGGTGAATTTCGCTGCCGGCGAGGTGATGGCCTTCTGGATGGTGGCCAGATCGGTGATGCCCTTGCCCAAAGCCGCCTCGACGGGCTTCGCCGCGCGGGCCGGATCGGATTTCAGCAACTCGCTCGCCTTGATCACGGCCTTCACCAGGCCCTCGACGGCCGCCGGGTTCTTGTCCGCGAAGGCGCCGAACACGCCCACCACGGTGCCGGGCTGGTTGGGGAACATCTCACCGCCCGTGGCGATGAGTTTGATCGCCGGGTTGCGCTGCTGGACGATGGTGAGCGCCGGCTCGCGGATGGAGGCGCCGTCGACGGCCCCGGCCAGCACCGCCTGCTGGGTCGCGTCGATGCCCATGGCGACGACCTCGGCATTCGCCTTGTCGGCCTTGGCGACCTGCCAGAGCCAATGCTGCAGGGTGGTGTTGGGCACGGAGCCCGGCGGCTGGGTGGCGAGGCGGGCGGGCCGGCCCTCCTTGGCCTTGAACTGGGCGAAGGCCTCGGCCTTGCCGGCGCCGTTCGCGAAGTAGGGGGCGAGCTTCGGCCCGGCCACGAACACCATCTCCTCGATGGCGGTGGCGGCCACCACGCGGACGTCGATGCCCTTGGTGCGGGCGACGGCGAGCGGCGCGACGCCGGCGACGTAGACGTCGATGGTGCCCGACGCGAGCGCCTGGATCATGTTGGGGCCGGATTCGAAGGTGGTGAAGGTGGGGGCGAGCCCCGCCTCCTTGAGCCAGCCCTCGCCATTGGCGACGAAGACCGGCGCCGCGCCGACGACCGGGATCACGCCGATGCGCACGGGCACGGGGGCGGTGCTCTGGGCCGAGGCGACGCCCGTCATGGAGAGCAGCAGGGCGAAAACGGGCAGGAGGCGCATCGGTCAGGTCCGGTCAGGGGCGTCGAGAAGGGTGGCCGACGGCACGGGGCGCCCCAGGGCTCCACCGCACGGATCGATCGGGGCTTCTGGTCCCGGGCCTTGGCACGGGGCGCCGGGGCACGCAAGAATTTGCTCGCGTCTCCGGCCTGTTGCCCCGTGCTTTGGAAGATCCCTCTCCGTTCGCGGGGGCGGGCAGGGCGGTTCTGTCGCGGCCCGGGCGGGTTCCGGCGCGGCTTTCGGGAACGGCCTCGTCTCGCTTCCGTTATCCCCCCGCTGCGGCCACCGGGCCGGCGGCGGCACCAGAATCAGGGATTTCCACCATGAGCCTCCTCGGCAGCATCGTCAGCAAGATCCTCCATCCCTTCGGAGGCGGCGACGCCCAGGCCAAGCCCGCCGACGCCCCGGCCACCACCGGCGGCTCCGACGCCTCCACCTCGACCGGCACCGCCACGGGCGGGTCCGTCCCGGCCGGCTCCGTCGATGTCGAGGAGGTCCTCAACGGCATGGCCGCCAAGAACGGCCAGACCCTCAACTGGCGCACCTCCATCGTCGACCTGATGAAGCTCCTCGACCTCGATTCGAGCCTCACCGCCCGCAAGCAGCTCGCCGACGAGCTCCACTACACGGGCGACAAGGAGGATTCGGCTTCCATGAACGTCTGGCTGCACAAGCAGGTGATCAAGAAGCTCGAAGAGAACGGCGGCAAGGTGCCGGCCGATCTGAAGGATTGATTGTCAATTCAGGCTCGGAGCGCATTCGCGCCTGAGCTGTTCGGCAGGCCCGGTTGCCCTTGCGGCAGCCGGGCCTTCGTCGTTTGAATGCCGAGGGGAAGGCAGCAAAGCCGCTTGGACGTCTCGGATACGTCGGCCCGTGATCCTACGCGCACCGACCGGGCATCGATCGTGGCGAAGATCGAAGGCGGAGGTCTTGCTGGCGATCCAAGGGTGTCGTGGGAGCCGTGCCTCCGGTTCAAAGCGTAGGTTGCCCTCGGCAAATCGAGGGGTACCTTCTGTCGCTTCGAAGCGGGATCTATCAACTTCGCTTTAGGATTGCGTGTGCATGGTGTGTGCAAACTAGGGTTCGCACATGCATCCGAGAGTCTTGGCCTCGACCACTGCCGCCGCCGTGACGGCGTGCGCCCTCGGCATGACGATCGCGACCGGGCTTCGGGTCGAGTTGTCCCACTTGCTGCTGTGGGCCGCGGGCATCTGCGTCCTCTTCGCACTCCAGGCGTTCTACACCTTCTACCGACGGGAACCTTTCATCGCCGATAGCCTCGGTACGCTCGCCGTGACCGGGTGCAGTCTGACCATGCTTGGGGTTCTTGCGTTGGCAGGCCTGGCCGTTAACGCGCCGCTCATCGATGGGGCGCTGATTCGAGCCGATGAGATGATCGGTCTTGATGCGCGAACGATCGTGGCGTTCGTGTCCCGGGTGCCGGCACTGCACGACCCCCTGGTCTTCGCTTACCACGCGTCGTTCAAGGTACTCATCTTCGTGCCCCTGATCCTCATTCTCATGCGGAGAGCGGACGCGGCATGGCGGTTTTGTGCGATGATCGCGCTCGCCGGGTTCACCTGTGCCGTCATCGCGATTCCATTTCCGGCCATCGGAGCCTTCGCCGGACTGCAACTCGCCGAGGATGTCGTTTCACAACTACCGGAGGGCGCGGGCCTCTATCACCTCGCAACGTTCGATGCGTTCCGCTCCGGAACGACGAAGCATGTCCGTCTTTCCGAGTTGAATGGAGTCATCACGTTCCCCTCGTTTCATGCGGCCTTCGCCTGTGTGACCGCCCACGTGTTCATGTCCTTGCGAATATTGCCCGTGCGCCTGTTGCGCCTATCGATCCTGATCTGGACCGCCATCGTCATGGTATCGACGATCGTCATCGGCGGGCATTATTTCGTGGATGTGTTCGCCGGTGTCGCCCTGTTTGCGGTTGTGGTGTCGATCACGCGGACGCGGAAGCCCTCTCCCGATCTGTCCATGCCGTTGCGAGCCCTGAACCCCGCGACGTGAGGGGGGGTCGGCTCGCGACCGTTCCGACGAGGGTTACCGGTAACACCCTGCGCCTCGAACGTGGTCTCGGCCGGGACGCTCCTCGCAGGGCGCGCCCGGCCCGGCGCCGGAGAGGGGCGATCCGGTTTCGGGATGTCCATTCAATCGAAGGCGGCGCTTGGAGCCTTCTTCCCGCAGGAGTATGCCTCGGTGAGCCGCAGAGGCTGGTTCGAGGAACTGGGTCATGGCGTGGAGCGCGCGAACCTTCTGCATCGTCATTGGCGGCGCTGCCGCACAGCTTCTTGTCTATCATGCCCTGCGAGGGTGGGCCGGTCTGACATCACCCGTGGCGAGCGTGCTTGCGGGTGTGCTCGTCACCTCCGCCTGTCTCCTTGTCGCGAGCGAGCGCCCCGCGCGTCTGCGATGGGGGCTCGAGGACTATTCTGCCCTTCACATAGTCTCGTTTCTGGCACTGCTGCCGGCGGCGCGCGATGGGTTCAATCTCTTCGTCGGGTTGCCCTCCGATTCGTTTGCGGCGGCGACCGCTTTCATCTGCCTCCCGTTGCTGGCGATCCAGGCGCTGACCCGACGCATTCTCTTCAGCCGGGCGGAAATCGAGAGCCTGCGCGGAGACCGGATCCGGTCCCGCGCGCTCGAGGAAGAGCGGGGCGTTTAGTGTCTGTCACAAAACTCCCGCTGCACCGCCGTATTCAAAGCGAGAACCGATGGTGACCGGCAGGTTTGCGAGGCAGTCTTAGCGCCTGTCCCCGCGTCCGGGCTGGAAAGCGGGAGCGTGCGCCGGACGATCCGCGCGGTCACGCCAACCGCTGCCCCAGCCGCCCCGCCAGATCCTGAATGTACTGGAACGCCGTGCGCCCCGAGCGCGAGCCCCGGGTGGTCGCCCATTCCAGGGCCTCGGCCCGCACGGTGTCGGGATCGGCGGTCAGGCCGTGACGGGCCACGTAGGCGCGGACCATGGCGAGGTATTCGTCCTGGCTGCACTTGTGGAAGCCGAGCCACAGGCCGAACCGGTCCGACAGGGACACCTTCTCCTCCACGGCCTCGCCGGGGTTGATGGCCGTGGAGCGCTCGTTCTCCACCATCTCGCGGGCGAGCAGGTGTCGGCGGTTGGAGGTGGCGTAGAACAGCACGTTCTCCGGGCGCCCCTCGATGCCGCCGTCCAGCGCCGTCTTCAGGGACTTGTACGAGGTGTCGTCGCCGTCGAACGACAGGTCGTCGCAGAACACGATCCAGCGGTGCCGGTCGCCCCGCAGGGTCGCCATGAGGTCGGGCAGGGCCTCGATGTCCTCGCGATGAATTTCCACGAGCTTGAGCGGGAGGGCGTCGCCCCGGGCCGCGTTGATCTCGGCGTGCACGGCCTTCACCAGGGACGACTTGCCCATGCCGCGCGCCCCCCACAGCAGGGCGTTGTTGGCCGGCAGGCCGGCGGCGAAGCGCCGGGTGTTCTCGGACAGCGTGTCGCGGGCCCGGTCGATGCCCGTGAGCAGGCCGATCTCGACGCGGTTGACGGAGCGCACCGGGATCAGCCGGCGCTCGGGCCCCCACAGGAACGCGTCGGCCGCCGCGACGTCCACCGCCGGGCGGGCGGGGGGCGCGGCCCGCTCCAGGGCGGCGGCGATGCGCTCCAGCACGGGCAGCAGATCGGGGTGAAGGGTTTCGTGCGGGGCCGGGTCGGTGGCAGAGGTCATCGCGAAAGGTCCTTCGGGCGGGCGCGGGGGCCGGTTTAGGGCAAATCCGCCGAAAGATCAGCGTCCCCGGGGCAGGGGGCTTGCGCCCGGGACCGTTTCGCCCCAGGCCCACGCCGTTGCTTTCACTTAGGCCGTGGCTATAGTCCGCGCGCTTTTTCGACAGGCCCGCACGCCCCCTCGCCCGAGGGGATCGGGGCCGTATCCTTGAGGAGTCACGCGCTTGATCACCCCCGCCTTCGCGCAAGGGGCCTCCGCGGCCGCTGGCGGAGCGGACATCGCCTTGCAGGTGGTGCCGTTCGTCCTCATCTTCGTCATCATGTACTTCCTGATCCTCCGCCCGCAGCAGCGCCGCGTGAAGGAGCATCAGAGCATGGTCAAGAACGTGCGCCGCGACGACACCGTCGTCACCACCGGCGGCATCGTCGGCCGCGTCACCAAGGTCGCCGACGACGCCTCGGAGATCGAGGTCGAGATCGCCCCCAACGTCCGCGTCAAGGTCGTCCGCACCATGATCGCGGAAGTCCGGGTCAAGGGCGGGCCGGTCAAGGCCGCCTGAGCCACCGACGGACGAGGCCGGCGCACGGGCCGGCCTCGCAATCAAGAAACGGCAAGGGACGGGACTTCCGGATGCTGCGCTTCTCGCGAACCAAGATCGTCACGACGCTGGCCGTCATCCTCATCGGCCTCAGCCTCGCCGTGCCGAGCTTCTTCTCGCCGGAGCAGCGCAAGGGCTTCATGGCGGGGCTGCCGGGCTGGTTCCCGAGCTGGATCATCCCCCAGCGCGCCATCGTGCTCGGCCTCGATCTCCAGGGCGGCTCGCAGCTCCTGCTGGAGGTCGACCAGAACGAGCTCGTGGCCTCCCAGGGCAAGGCGCTCCGCGACGACGTGCGCCGCATCCTCCAACAGGAATCCGTCCGGGCCGAGGGCGGCATCCAGCTCTTGCAGCGCGGCGTTCAGGTCCGCGTCCCCGACGATGCGGCGCGCGCCAAGGTGCTGCCGAAGCTGCGCGAACTCGCCCAGCCCATCGCCAATCCCCTCGTCGGCCAGGGCTCGGGCCGCACCCTCGACATCGCCGAGCAGCCCGACGGCGCCATCCGCCTGAGCCTCACCGATGCGGGCATCACCGAGCGCACCCGCCGCGCCGTGAGCCAGGGCATCGAGGTCATCCGCCGCCGCCTCGATTCCACGGGCACCACCGAGCCGTCGATCCAGCAGCAGGGCGCCGACCGCATCCTGATCCAGGTGCCCGGCGAGCAGAACCCGGAGCGCCTCGAGAAGCTCCTGGGGAGCACCGCCAAGCTCGAATTCCGCATGCTGTCGGACTCGCCCTCGGGTGACGTCGATCTGCTGCCTTCCAAGGACGAGAAGGGTGCCAAGGTCCCCGTCGAGCGCCGGGTCATGGCCGATGGCGGCGACCTCACCGACGCCCAGCCGGCCTTCGACCATCAGACCCAGGAGCCGATGGTCTCCTTCAAGTTCAACCTGAAGGGCGCCCAGCGCTTCGGGCAGGCGACGGCCGAGAACGTCGGCCGCCGCATGGCCATCGTGCTCGACAACGAGGTGGTCTCGGCGCCGCGCATCAACACGCCGATCACCGGCGGCTCCGGCCAGATCACGGGCAACTTCACGGTCGCCCAGGCCAACGACCTCTCGGTGCTCCTGCGCGCCGGCGCCCTGCCGGCGAAGTTCACCGTGGTCGAGCGCCGCGTCGTCGGCCCCGGCCTCGGCCGCGATTCGATCCAGGCCGGCAAGCTCGCGACGTTGGTCGCCGGTGCCCTGGTCATCGTGTTCATGTTCGCCACCTACGGGGTGTTCGGCTTCTTCGCCAACATCGCCCTCATCGTCCATGTCGGCCTCATCCTGGGCCTGATGTCGGTGCTGGAGGCCACCATGACCCTGCCGGGCATCGCCGGCATCGTGCTCACCATCGGCACGGCGGTGGATTCCAACGTGCTGATCTACGAGCGCGTGCGCGAGGAGGTGCGGGCGGGCCGCTCCATCGTCTCGGCCCTGCAGGCGGGCTTCGACAAGGCGTTCGCCACCATCATCGACTCGAACTCGACCATGGCCATCGCCGCCCTGATCCTGTTCTTCCTCGGCTCCGGCCCGGTGAAGGGCTTCGCCGTGGTGTTCATCCTCGGCATCCTCACGACCGTCATCACCGCCGTGACCCTGACCCGCATGATGATCGCCCTGTGGTACAATATCGCCCGGCCGAAAGCCCTGCCGTTCTGATCGTCCCCACCGGGGACGCCCGCCGGCCCTTTCGACCCTGAGACACATTCGAGACCGATCATGCGTCTGCTCCGCCTCTGGCCCGACGAATCGCACTTCGATTTCATGCGCTTCCGGCGGTTCACCTTCCCGCTTTCGGCGCTGATGTCGGTGGCGACCGTGATCCTGTTCCTCACGGTGGGCCTCAACTTCGGCATCGACTTCAAGGGCGGCACCCTCGTCGAGCTCCAGGCGAAATCCGGCACCGCCGATGTCGGGGCCGTGCGCCACACGGCGAACGGCTTCGGCTTCGGCGAGACCGAGGTGCAGGAACTCGGCGGCCAGGGCACCATCCTGGTGCGCTTCCCGCTCCAGGCCGGCGAGCAGGGCCAGACGGCGGTGATGCAGAAGGCGCACGCCTCGTTCGACGCCGAGTACGAGTTCCGCCGCACGGAGACCGTCGGCCCCCGCGTCTCGGGCGAACTCGTGCAGTCCGGCACCATCGGGGTGGTGCTCTCGGTGCTGGCGGTGCTGTTCTACCTGTGGTTCCGGTTCGAGCGGGAACTCGCCCTCGGGGCGATCGTGGGCACCCTCCACGACATCGTGCTCACCATCGGCATCTTCGTCATCACCCGCATCGAGTTCAACATGACCTCGATCGCCGCGATCCTCACCATCGTGGGCTACTCGCTCAACGAGACCGTGGTGGTGTTCGACCGGACCCGCGAACTGATGCGCCGCTACAAGACGATCCCCACGGTGGAGCTCCTCAACCTGTCCATCAACTCCACCATGTCCCGCACGGTGATGACGGCGACCTCCGCCTTCCTGTCCTTGCTCGCCCTGGTGCTGTTCGGCGGCGAGGCGATCAAGGGCTTCGCCATCGTGATGCTGGCCGGCGTCGTCATCTGCACCTACTCGGCGATCTTCGTCTCGACGCCGGTGCTGATCTACCTCGGCCTCATGCTCTCGGGGGTGAAGGCGCAGGCCGCCCGGTCGGGCGGGCGGGTGCCCCAGGCGGCGGAGTAGCGCATGGCAGCCGGCAGCCTCCACGACGGCTACGTTCCCGGCCGCCACATCATCGACGCCTACGGCAACGGCGGCTTCCGCTTCGCCGAGATGTCCCATCGCGGCTCGATCCTGATGCTGCCCTCGGGCGTCCGTGCCTGGGCGCCCGACGACGCCCGGGCCATCGACCGCAACGCCCTGCGGCCCGTGGTGGCGGAGGGGGGGGCGGTCGAACTCCTCCTCATCGGGACCGGCCTCGACATCGCGCCCCTGCCCGACGCCCTGCGGCGCTGGTTGAAGGAGGCCGGCATCGGCCTCGACGTGATGCAGACGGGTGCGGCGGCCCGCACCTACAACATCCTGGTGGCCGAGAACCGCAAGGTCGCCGCCGCCCTGGTGGCGGTCGCATGACGGACACGGACACCAAAGCCGGCCCGGCCGGCGGCCTCGACTTCGCGTTCGGGCATTGCGAGGCCCTGGTGAAGGCGGGCGACCCAGACCGTTACTTCGCCACCCTGTTCGCCCCCGCGAGCGCCCGGCCGCACCTCATCGCCCTCATCGCCTTCAGCCTCACCATCGCCCGCACCCGCGAGGCGGCCTCGAACCCCATGGCGGGCGAGATCCGCCTGCAATGGTGGCGCGACGCCCTCCAGGGCGAGGCGCGGGGCGACGTGAAGGCCAACCCCGTGGCGGCGGCCCTCGACGACGCCATCGTCAAGCGCAAGCTCGGGCGCCAGCCCTTCGTCGATCTCATCGACGCCCGCGTCTTCGACCTCTACGACGACCCGATGCCGCGGGTGAACGACCTCGAGGGCTATTGCGGCGAGACGGCCTCGGCCCTCATCCGCCTCGGCGGCCTCGTCCTGTGCGACGGCGCCGAGCCCGGCGGCGCGGCGGCCGCCGGCCATGCGGGCGTCGCCTACGGCATCACCGGCCTGCTGCGGTCCCTGCCGTGGCATGCGCGCGGCGGCCAGGTCTACCTCCCGGCCGACATCCTGAAGACCTACGGCGTCACCCGCGAGGACGTGGTGACGGGCCGCGGCGGCCCCGGCCTCGTGCACGCCTGCGCCGACCTTCGGGCGCTGGCCCGCCGCCACCTCGCGGCCTACGCGGCGGCGCGCGGCACCATCGCGCCCGCCGCGCGGGCCGCCTTCCTCCCCGTGGCCCTGGTGGAACCCTACCTCGCCGCCATGGAACGCCCGGGCTACGACCCGCTGAACACCCTCATCGAGATCCCGCGCTGGCGCCGGCTTTGGCGCCTGTGGCGGGCGTCCCGGGGGGCGTTCTAGGGGCGAACGCGTTTCGGTCGGGTCCGAATCCATGGGGCCGGGCAAGGATGCGTTAGGGGTTGACCCCTGCCCGTAAGATCGGACTCATGACCACGCTGAAAGCTAGGCTTCAGGCCCTCTACGAAGGCGACACCGACCGAGCGCACCGCTTCCGTTACGCACTGCTGGCGTTTGACATAGCGACGATCGCTTTCGTCATCGTCACATCTTTTCTGCCACTTTCACTTTGGATCGTCGTACTCGACGTGGCGCTTGGCGCAGGTGTTCTGGCCGATTTCCTCGGCCGCCTGCTGATTAGCCGGGCGCCGGCCCGCGAGTTCCTGCGGCTGAGCACTTGGACGGACGTGGTGGCGATCGTCTCATTCCTGGCGCCAATGGTCGTGCAGGGCGTCGGCTTTCTGCGCATCCTGCGCACCCTTCGACTGTTGCGCACCTACCAACTGCTTGAACGGTTGCGGCACGATAGTCCGTTTTTCCGGCGGAACGATGATGCCATTCTGGCCGCCACCAACCTTATGGTGTTCGTGTTCGTAATGACCGGTGTCATCTACGTCACGCAAGCAGGGAGCAACCCAGCGATCGGCAGTCCGGTCGACGCACTGTACTTCACGGTCACATCCCTCACGACCACCGGCTACGGCGATATTACGTTACCGGGACCGACCGGGCGCCTGATCTCGGTGTTCGTGATGATATGCGGGGTGACACTCTTCTTCCGGCTCGCCCAAGTCGTATTTCGCCCCTACAAGGTACGCTTCCCGTGTCCGACCTGTGGGCTGCAGCGTCACGAGCTGGATGCTGTACACTGCAAAGCCTGCGGCACCACGCTGAACATCCCCGACGAAGGCGCATATTAAGACAATTGTGTAGGGCGGGATCAGGCTCGGGAAGAAGTCCGACCGACGCAGATCGCGGCAGCATTCCAAAGATGGACGTTCCAAAGGCTCCAGTTCGTTGAATTCCGGTCATTACGGAGGGCACACCCCAACGCCGATGATGGACCGGGGGCGGAGCGTCCGCTTCAGGGCAAGGGGTCAGGGCCCGCTCCCCACCAACCAAGGGCGCCACGCTCCCGGGTTGACAGCGAGGTCTGCCGGCGCTTCTGTCATGTCGGCTCGTGCAGCCGGCCGCTCGCGCCGCAAGGCATGGTGAATGCACGTTTCCCCCGATTCGGTCTGACCCCCTGGGCGGTCCCCTCGGCAATGCGAGCCCCGATACGAGCGACTGCCCGGTTCGAGGATCGGACGCATGCATATCCCACATGACCCGAAGGCGATGGCCAAGAGCCTTCGTCAGGCGCTCGCCGAGCGCCGTGTCGAGATTTCCCACGGCGACAGTCTGGAATGTGTCGCGCGTCAGTTCGGCTGGCGCGACTGGAATACCCTGGCGGCCCAGCTCGACCGGCCCGTCCTGCGCCTCCCCGAAGATTGGACCGTCGCCGGCACCCGCAGCGACGATTACGAGATGGGTCTCGATCCGGCGGAAGGCTGCGCGCTCATCCGCTACCGGGTCGCCCTGGCCGACCCGTCCCTCGGTCCGGCATCGACGGGCTTCGGGGCGCTCATGCAGAACTTCCGCGCCGATGGCTTCCGCGACAAGCGCCTCGAACTCAGCGCGCACCTGAGAGCACGGGACGTCACGGGCGCCGGATCGCTGTGGATGCGGATCGATGGTGACAAGGGGCGCATGCTGGCCTTCGACAACATGGATGGGCGCACGCGCGAGGGGCCGCTCGTCGGCACCGTCGGGTGGCAGGAACGGTCCATCGTCATCGACGTGCCCCCGGAGGCCCAGTCGATCCATTTCGGGTTTTTCCTGCGCGGCGGAGGCAGCCTGTGGGCCCGGCGGTTGCGCTTTGCCGAAGTGGGGGCGTCCGTGGCGGTGACGGATCATGCCGTCCCCCGGCGGGCGGCCCCGACGAATCTCGATTTCGCAGCCGGCGCGTAGTCTCGGGGCCAGTCCGGGCGACGGTCGCCCGGACTGGCCCCGTGCTCGCAAACCACCCGGACCAAGATGCGCAGCCGCCGCAGACGGAGCGATCCGAGCGCGCAGTCAGGGTCGACACGTTCGGCCGAACCAGAAGGGGCGGCCCCGAAGGAGCCGCCCCTGTTTCACATCGAGAGAACCCGCCTCAGCGCGCCTTGAGGGTCAGCTTCTTGGCGATCTCGAACATCTCCTCCGGGGCGTAGTCCGGGGTGAAGGCCGAGGGGACACCCGTGAGCTGGTGGATCTTGCCGCCGTCCGGCATGCCCTCGACGACGGAGAGCTCGCCGGGCGGATCGCCCGGAAGGGCGACTTCGCCGTTGCCCCAGATGCCCGCCATCTCCTTGTAGTCGCTCGGGCTGAAGGTGTAGAGCCGGCGGTGCGAACCCTCCTGCAGGTACTTCTGACACTCGGGGATCTTGTCGAGATTGATGTTCGGGGTTGGCAGGAACTTGTCGAGCTCGACGCCGGTGATCTTCTTGAGCGCCAGGGCGTAGGCGTGGGCGTGGACCGAGCCGCGCACCAGAAGATAACCGCAGACTTCGCGGCCCGTCGGGTCGGTCAGGGTTTCGTAGACCCGAAGCTTATGCAGGCGCGCGCCGCATTCGAGGTGGAAGTTGTGCAGCAGATCGACCACCACGTTGCCCGTGGTGGTGATGAAATCGTTGTTCCACGAGGCACCGTTGGAATTGACCGGGGTCACGCCGCCGCCGTTGGACAGGAACGCGGCCGCGAGGCGAATGTCCTTCATGTCCTCGAACGGGGCGCCCGAGATGTCGCCGCCGTTCGTCTCGTCGCCGTCGTTGTCCGGGCCGTTGTTGAGCATGGCGACGCCGTTGCTCACGAGCTCGACATGGCCGAGTTCCTCGGCCGTGATGGCTGCAACCAGACTATAGAACGGACGCAACTTGGACTTGCTGCGGAAGTTGAAGCTCTGGAACATGTAATTGCCCAGTGTCGACATCTCACCGTACTTGCCGCCGAGCAGTTCCTGTAGGGCCGCGGCGGCGTTCGGATCTTTCTTTTTCGGGGCGGGAAGCTCGGCTTGAAGCTGATCGACACGCATAAACATAAGTTATTCTCCGGTTCCGGGGCTGATCGGCGTCTCGGTGGAACCGGAGCGAAGCGGGCATGTTCCGCCGTTGCGCCATGATCACGCAGGCGCGACCGAGCCGGAACCGACGGGCCGCACGCGCCACGGCCCCGGCCGGCCCCGTGGTGGCGCGCTCGCAACTGTCTCTGAATACATGATTAACCCGCGTTGAGCCGGCTCCGGGCGTCTGCTAGCAACGATTCCAAGGTTCCGGCGGAGATCGGGGCCACCTTGGGAGGACGTTGCCCGTGAACACCGTGACCACCTGGAATCAGGTCTACGACCCGTTCGGGAGCCCCTGGCTCTCGACGCTCGCCGCCTCGCTGCCGGTCATCGCGCTGCTGGGCATGATCGCCAGCGGCAAGGTCAAGGCCCACATCGCCGCCGTCCTCTCCCTGGTGCTGGCCTTCTGCGTCGCCGTGTTCCTGTTCGGCATGCCCGCCGATCTCGCCGCCCGCGCCTCCGGCTACGGCATCGCGCTCGGCCTGTTCCCCATCGGCTGGATCATCCTCAACGTCATCTTCCTCTACCGCCTGACGGTGGAGAAGGGGTGGTTCGCCACCCTTCAGCAATCGGTGGCGGGCATCACCACCGACCGGCGCCTGCAGCTGCTCCTCGTCGCCTTCGCCTTCGGGGCGTTCTTCGAGGGCGCCGGCGGCTTCGGCACCCCCGTGGCGGTGACCGGCGCCATCCTCATCGGGCTGGGCTTCTCGCCGCTGGCGGCTTCCGGCCTCTCGCTCATCGCCAACACGGCGCCCGTGGCCTACGGGGCGCTCGGCGCCCCCATCGCCGGCCTCGCCTCCGTAACGGGCTACGACCCCTACATCCTCGGCGCGATGATCGGCCGGCAGCTGCCGTTCTTCTCCGTGCTGGTGCCGTTCTGGCTCATCTGCGTGTTCGCGGGCTTCCGCGGCATGCTCCAGATCTGGCCCGCCATCCTCGTCTGCGGCGGCTCGTTCGCGCTCGCCCAGTTCGGCATCTCGAACTACGTCAACCCGTGGATCGTCGATATCGGCGCGGCGCTGGTGTCCATGGGCGCCCTGGTGCTGTTCCTGCGCTTCTGGCGCCCGGCCGTGATCTGGACCTCGCCGGCCCTGCGTGGCAACGACCCGTCCATCGGCTACGTCACCGCGGTCGACGGCCCCAAGGCCGCCGCCGCCACCCGCACCGCCACCTCCTCCGAGATCCTGCTGGCGTGGGTGCCGTGGATCATCCTCTCGGTGATCGTGGCGATCTGGGGCACCAAGTTCTTCAAGGATATCGTCGATCCGATCTTCATCTGGAACTATCCGGTGCCGGGCCTGCACAACGTCATCATGAAGGTGCCGCCGGTGGTGGCCACCGCCCATCCGGAAGCCGCCGTCTTCAAGTTCGCCTACATGTCCTACACCGGCACCGGCGTGCTGTTCGCGGCCATCCTCTCCGGCCTGCTCATGCGGTTCTCGCCGTGGCGCCTCGTGACCGCCTACATCGAGACCATCTGGGTCCTGCGCTACTCGCTCATCACCATCTCGGCGATGCTGGCGCTCGGCGTGCTGACCCGCTACGCGGGCGTCGATGCCACCCTCGGCCTCGCCTTCGCCGGCACCGGCATCCTCTACCCGTTCTTCGGCACCCTGCTCGGCTGGCTCGGCGTCGCGCTCACGGGCTCCGACACGGCCTCGAACGTGCTCTTCGGCGGCTTGCAGAAGATCACCTCGGAGCAGCTCGGCCTGTCGGGCATCCTCATGGCCTCGGCGAACTCGTCCGGCGGCGTCATGGGCAAGATGATCGACGCCCAGTCCATCGTCGTCGCCTCCACGGCCACGGGGTATTTCGGCCAGGAGAGCAAGATCCTGCGCTTCGTGTTCTGGCACTCCATCGTGCTCGCCTGCCTCGTCGGCGTGCTGGTGATGCTCCAGGCCTACGTCTACCCGTTCAACGCCATGGTGATTCACCCCTGAGGGTGAACGCCCGACGAACGCGACGCAGCCCGCCCCGGTCCGCCGGGGCGGGTTTTTTCGTGCGGGGTGTCCGGCCGGGGCCCCGGACAGTGTGGCCGGATCGTCCGGCGCCATCGCTGTCGCGGGGGCGGGGAGGCAGCTATCGCCGGGGTTCCTCGCCAAGAAAGGGACCCCGATGCGACGGACGACGCGGGGATGGGGCAGCGGCCTCCTCGGAATCCTCATCTTCAGCGCCTCCCTGCCGGCGACGCGGGTCGCCGTCGGGGGCTTTTCGCCCCTGTTCCTCACCGCGGCACGGGCGGTGATCGCCGCGCTCCTCGGCGCGGGGCTGCTCCTGGCGCTCGGCCAGACCCGGCCGGCCCGGCGCGACCTCGGATCCCTGGCCCTCGTGGCCGTCGGGGTGGTGGCCGGCTTTCCGCTGCTCACGGCCCTGGCGCTCCAGCACGTCACGTCCGCCCATTCCGTGGTGTTCGTCGGCCTGCTGCCGCTGGCCACCGCCGGGTTCGGAATCCTGCGCGGCGGCGAGCGGCCGCGTCCGGCCTTCTGGGCGTTCTCCGTTACCGGGGCGGCGGTGGTGGCGGGCTTCGCCCTGGCCCAGGGCGGCGGCGGCTCGTCCGTGGGCGACCTCCTGATGCTCGCCGCCATCCTGCTCTGCGGCCTCGGCTACGCCGAGGGCGCGGTCCTGTCGCGGCGCCTCGGCGGCTGGCAGGTGATCTCGTGGGCCCTCGTCCTGTCCCTGCCGGCGATGGCGGCCCTGGCCCTCGCGACCCTGCCGGCGACCTGGCGCGGGATCGGCTGGCCGGCCTGGGCCGGCCTCGCCTACGTCTCGGTGTTCAGCATGCTCGTCGGCTTCGTGTTCTGGTATCGTGGGCTCGCGCTCGGCGGGATCGCGGGCGTCGGGCAGCTGCAGCTCCTGCAGCCGTTCTTCGGCCTGGCGCTGGCCGGGCTCCTCCTGCACGAGCCCGTCGCCTGGTCCATGCTGGCGGCGGCCGGCCTCGTCGTCCTGTGCGTGGCGGGAGCCAAACGGTTCGCGTGAAGACCCGATGATGGGCTAGGATGGCGGCGCCATGTTCAAGCTCGCCACGCGCTACTCCCTCGCCAAGCTCTCCCCCGTGGAGACCGCCCGCCTGCGCCTCGCGCCCCTGGGGCCCGGGGACGCCGAGGCCGTGCGGGCGCTCACGGACGATCCGGCCATCACCGGCGCCATCGACTTCCTGCCCAGCCCCTTCACCCTGCAGGCGGCGCGCGGGCTCATCGGCCCCGCCAAGGTGAGGACCGATTGCTTCCTCGGCGCCCGCACCCACGCGGGGGCCCTCGTCGCCATCGTCGGCCTGCACCTGCGCGGCGACCACGCCGTCGAGCTCGGCTACTGGGTCGGGGGCGGGGCACGGGGGCAGGGCTACGGCGCCGAGGCCGTGACCGCCGCCGTCGGCCTGCTGCGCCAGCGCTTCCCCCACCGATTCCTCGTCGCCGAGTGCCGCCCGGACAACGCCGCTTCCCGCGGCCTCCTGCTCAAGGTCGGGTTCCGCGACACCGGGGACGAGGGCCACCGGCCGGGGCGGACGATCTTCGCGTACGAGCCGAAAGCCGACTGAATCGAGGACGATCGAGGCATGCGTCGCGCGCCCTCGATGCGACGCGATCAACCGGATTTGGTCTCCGCCGCGTCCTTCCCCAGAAGACTGATCCAGTCGATGCCCAGGGCCCGCAGAGCGGCCTCCGGCTCCCGGTCGAAGATGGTGAGGAGCGAGCGCGCGGCCGGGTCGGGCACCTTCCGGCCTTGTTCCCAGTTCCGGTAGGTCGTGACCGGAACACCGAGGGCATCGGCGAAGGATTGCTGCGTGACGCCGAGATTCTTCCTGATCTCGGCCGGCGCGCGCGAGAGAACATACCCTGTGGGGGCTGCGTCCGGGTCACCTCCGTCCTCGCGGGTATGGCGGCGGATGTCGGCCTCGGTCGTGGCTTCGATCTTTTCGCGGTTCGCCTGAGGACGGTTCAGTCGAAGTTGATCGAGGCTGATGCGTGCCATCGTTGGCGCTCCCTGCGATTTGCGCGACGGGCCGAAATGATCCACCGCACAGAGCCGCGATCCGTAAAGGTAACGTGGTAGAGATCGCCCTCGATCTCTCCCAGGGCGTTCTGGCGAACTTCGCCGTAATCCCTCCGGTCGTCGGACTTCAGGAGCGTGCGCCCGAGGAAGATCAGGGCGGCGAAGTCGAAGCCGAATCCGCGCTCCCCAAGATCTCGGTTCGACTTCTCATCGTGCCACGCGAAGTCCATGGGTCAACCTACGCCCAGGGCTCACGGAATGCAACGAGTCATACGCCCTGGGCGCAGTGGTGGTCCGGGCGTGTCCGGCGCGATGGAGTCGGGGCAGGCGCCCGCTACTCCGCTGCGATCCGCGCCGCATCCGCCCCGATCCAGGCGGCGAGATCCGCCCGGCCGCGATCAGTGAGGGCCTTCTTCTTGGCCACCGCCTTCTCCGGCCCGCGCAGGCGCTTGCCGGCCTCGCCCTTGGGGGCGTGGTCCAGGGGCGGGAACAGGCCGAAATTCACGTTCATCGGCTGGAACGAGCGCGGGGCGCCCGCATCCTCGGCGGCGATGTGCCCGCCGGTGATGTGGCCGATCAGCGCCCCGAGCGCCGTGGTGGGCGGCAGCGGCGCGAGCGTCTGGCCCCGTGCCTCCGCCAGGGCGAAGCGTCCCGCCATGAGCCCGATGGCGGCGCTCTCGACGTAGCCTTCGCAGCCGGTGATCTGGCCGGCGAAGCGGAGCGAGGGCCGCGCCTTCAGCCGCAGGGTCGCGTCGAGGAGGCGGGGGCTGTTGAGGTAGGTGTTGCGGTGCAGGCCGCCGAGGCGCGCGAACTCGGCGTTCTCGAGGCCCGGGATCGTGCGGAACACCCGCACCTGCTCGGAATAGGTGAGCTTCGTCTGGAATCCGACCATGTTGTAGAGGGTGCCCAGCGCGTTGTCCTGGCGCAGCTGGACGATGGCGCAGGCCTTCACCGTCGGGTCGTGCGGGTTGGTCAGGCCCACGGGCTTCATCGGGCCGTGCCGCAGGGTCTCGGGACCGCGCTCGGCCATGACCTCGATGGGCAGGCAGCCGTCGAAATAGGGCGTCGAGGCCTCCCACTCCTTGAACCCGATCTTGTCGCCGTCGACGAGGGCCTGAATGAAGGTGTCGTACTGCTCGCGGTCCATGGGACAGTTGATGTAGTCGGCCCCCGTGCCGCCGGGGCCGACCTTGTCGTAGCGCGACTGGAACCACGCCTTGTCCATGTCGATGGAATCGCGGTGGACGATGGGCGCGATGGCGTCGAAGAACGCGAGGGATTCGGCGCCCGTGAGGTCGCGGATGGCTTGCGCCAGGGACGGCGCGGTCAGGGGTCCGGTGGCGACGATGGTCCGGCCCCACTCCTCTGGCGGCAGGCCTTCGACCTCCTCGCGCACGATGGTCACCATCGGATGGGCTTCGAGGGCGGCGGTGACGGCGGCGGCGAAGCCGTTGCGGTCGACGGCGAGCGCCCCGCCGGCCGGCACCTGATGCGCGTCGGCGGCCTTGAGGATGAGGGAGCCGAGGGTCCGCATCTCCTGGTGCAGCAGGCCGACCGCGTTGCCGTTGGCGTCGTCGGAGCGGAACGAGTTCGAGCAGACGAGCTCGGCCAGATCCTGGCCGTGATGCGCCTCGGTGCCGCGCACCGGGCGCATCTCGTGGAGCACCACCGGATGGCCGGCTTGGGCGATCTGCCAGGCGGCTTCCGAGCCCGCGAGCCCGCCGCCGACGATGTGGATTGGCAAAGGGTCTGCTCTGTCCGTCATCGTGTCGGGATAGACCCGCCGGGCGCCCGGATCAATGCAGGGGCGGGGAGACGAGGAAGCGGTCGCGGTTGGCCGACGTCACCGCGAGCTTGATGGTCTGGCCGTCGCGCCGGATGGTGAGGGGCACGCGCACCCCGGCCTCGCCGAGCGCCCAGACCTGCCGGAAGAAGCCCGCGAGATCCGCCACCGGCTCGCCCGCCACGGCGGCGACCACGTCGCCGGCCCGGAGATCGGCGGCCTCCGCCGGGCCGTCGTCGGCGAGCCCCATCACCACCACGGCGTCGTCGCCGTCGCTGGCGTAGAGGCCGAGCCACGGCCGGGGCGCCCGGTCGGCCCGGCCGCGGGTGACGAGGTCGTCGAGGATCGGCGTCAGGAGGTCGATGGGCACGATCATGTTGATGGTCTTCGGCCCCTCCGGGGTGCCCTGCTGGAGCTGGAGCGAGCCGATCCCCAGCAACTCGCCGGCCGCCCCGATGAGGGCGGCGCCGCCCCAATGCGGGTGGGCGGGGGCGGTGAACAGGGCCTCGTCGAGGACGTATTCCCAGTAGCCGGCGAATTCCTGACGGGCGACGATCTCCACGGCGACGCTGCGCTGGCGGCCGCCGACCCCGGCGACGATGGCGCGGTCGCCGACCTTCACGCCGGCGGAGCGGCCGAGCGGCAGGGCCGGCAGGCCGAGGGTGCCGAGGGCCTGGACGAGGCCGAAGCCCGTCACCGCGTCGTAGCCGACCACATGGCCGGGGATCGAGCGTCCGTCCTGGGTGGTGAGCCACACGGTGTCGGCCTCCATGACGAGGTAGCCGATGGTGACCACGAGGCCGTCGTCGCCGATGACGACGCCGTTGCCGGCCCGCTCGGTGCCCAGCGTCTCGGCGGTGAAGGCCTCGTCGGGCACGCGGGTCGAGAGGGCCACGATGGCGGTCAGCGCCTGCGCGAGGTCGAAGGCATAATCGGCGGCCTTGGGCTGCACGGATGCGGGGATTTTCCAGTCTCCGGGCGAAGCCATGGGGGCGTCTTTCCTACCGTCTTCATGCGAGAGACCGTGAGATAGGTCGCCGGCCAAACTTTCAAAAGGTTCGGGCGGCGTCTTCCCGCAGCGACCGCCGCCCGGACTTGGGCGAAGGCTGCCCTCAGACCAGCAGTTTGTCGAGGGTGATGGGGAAGTCGCGCACCCGCACGCCGGTGGCGTGCCACACGGCGTTGGCGATGGCGCCCGCCGTGCCGGTGATGCCGATCTCGCCGACCCCCTTGATGCCGAGCGGGTTCACGTGCGGATCGTGCTCCTCCACCAGGATCGCCTCGATGGACGGCACGTCGGCGTTCACCGGCACGTGGTACTCGGCGAGATTCGGGTTCATCACCCGGCCCGACCGGGTGTCGACCACCGCGTGTTCGTGCAGCGCCAGGGACACGCCCCAGATCATGCCGCCGTAATACTGGCTGCGCACGAGGCGCGGGTTGACGATGCGCCCGGCCGCGAACGCGCCGACCAGCCGCGTCACCCGGATCTGCCCGAGATCGGGGTCCACCGTCACCTCGGCGTAGACCGCCCCGTGCGCGTGCATGGCGTAGGTTTTTCGCGATGCCGGGTCGCCCGCCCCCGTGCCCTTCGCCTCCACCGAATCGCGGCCCGCTCGAGAAAGAATCTCTGCGAAGCCCTCGGCGCGGGTGGGGTCGTCGCGGCGGACGAGGCGCCCATTCTCCGCCACCGTGCCGGCATTGCCGGCGCCGTAGAGGGGCGAGGCCCGGTCGTTGACGGCGAGGTCCGCGAGCTGCGCCAGGGCCGCTTGCGTGGCCGCGTGCACGGCGCTGCCGGAGGTGGCGGTGCCGGTGGAGCCCCCGGCGAGCCCGCCGTTCGGAAGGTCGGAATCGCCGATGCGGAGTTCCACCCGGTCGCCGTCGAGGCCGAGCCCGTCGGCGGCGATCTGGGCCAGCACCGTCCAGGCGCCCTGGCCCATGTCCTGGGCGGCGGTCTCGATGAGCGCCGTGCCGTCGGCCCGGATGGTGGCGCGGGCCTCGCCCTGCATCATCCCGGCCGGATAGGTGGCGGTGCCCATGCCCCAGCCGACGAGGAGACCCTGCGCGTTCCGCATCTGCCGCGGCTGCTTCGGGCGCCTGCTCCAGCCGAAGCGCTCGGCGCCCTGGGTGTAGCATTCGCGCAGGGCCTTGGAGGAGAACGGCCGGTGGGTGATGGGCTCGACCTCGGCGTAGTTCCTCAGCCGCAGGTCCAGCGGGTCCATGTCGAGCTTCAGGGCGAGTTCGTCGAGGGCCGATTCCACCGCGACGCTGCCGGGGGCCTCGCCGGGGGCGCGCATGAAGATCGGCGTGCCGATATCGGCCCGCGAGACCGCGTGCGTCGTGGAAATCGCCTCGGAGGCGTAGAGGTGGCGGCCGATGAGGCCGCAGGCCTCCACGAAATCGTCGTGGCGGCTCGTCAGCGTCAGCGTGTGGTGATCCAGCGCCGTGAGGGCGCCGTCGGCCCGGGCGCCGAGCTTGAGGGTCTGCCGGGTCGACGCCCGGTGGCCGACGGGGCCGAACATCTGCTCGCGCCGGGTCACCAGCTTCACCGGCCGGCCGACCAGTTTGGCCGCCATGATCCCCAGAATCTGCGGGGACGAGATGAAGCCCTTCGAGCCGAAGCCGCCGCCGAGATAGTGGCTGACGATGCGGATGTTGCCTTCCGGAATCCCGAACAGGCCGGCGAGGCGGCCCTTGGCGATCCACAGGGCCTGGGTCGGCGTGTGGAGGGTGAGGCGGTCGCCGTCCCACTGCGCCACGCTGGTGTGGGGTTCCAGCGCGTTGTGATACTGCGCCGCCGTCTCGTAGGTGGCCTCCATCCGGGTCTCGGCGGCGGCGAACCCGGCCGCCATGTCGCCCGCGCCCTCCTCGGTCGGCGAGCCGGCACCGACGGTTCCGGGCGTGAAGATCTCTTCGCCGCCGAGTTCCACGCTCGCGGCTTGCGCCTCGTAGCGGGGATCGAGCAGGGCCGCGCCCTCGGTGGCCGCCTCCAGGGTCTCGGCGATCACCACCCCGATGGGCTGGTTGGCGTAGCGGACGCCCGCATTCTGCAGGAGGTCGAGGCGGAACGCGAAGGGATTGTCCTTGTCGTCCGGGGATTTGGCGAGTTCGGGCGCGTTCTCCGGCGTCATCACGGCGACGACGCCCGGATGCGCCTGCGCCGCCGTGACATCGAGGTGGGTCACCCGGCCGCGGGCGATGGCGCTCACGGCCAGGACGGCGTGGAGCATGCCCGCGGGGTGGAAGTCGGCGCTGTAGCGGGCCGCGCCCGTGACCTTGGCGGGGCCGTCGCGCCGGGTCAGGGGCTGGCCGATGGAGGCGCCGTGGCGCATGCGCTCGGTCATGGTCGGGCTCCGAAAGGACTGGCCGGCAGGGCCGGGATGCGCGCTGGGGTGCCGGCCTGCGCCAGGGTGAGCGCCCGCACGACGATGCGGCGGGCGAGCTCGATCTTGGCGGCATTGTCGCCGGACGGCCGCGCCCCGGCGAGCGCCGCCGCGGCGGCGCTCGCGAACAGTTCGGGGCTCGGAACCTGCCCGGCGAGCAGGGCTTCCGCCTCCCGCGCCCGCCAGGGCTTGAGGGCGACGCTGCCGAGGGCGAGGCGGGCCTGCCCGATGCGGCCCCCGTCGAAGGTGAGCCCGACGGCCGCCGAGACCAGTGCGAAGGCGTAGGAGGTGCGCTCGCGGACCTTGAGGTAGCGCGAATGGGCCGCGAAATCTTTTGCGTCGGGGGGCAGCCGGACAGCCACGATCAATTCGCCCGGCGCCAGCTCGGTCTCGCGCTCCGGCGCGTCGCCGGGCAGGCGGTGGAAGTCCGCGAGCGGGATGTCCCTGCGTCCGGCCGGGCCCTCGACCTCCACCACCGCGTCGAGGGCGGCCAGCGGCACGCAGAAATCCGACGGGTGGGTGGCGATGCAGTGCTGGCTCCAGCCCAAGATCGCATGGGTGCGCGTCGCCCCGCCAATGGCCTCGCAGCCGGCGCCGGGCGCGCGTTTGTTGCAGGCGCTCGCCGTGTCGTAAAAGTACTGGCAGCGGGTGCGCTGCAGGACGTTGCCGGCGGTGGTGGCGGCGTTGCGCAACTGCGCCGAGGCGCCCGACAGCAGGGCCTCGGCCACGGCCGGATACGCCCGGGCGAAGGCCGGATCGTGGGCCAGCGTCGCGTTGCGCACCAGGGCGCCGATGCGGACGCCGCCGTCCGGCAGGGTCTCGAGCGCATCGAGGCCCGACACCCGAGAGATGTCGATGAGGCGTTCGGGCCGGGTGACGCCGCCCTTCATCAGGTCGAGGAGGTTGGTGCCCGACGCCAGATACGCGGCCCCCGCCCCGTGGGCCGCCACGGCCTCGGCGACGCTGCCGGCGCGGACATAGTCGAACCGGTTCATGCCGCGTCCTCGATCAGGTGGCCGCCGGGCAGGACGTCCGGCGCGTTCATGGCCGCCTGCGCGGCGAGCACGGCTTCGGTGATCCCCGCATAGGCGCCGCAGCGGCACAGGTTGCCGCTCATGCCCTCGCGCACCCGCTCGGGATCGTCGCCGGCCTGGCCCTCCCGGATGAGGCCGACCGCGCTCATGATCTGGCCCGGCGTGCAGAAGCCGCACTGGTAGCCGTCGTGATCGACGAAGGCGGCCTGGACCGGGTGCAGCACGTCGCCGTCGGCCAGCCCCTCGATGGTGGTGATGGCCGCACCGTCGTGGCTCACGGCCAGCGCTAGGCAGGCGTTGATCCGCACCCCGTCGAGCAGGATGGTGCAGGCGCCGCACTGGCCCCGGTCGCAGCCCTTCTTCGAACCGGTGAGGTCGAGGCGCTCGCGTAAGGCGTCGAGGAGGGTGACCCGCGCATCCTCGAGGACGAGGCTGCGGGATTCGCCGTTCACGATCAGCGTGATGGGAAAGCTCATGCTCGGGCGGCTCCGCGCGGCTTGTCTGGAACCCGTCCAGATAGGGCCGGGCCGGAGTGCGACCAGCGGGGGGACGGATCGGGCGCGGGGGCGCCCGAGACGTTCCGATGGCGTACCCTGGCCCCGGCGCGGCCTTTCTACTTCGCCGGCGCAGGCTTGCGCTTCAGGATCGCCTGCATCTGGGCGATCTCGGCATCCTGGGCCTTGACGATGCTCTCGGCCAGCGCCCGCACCTCGGGGTCCTTGGAGTATTGCAGGGCGACCTTGGCCATGGCGATGGCGCCCTGGTGGTGCGGGATCATGCCGGCTGCGAAATCGCGGTCGACGTCGCCCGAATAGGCGATGTCCATGTCGCCGTGCATCTGCGTCTCGGCTTCGCGGAAGGCGCGGGTGGAGGGGGCTTCGGCGCCCGCCGTCGCTGCCGGATGGGCATGATGGGGCGTGCCGTGGCCCGCATGGTCGTCGGGCCCGGGGGCGGCCTGGGCCGGGCCCGAAATCAGGGCCAGGCCGAGGAGGAGGGCGCCGGCGCGGGCGGTCCTGTTCGAGGGGGAAGTCTTGTTAGAGGGGGAAGTCGTGTTCGTGGTGGAAGGCGTGTTCGTCTTGCGCGTCATGGCGGTGCTGCTCTCTTCGGAACGCGGATGGGTGCCGGAACGGGGCGAGGCGCCGAGGAGTAGGATCGGGGCGCGTCCGTTGTCGAGGCGTCTCGCGCCCAGCCGGCGGCCCGCCGCGCACGGTCCTCGACCTCCATCCTTGGCCTCCATCCGTGGCGTTGTCCCGCCCGGGCTGGCCGTCGCCCCGCGACAGAAGCGATTTTCTCGCTTAGGCTGACACTGCGGTGTGAATTCCGGTCTGTCGCCGTAAGAGCATGATAAGACAGGGACTTCGGGCCGGACTCCGGTCCAGGGAACAAGGCCGAAGCCGGGCGATGGGTCTGAGAGCACGTCACATGTTGCGAACCATCCGGGTCATCGGCATCGGGACCGGCAATCCCGAGCACGTCACCGTCCAGGCGGTGCGCGCCCTCAACACCGTCGACGTGGTGTTCGTCCTCGACAAGGGCAGCGAGAAGGCCGACCTCGTCGCCGTGCGTCGCGAGATCTGCCAGCGCTACATCACCGAGCGGCCCTATCGCTTCGTCGAGGCGCAGGACCCGGAGCGCGACCGCAACCCGGCCGATTACGGGGCGACGGTGGAGGCCTGGCACGCCGCCCGGGCCGCCCTCTACGAGGCGATGATCGAGGGCGAATTGCGGCCCGACGAGTGCGGCGCCTTCCTCGTCTGGGGCGACCCCTCCCTGTACGACAGCACTCTGCGGATCATCGAGCGCATCGTGGCGCGCGGCCGCGTGCCATTCGTCTACGACGTGATTCCGGGGATCAGCAGCGTCCAGGCCCTGGCGGCGAGCCACCGCATCGCCCTCAACCGCATCGGCGCGCCGATCCACATCACCACGGGCCGGCAGATCGCCGAGGGGCTGCCCCCGGGCGCCGACACCACGGTGGTGATGCTCGACGGGCATCCGCGCTTCGACCACCTCGACCCGGAGCTCACGATCTACTGGGGCGCCTACCTCGGCACCGCCGACGAGATCGTGCTGTCCGGCCGCCTCGGCGACATCGCCGACGCCATCGGCCGGACCCGGGCCGAGGCCCGCGCCCGCCACGGCTGGATCATGGACACCTACCTGCTGCGCGCGCCCGGCGAGGCGTAAGCCGCCCAACCCCTTGCCCCTGCGACATATTCGGCCGGCCTTGAGGATGCGATCCTGCGTGCGGCGTTCGCGGCGGGAGATCGATCCGCCCGCGTCGGCACGGGCAGGCGAGACCGTCTCCGGAGTCCCGCGCGCCGCCCGGCGCGGCGATTTCCGGCGCCGGTGGGGGATTTGCCGGAGCCTTGCCAGGGGCGATCATCACCCGAACGCGTCGTTGCGACGCGTTCGGGAGGCCTCGGTCGGATGGCAACGCGTACGGGAACGGCAGGGTGGGGCGGACGCCTCGGACGCATCCTCGGGGCCGGCACCGCCTGCCTGACCGGGGCCGGGTGCCTGACCTTCGCAACCCTCGCCTGCCTCGACCGGCCGGGCATGAACGACCCGGGCATGAACGACCCGGGCATGAACAATCCGGGCATGAACAATCCGGGCATGAACACCAGTGTGAGCACCGGTCTGGGTCCGGTCATGAGCGCGGCCTATGCGGCCGTGTCGCTCCGCCTGGAAGAGCGCTTCGGCACCCAGACGCCCGCCGCGCCCGCCCGGGTCGTCCTCGGGCCCCACGGCCGCGACATTCGCCTGTCCGGCGAACTGGGGGAGGGGACGGCGGAGCGCCTGCGTGCCCTCCTCGACGCCAATCCCCGGGCCGAGCGCCTGCACCTCACCAGCGAGGGCGGTCTCGTGGAGGAGGGCCAGGCCCTCGGCGACCTCGTCGCGGCGCGGGGGCTCGCCACCTACGTGCCCGATTACTGCGTCTCGGCCTGCACCCTCGCCTTCGTGCGCGGGCCCCGGCGCTTCCTCGTAGAGGGCGGCCGCCTCGGGTTCCACGCCCCCTACGAGGCCGGCCTGTTCGGGCAGGCCATCCAGGCGGACGGGACGTTCGAGCGCGCGGCCTACCTCGCCGCCGGCCTCGACCCCGCCTTCGTGACCGAGGCCCTGGCCACCGCCTCCGCCGACCTCTGGGTTCCGGAGGCAGGCCGGCTTCTCGCCGCCCGCGTCGTCACCGAGATCGTCGACACCGGGCGGTTTCCCGACTCGACCCTCGACGACGATGCGAGCCCCGCCGGTGCCCGGGCGGCGGTCCTGCGCACCCTGCCGCTCCTCGCCGCGGCACCGGGCGCCGTGGACGGGCTCGCCGCCTGGTACGCCGACGCCTACCGCGACGGCCGCCCGGAGGCCGAGTCCGTCGCGGGCCTGCGCCGGCGCGCGGCCCTCGGGGTCGCCCGCGGCCTCGCCCGCGCCGACGATCCGACGGTGCTGGCCGCGGGCCGCGTGCTCCTGCGGGCCATGCTGGCCGCCCGCACGGAGGACCGGGACGCCTGCGCGCGGATCGGCGCGGGGGCCGACCTCGTCGAGGCCGGGGAGGTGTTGGCCGATGCGACGGAGGTGCCGGCCCTGGTGGCCCGCACCGGGCTCGCCCCGTGGATCGAGCCAGTGTCCGACGCCGCGGCCGCCGCGCCGCGCGGCTGCACCGCCGAGATCCACGCCTATGCCCGGGCCCTCGGCAAGCCCCCGGCCGAGGCGGCCCCGGCCCTGCGCTCCCTCGCGGCGCGGGTGGCCCGCCCCGTGCGCGCGGCGTCCGCCCTGCCGTGACCGCGCGGGGGGGCGGGTTCCGCCGATCCCCTCAGAGGAAGCGGCGCGGATCGAACGGCGCGAGGGGGATCTCGGGCTCGGCCCGGCTCGCGAGCTGGGCGACGAGGCGGCCGGTCCGGGCCGAGCCGACGAGGCCCACATGGCCATGCCCGAAGGCGTAGATCACGTCGGCGGTGGTCCGCGCCGTTCCGATGCAGGGGCGCCCGTCCGGCATGCTCGGCCGGTGGCCGAGCCAGACCCGCAGGCCCTCGGCCGACACGGATCCGGCGAGATCCGGGAACATCGAGACGAGGTGATCGCGCAGGATGTCGGCGCGCTTCCAGTTGGGCAGCGCCGCGAGCCCCGCGAACTCGACCTGCCCGGCGGCGCGCAGCCCGCCGTTCATGTGGTTGACGATCATCTTGGCGTCGGAGGCCATCACCGGCGTGCGCGGACCCACCGCCGCGTCGGGCAGCATCACGTGGTAGCCGCGCTCGCTCTCCAGGGGCAGCGGGTCGCCGAGCGCGGCGGTGAGCGCCTTCGAACGCGCGCCGGCCGCCACCACGGCGCAGTCGCACGCGATCTCGCCCTGCTCGGTCACCACGGCGGCGAGCCGGCCCGCCGCATGGCGGAACCCCGTCGCCCGGGTGGTGACCGGGGTCGCGCCCCGCGCGCGGGCCAGATCCGCCAGGGCGGCGACGTAGCCGCCGGGATCGCGGCAATGCCCCGCCTCCTCGACCACGACGCCGAAGGTGTAGCGCGGATGGAGATGGGGCTCGCGCTGCCGCACCTCCTCGGCCGAGAGTTCGAGCCATGCGACGCCGACCTTCCGGCGGATGGCCCAGGACCGGGCCTCGGCCGCAAAGGCCGCCCGGTCGGGATAGACGTGCAGCACGCCGCGGCGCTCGATGAGGTGCGACACCCCGGCCTCGGCCGCCAGACCCGCGTGGAGCTTCGGCGCATCCACCAGCAGCGTCCGCATCGCCCGCGCCGTCCGCTCGATCAGGGCCGGATTCCGGGCCGCCAGCAGGTAGCGGATCAGCCAGGGCATGACCTTGGGCAGGTAGGTCCAGCGGATCGAGAGCGGGCCGAGGGGATCGAGGAGGAACGAGGGGACCCGCCGCCACATCCCCGGCTCGGCCGGCGGGATCACGGAATGCGAGGAGAGCCAGCCGGCGTTGCCGTAGCTCGTGGCGTGCTCGCCGCCCGGCTGGCCCGGATCGACCACGGTGACGCGGTGCCCCGCCCGCAGACATTCGAGGGCACTCACCGTGCCCACCGCGCCCGACCCGATGACGACGACGTGGCGACCTGACCCTGCGGACATCCGCTGCCTTCCCAAATGCACTGGCGCGTCGTCGCCCGGCCCGTGGCCGTGGGCACGATCGCGTTCGGAAAGGCCGGTGTAGATCATCTTCCGGGGCGAGGGGGGGCGGATTCTCGCCGTCGGCCCGCCGTTGCGGCGAGGCGGGGGCCGGGTTCGCCGCGGGCCGCGATCCCGCCGGATCGATCCGAAGGGGTCGCCGACTCCCACGGAAGGCCACGGCGCGGCAGGAGCCGCGGCCCGGCAGGGGGTCAGTGTCGGCGCTCGCCGGCCGCGTCCCGGAGGTGGCGGGCGAGTTCGCGGCCGATCTCCCGCATCAGGCCGTCGAGGAGCCGGGCGAGGGCAGGGCGGTGCAGGTGCCCGACGAGGCCGTGCAGAGCGATGGCGTGCTCGGCCATGCGGTTCACCGCGTGCTGGGCCGGCCGGTCGAGCCCTTCCTCGTGGGTGAGGTCGAGGGCGATGCCGCGCCCGTGCCGGGGCTGCCCGGCGTCGTCGCACTCGATCCGTCCGCGCAAGGACAGGGTGCGCCCGCTCCGCGCCGTGCGGAAGGCCACGTCGAACGGCGCGGCGCCCACGATGGCGGCGTGGACGACGTTCTCCACCCGGGCACGATCCTCGTCGTGAATTCCGCCGAGGAGGCTCTCCAGCGGCATGCCGGGCGCCGCAGGTTCCTGCTTGGGATCGAGTTCCTGTCCGGGCTCGAGTTCCTGGCCGGGCTCGAGTTCCTGCCCGGGATCCAGGATTTCGGCGAGGTCGCCCGAGAGCACGAGGCGATCCGTCCAGATGTCGTAGGTCCACAGGCCGACGACGCCGGAGGCCGCCAGGGCCGCCTGCACCTCGTCGCCGTTCGCCGCCGCGTGCATGAGCCGGGACATGGATCTCCTGGAGGGGGCACCGCGAAGGGGCACCGCCGGAGCGCGGGGTCCGGAGCCGGTCGCGGGGCAGGCGGTGGAATTTACCTGAGGTTGATCGTGCGCGCGGCGCGACACGCCCTGGTCGACCCAGGCTACCCGTGAAACCAGCTTAGGAGAAGGGGGCGGTTGCGCTTTTATGGCCAACCAGCAACCTCAGATTGGATTTTGGGAGTGGCGGCGGGGGCGGAGGACGGGCCGCGGTTTAACGAAGGATTAACCATGATCGGGGAGATGGATCAGGTCATCCTTGCGTCACAGGACGAACCGGCCCGCGCGGCAGGTCCTGGGTGGCCGGGACACGTCGAGAGCCGCGAAGGGGCGCCAGGATGAAGGCCATCACGTTCGTCACGCAGAAGGGGGGCAGCGGCAAGAGCACCCTGTGCATCTCGCTCGCCGTCGCCGCGCAGGAGCGCGGCCTGTCCGTGTGCATCCTCGAGATGGACCGGCAGGCGACGATCTCCGACTGGCTCGACCACCGCACCGCCGACGGTCCCGAGGTCGCCCAGATCGACGCGACCCAGATCGACGGGGTCATGGCCAAGCTGCGCGAATCCTCCTACGATTACGTCTTCATCGACACCCCGGGCGTCGATTCCACCGGGACCCTCTCGGCGATCCGCGCGGCGGATCTCTGCATCATCCCGTGCCGGCCGACGCCGGCGGACCTGCGGGCGTTCAAGCCGACCCTGGCCGCCGTCTATCGCCTCGAGAAGAAGTTCGCCTTCGTCCTCAACCAGACCCCGCCGCGCTCCTACCGCATCCGCGACGCCGCCGACGGCCTCGCGGTGCTCGGCATCCTGCCCGACGTGAACATCGTCGCCCGCACGGACCACCAGGACGCCATCGGGGTCGGCCAGGGCGTCACCGAGTTCAATCCGAAGGGCCAGGCCGCGGGCGAGATCCGCAAGCTCTGGACCTGGATCGAGAAGCGGATGCAGGTCTCCAAGCATGTCAAAGCCGCCTAAGCCGAGCCTCGCCGCCATCGTCGCGGCCTCGGCCACGACGGGGCGCCCCCCGCACGCCACCGCCGAGATCGTCCAGCTCGACGTCGGCCCCCCCCGCCCCCGGCCCGCCGCCACCCTGAAGCAGCGGGCGCGGCAGATGTCGGTCTACCTCGAGCCGCCGGTCTACGATCAGCTGCGCGACATCGCCCATGCCGAGCGGGCCAAGATGCACGGCCTGATGCTGGAGGCCCTCGACCTGCTGTTCCGCCAGCGCGGCGCCCGCTCCATCCAGCAGCTGACGGAGACCGACCCGCGCTGAGGCGGGTCGGCGCGGACCCGTGTCGCTTCCGCGCGGCAGGGTTCGGTGCCTGCCCTGGACAGCCGAGTCTCCGCGCTCGGGATGATTCCTCGTTTCGATTCAGGTGGTTGCGCTGGGATTTCGATCCAACCTCTCAGCGCAACGCCCGAACCCCGGCCCTCGCGCGAGCGAGGCGGCTCACAGATTCATTGTACTGATCGTCAGGTTTTTCATATTCTTTGGATTGTGTAACGGGTTCGCCTCGATTCTGAAGGTAGTGCGTGACCCTGCGCCAGGCCGGCTGACCCGCCCGCACGGCAATCCCGTCGATCCCATTCAGCCTTCGTTTACGGCAAAGCGACAAACCTGCGGCCCTCGGGATGGCGTGCGTTCGCGCCGCTCCGGGGCCCGGTGGACCTCGTCGTCTCGGTCGCGGGTGTGTGTTGCGTAACGAGGCGGCGGGGCGGATTCTTGGGATGACGCGTTCGACGAAGGCCGGCCTCGTATCCGCTGTGCCGGGCCGCCCCCTGTGGCAGCTCCTCGGTGTCTGCGCCGTGGCGCTCACCACCGCCAACTGCGCCCAGAATCCGCAGCAGAAATTCGCCGGGCCCTCGGGCTCCACCCTCGATCCGAAATACGGGGTCAAGGCGAGCCCGCGCCTCTACAAGGAGGGCGACGTGATCCCGAAGGGCGGCGGACGCCGCTTCTCCGGCAAGCCCTACGTGGTGGCCGGCCGCACCTACGTGCCGCGCGAGGACGCCAAGGGCTACGTCCGCGAGGGGCAGGCCTCGTGGTACGGCGCCGCCTTCCACGGTCGCCTGACCGCCAACGGCGAGGTGTTCGACCGCAATTCCATCGCCGCCGCGCACCCGACCCTGCCCCTGCCGAGCTACGCCCGCGTCACCAACCTCGCCAACCGCCGCTCGATGATCGTGCGGGTGAACGATCGCGGGCCCTACCACGCCGACCGCATCATGGACGTGTCGGAGGAGGTGGCCCAGGCGCTGGAATTCCACCGCGGCGGCACCTCCCGCGTCCGCGTCGAGTATGTCGGCAAGGCCTCCACCGCCGGCAGCGACGACCGCAAGCTGCTGGCGACCCTGCGCACGGACGGCGTGCCCGCCGCGATCCGCGGGGCCTCGCCGGTGATGGTGGCCGACCTCGGCCCCGACGAACCCCTGGCCCGGGGCCGCTCCGCCCTGGCGTTCAAGCCCGCCGCCGACGAGGCACCGCGCGAGACCGCGCCGGAGGCCGCTTCCGAGACTGCTGAGGAAACCGCTCGGGAGACGCCGCGCGAGGCGCCCCGTCCGGCACGGGTCCAGCCGATCCTCCTGGCGAGCGCGGCCGGCCTCGCCGTGCCGGCCGCCGTCCAGCCGACCGCCGTGCGGGAGACCACCTTCCGGCATGTGCCCACCGCCCCCGTGCGCCTCGCGCCGGCGCCCCTGGCCCTGACCCCGCCGCCCGTGCGGTTGGCGGCGCGCGGGATCGAGGACGGTCACCGGACCGGGGGCCGGATGCAGGCCGACGCCCAGCCCCTCACCCGCACCGCCGCCGCCTGGCCCGCGCCGTCCGTTCAGCCGAAGGCCGTGGCCAGAGGGACCGGCAGGGACGTCGCCCCGGTGCACGCCGTCGCTGCGGGCAAGACCACCGCTGCGGACAAGACCACCGCTGCGGACAAGACCGTCGTTGCCTCGAAGGGCGGCGTGGGTAAGACCGTCGACTCAGCCAAGGCGGGCGGACCCGTGAAGGCCGTGGCGGTCGCGAAGGCAACGCTGCCGCCCGCGAAGGTGACGGCCAAGGCCACGCCTGTCCTCGCGGGCAAGGCCACGCCGACACCCGTGGGCAAGGCCGCCCCGGCCAGGACCGCCGTCGTGGCCGGCAAGCCCGCGCGCGCGCGGGTGGCCGAGGCGCGCTGACCCGGAACTCTGCCCCGGAACTCTGCGGCGTTGTGCGATGCGAAATGCCGTGAGGCATCACGCATTTGGGTTCGATCTCGCACGCAAATCCCTGTATCGTCACGCTTGATCACTGGTGGGGGCCGGTGATCGGGGTGACGAGATTCTGGCGTCGAGTGGTGTGAGGCGAAAGATGCGCGCGATGGTTCTTCACGCGAGCCGGACGGCCCTGGTCTGCGGCCTGCTCGCCGCCTCCGCCTGGGGCGCCCTTGCCCAGAGCTTCCAGTCGGCGGCGCCGCACGCGATCCTCATCGATGCCGATTCCGGCTCGGTGCTGTTCGAGAAGGGGGCCGACGAGCCCTTCTCCCCGGCCAGCATGGCCAAGCTGATGACCACCGAGATCGTCTTCAACGAGATCCGGCAGGGCCGGCTCACCATGGAGTCCGAATTCCAGATCACCGAGGACGCGTGGCGCCGGGGCGGGGCCGGCGGCGGCGGCTCCTCGATGTTCGCCCAGCTCAACAGCCGCATCAAGCTGTCGGACCTCCTGCGCGGGCTCATCGTCCAGTCGGGCAACGACGCCGCCATCGCGATCAGTGAGGGCATCGCCGGTTCGGAAGAGAATTTCGGGCGGATGATGACCAACCGGGCCCGCGAGATCGGCCTGTCGCGCTCGACCTTCCGCAACGCCACCGGCTACGCGGCGCCCGACCAGAAGGTGACCGCGCGGGACCTCGCCAAGCTCGCCCTGCACCTCATCGAGACCTACCCCGACCTCTACAAGATGTTCGCCGAACGCGAGTTCACCTGGAACAAGATCAAGCAGCAGAACCGCAACCCGCTGCTGGCGCTGGACATCGGCGCCGACGGGCTCAAGACCGGATACCTCGAGGAATCCGGCTACGGCCTGACCGGCTCGGCGGTGCAGAACGGCCAGCGCCTGATCATGGTGGTGAGCGGCCTCAAGACCGCGCGCGACCGGGCCGCCGAATCCCGCAAGCTGGTGGAGTGGGGCTTTCGCGCCTTCGAGCCGCGTCAGGTCTTCGCCGCCGGCGAGACCGTGGCGGAGGCCTCCGTCTACGGCGGCGCGCAGGGAAGCGTGCCGCTGGTGGCGAAGAAACCCGTGCGGGTGCTGCTGCCGCGTGGCACCGGCGACAAGATCACCGCCAAGGCGGTCTATGACGGGCCTCTCGTCGCCCCCGTACAGGAGGGCAAGGCCGTTGGCCGCCTGCGGATCATGCGCGGCGACATCCAGGCCCTCGACCAGCCGCTCTATGCCGGCGCCGACGTCCCGGCCGGCACGATCCCGCAGCGGGCCCTCGACGCGGCCCTGGAGGTCGGCACCGGCCTGTTCCGCCGCGCCTTCGAGAAGGCCGGCGCCAAATCGTGACGGACAGCGAGTCGTGACGGAAGACAGGTCTTGACGGAAGGCGCGACAGGGATCGGCGCGACGGGGGCGTTCATCACCTTCGAGGGCGGGGAGGGGGCGGGGAAATCCACCCAGGTCCGGCGCCTCGCCGAGCACCTGCGCGCCCGCACCGGCCGCCCCGTGGTGGTGACGCGCGAGCCCGGCGGCTCGCCCAAGGCCGAGGCGATCCGCGCCGCCCTGCTCGCCGGCATCGCCAAGCCGCACGGCCCATTCGCCGAGGCCCTGCTGTTCTCCGCCGCCCGCATCGACCACCTCGACACCCTGATCCGCCCGGCCCTGGCCCGGGGCGAGACCGTGCTGTGCGACCGGTTCGCGGATTCGACCCGGGCCTACCAGGGCGCCGCCGGCGGCCTCGATCCCGCCCTCGTCCTCGGCCTGGAGCGCGTCGTCGTCGGTCCGACGCGGCCCGACCTCACCCTGATCCACGACCTCGACCCGGCGCTCGGCCTCGCCCGCGCCGCCAAGCGCTCGGACGCGGCACCCGACCGGTTCGAGGCCGAGGCCCTCGAGTTCCACGCCCGCCTGCGCGCCGCGTTCCGCGCCATCGCCGAAGCCGAGCCGGAGCGCTGCGCCATCGTCGACGCCGGTGCCGACCCCGAGGCGGTGGAGGCGGCGATCCGGGCGGCCGTGGCGGCGCGGCTGCCCGCCCTTCTCGGCGAGGGGCATATCAGGGAGGGACATACCAGGGAGGGACATGGCGATGCGGCCTGAACGCCTGCCCGAGGATGTCGAGCCGGGCGACCTGCCCCACATCCCCCGCCCCCGCGAGCAGGCGGGCCTCGTCGGCCATACGGAGGCCGAGGCCGCCCTCGTCGCCGGGATCGCGTCCGGGCGCCTGCACCACGCCTGGCTCATCGGCGGCCCCCGCGGCATCGGCAAGGCGACGCTAGCCTACCGGATGGCGCGCTGGCTCATCGCCAATCCGGAGCCTGGCGCCGTGCCTCGGACGTTCGACGTCGATCCAGGGCACCCAGCCGCGCGGCATGTGGCTGCCCTATCGCACTCGAACCTCGTGAGCTTGCGCCGTACGCGACCACCGACCGCTAAAACCATGGCGACGAAGATCTCCGTGGATGCCACACGCGACGCTTTGGGACTCTTCAACAAGATTGCCGGAGACAATGTCGGCTACCGCATCTGCATCGTCGACAGCGCCGAGGACCTCAACGCCAACAGCGCCAACGCCCTCCTGAAGATGGTCGAGGAGCCGCCGCCCCGCTCCCTGTTCCTCATCGTCAGCCACGCGCCGGGCCGGCTTCTGCCGACCATCCGCTCGCGCTGCCGGGCCCTGACCCTGCGGCCGCTGCCCGAGGCCGAGGTCGCCCGGGTTGTGGCGGGCTTTCCCCCGCCCTTCGTCCAGCCCGAAGCCGAGGCGCTGGCCCGGGCCGCCGCCCTGTCGGAGGGCTCGGTGGCGCAGGCGATGGCGATGCTCGATCCCGCCACCGCCAACCTCGTCGCGGAAGTCGAGACCCTGCTCGCCCGCCTCGACCACCCGGACTGGCGCCGCATCCTGGCGCTCGCGGAGAAGCTCTCGGGCCGCGACTCCGACGACCTGTTCGCCGCGAGCCTCGACACGGTGTTCCGCTTCGTCTCGGCCGAACTCGACCGGCGCGCCCACGAGGGGCCGTCCCGGCTTGCGGCCCTGGTCGAGGTGTGTGACAAGATCGCCCGCGCCGCGCGGGAGGCCGCGACCTACAATCTCGACCGCCGGCCGCTGGTCCTGTCCCTGTTCGGAGACCTCGCCGGCGCCCTGCGCGCGGCGGCCTGAACCGGACGGACGTCCTGCGAGTCTTCGTCCTGTGATCCCATGAACCCAGCCTCCGGGGATACTTCGACGTGACCGACCCGGCCTCCGAAAAAACCTTCGGCCTCACCACCGCGATCTCCTACCCCAACGGCGCCCCGCATATCGGCCACGCCTACGAGTCGATCGCCACGGACGCCATCGCGCGCTTCAAGCGCCTCGACGGCTACGAGGTGCTGTTCTCCACGGGCACCGACGAGCACGGTCTCAAGATCCAGCAGGCCGCCGCCAAGGCCGGGCTGTCGCCGCGGGCCCTCGCCGACAGCATGGCCGGCCTGTTCGAGACCATGGTCAAGGCCCTCAACTGCTCGCACGACCGCTTCATCCGCACCACCGAGCCCGTGCACTACGCCGCCGCGCAGGAACTCTGGCGCCGGATGGAGGCCAACGGCGATATCTACCTGTCGAAGTATTCCGGCTGGTACTCCGTGCGCGACGAGGCCTACTACGCCGAGGACGAGACCGAGATCGGCCCCGACGGGGAGCGCCGGTCGCGCGAGACCGGCACGCCCGTGACCTGGATGGAGGAGGAGAACTTCCTGTTCCGCCTCTCGGCCTATGGGGACCGGCTGCTGGCCCTCTACGAATCCCAGCCCGATTTCATCGGCCCGGAGACCCGGCGCAACGAGGTGGCGAGCTTCGTACGCTCCGGCCTCAAGGACTTCTCCGTGAGCCGCACGAACTTCGACTGGGGCGTGCCGGTGCCGGGGCATCCCGACCACGTCATGTACGTCTGGGTCGACGCGCTCACGAACTACCTCACGGTCACGGGCTTCCCGGACGAGGCGGACGCGCGCAAGAAGTTCTGGCCCATGGACCTACACGTCATCGGCAAGGACATCGTCCGCTTCCACGCGGTGTACTGGCCGGCCTTCCTGATGTCGGCCGGACTGCCGCTGCCTAAGCGCGTCTTCGGTCACGGCTTCCTGCTCTCCAAGGGCGAGAAGATGTCGAAGTCGCTGGGCAACGTCGTCGACCCCATGGACCTCATCGCCACCTACGGCGTCGACCCCGTGCGCCACTTCGTCCTACGGGAGGTACCCTTCGGCGGCGACGGCAACTACTCCCACGAGGCCATCGTCACCCGCACAACGGCGGACCTGTCCAACGGGCTCGGCAACCTCGCCCAGCGCTCGCTCTCGATGATCGCCAAGAACGTTTCGGGATTGGTCCCGGAGCACGGCGACCTCACCGAGGACGACCGGGCGCTCCTGGCCCTGGCCGACGCCCTGCCGGGCGCCGTGCGCGATGCCATGGACCGGCTCGCGCTCCACACGGCGCTCACCGAGATCTGGGCGGTGGTGACGGCCTCGGACCGCTATTTCGACGCCCAGAAGCCCTGGGTCCTGCGCAAGACCGACCCGGCCCGCATGGCCGCCTCCCTCTACGTGGTGGCCGAGACCCTGCGGGCCATCGCCATCCTGGTGCAGCCGTTCATGCCGGATTCGGCGGGGAAGCTCCTCGACCTGCTGGCCGTTCCGGGCGACCAACGCCAGCTCGCCCATGTGGGGGAGGGCGGTCGCCTCGTGCCCGGCACGCCGCTCCCCGCCCCCGTCGGGCTGTTCCCGCGCTTCGTCGAGCCGGCGGCCAGTGTGGGGTGATGCGGGGGTCGAGGCCGCCGTTCCAGGATGAGGTTTCGCGCGGGCCCCCTCCCATGGAAGGAGAGGGAGCCTGCCGCGACCGCTTTATCCGAAGCGATCAAACAGCTTCGGCATCACGTGTCCATCCAGGCTCGAGATCGTGAGGTTCGATAGCCTCGATGCGATGTTGCCTGTCGAGCCCCTCAGCTCGGCCTACAACGCGCTGAGCGACGAGGAAGCCGCCAGCCGCGCCGCGGCCGATCCGGACGCTGGTGTGATTCCCGTAGGCTTCTGGGAAACAGTTGCGCCCGTCGCATTTCCGTCCGCAAAGAAACCCTGAGCAACGATGCTGGTCGACAGTCACTGCCACCTCGATTTCCCCAACTTCGCCGAGGACCTGCCGGGCGTCATCGCCCGCGCGCGCGCAGCGGGGGTGACCCGCATGGTCACCATCTCGACCAGGGTCGCGAAGGCGGAGACCTACGCGGCGATCTCCGAGGCCCATCCCGAGATCTGGCACACCATCGGCACCCACCCGGACGGGGCCGGGGACGAGCCCGACGTGCCGACGGAGACGATCGTGGCCCTGAGCCGGCATCCGCGCTGCGTCGGCATCGGCGAATCCGGCCTCGACTTCCACTACGACAACGCCGCGCCGGAGGCCGTGCAGGAGCGGGTGTTCCGCCGCCACATCGCGGCGGCGCGCGAGACCGGCCTGCCCCTGGTGATCCATTCCCGCGACGCCGATGCCGAGATGGAGGCGATCCTCGTCGACGAGATGGGGCAGGGGGCCTTCAAGGCGGTGCTGCACTGCTTCTCGTCGGGCGCCCGCCTCGCCGAGGTCGGGGTCGATCTCGGCCTCTCCGTGTCGTTCTCCGGCATCGTCACCTTCCGGCGCTCGCACGAGCTGCGCGCCATCGCCCTCAAGGTGCCGCGCGACCGCCTGCTGGTGGAGACCGACGCGCCGTTCCTGGCGCCCGAGCCGCACCGGGGCCGCACCAACGAGCCGGCCTACACCGCCGACACGGCGCGGGCCCTGGCCAAGACCCTGGAGATGGAGTTCGACGCCTTCGCGGCGCTCACCACCGCGAACTTCCACCGCCTGTTCCACAAGGCCGCCGCCTGAGCGGGCAGGGGACAGGCGAGGGGGGCGTGACATGCCCCTCCCCCCTCCGATACCAACGGCAGCGGAGGTGGCGATGGGTTCCTTGACGGTGACGATCCTCGGCTGCGGCTCGTCCGGCGGCGTGCCCCGGGTCGCCTATGGCTGGGGCGCCTGCGATCCGGCCGAGCCGAAGAACCGGCGGCGGCGCTGCTCGCTCCTCGTCGAGCGCGGCCCGGAGACCGGGCGCACCAGCGTCCTCGTCGACACCGCGCCGGACCTGCGCGAGCAGCTCATCGGCGCGGGGGTGACGCATCTCGACGCGGTGCTGTTCACCCACGCACATGCCGACCACACCCACGGCATCGACGACGTCCGGCCCCTCGTGCTCCACATGCGCCGGCGCATTCCGGTCTATGCCGACGCCCTCACCCGGGCGCTCCTGGAGCGTCGCTTCGGCTACTGCTTCGAGACCCCGCCGGGCAGCGAGTATCCGCCGATCCTCGACATGAACGATCTCGTCCCGGGCGAGACGGTGGAGGTCGGCGGGGCGGGCGGCGCGGTGACGGCCCTGCCCTTCGCCATGGAGCACGGCAACGAGGCGGCGCTCGGATTCCGGTTCGGCCCGGCGGCCTACGCGCCCGATGTCAGCCTGATGCCGGCGGGGTCCCAGGCGCACCTGCACGGTCTCGACCTGCTGATCATCGACGCCCTGCGGGAGACGCCGCACCCGACGCACTACTCGGTCTCGGACGCCCTCGCCCTCATCGAGACGGTGCGGCCCCGCCGCGCCATCCTCACCAACCTCCACACCGACCTCGACTACGCCACCCTGGCGCGCAAGCTCCCGCCGCACGTGGTGCCGGCGTATGACGGCTTGCGGGTGACCGTGGACGTGTGAGCGGCGGCGGAGGAGGGCGGTCCGGGATCAGTTGCGGGCCGGAGTCTCGTCCGGCAGGCCGGCACTCACCAGGATCTGCGTCATCGCCGCCTTGGCGAGATGGTTGTAGCCCGCATCGGTCATGTGGAGGCCGTCGGGGCCGATCATCTGGGTGGGCGTGAGCAGGCCCTTGGCCACCCAGGCGCGCATCATGGCGTTGCGCCGGATCACCGGAACGTCGAGTTCGCTGGCGACGGCGTGCAGGGCGGTGCCGTAGAGCTCCGATCCGGCGGTGCCGGACAGGCGCTTGCACCATTGCTGGTCCATGAGGATCACGTCCGCCCCCGTGGCGCGGATCGCCAGGATGCCGGCCCGGGTCAGTTCGGCGAAGCGCTCCACGCTGACGCCGGTCATCGGGTCGTTGCTGCCCGTCTGCCAGATCACGAGATCGGGCTTGTCGGCCAGCACGTCGCGTTCCAGGCGCCGGGCCATGGCCTCGGCATCGTCGCCGCCCTTGCCCCGGTTGAGCACGGTGACGAACTGGTGGTCCGAGGCGGCCTTGTCGAGCCGCGACTCGAGATCCTCCTGCAGCTGCGCCGGATAGGTCGCGGCCGGGGAGGTGGCGCCGATGCCCTCCGTCGAGGACGAGCCGAACGCCACGATGCGGATATCCGCCCCCTTGGCCACGAGGCCGGCGAGGCGCGGCAGACGCGCCAGGGTGCGGGCGTGAAGCGCGGGACGCACCGTCTTGGGCTGCGGGATCGCGGTCTCCGCGTCCAGTCCGGCATGGACCGCATGCACGGGAACGGGCTCGGACCGGGCCGGCGCACAGAGCGCCACCAGGGCGAGGCCGAGCATCGGGATGACGGGAAGGCGTGCGGGGATCGGCATCACATTCGCTTCGGTAACGGTCTGCGCCCGGGGCGGTGCAGCCGTGTAGCACCCCTTGTGAGCCGGGATTATGACGAAGGCGAGGGCGTTTAGCGCCTCCTGTGCCACAACCGGACAGGATTGTTCGGGTTATGCGCCGAAGTCGGCGGACAGAATGAATTCAACGTTCACGGGTCGAGGAGCCCGCCGATCGGGTCGGGACGCCTGGGGTACGAAGGCCCCCTGCCCCCGATTCTCCGAGGCATAGTTCCATAATATATCTTATGCGAACGGCGTTCGGAAGGTGGGAAAGCGCCTTGGGGCGACTTCGGGTAGTGTCGGCGCGGTTTCGAGGGCCAAGTTTCGAGGTCCGCCCCGCCGTGCCGTCCGTCGCCCTGCCCTACACCCCGCCCTACGACTGGCCGGCGATCCGCGACTACCTCGCCGCCCGTGCCATCCCGGGCGTGGAGGCGGTCACGCCGGAGGCTTATCGCCGGACCACCGACCTGTACGGACGGCACGGCGACGTCACCCTCGGCCCGGGCGAGGGCGACGTCCTGGTGGCGCGGATTCGGCATCCCGACCCCGGTGCCGTGCCGGCGGTCATGGCCCGCCTTCGGCCGATGTTCGACTGCGATGCCGATCCGGCGGCGATCCGCATGGGCCTCGCGGAAGATCCCCGTCTGGCGCGTCTCGTCGCGGCCCGGCCGGGCCTGCGCGCGCCCGGCGCGTGGGACGGGTTCGAACTGGCCGTGCGCGCCATCCTCGGCCAGCAGGTCTCCGTGGCGGCGGCGACCCGCCTCGCCGGCCGGCTGGTGGCCGCCTTCGGCGCGCCGCTCACGGACCCCACCGACCCGCCGGGCCCGAGCCACGTCCTTCCCTCGAGCCACGTCCTTCCCTTGAGTCACGTCTTCCCGACGCCGGAGCGGCTGGCGGGGGCCGACATCGCGGCAGCCCTCGGCATGCCGCGGGCCCGGGGTAGGCGGTCCGGACCCTGGCGGCGGCCGTGGCGGAGGCGCCCGGCCTGCTGGCGCCGGGCCAGCCGCCCGAGGCGGTCGTCGCCGCCCTCAGGCGCCTGCGCGGCATCGGCGACTGGACGGCGCAGTACATCGCGCTCCGGGCCCTGCGCGCGCCCGACGCCCTGCCGGCGGGCGACCTCGCCCTCCTGCGCGCCCTCGACGACGGGGGCGGGCGGCCGAGCCCCGCCGGTCTGCTGGCCCGATCGCAGGCGTGGCGGCCGTGGCGGTCCTACGCCGTGCTCCACCTCTGGGCGAGCGAGGGCGACCGGAGCGGAATTCGGCAGCAAGAACCGGGATGCGCCCCCGGCCCGAAGGCGCCAGGGTAGGGGCATGACCGGTCCCGTTCCCAGCCGCTCCCTCCCCGCTCCCCCGGACGATGCCCCGGCCGCCATCGACGACGCGTGCTGGGCCGCCGTCGCCGCCCGCGATCCGGCGGCCGAGGGGCGCTTCGTCTACGCCGTGCATACCACCGGGGTGTATTGCCGGCCGGGCTGCGGTGCCCGCACCCCGCGCCGGGACAACGTGAGCGTCCACGCCACCCCGGCGGCGGCCCGCGCGGCGGGGTTCCGCCCCTGCCTGCGCTGCCGCCCGGACGATCCGCCCCGGGCGGAGCGTCACGCCGAGGCCGTGGCCCGCGCCTGTCGCCGCATCGGTGAGGCGGTGGAGCCCCCTGCCCTCGCGGCGCTCGCCCGGGCGGCGGGCTTGAGCCCGTTCCACTTCCACCGCGTCTTCAAGGCCATCACCGGCGTGACCCCGAAGGCCTATGCCGGGGCCGTGCGGGCCGAGCGCCTCGCCGCTGCCCTGCCCGCGGCCGGCACCGTGACGGAGGCGGCCTATGCGGCGGGCTACGGCACGGCGGGCCGATTCTACGCCGCCGCCGGCCAGCACCTCGGCATGACGCCCGGCGTCTTTCGGAAAGGCGGGGCCGGGGTCGCGATCCGCTTCGCCGTGGCGGCCTGCGCCCTGGGTTTCGTCCTGGCGGCGGCCACCGAGCGGGGCCTCTGCGCCATTCTCCTCGGCGACGATCCCGAGACCCTGGCGCAGGATCTGCGGGTGCGCTTCCCCCGCGCCGACATCACCGGGGCGGATGCGGACTTCGCCGCGTGGCTCGCCGCGATCGTGGCTTTCGTGGCGGCCCCGCAGGGCGGCCTCCCCCTGCCGCTGGACATCGGCGGCACGGCTTTCCAGCAGCGGGTGTGGGCGGCCCTGCGCGCGATCCCGCCGGGGCGCACGGCGACCTACGCGGACATCGCCCGAGCCATCGGCCGGCCCACCGCCGTGCGGGCCGTGGCGCTGGCCTGCGCCGCCAACGCCCACGCCGTGGCGATCCCCTGCCATCGGGTTTTGCGCACCGACGGCGCGCTCTCCGGCTACCGCTGGGGCGTGGCGCGCAAGGCCGCGCTTCTGGCTCGAGAGGGTGCGGGATCGGACCCGCCGGGATTGGACCCGGCGGGATTGGACCCGGCGGGATTGGACCCGGAGTGACCGGCCCCGAAGTGACCGGCCCCGCCATGCGTGCGCCACCCTTGTCCGCGCGGCCGGAGCGGGGGAAGAGGGGGCCGGCCAATGGAGACACCCCCGGTTCCGTGAGCGTGACACCCCCCGCCTCCCCTGCCCCGCACCGTCCGGCGCCCCTTTCCGCCTACCCGCTCCTCGTCGGCACCATGCTGCTGTGGGGCGGCAACGTGGTGGCGGGCAAATGGGCGGTGGGCGAGGTTTCGCCGCAGGTGCTCACCTGCCTGCGCTGGGCCATCGTCTGCGTCGTCCTGGCGCTGCCGGCCCGGCCCGGGCTCGTCGCCGAATGGGGGCGGCTCAAGCCCCACTGGGCCTACGTGCTGCTCATGGGGGCGTGCGGCTACACCCTCTACGCGAGCCTGTTCTACGCCGCCGGCGGGTTCACCACGGGGATCAACATCGCCCTGTTCCAGGGGGCGATCCCCGTGCTCGTCATCCTCATCAACTACGCCGTCCACCGGGTGGCCGTGACCGGGGCGCAGGCGCTCGGCGTCGCCGTGACCCTCGCCGGGGCGATGGTGGCCGCCACCCACGGCGACTGGCGCGTCCTCACCCATTTCGGGTTCAACCGCGGCGACGTGCTCATGCTCGGCGCCTGCCTGTTCTATGCCGGCTACACCGTCGCGCTCTCCGCGCGCCCGAAGGTCTCGGGCCTGACCTTCTTCACCGCCATGGCGCTCGCCGCCTTCCTCACCGCCCTGCCTCCGCTCGCCGCCGAATGGGCGCTCGGCCACACGGTCTGGCCGACGCCGACGGGCTGGCTCATCGTCGCGTTCGTGGCGCTCGGCCCGAGCCTCGTCGCCCAGCTCGCCTTCATGCGCGGGGTCGAGCTCATCGGCCCGAACCGGGCCGGCCTGTTCGTCAACCTCGTGCCGATCTTCGGCGCGGGCCTCGCCATCCTCCTCGTCGGCGAGCCCTTCCGCTGGAACGACGCCCTGGCGCTGGCCCTCGTCATCGGCGGCATCGCCATCGCCGAGCGCCTCGGCCGGCGGCGCTGAGGGCGCAGGACCGTCAGGGGGCCGCCACCGCCTTGCGCAGGGCGGCGAGAAGCTCGCCCTCGAAGGCCAGGGCCGAGCCGTAGTGGAACTCGATGTCGAACGGCTTGCGGGCGTTCATGGACAGGGAGGCGCTCTGCATGGCCACGAGGCGCCCGGCCTCGTCGAACAGGCCCGAGCCCGAGCCGCCGAAGCCGTCGTTGCAATCGTGGCGCAGGCGCCGGATGCCGCCCTCGCTCGGCGGATCGACCTGCCGGACGGCGCAGGCTTCGAGGCTCGCCGGCCCGCGGTAATTCTCGTGTCCGCCGGGCGAGACCATGACGATGGGCAGCCGCATCGGCCCCTCCCCCAAGTCCGGCGCCGCCGGCATCGGCTGGGGCCGCACGCCCTCGGCGGGCCGGACCAGGCGCAGGATCGCCCAGTCGTCGGTGATGTGGAGCGCCTGCGAGGCCGGCACCGCCCCGAGCTGGATGCTGCCCGGCACGAAATCGTAGTTGCGGCCGCCGATCTGGAAGAAGCAATCGGCCACCTCCCGCGTGGTCTCGAGGCGGCGGTTGCGGAAGTTGTGGGCGTTGAGCACCACCACAGAGGGGTCTCCGATGAGCCAGGCGGCGGCGGCCTTGCGGGGAATGCCGTCCGGCCCGTGGCAGAACAGCACGCCCGCCCCGGGATAGCGGTCGATGTCCGCGCCCGTGAGGTCCCGGCGCCCGTCCCGGGGATAGAGGGCGGCGAGGTCCTGGGCCTCCACCCGCAAGACACCAGGCAAGACACCGGGCAAGACACCGGGCAAGACACCGAGCAGCAGCACCGCCCAGGGCATCAGCGCGGCGATGCGGCGGGCCGCCCCGACCGGAGCACCCGCGATCCCGCGTCTCCGTGCAGCCCGGATGCGCCACGTCCGGATGCGCCACGTCCAGGTCCGCCAAGCCCTCGGCGCCATCGGCCCTCGCCCCCCTGATCGGCCCGTTCGCCCGGGCCGTTGCGACAGTCGTGCGATGCGCCAGGGGGACGGTCAAGCGTCGGGACGCCGCTGCGCGATCCTCATGCTGAACTTGCCGAAGTTGCCCGGCTAGAAATGTCGGATCGTCTAGAGACTTTGCTGCATGAAGATGGCTAGAAATAAGGGCTGAAGGAACAGTAATAAGCTTCTTATAAGACTTAGATAGTCTGATAAAAGCTTAAGAGGGCGGCGGTTCTTCTAAGAGCGGCGGCGCCAATGTTCCGAAACGGCGGGAGAAACAGCCACGCGCGACCGCAGGGTCGATAGACGGGGCGGCAGCTGAGGAGACGCACGATGATGAGGTACTTGAGTTCCGTGTCGGTGCTGGCCGTGATGGCCCTGGCGCCCATCGGGATGGCCACCAGCGCGGCCGCCAACGACAAGCTCGTCGAGATGTCGAAGAGCGACGAAAACTGGATCATGCCGGGCAAGAACTACGACTCGGACAACTACAGCAAGCTCAAGCAGATCAACCGCGACAACGTCAAGCAGTTGAAGCCGGCGTGGACGTTCTCCACCGGCCTGCTCAACGGTCACGAGGGCGCGCCCCTGGTCGTCGACGGCAAGATGTACATCCACACGTCTTTCCCGAACAACACCTTCGCCCTCGGCCTCGACGATCCGGGCCTGATCCTCTGGCAGGACAAGCCGAAGCAGAACCCGGCCGCCCGTGCGGTCGCGTGCTGCGATCTCGTGAACCGCGGCCTCGCCTACTGGCCGGGTGACGGCAAGGTGCCGTCCCTCATCCTGAAGACGCAGCTCGACGGCAACGTCGCCGCCTTGAACGCCGAGACCGGCGAGACGGTGTGGAAGGTCGAGAACTCCGACATCAAGATGGGCTCGACCCTGACCATCGCCCCCTACGTGGTGAAGGACAAGGTGATCATCGGGTCGTCCGGCGCCGAGCTCGGCGTGCGCGGCTACCTCACCGCCTACGACGTGAAGACCGGTGCCCAGGTGTGGCGCGCCTACGCCACGGGTCCCGACAAGGACCTGCTGCTTGGGCCCGACTTCAACGTGAAGAACGCCCATTACGGCCAGAAGGGTCTGGGCACCTCCACCTGGGAGGGCGATGCCTGGAAGATCGGCGGCGGCACCAACTGGGGCTGGTACGCCTACGATCCCGGCACCAACCTGATCTACTTCGGCACCGGCAACCCGGCGCCGTGGAACGAGACCATGCGTCCCGGCGACAACAAGTGGACGATGACCATCTTCGGCCGCGACGCCGATACGGGTGAAGCCAAGTTCGGCTACCAGAAGACCCCGCACGACGAGTGGGATTACGCCGGCGTCAACGTGATGATGCTGTCGAACCAGAAGGACAAGGACGGCAAGGATCGCAAGCTCCTCACCCATCCGGACCGCAACGGCATCGTCTATACCCTCGACCGGACCGACGGTTCGCTCGTCTCGGCCAACAAGATCGACGACACCGTCAACGTCTTCAAGTCCGTCGACCTGAAGACCGGCCAGCCGGTGCGCGATCCCGAGTACGGCACCCGGATGGACCACCTCGCCAAGGACGTCTGCCCCTCGGCGATGGGCTATCACAACCAGGGCCACGATTCCTATGATCCGGAGCGCAAGCTCTTCTACATGGGCATCAACCACATCTGCATGGACTGGGAGCCCTTCATGCTTCCGTACCGCGCAGGTCAGTTCTTCGTCGGTGCGACGCTGAACATGTACCCCGGCCCGAAGGGTGACCGTCAGAACTACGAGGGTCTCGGCCAGATCAAGGCCTACAACGCCATCACGGGCGAGTATAAGTGGGACAAGATGGAGCGTTTCGCCGTGTGGGGCGGAACGATGGCCACCGCCGGCGACCTCGTGTTCTACGGAACCCTGGACGGCTACATCAAGGCGCGCAACGCCGACAACGGCGACCTTCTGTGGAAGTTCAAGCTGCCGTCGGGCGCCATCGGTTACCCGATGACCTACAGCCACAAGGGCGATCAGTTCGTCGCCATCTACTACGGCGTCGGCGGATGGCCGGGCGTCGGCCTGGTGTTCGACCTGCAGGATCCGACCGCCGGCCTCGGCGCGGTGGGCGCCTTCAAGAAGCTCGCCAACTACACCCAGATGGGTGGCGGCGTGATGGTGTTCTCCCTGAACGGCAAGGGTCCGTACGACGATCCGAACGTCGGCGAGTACCAGACCGCCGCCAAGAAGTAAGTCTCTAGACCAACAGAGGACTCCGCCGGCCTCAAGGCCGGCGGGGTTCGCCCCGCCCTGAGATTTCGCGCGCGAAGGCCAACGGGAGGACACGCCATGTCCTGACCCGAGATATGCCGCCGTCGCGCAGCCCAGAAAACAACCGAACAACGGATGTCCCCCATGTCGCTCGTCACCGGACGTCGCCGCGCGGCGCTGGCCGCCTCGCTCTCGGCCGGCGCGCTCCTGGCGCTGGGTTTCGTGTCCTCCGTTCATGCGGCCGAGGACGTGAAAGCCTCGGCCCCCGCCGACGACAAGACCCTTCGCGTCTGCGCGGCGGTGCAGCCGCCCCTCTCCATCAAGGACGGATCGGGCCTCGAGAACCGGATCGCGAGCGCCGTGGCCGAAGCCATGGACCGCAAGGTCCAGTTCGTCTGGTCCGAGAAGCCGGCGATCTACCTCGTCCGCGACGGGCTCGACAAGAAGCTCTGCGACGTGGTGGTCGGCCTCGACAGCGACGACCCGCGCGTCCTCGTCTCCAAGCCGTACTATCGCAGCGGCTACGTCTTCATCACCCGCGCCGACCGCGACCTCGACATCAAGTCCTGGGCCGACCCGCGCCTGAAGAGCGTCGACCACATGGTGGTCGGCTTCGGCACCCCCGGCGAGGCGATGCTGAAGGATATCGGCCGCTACGAGGAGGACATGGCCTACCTCTACTCGCTGGTGAATTTTCGCGCCCCGCGCAACCAGTATACGCAGATCGACCCGGCCCGGATGATCAGCGAAGTCGCCGGCGGCAAGGCCGACGTCGCCGTGGCCTTCGGGCCCGATGTGGCCCGCTACGTCAAGGATTCGAGCACGCCGCTCCGGGTGACGCCGGTGCCCGACGACACCGTGCGCAGCGACGGCCAGAAGATGCCCCAGAGCTTCGACCAGTCCATGGGCGTGCGCCGGGACGACACCGCCCTGAAGGCCGCCCTCGATGCCGGGATCGCGAAGGCGAAGCCCCAGATCGAGGCGATCCTGAAGCAGGAAGGGGTGCCCCTCTCCGTCGCTTCGAACTGATCCGCGCCAGCCCCGGGCCGCTCGCAGGGGCGGCCCGCCCAGAACCCGACCGGTCGGTCGGAGAACCCCATCAGAGCGATTTCATGCGTCATCTCAAAGGCCTTCTGGCCGGATTCGTCGGCCTCGGCTTCGCGGCCGCCGGGCTGTCCGCCCTCGCGCAGCCGGCCTCCGGCCCGCAGAGCGGGTTCGTGTTCCGCAACACCGTGACGGGCGAGCAGCTCGACGTCTCCCAGGGCAAGGAGGGCGGCCGCGACACGCCGGCCGTGAAGGAGTTCTTCCAGACCGGCAAGAACCTCTACATCGACGACAAGTCCTGCCTGCGCAACGGCGAGTCCCTGTTCGCCACCTCGTGCTCGGGCTGTCACGGGCATCTGGCCGAGGGTAAGCTCGGGCCCGGCCTGAACGACAATTACTGGACCTACCCGTCCAACACCGAGGATACCGGCCTGTTCGCCACCATCTTCGGCGGCGCCAACGGCATGATGGGTCCGCACAACGAGAACCTCACCCCCGACGAGATGCTGCAGACCATCGCCTGGATCCGCCATCTCTATACCGGCCCGGTGAAGGATGCGGTCTGGCTCAGTGCGGACCAGAAGAAGACTTACACCCCCTACAAGCAGGGTGAGACCTTCCCCACGGACGTGAAGGGCCAGTGCAAGCCGCTGGAGAACTAGCGTCCCTGGGAAGCCACGCCGCGCCTCGACCGCGCGGTGAACGATGAGCGGCCCACGCGCCGCGCCAACCATAAACGGAGGAGACGAACATGCGGACGTTCATTTTTGCGGTGGCGCTGGGGACTGGCGCGGTTTTGGCCGGCGCGGTGCTCGCTGCCCCGGCGATGGCCTACGACGGCACCAAGTGCAAGGCCGCCGGCAATTGCTGGGAGCCCAAGCCCGGCTTCCCCGAGAAGATCGCCGGCTCGAAGTACGATCCCAAGCACGATCCGAAGGAACTCAACAAGCAGTCCGAGTCGATCAAGGGCATGGAAGAGCGCAACGCCCGTCGCATCGAGGCCGCGAAGAAGTCCGGCAAGTTCGAATACGACGTCACCAAGCTGTCGGCGAACTGAAGCCACGACGCGCCCTTGCCTATCCGCGACTGGCGCGCCGACCCCTCTCCCCGCTTGCGGGGAGAGGACCGCAGACACCCTGCCGTGTTCGCGGTGAGCGAGAGGCGAAGCCGAAGCGAGGGGGGCGCTCGTAGACCCCGTCGAGGTTCCACCCCTTGGATGCCGTGCACCCGCTTCTCATAAAGTAAACCAAGGCCCCCGCGTGATGAACGAGACCCGCCCCGGCGACGCGATGCTCACCGATTGGCGCGAGGCCGCCGGCCGGTTCGAGCGGGCCGTGGGCGGCGCCGTGGTCGGCCAGGCGCGGGCGATCCGCCTCCTCACCATCGCGATCTTCGCCCGCGGCCACGTTCTGCTGGAGGGCGATGTCGGCGTCGGCAAGACCACCCTGCTGCGGGCCGTCGCCCGGGCGCTGGGCGGCGCCTACGAGCGCGTCGAGGGCACCGTCGACATGATGCCCACCGACCTGATCTACCACACCTACCTCGCCGAGGACGGGCGCCCCCGCGTCGAGCCCGGACCGGTGCTGCGCCGGGCCGAGGACCTGTCGATCTTCTTCTTCAACGAGATCAACCGCGCCCGGCCCCAGGTGCATGCCCTGCTCCTGCGCCTCATGGCCGAGCGCAGCCTGACCGCGTTCAACCGCGAGTACCATTTCCCCAACCTGCAGGTCTTCGCCGACCGCAACCGCGTCGAGCGCGAGGAGACCTTCGAGCTGCCGGCCGCCGCCCGCGACCGCTTCCTCATGGAGATCGGGATGGAGGCCCCGCGCGACGCCGAGAGCCGCCGCGCCCTGGTGTTCGATCCGCGCTTCCACGACACCGACACCCTCATCGCGGGCATCGACGCCGACGTTCTCGATCACGCGGCGATCCCCGGCATCGCCCGCGCGATCCAGCACGGCATCCAGGCGAGCCCAGCCATCGAAACCTACGTCGTCGGCCTGTGGGAGGCCCTGGTGCGGCCGGGCTCCGCCGGCATCCGGCTCCCCGGCATCGACATGGAGGCCCTGGTGCAGGGCGGGGCCTCGCCGCGCGGCGTCGCCTTCCTCGTGCGCGCCGCCAAGGTCCGCGCTTGGCTGGAGGGCCGGGAATGGCTGGTGCCCGAGGACATCCGCGCCGTGTTCCCCGAGGTGATGGCCCACCGCGTCTTCCTCGAACCGGTCTACGAGATGCGCCGCGCCACCCTCGTGCCCGAGCTCTGCCGCACCGTGTTCGACACGGTGCCGGCCCCATGACGGTGCTGGATGCGGCGCCGGCCGATGCCGCGCCGGCCGATGCCGGCCCGGAGGCCGACATCGTCTACCGGCCGCGCGGGCGGGTGCCCGGGACGGCGGTGGGTGCCCATCGCGGCCGCGACGCCGGGGGGCTCGGCACCTTCCGCGATCAGGTGCCGTTCCTGCGCATGCCGGATGCCCGCCGCATCGACGTGCGCGCCACCCTGCGGGATCCGTTCGAGGGCACCCATGTGCGCCGCTTCGAGAGCCGAACGGCCATCGAAGTCTGGGCCCTCGTCGATCTCTCCGCCTCCATGCGCTACCGCGGCGCGGCCGACCGGATGGCGCTCGCCGCCGCCCTGTGCGGGGGGCTCGCGGCGTCGGCCACCCGCATCGGCGACGGCTTCGGCCTCATGGGCTGTGACGGGACCTTGCGGGAGGACGTGTCGATGCCCGCCACCCGCCGGCGCGGGATCGGCGCCTCCGTCCGGGCCCGCCTGCTCGACGCACACTGCACCGGCGCGCGGGCCGACGGCATGCGCGAAGCCGCCCGCCGCCTCGTCGGACGCCCCAAGATCGTGTTCGTGGTCTCGGATTTCCGCTGGCCCGAGGCCCTCGTCGCCGAGGTCTTCGCCTCCCTCGCCCGCCACGACATCGTGCCCGTGGTGCTGGCCGACGCCTCCGAGGACGAGGATCTGCCCGCCTGGGGCCTGATGGAACTCAACGACCTCGAGGGCGCCGGGCGCCGCACGGTGTTCATGCGCCCGGCGCTCCGCCGGCGCTGGCTCGCCCACGAGCGGGCCCGCGCCGACACCCTGCGCCGCATCGCCATGACCTACGGCCGCCCGCCGTTCCGCCTCGAAGGGCGCTTCGAGGCCGACGCCCTCACCCGCCACCTCATCGGGACGTGATGCGCGGTCTTAACCCTGTTCTGGTGGTCCTCCTCGCCGTGTCGGGCGCGGCCGAGGCTCAGGTGCGCACCGTCGAGGTTCGCGCGCCGCGCGCCTTCGGCTACGTCCTCGGCGACCTCGTGCGGGCGCAGGCCGACATCGTCGTGGATGCGGGCTTCACCCTCCAGAGGGCGTCCCTGCCGCAAGCCGGCCCCCTGGCCTACTGGCTCGACCTGCGCGACCTGCGCGTCGAGGACTCCGTCGCGGGCGATGCCCGGCGGGTGCGGATCTTTCTGACCTACCAGAACTTCTATGCCGCCCTCGACGTCCGCGGCCTCGAGATCCCGGGCTTTGCCGTGACCTTCGAGAGCGCCAGTGCGCATGGCGCCACCACCACGACGGCGCAGGTTCCGGCCTGGCAGTTCACCATCTCACCCCTACGGGAGGTGGTGCCGCCCGCCCGCGAGAACCCGGCCGACTATATGCGGCCCGACGGGCGCGTCGCCGCCGTCGATGTACAGCCCCTGTGGTGGCGGGCCGGAGGCGTCGCGGCCCTCGCCCTCCTGGCCTTCGGGGCGCTCGCCCGCGACCGGGCCTGGGGGCCGTTCCGGGCCCGGCGCGGGCGCCCGTTCGGCGCCGCTCTGGCCAGCCTGCGCCGCCTCGCGCGCAGCCCCGACGCGGACGCCGCCTACGGGGACGCCCTGCGCGCGCTCCATCGCGGCCTCGATGCCACCGACGGCCGCCGGGTGCTGGCCGACGACCTGCCGGGCTTCCTCGCCCGCCACCCCGCCTGCCGCCCGGACGCGGCGGGTTTGCGCGACCTGCTCGCCGCCTCGCGCCTCGCCTTCTTCGGTCCCGGCCCCGCCGCCGCCCGCGCCGCCCTGCCCTGGCCCCAGCTCGAAGCCCTGGCCCGGCGCCTCGCCGCCGCCGAGCGGGCGGCGTGATGGGCGGCGCCACCCCGATGGAAGCCCTGTCCCGGTTCGCCGTCGACACCCCCCAGGTCCTGTGGCTGCTGCCGCTGGCCCTGTTGCCGTTCCGGGCGTCGGCCCAGCGCGTGGTGCCGGTGGCGGCCCTCGACGCCGGCCCGGCCGACCCGCTCTCGCGCGCCATCGGCTGGGCCCTGCGGTTCGCCGGATTCCTGGCGCTCGCCGGCCTCGTCGTCGGCATCGCCGGCCCGTATCGCCGGGGCGAGACGGTGACCCGCACCGGAATCGGCGCCCAGGTGTCGATCCTGGTCGACCGCTCGGGCAGCATGAACGAGACCTTCGCGGGGCGTCAGCCGTCCGGCGCCGAGGAATCGAAGGCCGCCGCCTCCCGCCGGCTGCTCGGCGACTTCGTCGGCAGCCGCGCCCACGACCAGTTCGCCGTGACCGCCTTCTCCACCGCCCCCATGCTGGTGGTGCCGATGACCGACCGGCACGAGGCCGTGCGCGCCGCCATCCGGGCCATCGACCGGCCGGGCCTCGACTACACCAACGTGGCCCGCGGCCTCGCCATGAGCCTGTCCCAGTTCGGGGCCCAGGGCGGGACCGTCTCGCGGGCGCTGCTCATCGTCTCCGACGGTGCGGCGGTGATCGATCCGCGCGTCCAGGGCACCCTGCGGGCCGAGTTCGCGAAGATCCGGCCCAACCTCTACTGGCTGTTCCTGCGCACCAAGGGCTCGCCCTCCATCGCCGACAAGCCCGCCGGGGAGGACACGCCCCAGGCGGCGCCCGAGCGCCACCTCGACCTGTTCTTCAAGAGCCTCGGCACGCCCTACCGCGCCTTCGAGGCGGAGGGCCCCGAGGCGGTGGCCGCCGCCATCCGACAGATCGAGGCCCTGGAGCGCGACCCCATCCCCTACACCGAGCAGCGCCCGCGCCGCGACCTGTCGTGGGTGGCCTTCGGGGTGGCGCTGCTCGGGCTCCTCGTCCTCGTGGCGGGCAAGCTCGCGGAGGCGGATGTGCGGGGGCGTAGGGGCATTCCGCAGGCGGCCGAAGCTCCATCCGAAAGGATCGCCGCATGAACCCGGCTCCGCATCGTTTCACGACGCTCGTGAGCATCCCCCTCGCCCCGCTTGCGGGGAGAGGGTTTCGGACCCCTTGCCGGGGCCGAAACGAGGCGGCAGCCGAAGGTGAGGAGGCCGCTCCGCCCGAGGCTCGTCCGGCGAGACCCCCTCACCGTCGCTTCGGCTTCGCCTTCGCTCACCGCAGGCACGACGGGGTGCCTGCGGTCCTCTCCCCGCCTGGCGGGGAGAGGGAGACGCGCCCTATCGCCTTGGAGGCCACCCGATGACGGCGCTCGCCTTCCCCACCGAACGCGCCGGCCCCCTCCTCCGCGCCCGCATCGTCAACACCCTCCGGCGTGCCCGGCCGCGCCTGCTCCTCGCCCTGCCGGTGCTGCTCGGCCTCGCGGCCCTCGGGTTCGGCGTCGCGGCGTGGCGGGTGGCGCGCGACAACGCCGCGATCGGTGCCCTGCAGGCCGGGCGCGACGTGCCCGTGGGGACGGACGCCTCCGCCCCCCTGCTGCTCGCCCGGGTCCAGCACCTCGCCCGGCGCGGCCTGCCCGATGGGATCGAGCCCCTCGTCGAGGCGCTCGCGCGGGCCGGCGACACCGACCGGGTGGCGCGCGCTCGCTACGCGCTGGCCAACACCCGCCTGCGGCAGGCCTTCTCCCATCTGGAGCGCGGCGACCTCGACCCGGCCGGGCCCCTCATCACCCTGGCGCGCCAGGATTACCGGCGCGCCCTGCAGAACGCGCCCGACCTCTGGGACGCCAAGTTCAACCTCGACGTCGCCTCGCGCCTCCTGCGCGACTTTCCCGAATTCGACCGCAAGACCGGCGACGAGCTGAAGGCCGAGCCGAAGCAGATCTGGACCGAGGTCCCGGGCCTCCCCAGGGGGGCACCATGAGGGTGCATCTCGCCCGCAACCTGCGCGACGGCCGGTTCCAGGCCCTGGCCGGGGCGGCTTTCCTCGTCGTCCTCGCCCTCGTGCTGCCGGCCGTGCCGCTGACCCGGACCGGGGTCTCGGTGCTGGCCGTGGTCGACATCACCGGCAGCATGAACGTGCGCGACTACGCGAGCGCCGACGGCAAGCCGGCGAGCCGCCTCGACACGGCGCGGGGGGCCCTGCGCGACCTCGTCACCGCCCTGCCCTGCGGCTCGCAGGTGGCGCTGGGCCTGTTCACCGAGCGCCGGCCGTTCCTCCTGTTCACGCCCATCGAGGTCTGCGCCGATTTCGCCCCCCTCGACGGAGCCCTGGCGGCCCTCGACTGGCGCATGGCCTGGGAGGGCGACAGCCGCATCTCCGCCGGCCTGTTCCGCGCCGTGGAGATGGCGGCCAGCCTCGATACCGACCTCCTCTTCGTCACGGACGGGCAGGAGGCGCCGCCCCTGCCCAGCACGGGCGGGCCGCGCTTCGAGGGCAAGCCCGGCGCCGTGCGCGGGCTCATCGTGGGGGCCGGCGCCTACGCCCTGTCGCCGATCCCGCGCTACAACGACCGCGGCCGCGAGATCGGCTTCTACGGGTCGGGCGACGTCCAGCAGGAGAACCGCTTCGGCCCGCCCCCGGCCGATGCCGAGAGCCGCGAGGGTTACAACCCGCGCAACGCCCCCTTCGGCGGCGTCGCCGCCACGGGCAACGAGCACCTCTCCTCCGTGCGCGAGCCCTACCTGAAGACCCTCGCGGGCGAGACCGGCCTCGCCTACGTCCATCTCGAAGGCCCCGGCGGACTGGCGGCTCCGCTCCGTGCCGCCGCGACCCCGCGCCCCCTGCCCGGCCGCCTCGACCTGCGCCCCGTCCTCGGCGGGGCCGCCCTGGCGCTCGTCCTCGCCGCCTTCCTGTTTCCCATGGTGCGCGCCCTCCCCTCGGGTCGCGCACGCGCCCTCACCCTGAAAAAGGCCTGATCCGTATGCGCCTCGTCGCCCCGACCGTGTTCCTCGCCCTGTTCGCCCTCGCCACCCCGGTCACCCCCGTTTTGGCCCACGGCCCGACGCCGCAGAAGGTCGACCAGTCCGTCACCATCGCGGCCAAGCCCGAGGCGGTGTGGAAGGTGGTCGGCACCTTCGCGGCCATCGACACCTGGCACCCCGACGTCGCCAGGAGCGAGGCCGTCGACGGCAACGCCGCCGGGGGACGGCGCAAGGTCACCCTCAAGAACGGCGGCACCCTCGACGAGGGCCTCGACGAGATGAACGACAAGACCTTCACCTACTCGTACCGCCTGTCGGATGCCGACCTGAAGGCCCTGCCGGTCTCGTCCTACTCGGCCACCCTGACGGTGACGCCCGACGGCGACGGCTCCAAGGTCGAGTGGCTCGGCCGGTTCTACCGGGGCGACACCGGCAACGAGCCGCCCGAGGAGCTGAGCGACGCCGCAGGCAAGACGGCGATGAACGCCTATTTCGGCAATGGTCTGAAGGGTTTGAAGGCCAAGGTCGAGGGTGGCAAGGCCAAGTGATCGGGCGGGTCGCCACGCTCGCCCTCGCGGCCCTCCTCGCCGGCGCGGTCTCCGGCCCGGCCTTGGCGGAGAAGGGCTCGGCTGAGAAGGGCTTGGCGGAGAAGGGCTTGGCCCAAACCGTCTACGCGGTGAGCCAGGAGGGCGGCACCCTGACGCCGGTGGCGCCGTCGGGGGCGGCGATCCCTGTGGGCAAGGGGCCGGCGCAGGTGGCGGCGGGGCCGGACGGGCGGCTCTACCTCGCCCATTCGGACACCCATACGGTGTCGGTGGTCGACGGGCCGAGCGGCGCGGTGCTGGCCCGCCTGCCCTTCGCGGGCCAGCCCTTCGGCGTCGCCGTGGCCCCGGATGGCCGGAGCCTGTTCGTCGGCGACTGGTCGGGGGCCCGCGTGGTGCGACTCTCCACCGCCACGGGTGCGGTGGAGGGCAGCGTCGGCGTCGGGCGCGATCCGGCGGGTCTCGTCCTCGACACGCGCGGCCTCCTCTACGTCGCCGACCGCGAGATCCGTCAGGTCAGCGTGGTCGACACCGCGACCATGACCCGGATCGCCACCGTGCCCGTCGGCGAGGGACCGTTCGCCCTGGCGCTGAACCCGGCGCAGGACCGGCTCTACGTCGCATGCGTGCGCAGCAGCGACCTCCACGCCATCGACACCGCCACCCTGACGATCGTTGGGCGCGCGGCCCTCGGCGGCATGCCGTACGGCGTCGCGGTGAGCGGCGACGGCGCGCGCATCCTGGTCACCAACCAGCAGGCCGGCACCCTCGTGGTCCTCGACGCCGCCCTGACGCCCGTCGCGACGATTCCCGTGGGCCGCTATCCCGAGGGCGTGGCGGTCTCGGGGGACAGGGCCTACGTGGCGAACTGGTTCTCGGATTCCGTCTCGGTGATCGACCTTCCCACCCTCGCGGAGACGGCGCGGCTGCCCGTCGGCGAGGGACCGCGCGGCCTCGCCGTTCTGATGTCGAAGGAGATCCCATGACGGAGCGGCGGCGGCCTGCGCCCTTCCGGCGGCTCGCTCTTTGCCTCGTGCTCGGGCTCTCGGCCTGCGACAAGCCGGAGGAGCCCGCGGAGGCGTCGCGCGCGCCGGAGGAGCAGACGGTGGTGGCGACGAGATCGGATGCGGACATCCCGCCCTGGCTCTCGCCGACGGATGCCATGGAGCCGGCCCGCTGGCTCGCCAGCCGCGAACTCGGCCGCCCGGTGCCCGAGGTCGGATCAGGGGCCGATCACCTGCGCCACAGCCTCGCCCGCGCCAAGGACGCGTTCATCGAGGATCCCCGCATGGTGGCCAACCGCACGGTGCAGCTCGGGCAGATGCTGGTCGAGGCGGGCACGCCCGAGCCCTATGCCGACCTCCTCGACGGCCTGGAGGCCGTGGCGGCGGTGACCACGCGCAAGCAGCTCTACGGCGAGATGTGCCAGCAATACTACAACACCCGCCGGCAGGGCGCCGACCGGGCCACCGCCCTGGCCCGCCTCACGGAGCGCTACGCCGCGCAAGGAAGCGGGGACGACAGGGGGGGCGGGGATCACGACGGGAACGACAGATCAGGCCCGACCCCCGCTCCCGGGGCGGCGCGATGACGAGCGTCCTCATCGTGGACGACCATCCGGTGATCCTGCGGGGCTTCCGCCGCATCATGGAGGATGCCGGGGTCGAGACCGTCCACGAGGCCACCGACATCGTCGGCGGCTACCGCCTGTTCCACCGCCTGCGGCCCGGCATGGTGGTGGCCGACCTCACCTTCCGCACGGGGGCGCTGGCGGGCCTGTCGCTGATCCGCCAGATCCGCGCCCTGGAGCGCGACACCCGCATCCTCGCCTTCAGCATGCACGACGATCCCGTGATCGTGTCGCGTGCCCTGGAGAGCGGGGCCACGGGCTACGTGTTGAAGGACGTGCCGGCGGCGCAGTTCCACGCGGCGTTCGAGACCGTGCGGGCCGGGCGGAGCTACCTCGACCACGACCTCGCCACCCGCGTCGCGGTGCTGGGCCTCGCCGGGCAGCGGGCGCCGCTCGCCGACCTCACGGCCCGCGAACTCCAGATCCTGTCCCTGCTCGGCCGGGGCCAGTCCTACCAGACCATCGCGGACGGCCTCGCCGTGAGCTACCGCACGGTGATCGGCGCCTCCGCCAGCCTGCGGCACAAGCTCGGCGTGCGGACGCTCGCCGAACTCATCCACGTGGCCGTCTCGCAGGGCGAGGGCGGCCTGACGCGGTGAGGCGCCTCCTCTGACGGGGCCGAGTTACCGGCCCCCGCCGCCCGCCGGCCGCTCGAGGGAGAAGCGCGTCTCCGGCTCGGCGGTGAAGTAGTCGAAGGCGCCCGCGCGCAGGATCGGCCGCATCGCTCCGGTGTCGACGACGCCGTCCACGATGAAGGCGTCGTCGATGTAGATCGACACCACCTGCCCGATCACCAGGAAGTGGTTCGCGTCCCCGCCGCCGAGCGGCGTCAGCGGCACCGTCTGCACCCACTTGCACTCGATGGCGGCGGGCGATTCCCCCACCCGTGGCGGCCGCACATTTCGCGATGGGACTGGCGTGAGACCCGCGAAATCGAACTCGCTCTGCCCGCGCGGCAGCGGGGCCGAGGTGGCGTTCACGGCCTCCCGCAGGGCGTAGGTGGCGAAGTTGCACACGAACTCGCCGCCCTCCTCCGCGAAGGTCATGGCGTCCTTGCGGCCCGAGGACGAGAACATCACCATGTCGGGGCCCGAGGCCACGGCGTTGAAGTACGAATAGGGCGCCAGGTTCACTTCACCGGCCCGGTTCATCGCGCTGATCCAGCCGATGGGACGGGGCGCGACGAGGGCCTTCAGGGGATTGTGCGGCAGGCCCTTGGTCTCGGAATCGTAATGCATGGGGCTCAGATCCGGGTGACGATGTCGGACAGCACCGGCCGGGGCCGGTCGCCCGGAACCTCCTGGGGATGGCCGATGTGGATGAAGCCCGCGAGCTTCTCGCTCGGGGCGAGCCCGAGGGCGTCGAGGACGCGCCGGTCGTAGGCGTACCATTCCGTCAACCAGGACGTGGCGTAGCCCGCCGCGTTGGCGGCGACCACGAGGTTCATGCACACGGCGCCCGCCGACAGCACCTGCTCCCATTCGGGGATCTTCACGTGCGGCCCGGCGCGGGACACCACCACCACCACCACGGGGGCGTGGGCGAGGCGGGCCCGCTCCAGATCGAGCCGGCCGGAATCCGCCTCCGGATGGTCGGCCGCGTAGGTGTCGGCGATGACGGTGCCGATTCGCACCCGCGCCTCGCCCGCGATGACGAGGAAGCGCCAGGGCGCGAGCTTGCCGTGGTCAGGCACCCGGGAGGCCAGCGTGAGGAGCGCGTCGAGTTCGGCCGGCGCCGGGCCGGGGCCGTCGAGGCGCATCGGGGGCACGGAGCGGCGGGTGCGCAGGAGATCGAGGGTGGCGTTCATCGAGACCTTTTGCGAGACCTTTTGGGAGGGATGAGGCGGAGTCCGTTGGAGTCTTGCGGTGCTGCGCGTGATCTAGCATGGATCTCGGGCCGAGAACGCCGGTCATGCCGTCGCCACGCTCTGGTTCCAGAGCATGCGGATCGGACGCGCGAAGGATGCGCGAAGGGAGAGGTCGCATGACGAGGGGCCCGATGCTCGGCGCCGCACTGTCGGTCGCACTGTCGGCCCTGCTGGCGACGCCCGGCGGCGCCCAGGAGAGCGGCTTCCACAACCGGATCGGGCCGAACCTGCCAACCCCCTCCGTCACCGGGCCGGAGCTGCCGCCGCCCGTGGCTCAGGCCGACGCCGCCCTGAGCCTCAAGGCGATGTTCGCCGGCAGCGACAAGCCCATGCGCTCGGGGCTGGCCTGGCGCATCTACGAGGACCGCGCCGACGGCGTGCGGCCGGGCATCGTCGCGCGCTCGGAGGCGGCCGAGCCGACCTTCACCCTGGCGCCCGGCGCCTACGTGGCCACGGTCACGTACGGTTTCGCCAGCGCCTCGAAGCGCCTCACCATGGCGGGGGTGCCGGTCTCCGACGGGCTCAGGGTCAATGCCGGAGCCCTCAAGCTCTCGGGCGCCATCGGCGACGTGAAGATCCCGCCCGCCGAGGTGGCGTTCTCGGTGTTCGTGCCCATCGGCACCAATTCCGAGGGGCGCCTGGTGCGCAGCGGCGTCAAGGCCGGCGAGCTGCTGCGCCTGCCCGAGGGCACCTACCACGTGGTCTCGACCTACGGGGAATCGAACGCCATCCAGCGGGCCGACCTCAAGGTCGAGAACGGCAAGGTCACCGACGCGACCCTCAGCCACCACGCCGCCACCGTCACCCTCAAGCTCGTGGCCGCCGCCGGGGCCGAGGCCTTCGCGGGTACCGCCTTCAGCGTCCTGACGCCGGGCGGCGACACCATCCGGGAGGCCATCGGCGCGTTCCCCCAGGTGGTCCTGGCGGAGGGCGACTACGTGCTCATCGCCCGCCACGACGGGCAGGTCTACACCCGCGAGTTCAAGGTCGAGAGCGGGCTGGACCGGGACATCGAGGTGGTCGCCAAGGCGACGTGACCCTCGCCCTGATCGCTCCGTCGCCGCGAGACCGCCCCATGATCCTTCACCGCTGGATTTCCGTCGGCCTGACCCTCGTCACGCTCGTCGCCCCGGCCGCGCACGCCCAGCCCCTCCCGGAGGCCTCCGCGCTTCCGCCGGAGATCGCGCAGGCCGCCGTCACGCTCCTCGGTCGGGGCCTGAAGGCGCCCGAGACCGCGCGCTTCGACCGGCTCCGCATGGGCCGGGCCGGGGCCGTCTGCGGCCAGGTGGACACCACGAACCGGATGGGCCAACACGTCGGGCCGCGCGGCTTCGTCGCCGATCTGGAGGCGGGCTTCGCCGCCCTCGTCCCGGACGGGGCGGAGCTGCGCAACCCGGCGAGCCCGGCGCATTACGCGGCGATGCAGAGGGCGCTGGCGCTGTTTGCCGCCAACTGCGCGGCCTGATAGGCCGCCCGGCATGAAGGAGTCGCCCATGACACCCGCCCTCACGAAGCCCGCCATCGTCTGGCTCACGGGCCTGTCCGGCGCGGGCAAATCGGCCACGGCCGAAGCGCTGCAGGACCTGCTCGCCGCGCAGGGACACCAGGCCACGATCCTCGACGGCGACGAACTGCGCCAGGGCCTCAGCCGCGACCTCGGCTTCGGCGACGCCGCCCGCATCGAGAACATCCGCCGGGCGGCCGAGGTGGCGCGCATCCTGGCGCGCTCCGGCATCGTCACCATCGTCTCGCTGATCTCGCCGTTCCGCAAGGAGCGCGCCCAGGCCCGCGCCATCGCGGGGGAGATCCCGTTCCTCGAAGTCTACGTCGATGCGCCTCTGGCCGTGTGCGAGAAGCGCGACCCCAAGGGCCTCTATCGCCGCGCCCGTGCCGGCCTGATCCCGAACTTCACCGGCATCGACTCCGCGTACGAGGCGCCGGCCGAGCCGGACCTCCACCTGCACACGGATGCGGGCACGCCGCAGGACGGCGCCGCGCGCGTGGCCGTGGCGTTGGGCAAGCTCTGAAGGGCTGAGGGCCTATCGGATGGGAAGCGGCAGAAACAGGCCCAGGATACACCGGGGGTTGCGGACGGCGATCTGCGTGTGGCTTCGCCGCATGTATCCCGCGCCCGGGTAGAGCTCACCGCCCTCCGTGAACATCCCCCTCACGGTATCGTAGGGTTCCAGTTCGGGGACCCCCTTCCCCGCACTGTCGATCATGCTGTGAAGATGTTTGATCACGGCCCGGTCCAGGAACCGCAACAGACGATCGGAATTCGGGTCGCCCTTGACGTTTCGGTTTTCCGGTAGCGGCAGGCCCGCCATCGTCTGCGTTGCCGCGAAGGAATCGTAAGCCAACCGAACGATCCCGAGATCCTCGCGATTGGTCAGATCGAGGCAATGTCTCAAATCGATGACCGCACCCACGACGAAGGGCTTTGCCGTCGTTGATGTCGCGAACTTCGCTTCGGCCCATTCCCAGGCGCGTTTCGGATCGGACTCCCGGAAATACGCCCCGGGCCCGAGCCAGTCGTAGTCCTTGTCGCTCTGAATGAGTGCGGTATCGCCACGGATTGCCTCGCGCCCGATGGCTTCGTCGCATCCGTGGTAACCCAGGACGAAGGAAGTCGCGAGACGGCTCAAACGGCGCGTGTCGCCTTCTCGTCCGGACCACCGAAAGTCGCGCGAAGCTCGCCGTCCTTCGTATAGATGCCCTCCTCGATGAGGGCCGCCCGCGCGGCAGCGGGACTTGCCGTATTCGTGGCGGTACGCTTGGCGATCAGAACCTTGATGGCCGCACGACGCTTTTCATCCGTCATGATCCCGGCGCCTCCGACGTCGATCGCGCATGGCAGCGCGCCGTTGATCCCCAATCATAGGAAGAAACGCGGCGGACGTGCAACCGGCTCCCGAAAGCCCCTTCCGATCGTTGGATCGAAAGGGGCGCAGTCCCTCAAGGCGTCGGCGCTTCCTCGTTCTGGCCGTCGAGGGTGACCTCCGCGCTCGGCACGCTCGCCGCGATGCTGTCGGCGCGGATGCGGTCGGGGGAGGTCGCTTCCGCCACCAGGGCCGCGAGGGTCTCGTCGAGGCCGCCCGTGCGGGTGTGCTGGCTGCCCAGCCGCCGGACCGAGACCGTGCGCTCCTCGCCCTCCTTGCGGCCCACCACGAGCATCACCGGCACCTTCGCCAGCGAATGCTCGCGGACCTTGTAGTTGATCTTTTCGTTTCTCAGATCGGCTTCCACCCGGAGGCCGAGGCGGTCGGCGGCCGCCACCACTTCCCGTGCGTAGGGGTCGGCGTCCCCCGTGATGGTCGCCACGACGATCTGCACGGGCGCGAGCCACAGCGGGAAATGCCCGGCGAAATGCTCGATGAGGATGCCCGTGAACCGCTCCAGGGAACCGCAGATGGCACGGTGGACCATGACCGGCGGCTTCTTCCCGCTGTCGGCATCGACGTAGAACGCGCCGAAGCGCTCGGGCAGGTTGAAGTCCACCTGGGTGGTGCCGCACTGCCAGTCGCGGCCGATGGCGTCGCGCAGCACGTACTCGAATTTAGGCCCGTAGAAGGCGCCCTCGCCCGGGTTGATCGCCGTCTTGATCCGGCCGCCCGACTGCTCCTCGATCTGGGCGAGCACGCGGGTCATCACTTCCTCGGCGTGGTCCCACAGGGCGTCCGACCCGACCCGCTTCTCGGGCCGCGTCGAGAGCTTCACCACGATGTCGCCGAAGCCGAAATCGGCGTAGGTCGACAGGATGAGGTCGTTGATCTTGAGGCACTCGGCGGCGAGCTGGTCCTCGGTGCAGAACACGTGCGCGTCGTCCTGCGTGAAGGCCCGCACCCGCATGAGCCCGTGCAGCGCGCCGGACGGCTCGTAGCGCGAGACCGCGCCGAACTCCGCCATGCGCAGGGGCAGGTCGCGGTAGGATTTCAGGCCGTGCTTAAAGATGAGCACGTGGCCGGGACAGTTCATCGGCTTGATGGCGAAGACGCGCTCGTCCTCGGTCTTCGTGACGAACATGTTGTCCCGGTACCACTCCCAGTGGCCGGAGGTCTCCCACAGTGCCTTGTCGAGGATCTGGGGGGCGTTGACCTCCTGGTAATCGCCCTTCAGGCGCCGGCGCATGTAGGCGATGAGCTCCTGGAACACCGTCCAGCCCTTGGCGTGCCAGAACACCACGCCCGGCCCCTCCTCCTGGAAGTGGAACAGGTCCATCTCGCGCCCCAGGCGGCGGTGGTCGCGGCGCTCGGCCTCCTCCAGGCGGTGCAGGTAGGCGTCGAGGTCCTCCTTGGTGGCCCAGGCGGTGCCGTAGATGCGGGTCAGCATCGGGTTGTTGGAGTCACCGCGCCAATAGGCGCCCGCCACCTTCATGAGCTTGAAGGCGGTGCCGACTTTGCCCGTCGAAGTCATGTGCGGGCCGCGGCACAGGTCGAACCAGTCGCCCTGCCGGTAGATGTTGAGGTCTTCGCCGGGGGGAATCGCGTCGACGAGTTCGACCTTGTAGGCCTCGCCCTTCTCCGAGAAGATTTTTCGGATATCGTCGCGCTTCCAGACTTCCTTGGTGAAGGCGGCGTCACGCGCGATGATTTCGCGCATTTTCGCTTCGATCGCCGGAAAATCGTCGGGGGTGAACGGCTGGTCGCGGGAAAAGTCGTAGTAGAACCCGTTCTCGATGACGGGCCCGATGGTGACCTGCGTCTCCGGCCACAGGGCCTGCACGGCTTCGGCCAGCACGTGGGCGCAATCGTGCCGGATCAGCTCGAGGCTGCGCGGATCGGCCCGGTCGAGGAACTCGATGCGGGCATCGTGCTCGATGAGGTCGGAGAGGTCGCGGACCCGGCCGTCCAGCGCCATGGCGACGGTGCGCTTGGCGAGCGACTTGGCGATGCCCTCGACGACGGCGCGGCCGGTGACGGCATCCTCGAAGCTGCGGGTGTTGCCGTCGGGGAAGGTCAGGATGGGCATCGGGATCACTCTCGCGGTGGCTCACTCCTGCGAACGCAGCAGGTAAGCCGGGTGGGGTGGGATCGGGCGCGACACGCGCCGTGCCCGGCCGTTTAGACCGTTTCGCGGAGGGAAGGAATCCGCCTCGCGTCCGGGACCCGTCCGACGCGCGGCGGATGGCGTTCAGCTACGATCCGGCGCGGTTGATACAAGCTGACGTTGACAACCCGCCGCTCCGAACAGCCCATCGTCCGCATACGGACCCGGGCGGGGCGTCGGCCAGCACATGCCAGGACACGCGCCGCCACGAGGTTCGAACAGGCGAGCCGGCCCCATGGGGCGACGGGCTCACGGGAGAACACCCATGTCGAATCCCCTCTCCGTCTCCCCGGCGGAGACCCACGGCGCGGTCGGGGCGCCCGCGAAGAAATTCTGGCCGCAGGGCTGGTGGCGGATCGTCGACATCAAGATCGGCATCATCCCGCTCCCGGTCTACGCGATCCTCGTCGTCCTGCTGGCCATCCTGACCCAGGAGGGCGAGATCAAATCGGACGCGCCGACGATGATCGCCGTACTGGTGCTCGGGGGCTTCACCTGCGCCGAGATCGGCAAGCGGCTGCCGGTGCTGCGCAGCATCGGCGCGGGGGCGATCTTCGCGACCTTCATCCCCTCGGCCCTGGTGTTCTACGGGTGGATCCCGCCGCAGATCTTCAAGGCGATCGTGGATTTCACCAAGTTCACCAACTTCCTCTACCTCTACATCGCCACCATCATCGTCGGCAGCATCTTAGGCATGGACCGCGACGTCCTGATTAAGGGCTTCCTCAAGATCTTCGTGCCCCTGGCTGCGGGCTCCGTGGCGGCCGGGATCGTCGGCACCCTGGTGGGCACCCTGCTGGGGCTAGGCGCCTACAACACCTTCTTCTTCCTCGTGGTGCCGATCATGGCCGGCGGCGTCGGCGAGGGCGCGATCCCGCTCTCCATCGGCTACGCGGCGATCCTCGGTCAGGGCCAGGGCGACGTGTTTGCCCAGGTGCTGCCGCCGGTGATGCTCGGCAGCCTCACGGCCATCGTCCTGGCCGGCACCCTCAATGCCGTTGGCAAGCGCCTGCCCCACCTCACCGGCGAGGGCCGGCTGCAGCCCGACCGGGAGAACGACGTCGCCGCCGTGAAGGCGGAGGACATCCCCGTCGACGCCGCCACCGTGGGCGCGGCGGCGCTGACGGCGGTGACGCTCTACCTGCTCGGCGTGATGATGCACCACCTCACCGGCCTGCCCGCCCCCGTGGCGATGCTGTTCCTCGCGGTGATGGCCAAGCTCGCCAGCGCGGTGTCGCCGCGGCTCCAGGCCGGCGGCTTCGTCGCCTACAAGTTCGTGCAGGTGAGCATGACCTACCCGCTGCTCTTCGCGGTGGGCGTGTCGCTGACCCCCTGGGACAAGCTGGTGGCGGCCTTCACGATCCCGAACCTCGTCACCATCGTGGCCACCGTGGTGACCCTCATGGCCACGGGCTTCGTGGTAGGGCGAAAGCTCGGCATGTACCCCATCGAGACCGCCATCGTGAACGCCTGCCACAGCGGCCAGGGCGGCACCGGCGACGTCGCCATCCTGACGGCCGCCAACCGCATGAGCCTGATGCCGTTCGCCCAGATCGCGACGCGGATCGGCGGGGCGCTGACGGTCACGGGGACCCTGGTGGTGATGCGGTGGGTGAGCGGGGGGTGAGCGGGGCGGGACGCGCTTCGACCGCCTCGCACGCGAATGGCGAGGCCGGGGCGTTCACGCCGCGCCAGCGGCCGAAGCGCCACGGCACGAACCACAGGGCACGGGGCGGCAGCGCCTCCGGCACGAGGTCGATGCCATGGGTTCCGAAGGGGCCACAGCGGCAGATTCGCGACAGGCCGATCCAGCCGCCGGCCCAGAGCCCGTGTCGCCCGATCGCTTCGTCCGTGTAGGCGGAGCACGACGGCCAGTGCCGGCACTGGCGGCCGATCAGGCCCGACAGGGTGAGCTGGTAGGCGCGGATCGCCCCATGGGCGGCGCGCCGGACCATGCTCAGGCGGCCGCCTGTGGGCCTGCGGCGGCCTGCGGATTGCCGACGGGCGTGCCGGCGGCGATCTGATCCAGGGCGTTCACCACGGCGTCGAAGGTGAGCAGCGTCGAGGCGTGGCGGGCCTTGAAGTCGCGCACGGGCTCCAGCACGGCGAAGTCCGCCCACGGGCCCTGGGGGCCGGGGCCGTTCTCCTTCAGCATCGCCCGCATGGCCGCGCGCGCGCGCCGCAACTCGTCGGCCGTAGCCCCGACCACGTGGCGGGCCATCAGGGAGGACGACGCCTGGCCCAGGGCGCAGGCCTTCACCTCGTGGGCGAAATCCGTGACGACCCCGTCGGCGACGCACAGGTCCACCGTGACGGTGGAGCCGCAGAGCTTCGAGTGGGCGGTGGCGCTGGCGTCGGGCGTGGGCAGGCGCCCGAGGCGGGGAATGTCGGCGGCGAGTTCGAGGATGCGACGGTTGTAGATGTCGTCGAGCATAGGCGGCGTCCTCTCGGCAGGATCCCTGCAGCAGCCTCGTTCGAGGCCGGCGTCCGGTCCCGGTTGTCTGATCCGCGCGCCCCGCATTGCGCGGCGACGCGATAACGACGATATAGGCGCCAACGCACCGTTTCGCGAGGAGGCGGATCGTCGATCCGGGCTGCGCCCACGGCCAGGGTCGCGCCTGCGGCCAGGGCGTCCCCGCCGGCCGATGCCCCAGACGGCCAGTGGTTCGACGATGTACGCCAAGCCCGACAGCAACACGATGACGACCCGGATCGCTCGGGCGGAAGATGCCATGGATGCTGCGCTCAAATCCCTGTCCTACCGCCTGACCGAGACGGAGGATTCGCGGATGGCTCCCAAAACCCCGGATACGGCGCGTCCGAACGGGTCCGCTCCGGCGGCGTCCCTCAACGGCATGCGCAACGACAACGCCCCGGTGCCTGCTGCGGAGATCGCTCCCGAGATCGCTCCCTTGCCGGCCTCCGCCAAACGCGTGCCCGAGGCCATCGCCACCGGGCGCCCGAGTCGCGAGGAGGCCGAGGCCGCCGTGCGGACCCTCCTGCGCTGGGCCGGCGACGATCCGAACCGCGAGGGCCTGCGCGACACCCCCGCCCGCGTCGCCAAGGCCTACGGCCAGCTCTTCGGCGGCTACGAGCAGGATGCCGACAAGCTCCTCGAGCGGGTGTTCGAGGAGGTCGAAGGGTATTCCGACATCGTCCTCGTGCGCGACATCCCGTTCTACTCCCATTGCGAGCACCACATGGTGCCGTTCATGGGCCTCGCCCACATCGCCTATTATCCGACCAAGGGCGTGGTCGGCCTGTCGAAGCTCGCCCGCGTGGTCGATACCTTCGCGCGCCGGCTGCAGACCCAGGAGACCATGACGGCGCAGATCGCCGACGTGATCGAGAGCATCCTCAAGCCCCGCGGCATCGCCGTGATGCTCGAGGCCGAGCACCTGTGCATGGCCATGCGCGGGGTGCAGAAGGCCGGCGTCTCGACCATCACCACCCAGTTCCGCGGCGCGTTCCGGAACGACGCCAACGAGCAGGTCCGCTTCCTGACCCTCGTGCGCAACAAGCCCTGAGCGTCGCGATGACGATCGCCTTCGCCGCACCCGGTACGAAGGCCGCGGTCGAGGAGGGGACGGTCTTCACCCCCCGCTTCGACGCCAACGGCCTCATCGCCTGCATCGCCGTCGACGCCACCGACGGGCAGGTGCTCATGCTCGCCCACATGAACGCCGAATCCCTCGCCCGCACCCTGGAGACGGGGGAGGCTTGGTACTGGTCGCGCTCGCGCGGGGAGCTCTGGCACAAGGGCGCCACCTCCGGTCAGATCCAGCGCGTCGTCGAGATGCGGGTCGATTGCGACCAGGACGCGGTCCTCATCCGCGTCGCCGTCGGCGGCGACGGCGGCTGCTGCCACACGGGGCGGCGCGACTGCTTCTATCGCGCGGTCGAACTCGGATCCCCGGACGGTCCCGTGCGCCTGCACGCCGGCGCGGCACCATGATTCCCGCGGCGACGATCCTCCCGCCATGACCTGTCTCCCGCCATGACCTGTGCGCCATGACCTGGGACGGGTCGGGCGGCGAGCGCGGGCGCTTCGGCGCCGATGCCGTCGAGCCCGTCGCGGCCCCTGCCCCGCGCAGCCCCCGCATCGGCCTGGCGCTCGGTGGCGGCTCCGCCCGGGGCTGGTCGCATATCGGCGCCATCGAGGTGCTGGAGGAGTCTGGAATCCACCCGGGCGTGGTGACGGGCTGCTCTATCGGCGCCGTCGTCGGTGGTTGCTATGCGGCGGGCCAGCTCGGCCTGCTCAAGACCTTCGCCCTGTCCCTGACCAAGCGCCGCGTCGTCGGCCTCCTCGATCTGCGCCTCGGCTCCGGCCTCATCGCGGGGGCTCGCCTGCGCCAGCGCCTGGAGCGCGACCTCGCCGACCGCCGCGTCGAGCATCTCGCCGTCCGGTTCGCCAGCGTGGCCACCGATCTCGGCAGCGGCGAGGAGGTCTGGCTGACGCGCGGCAACCTCGTGGAGGCGCTTCGCGCCTCCTACGCCCTGCCGGGGGTGTTTCCGCCCGTGCGGCTCGGCGGCCGCCTCCTCATGGACGGGACCCTGGTCAACCCGGTCCCCGTCGGCCTCGCCCGCGCCCTCGGGGCGGACGTGGTGATCTGCATCAATCTCAACGGCGACCCGCGCGAGGCCGGCGGACCGGTGGTCCTCGACCCGGACGAGCGCGCGGACGAGGCGCGGCCGGCTCCGGCCCCGCGCCGCCGCCGGTCCTGGGCCCTGTTCCGACGCGGCCGGCGCGCCCCGCCGGAGACGCCGAGCCCCGGCATGGCCCGGGTGATGCTCGATGCCTTCAACATCACCCAGGACAAGATCTCGCGGGCGCGCCTGGCCGGAGATCCGCCCGACGTCACCATCTCGCCGCGCCTCGCCGAGATGGGATTGTTCGAGTTCCACCGCGCGGCGGAGGGGATCGAACTCGGCCGCCAGGCCGCCCGTGCCGCCCTGCCGGCCATCCGCGCGACCCTCGCGTCGGCGGCCGCCAGGGTCTGATCGCCCCGTCCCTCGATCGGGGCGAGGGCGCGGCGCGGAGGGGTCACGCCATGGTGATGTAGTCGCGCATGGCCTGATGCTCCGCCTCCACGGCCGCGATCCGGCGCTTGACCACGTCGCCGATGGAGATGAGGCCGGCGAGGCGCCCCTCCTCCAGAACGGGAACGTGGCGGAAGCGGCCGTCGGTCATGAGGTGCATCACGTCCTCGACGCTGGTGTCGCGGGCGCAGGTGACGACGGTGGCGGTCATGTGCTCCGAGACCAGGGCATCGAGCGCCCCGGCCCCCTGGCGGGCGAGCGCCCGCATGATGTCGCGCTCGGACAGGATGCCCAGCACCGTGCCCGCGGCATCGCTGACGACGACGGCGCCGATGCGCTTCTCGGCGAGCAGATGGATCGCTTCGTCGAGGGTGCGCTGCGGCTCCACGGTGACGACGGAGCGGCCTTTCTCGGCGAGAATGCGGGCGACGGTCATGGGTCTTTCCTTCCTGGTGGGGGCACACGGCCTTGCGGCCGGGTTTGCCCCTGGCTCGCGGTTCTTGGTCGATCGGCTCCGGCGTCCCGGTCTCGGACGCGGGGAGGCTCTGTGGCGATTGTGTGGCCCGCGTCGCGTTCTGGCAAGCGGCCGCGCGCGTGCGAACGCCGGGCGCGCGTTTCCCGACGGACCGGGTGGGCGTCGCCCCCGTCCGGCGAAGGCAGCGATGGCCGGTTCGTCAGCCCGGATGACGGTCGATCAGCGGCAGCAGGAAGAACCCGACGAGGAAGCCGCCGAGATGCGCGTCCCAGGCGACCGCCGTCGCCTCGGCGCCGAGCGGCAGAGCGATGATGCCGAACAGGAAGTTGGTCGCGAGCCAGATCACCAGGAACACCACCGCCGTGCGGTTGCGCATGAGTTCCGGGATCGTCTGCAGGCGCTGGCGCGGCGCCAGGTGCCACGGCTGGGCCGGCGTGAAGGCGGGGGGCGGCTGGAACACGAAGCGCGCGGCGGCGGCCATCAGGGCCGAAACGCCCGCCGAGGCGCCGATGAGGGGCGCCGTGCTCAAGGGATCGAGCACCACGTGCAGGGCCCCCCCGGCGACCGCGCCCACGAGGGCGACGAGTCCGAAGCGCCAGGCGCCATAGCGGCGCGCCACGGGCGAGCCGAAGGCGGCGAGCCAGACGGTGTTGAAGATCACGTGCGTCCACGAGCCGTGCAGGAGGGCGTAGGTCGCGAAGGTCCAGGGGCTCGCGTCCGGTTCGGCCGCGATGTAGCGGGCGAAGGCCTGGCGGGCATCCATCACTTCCGGGTCGCCGGCGGCGGAGGCCGCCGTCAGCAGGTCCGCGATGCGCGACGGGTCGATGGCCACGCTCCACCGCCCCGGGATCAGGGCGAGGTGGATGAGGGCCCAGATGTCCCAGGCATCGGGGAGGATGAATTCGCGCAGGGCGTGGATGCCCAGCAGCACAGCGATGGAGGCCGTGACCACGCCCGGCATGTTGAAGATCGGAACGCGGTTCTGGCGCGGCAGGTCGGGCATGGCATCCATGGCGCCACCATGTTCGGGCTTTCGCGGACGCGGCAACCCCCGGATTCGCGAAACTTGCAGGGGAAACCTGCCGCGGCGGATGGACGGAACCCTTAACCTTAAGGATATTAACCTTACACAAGAGTTAAGCGCGCGCGTCCCGAAGGGGCGGCATAGGGTGTGCGCAGGGATGAAGAATTCCTTCACGGCACGGCTGCCCGTGTCCCGAAATGGAACTCATCCCGAAGATGCCCCCACGGGCCGTGCCACCGCAGGACACCATGAAGCATCCGACCAGTCGCCTGCTCCACAGTTACTGGGATGGTCTGCGCCGGGAGCGGGCCGCCCCCGAGCGCAGCGAAATCGAACCCGGTGCGATTCGCAACCTCCTCGCCGACAGCCTGATCCTCGAGGTCGACGTGCCGGGCAGCGCCGCGTCGGTGCGCCTGGCCGGCACCCGCGTCTGCGCCCTGTTCGGCCGCGAGCTGCGCGCCGACGCGTTCTCGGACCTGTGGGGCGCGCCCGACGCCGACCCGTGGCGCCTCGTCGAGACCGTCGCGGTGGACACCCTCGGCATGGTGGCCGGGCTCACCGGCACGACGGTGCGCAACGAGACCATCGACCTCGAACTCATCCTCCTCCCCCTGCGCCATCGGGGCCAGACCCAGACGCGGATCCTCGGCGCCCTCAGCCCGCATTGCGTGCCGCACTGGCTCGGCCTGCGTCCGGTCACGCGCCTGCGCACCACCTCCCTGCGCGTGCTGGAGCCCGTCCCGCAGCGCATGGACGACGCCGAGGCGGCCCTGCGCAACCTGCCGACGCCCGCCAACGACTCGCTGCCCTTCCGCCGCGGGCACCTGCTGGTCCATCCGGGCGGCCGGGGCTGAGCGCTCCGTCGCCGATGTCGGTGCCGACTTAGGCGAGACGGCCGGGCGACGATCAGGGATTTCGAAGGCTGAAACGATCCAACAGGGTTGGTCCGGGCTCGAATTCGCGGGCCGCCGTGATCAAATCATCGAGATCGTTCACGTAGAGGCCAAGTCGTCATGGCCGGAGAGGCGTGGTTTCGGCCACGCTCTGCAAGAGCGACCATAGGCCTGCCGGCTCCGCGACGCCTCTGTTCCTGGGGCGGATCGTGTCGATGGCGAACTACACGTAGGGCGTGATTTCGGCCGGGTTGCTGAAGGGTTTCGTAACCAAGGGTCGTCTAGGGTTCGTTACCGTTACGAAACCGAGACCTTGGTCCATCATGCTTGAGGCCCTCGTACGCCCCGAGGCGAAACTGACACGCGGCATCCGCGCATCGGACCTTCGCCGCCATCAGCGGGTCAAGGTCGCCCTGCTCGGCCGCTACATGCTCACCGACCGTCGGGAATTTCCGTGCCAGACCGTGGATATGTCCCCGGGCGGCGTGCGCCTCACCTGCGTCGAGCCGGGTCTGCTCGACGAGCGCGTGGTGCTGTACCTGGAGGAGATCGGCCGCCTCGAAGGCACCATCGCCCGCCTGATGCCCGAGGGCTTCGCCGTGCGCCTCAGCGCGACCCCGCGCAAGCGCGAGAAGATCGCCTCCCAGCTGACTTGGCTCGCCAACCGCGAGAACCTCGGGCTGCCCGAGGGCCGAACCCACGAGCGCCTCAAGCCCGTCAACCTCGCCACGACCCTGCGCTTCGACACCGGCCGCGAGATTCCGGTGCGGATCGTCGACGTCTCGATGTCCGGCGTCGCCCTCAGCACCGGCATCGTACCGGCCCTCGGCAGCAGCGTCGTGGTCGGACGGACCCCCGGGCGGGTGGTGCGTCACTTCGAGGGGGGCATCGGCGTGAACTTCCTGCTGCCGATCTCGCCGGATCTGTTCCACGAAGGCCTCCGGCTCTGACGGGAATGCACGCGCGCCGGCCCGCACCGGATCGCGGGCGGGCCCGATGGTTTCCGGACCGTGAATCCGGCGCCGCACTTCCTAACGATGGCGGAAGCGGCGGGTTGGTCCTGTCGCGCGGGAGCTGACGCCACCGGGCCGAATCGATAAAATTGCGCGGATCGGCTTCAGCGCGGGGCAGCCGCCGCCACCGCATCGTGACCTCGTTGACGACGGGGGTTGCGATGCGCGGGATGAAGACGATCGCTCTGGGAGCCTTGGTGGTGCTGGCCACGGCCCTGGGTTCGACCGCCCCCCGCGCCCAGACCACCCTCGCGGCCCTGCCGGCCCCCGCCACCCTCGCGGCCCCCGTCGGGGCCGCCCGTCCCATCGCCGCGTGGGTCGCCTTCTGCGAGCGCTACGCCCCCGAATGCGCCATCGACGCGAACGAGCCGGCGCGGATCGCCCTGACCCCGGCGGCCTGGACCACCATCGCGACGGTGAACCGCCGGATCAACGCCCAGATCCGCCCCGTGACCGACCTCGACCACTGGGGGCCGGCCTGCCGCGCCGGGCCATGCGGATGACCGTGGTCATCGACGAGAAGGGCGAGGGCCACGCGGTGCTCACCCTGATCACCGACCGGGGCGACTTTGTTCTCGACAACAAGACCAGTGCCGTCCTGCCCTGGCACCGCACCGGGTACGTCTTCATCAAGCGCGAGGGCACCGAGGCGGTGGCCTGGGTTTCGCTGGGCGGCGTGACCTCGCCCACCACCACCGCGAATCGCTGACGCCGGCCCGCCCGCAGCGATCGCCCCGATCGCGATGCGGGCGCGGATGCCGCCCACGCGGCGAATTGGAACCGGACGCTGCCGAGGCGGTTAACAGGGGTTTAACTTTACGATTGAGCGCCGGGCTCGGCCGTGCCAACTTTGCCGTATCAGCAATGGACGGCAGGGCGACCCGGATGCGGCACGCGATTCTGCACAGCCTCGGCGAACCGACGACGAGCCAGGGGGGCGCCCTTCGCGAGCGTCTCGGCCGCTTGGCCCGCTGCTCCCTCGTCGGCTCGATCCTGCTCCTCGGCGGTGCCGGGACGCAGGCCCGGCCCGCCCAGGACCGCGCCCTCGCCGCCCTCCCCGATGCGCCCGCCCTCGGTGCCGGCACCGATGCGCGCCCGGTGGCGGCCTGGAACGCGTTCTGCGGACGCCACCCCGGCGAATGCGCCGTCGACCTCGCGGAGCCGACCCGCATCACCCTGACCCCGGCGGTCCGGTCGACCCTCGACGGCGTCAACCGCCGGGTCAACGCACGCATCCGCCCCCTCACCGACATGGCCCATTGGGGCGTCGTCGACCGCTGGGATTTTCCCGACGACGGCGCGGGCGATTGCGAGGATTTCCAGCTGTTGAAGCGGCGTATGCTGGTGGAGCGCGGCCTGCCCCGCCGCGCCCTGCGGATGACCGTGGTCATCGACGACATCGGCGAGGGCCATGCGGTCCTCATGGTGCGGACCGACCGGGGCGACCTCATCCTCGACAACAAGACCAATGCGATCCTGTCCGGACCGCGTACGGGCTACACCTTCATCAAGCGCGAGGGCCAGGACGGGCCGGCCTGGGTCACCCTCAACGGCGGCGCCTCGCCCGTCGCCACGGCCAACCGGTAGGCGTCAGGCGCCGACGATCAGGTGGGCGAGATCGAGGGCGACCCGGCCCGACATCAGGCTCCAGCCGCAGGCGATCATCGTGGCGATCATCACGAAGGGGATTGGCCGGCGCTCGAAGCGCCGGCCCCGCACGGTGTTGCGCAGGATGATGAAGGGGGCGCCGAAGGCCAGCATCGGCAGGGCCGCCACGGCGGTGACGCCGCCGCGCTCCAGCAGGCTGAAGCTCGCGCGGCGCTCCGTGAACAGTTCGAAGGCGCTGGCGAGCAGACCCGACAGGGCGAGGCCGACGCACAGGGTCTGGAGGGAGTCGAGGGCCGAGGGGCTGAGGGTCATCACGCAAACGCTCCACGCTTAACGAACCGTGAAGCCCACTCTGCCCTGCCGTTTACGAAACGTTAAGACTTTCTTCGTCTCAAGGTTAAGTCCGCGCACAGGCCATCGGCCGATGGCCCGTCGCCCCGGAGACCCTTGGAGCGTCGACCTGAGAGGTGGACGCCGGATTTCGGAAAAGTCGACGCAAAAACAAGGCACTAGAGCTTCGTCCTGGATACGATATCCAGGACGAAGCTCTAGTCTTCCAGGTCGATGTCGAGGATCGCCATGGCGAAGTTGAACGAGCGGTCGCCGTCCTCGTCGTCCACGGAGACCACGCCCAGGAACTCCTCGCCGATATAGACCTCGGCCGAATCGTCCTTCTTCGGGCGGGGCACGAGGCGGATGTTGGCGTTGGCGAAGGTCCGGCGGAGGAAGTCCTGTACCTTGGTGATGTCGGTCTTGGTCACGCTGATCGCCTCTCGCGTTCGGGGTCGGATCGGCCCGCACCCGGTGGGCGGGTTCGTCCGGGACCGCTTGCCACGCCGCCGGGGCCCGGGCAAGCACGGGGCAGATTCTTCCCCGGACGGCGTCGGACCGATGCCCGCGCGCGTCCGATTCCGAAAGCGCTCAGATTCCGTCGGCGATGTGGATGAACGCGTCGAAGCCGAGCAGCTGGTCCATGGCGCGGGACGGTTCGGCGCAGCCGGCGGTGCCAACGACGCGGGCCGGCACCCCCACCACCGTGGTGTGCGGCGGAACGGCGCGCAGCACCACCGAGCCGGCCGCGACCCGGGCGCATTCCCCGACCTCGATGTTGCCGAGGATCTTGGCGCCGGCGCCGATCATCACCCCGCGGCGGATCTTCGGATGGCGGTCGCCGCCCTGTTTGCCCGTGCCGCCGAGCGTCACCGCGTGCAGGATCGAGACGTCGTCGTCGATCACCGCCGTGGAGCCGACGACGAGGCCGGTGGCGTGGTCGAGGAACACCCCGCGCCCGATCTGCGCCGCCGGGTGGATGTCCGTCTGGAACACCTCCGACGAGCGGCTCTGCAGGTAGAGGGCGAGGTCGCGCCGGTTGTGGGTCCAGTACCAGTGCGCGAGGCGGTGGGCCTGGAGGGCGTGGAAGCCCTTGAAGTAAAGCACCGGCTCGATGGCCCGGGTGGTGGCCGGGTCGCGGTCGAGGACCGCCCCGATATCGGCGCGGAAGATCTCGCCGAGACGCGGATCGTCGGCGATGGCCTCGTGGAAGCCGTGGGCCACGAGTTCGGCCGGCAGGGATTGATGGCCGAGGCGCGCCGCGACCCGATGGGCGATCGCCGCTTCGAGGGTCGAGTGGTTGAGCAGCGTCGCGACGATGAAGGAGGCGAGCTGGGGCTCCTCGCGTACGAGGGCCTCCGCCTCCGCGCGCACGCGGGTCCAGATCGGATCGAAGCTCGCGACCGTCTCCCGGTCTGCGGGTCTGGTCAGGGAAGAACGGACGGACATGGGCTCCTCCTCGAAACAGGCCTCTGAAACGGAATCGGGTTCACCGGGATCCCGGTCCATGGAGACCTGGTTCGTCGAAAAATCGGTTCGGCCGCCACGAGAGCGGTACACTACGCGGAATCACATCCGAAGGTGAGGGGCCGCGTGCGGCGAGCCCTACGGAGAACGTTTGCCCCGGTGCGGTGCAGCACGAGGCCCGTCCTTAGCGTGTGGTGCGAGGCCATGCCGATCAAGGGCGCCGGGTGGACGCAGCCTCCGCGCGACGGACGTTTCAGGCGCGGTGGGTCTGGCCCAGGTTGCCGAAGCGAGCTTCGATGGCGGCCGCGAGGCGGTCGACCATCGTCTCCACGGGAACGTCGGAGGTGTCGACCACGGAGGGGGCCCGCGCGTAGAGCGGCTCGCGGCTGGCGAGGACCGCCCGTAGCTCCTGCATGGCCGAAGGGTGGTCGCCCGTGGTGGCGAGGTCGCCTTGCTCGCGCACGCGCTGCATGTGCTCCTCGGGCCGGGCCCGCAGCCACACGGTGAAGAACGCCTGCAGCAGGAGGTCGTAGGTCAGGGGCTCGGCGACGATGCCGCCGCTGGTGGCGAGGATGAGGGGGCCGGGATGCTCGGTGAGGCGGCGCAGGGCCGCCTGCTCCAGGCGGCGGTAGCCCTCCTGGCCGTAGATCGCGAAGATCTCCTTCACCGACAGGGCGTTCTCGCGCTCGATCTCGGCGTTCAGCTCGACGAAGGTCCAGCCGAGGCGCTCGGCGACCCGGCGCCCGAGGGTGGATTTTCCCGCCCCGCGCAGGCCGACCACGGCCACCCGCGGCTGAGGCGTGTCGCCCCCGGCGGGGGCTTGGCCGGACAGGATGCCCTTGGCCAGGGCGATCTGCTCGCTCGACGCGTTGCCGAGGAGGTCGCGGACCACGTGCCAGTCGGCCGCGTTGTCCTGATCGGCGATGAGGTCGTCGAGGCGCACGCCCATGGCGTTGGCGACCCGGCGCAGGAGGATGATCGAGACGTTGCCCTGGCCGCTCTCGAGTTGCGCGATGTAGCGCTCCGACAGGCCGGACGTGTGGGACAGGAGCTTGCGCGAGAGTCCCCGGAGGGTCCGGGCGTGGCGGACGCGCCGGCCGAGTTCCGTCAGGAAGAGCGATTCTTGTTCTGCAGCGCCGGCCATGCCGTCGTTCGTCTTCCTAATGCGCTGGCAGGCCCGACGCCTGCGCAACTACTGAATCTCAACTGACCATCACCCATTATCAACCCACGACGACAGCATCGTGAGAATTCGGGTGGAGGATGGATGACGCCGTCGGAACAAACCCCGAATATCAGGTCGTGCCAGCCGCCTCGTATGCAGATCGTATCGCTCGAGGCCGCGACGGCTTTCGGAAAGCCGCTTGGCGGCGGAGTTCCTGTGCAGCGCAGCATGTGAGGCTGCGGGTGCAGGAGCGCAAGCGCTTCCCGGAGGCGGATTAGGAAAAAACACGGTGTCGTCCGCCTGCCCGGCACTGGCCCCGAAAAACGTCAGACCGACGAAAAGTCGGGAAAACGGGGCTGCCCGACGCGGGATCGAACCAGCCGGACCCGCGATCGATCGAAATTCGAGCGCGAGACGGGTCGTCTCACTGGTCGGCAGGCAGGGCCGTAGCTTCGAGGACCATCGCGCCGCCGGTCTTTCTCGCGACAATTTGCCGCCCCGAGACGGCGAGGAGCACCGCGGAGGGACGGCGTGGGGGCAGCGGAACTTCCACCAGGTCGCTCGGGGCGGCGTCGACGGCATGAGGGCCCGTCATGGACATCGGAGTGGTCGGCGCCGGTGCGTTGGGCGCGATGGCGACGGGGGCCGGGTCGAGGCTCGCCATGGCCGTGGGTGCGCCCGCGAGCGAGGCCGGCCGGCGCGGCGGCAGGGGAACCTCGACGCTTTCCGTCGGGACGCCGTTGGCCGTCGGGCTCGGCGCATAGGCCAGGGCGGTGTTGGCGGCGGCGAGGTTGGGATCGAGGGCCGCCGTGCGATCGAAGGCGCTGGTGAAGGCGGCGCCGGATTTCGCCCCGGAGGCGACAATGGTCACGCCCTCGGGGACATCCGCCGGGATGCCGAGGCGCTTGGCGGCGTAGTAGTAGCCGCGGTTGTAGTAGCCGTAGGCCCGGGCGAGGTCGCCCTTGGCGGTTTTGTAGGCGCCGGCGAGGTAGGCGACGCCGTAGCGCAGGTTCACCGCCGGATCGAACAGGCCGGCCGCGTCGCCCTGGTAGCCGAGGCCGCGCGCCGTGGCGGGCTTGATCTGCATGAGGCCGAGCGCGCTGCCGCCCTTGGCGTTCGGATTGTAGTTGCTCTCGCGCTTGACCACCGCGTGGACGAAGCTCGCAGGCACGCCGGCCGCGCGGGCCTGCTCCTCGATCAGCGCGTCGATGTTGTCCCGTGCGGTCTTGCCCTGGGCGCAAGCCGGCGTGGACAGGATCTGGGTCGGGACGACCAGCGCGGCGACGGCGAGGAGCAGGAGGCGCTGGTTCATGCGGTGACCCGGATCGTCCTTGTTCTGAGCGGCCAAGGTCGGGGTCAAATAAGGCTGGAAAGCGACCCGGTGCCCCGATTGCGGCGACCCGGCCGGGCTTTCCCCACGTGCTGTGGCGCACATGATACACACTCGGGAAACGTGGGGGGCGGTCCCGCAGCGGATTTTCCCTGTCCGCGCAACGGCCTGGCCCAACCCAGGCGCGCCACGGGGTTCAGGCCGACGGGCGGTGCAAAACGAATTCTTCGATGGCGCGGGAAAACCCCTCGCTGTCGTTGTCGGCCGTGACGGCCCCGGCCGCCGCCTTCACGTCCGGGCCCGCGTTGCCCATGGCGATGGACAGGCCGCTGCGGGCGAACATCGGCACGTCGTTGCCCGCGTCGCCCAGGGTGGCGATCCGGCTGCGGTCGATTCCGAGGCGCCGGCTCAAGGCGTCGACGAAGCCGCCCTTGCCGGCGCCGGCCGGTGTCACGTCGAGGTAGTACGCCTGGGAGCGGTGGACGTCGGCCCCCTCCCCCAGGGCGGCGGCCAGGGCCGTCTCGCAGGCGGCGAGGTGCTGGACGTCGGCGCCGACGCCGACGATCTTGGCCGCGTGGTCGAGGAGCGGGTCGAGATCGGCCACGACGTTCGGCTCGGCCCCGAGGGTCCGCCGTTCGAGGTCGGTGTAGGGCGCACGCGGATCGCGCAGGTTCCAGGCCCCGTGGGCGAACACCCAGATGTCGAGGCCGTCCCGAGCGAGCCGATCGACGGCCTCCCGCGCGACGGCGGCCGGGATCAGGGTCTCGGACAGCACGGTGAGATCGGGTGCCACCAGGGTGCTGCCGTTGAACGCACCGAGCGGCAGGCGCAGGTCGAGCGCCGCGACCAGGCTTCCGAGCCCCATCGGCGGGCGGCTCGACGCGACGGTGAAGCCGATGCCGGCCTGGCCGAGGCGCCTCACCGCCGCCCGGGTGGCCGGCGTCAAACGCTTGTCCGAGGTCACCAGGGTGCCGTCCACGTCGGAGATGACGAGGGCGATGGGCGGGGCGGAGGCGTCCATGGGCGGCCTATGTCTCGTTCCGGTTCTTCTCCAATCCCAGGCGGGCCGCGATCGTTACAGCGACATCCACCGCGGGTGCGTCGATGCCGACCACGACGGCGTTCTCCTCGGGCGCCGGCGGCTCCAGGATGGCGAACTGGGTGTCGAGGAGGGAGGACGGCATGAAGTGTCCCCTGCGCTGGGCGAGCCGCCCTTCGATGAGGGCGCGGTCCCCCGCCAGGTAGGCGATCCGGACCTCGGGACGCCCGCGCACGAGGGCGTCGCGATAGGCCCGCCGCAGGGCCGAGCAGACCACCACGCCGGGCTCGCGGGTCTGGAGCCGGGTGTCGATCCAGGCCGCGATGGCCGCGAGCCAAGGCGCGCGATCGTCGTCGTCCAGGGGATGGCCCGCGTGCATCTTGGCCACGTGCGCGGCGCTGTGGAAATCGTCCCCATCGACGAAAGCCCAGCCGAGACGTTCCGCCAGGCACGCCGCCACGGTGCTCTTGCCCGAGCCCGAGACGCCCATCACCACGATCACGCCGGGACCGCCATCGAGGGACGCGAGAAGGCCTGCCTGCATGCTGTACCCAGGTCCGTCAGGTGGGCCGTGTCGCCTGCCCCGAAGGCGCGGGTCAAGGGGGGAAGGGGCACGGGAAAAGGGGCACGGGAAAAGGGGCACGGGAAAAGGGGCACGGAGCCGTGCCCGACGCGGCAGGATCGAACCACATTCCGAAGTCCCTGTCCCAGGATCCCGGGGCGGACCGGCCTTCACTTCGTCGCGAGAGCCGCCTCGCCCGCGCGCCCGGTCGGTTCGGCGCTGGGCATCGGCGCGGGATCGAGCACCCGTGCGCGCACGCGCTGGGGCCCGAGGGTCATGGCGAAGAAATCGTAGGCGCCGGGCCGGTCGTTCGCCATGAGGAACTGGAAGTGCATGCGGAACGGCCGCCACCGGACCCTGCGGTAGGTCTCCGGGCCGATGATCTCCCGGAACCGCGCGGAGCGCACGAGGGGATTGGCGATCGGCCGGTCCCCGAGGGCCAGGGGCAGATCGCGCACGGGATTGAAGCCCGGAAAGTTCATCCAGTCCTGCGGCGCCTGATAATCGACCCAGACGAGGCGCGGACTGGTGCAGAGATCGGCGATCTCGGCGCGCAGGCCGTGCGCCCGCGGCTGGATCGCCACCAGGGGCAGGCCCGACCCGAGGGTGACGAGGGCGAGACTGGTGCTCCCCGTGCCGAGGTCCGGGTCGCGCGCCAGCAGCCGTGCGGCGACCTCGACCGCCGTCAGGGCGCCGGAGGAATGGCCGAGCAGCATCACCTCGTCGATGGGGGTTCCCGCCTCCGCGAAGGCGGCGAGGCGGGCGATCACATGGTCGGTGAAGGCGGTGAGGCGGGCCTCGTAATCCGGGCGCCAGCCCTGCCCGTGCTGCCAGTTGAACACCCAGTCGTTCAGGAGCTGCCAGAAGAAGATCCGGTTGAGCATGGCCTCGATGGCCTTCACCCAGCCGAGCCCAGCGAGGAGACCGAGGGGCACCGTCGCCCAGAGCGGCCAGCCCAGGCTGTGCCCGAATCCGTCGCCGAGATGCGCATGGACGAAGCCCGCGATGGCGAGGGTGGCCAGGACGAGGCCGACGAGGAGGACGAACGGATAGAGGATGACGTTGCCGTACTTCCAGTTGAGCCGGTAGAACCGCAGCATCTGTCCGGCCAAGACGGCGTGAAGGGTGCCGAGGACGAGGAGCCCCGCGCTGATGAGGCGCCAGCGGCGAAAGTCCCGGACCACGAGGTCGTCCCACAGCAGAACGTCGTAATGGGTCCGCGCGCTTCCCGTGGCCGGCTCGTCGGCGACGGTCCAGCTCTGGACCAGGCCGTCCGCCTCCAGGGTGGCGGGGCCGATCCTGGGCTTGGGCTGCCCGAAGCGCTTGGCGTAGCGGGTGAGTTCGCGCACGAACAGCAGCCGGTAGCGGGTGCGCCCCTCCGGGTCGTAGCCCGGGACATAGAAGATCTGGCGCCGCCGGACGGCACCCGGCATCGCCTCTGGCAGGGCCGGTGGGGTGTAGTCGAACGAGAGCATGGCGCATCGGTTTTCATGGCTTCGGGAGGTCGAAGCCTGCACGGTCAGAGACAAGGGGCACGGCGCTGAGGTTCCGGCAAGCGCCGAGACAAGGTTGTGGCAAGTATCGCGCCCCGGCGGATCGACGGCCCGTCCGGCCGGTGTACAGCGGGGATGGCGCGGGCGCTCGGCCGCTCACGGGGGGACTGTGACCCCCCCGCCACGGACAGGGCGGTGGCGATGGTCTAGGCAGCAGGTGAGAGAAACCGACAGGCGATCCTGCATGCGCGTTCTGCCCCTGGCCCTCTGCACCGCCCTGGCGGTGTCGGGCTGTTCCTCGATCCTACCCGGTGCGGGCCCGACGACGGGCGCCATCGTGGACGGGGCCGACGTGTCGACGAGCGAGGGCACGTTCGCGCGCTACGAACTCGTGGATCTGACCGCCGCCACCATCGAGGCCCTGCGCGGGCGCCTCATCCGTATCGATCCCGACGACGAG
>NZ_LMMX01000005.1:0-96271 GCF_001422425.1 Methylobacterium sp. Leaf102 | reverse complement strand
TCTAGGGCCTGTCGTCGCCTGAACAGATTGGCTGGGCTTGCGTTTTCGTCTCTCTGATGGAGGAGGGACGATGCTGAGCGACGCGCAATGGGCTGATCTGGAGCCTCTGGTTGAAGCCTGCCGGCCCAAGGCCAAAACGCCTCCGCAGGATCTGCAGCGCACGCTCTCGGCCATCCTTTGGCGGCATCAGAACGGAGCCAAATGGCGAGCTATTCCCGAGGAATTGGGACCCTGGTGGCGGGCTGCCCAGATCTTCATCCGCTGGTCGCGTGCCGGCGTCTGGGAGCGGCTTCTTCACCTCGTGCAGGAGCGCGGTGTCCAACTCGGTATGGTGTTCCTCGACGGCACGAACGTTCGGGCGCACCAAAAGGCGGCGGGAGCCGCCAAAAGGGGGGATCTGCAGCCGAGCGAGACGCTCGTGAAGCTGTTGGCCGCTCGCGTGGCGGGTATGGCACCAAGGCTTGCGTGATCGCCGACGGGCAGGGCCGCGCCATCGCCTTCCGGCTGGCGCCCGGTCAGGCCCATGAACTTCCTCACGCTGTTCCCCTGCTCGACCAACTGCCGGGGGTGCCCAAATGGGTCGTGGGGGACCGCGGCTATACCAGCCACGTCTTTCGCGAACACATCTGGGATATGGGCGCTCGGCCTGCGATCCCGCCTCAGCGCCACGAAGCGCCCGTGGCCTGCCCGGATTGGATCTACAACAACCGTAACCAGGTCGAGCGTCTCTGGGCCAGGCTCAAAGAGTGGCGCGCCATCGCCACACGCTACGAGAAGACTACCGTCAGCTTCATGGGCGTCCTCTCCCTCGCAGCCGCCCTCGATTGGCTCAAGCGATGACACGCCCTACAACCTCGTCCGCCTGCCAAAGCCGCTCGGAGCCCTGGCGTGAGCGTCCTGGGCAAGTGGCGGATCGTTGAGCTGCCCGGCGACGCGGACGACTACGCCGACATGGTCGAGCCGGCTCTACATCCTCTTCGAGGACGGCATCCTTTTCGAGGACGGCCGCGGTGAGTTCGCCTTCGGGTGTGTCACCGGAGCTTCCGCTGGCGGAGCCACCCGCGGGAGCGATCGCGCCGCCATCGTGTTCGACGGGATTGGCAATGACGAGATGGATGCGGTCTGCGGCTCGGGATTGGCCGAGGTCCAGGCCGACGGCTCGCTTCGCGGCAAAATCCGCGTCCAACGCGGCGACGAAATCCGCTTCATTGCCCGCCGTTGGCTGACTTCTTCAACACCCTGCTAGGCCGTCATCGGGCCGCGAGCCAACGGAGCCGAACGGCGGTGACAGCCACGTCCCTCCGACCGCTCGACCCTTCTATGAGGTCGATCGCGACGACTCCACCCCGGCAGCCTCGCAGACGATCTGGAGGCAGCGTGAGCGGTCCTGCGGGTCCTGGATCCGGCGAAAGGCGTCGACCAAGGCCGCGCATTGCTCGATCAGGACGGCCTGCTCGGTCCTCACGGCCGCGTTTGGCCGCGCGCCGTCCATCGCGGGTTGGCCTGCCCCTGGGAGGGCGGGGGTCTCACCCAGCTGCGCCGTGGTGATCCCGAGCGTGTCCGCGATCCGCGCGAGGTAGTGCTGCCGGATCTGGAGAGGGCCCCGTCGTCGCTCGGCGTCGGGATCCGCGAGATTGGCCTGGAGTTCTTCGAGGGCATTCAGTCTACGGCCCATCGTAGGTCTCCCGGTTGAACGAGCATCCATCCTGGATGTGCAGCGGCGCATACGATTTATTTGCCATATCTTATCATGGATTAATATGCTAAAATTTACATTTGTTATTCGGACCTCTGTTTGGTATCTCTAGCATCGGTCATGTTGCTTAACGACAACTATCTGAGAGAGCTGCGGGGCGCAGTGGAACAACGCACATCATACGAAGACGCAGCGATGCAGATTTTATTGCAGGATGCCCTCGATGCCTCCGATGTGATCGGCCGTTGGGAGTACGACGTTCCGAACGACCGGGCGTACGCGGACGCGCTCGTGGCCCGGGTGTTCAACCTCGACCCCATCGCGGCCAAGAGCGGTGCTCCCCTGAAGGCCTTCCTGGCCGGCATTCATCCCCATGATCGCGAACGCGCGGCCCAGACCATCGCTCGCAGCGCCGAGGACGGCCTCGTATGTACCTTGGAGTATCGCGTTCGCTCCGCCGATGGGGTGACGCGCCGGGTCCTCGATCGCGGCCGCTTCGCCCATGATCGTGCAGGACGCCCGACCCGGGGCAGCGGTATCCTCGTCGACATCACCCAAACGAAGCCGGATACGGTCTTGGGCCTCTCCGCATCCGATCTGAGAACCTCCGATCTGAGACCCTCCAATCTCAGAGGATCCCTGGAACGCGCGGCCGAGCATGGCCTCGTCGTTCGCGCGGCGATCCATGAACTTCCGCCCTCCGTGCTGCACCAGATGAGCGACATGCTCCTGCTGGAGATCGGACGGCGGCTGGCGCAGATCACGGACGTCCGGCATCAGGGCGGATGAGCTGACCCTGGACGCGGCATTCCCGTTCCGAACGGCAAATTCGGTTCGAGGACAGCCCGCCCGCCGATAGGCTCGTGACCAACCGTGAACCGAATCGATCATCCGGCCTCCCGCCGTCGGGCCGACCCGCAATCCGCAGGGGACGGCCCCCCGCTGCCACCCGCCTCGTCCCGGGCCCCGCCTTGCGGCCCGGCCACCGCCCGCGTATGCGGCTGGATTGGGGTGCCGCAGGCCCCCGCCTCCTTGAATCAATAGGGATGGGACGACGATGGCGGGAGCCGCTCCGGTCGCGATCATCATGGGCAGCCAGTCCGACTGGGCGACCATGCGGCATGCAGCCGAAACCCTCGATGCCCTCGGGGTCGCCCACAGCGATCGCATCGTCTCGGCCCACCGCACCCCGGACCGCCTCGTCGCCTTCGCCAAGGGCGCCAAGGCCGAAGGCTTCCAGGTGGTGATCGCCGGGGCCGGCGGCGCCGCCCACCTCCCCGGCATGACCGCCGCCATGACCCCCCTCCCCGTGCTCGGCGTTCCGGTGGAATCGAAGGCTCTGTCGGGCCAGGACAGCCTGCTGTCCATCGTCCAGATGCCCGCCGGCATCCCCGTGGGCACCCTCGCCATCGGCCGTGCCGGCGCCGTCAACGCGGCGCTCCTCGCCGCCGCCATCCTGGCCCTGACCGACCCGGACCTCGCCGCCCGCCTCGAAGCCTGGCGCGCCGCGCAGACCGCGAGCGTCGCCGACCATCCGCAAAGCGATCTCCCTTGAGCGTGCCGTCTGTCGTGAACACCTTGCCCGAAGTCCAGCCCGGCTCCACCCTCGGCATCGTCGGGGGCGGCCAGCTCGGCCGCATGATCGCGCTCGCCGCCGCGAATTACGGCCTCAAGGTCCACGTCTTCGCCCCCGATGCCGACAGCCCGGCCTTCGACGTCTGCGCGCACCAGACCGTGGCGGCCTACGACGACGTGGAAGCCCTCGCGCGGTTCGCCGCCAGCGTCGACGTCGTGACCTACGAGTTCGAGAACATCCCGGCCGCCGCCGCCGAGGCGCTGGCCGCCAAGGCCCCCCTGCACCCCAATGCCGGCGCCCTCGCCACGACGCAGGACCGGCTGACGGAAAAGAGCTTCATCAACGGCCTCGGCATCGAGACCGCCCCGTATCGGGCCGTCGACACCGCCGAGGACCTCGTGCGGGCGCTCGAAGAGATCGGCCGCCCGGCGATCCTGAAGACCCGGCGCTTCGGCTACGACGGCAAGGGGCAGCGCATGATCCGCGCCGAGGGCGCGATCGACGCCGCCGCGATCCTGGGCGAATTCGACGGCGCGCCCTGCATCCTCGAAGGCTTCGTGCCCTTCGAGACCGAGGTGTCCGTGGTGGCCGCACGCGGCCCCGACGGGGCGTTCGCCGCCTACGAGCCCTGCGCCAACGAGCACCGCGACCACATCCTCGCGGTCACCCGCGTGCCAGCCCCCGGCATCGCGCCCCAGACCGAGGCCGCCGCCATCGCCATGGCCCGCCGCATCGCCGAGGCGCTGGACTATGTCGGCATCCTCGCCGTCGAGATGTTCCTGGTGCCCCAGGCCGACGGCCCCGCCCGGGTGGTAGTCAACGAGATCGCCCCGCGGGTCCACAATTCCGGCCACTGGACCATCGAGGGCGCGACCACCTCGCAATTCGCCCAGCATGTGCGGGCCGTCTGCGGCTGGCCTCTCGGAGACCCCGCCCGCGTCGGCGGCATGGCCGTCGAGATGCACAACCTCATCGGCGACGAGGTCTCGGACTGGACCGCGCTTCTGGCCCAGTCGAGCGCGCACCTGCACCTCTACGGCAAGGGCGAGGCCCGGCCCGGCCGCAAGATGGGCCACGTCACCCGGCTCCTCCCCAAACCCTGATCGTCCCGCGAGCGCCCCATGTCCGAACTCAGTCTTGCCGCCGCCCAGACTCTCGTCGCCAAGGCCCTCGAGGCCGGCCGCGCCCATGGGCTGAAGCCCCTCGTGGTGGCGGTGTTCGACGCCCGCGGCGCCCTGAAGGCCCTGGCCGCCGAAGACGGCACGTCCCTGCGCCGGGCCGAGATCGCCATGGGCAAGGCCAACGGCGCCCTCGCGCTCGGGCTGGGGTCCCGCGCCATCGCCAAGCGGGCCGAGGCCGACCCGACCTTCATCGCCGCAATGAGCCACCTCGTCGGCCCCGCCGCCCTGGTGCCGGTGCCGGGCGGCGTCCTCATCCGCCACGGCGACACGCTGCTGGGCGCCGTCGGCATCTCGGGCGACACCTCGGACAACGACGAACTCTGCGCCGTCGTCGGCATCGAGGCGGCGGGGTTTTCGGCGCAGACCGGCGCTTGAGATCGTACGACGATACGCCCTGTGCCTCGCCGTACGATCCTCATCGAGCGGCCTGGAATTCGCATTCCTAACCTGTCGCGGCGAGCGCCGGGCTTCTTTCCTGTCAGGGAGGGCGATCGTCGATGCGGGTGGCGGTCTATCTTCGTCAGAGGTGCAGTGTCGAAGACGCAAAGTGCACGTTGCGCATCCCCGCCCCGCCTGCGGGGAGAGGGGGATGCGCCCAAGCGCTCCGCGCGACGGGCCGAGGGCTGATGCAGGCGCGATCGTCCGTCTGTACCGGCATTGCCTGGAAGGATTGGAGGCCTGGCGCGCTCCACGCCATCGGTTCGGCAAAGGCGGCATGAGACCCGCCCCGCACCGCCGCCAGTGCCTCGCGGGACTCGCCGCCGCCGCCCTCGTGCGCCCGGCCGAGGCCGCGCCGGCCGGTCTCTACCGGCGCGGGAACGACGCCGATCCCGGCACCCTCGATCCGCACAAATCCTCTACGGTGGCCGAGGCACACATCCTGCGCGACCTATACGAGGGCCTGCTCACCTACGACAACCACGGCCGCATCATCCCCGGATGCGCCGAGGCCTGGACCGTGTCGGGCGATGGCCTCACCTACACCTTCACCCTGCGGGAGCGCGCGCGCTGGTCGAACGGCGATCCGGTGGTGGCGAACGATTTCGTGTTCAGCCTGCGCCGCATCCTCGATCCGGCCCTTGCGGGGAAATACGCCGAGGTGCTGTTTCCGATCCGGGGCGCGGCGGCCGTCAATCGCGGTGCGGCAGCGCCCGAGTCGATCGGGGTGGACGCGCCGTCGGCCCGGACCCTCGTCCTTACCCTCGAGCGGCCGACGCCGTACGTCCTCGAACTCCTCACCCATTCCACCGCCCTGCCGATCCATCCGGCCACGGTGACGCGCTTCGGCGCGGCGTTCACCCGGCCGGAGAACCTCGTCTCCAACGGGGCCTACGCGTTGCGCGAGGCGGCACCGAACGACCGGGTCATCCTCGTCCGCAACCCGCATTTCCACGCGGCGGCCGATGTCGCGATCCCCAGCGTGGCGTTCCTGCCGACGCCGGACCTCGCCAGCGCCGTGCGGCGCTACGCCGGCGGCGAGATCGATTCCCTGGCCGACCTCCCCGGCGATCAGATGGCCTCCCTCCGGGCGCGGTTCGGCGGGCAGGTGGTGCTCGGACCGTCGCTCGGGCTCTACGCCCTCGCCCTCGACACCCGCCGGGCGCCCTTCGACGACGTCCGGGTGCGCCGCGCCCTGTCCCTCGTCATCGACCGCGAGTTCCTGGCCCAGCGCCTGTGGGGCGAGACCATGGACCCGGCCTATTCCCTGTGTCCGCCCGGCCTCGACCATTACCGGGCGCCGCCGGAACTCGCCGGCCGCGACGCCCTGCCCATCGACCGCGAGGACGAGGCCCGGGCCCTCCTTGCGGCCGCCGGCTTCGGACCGGGCCGCCCCCTCGCCCTCGAGTATCGCTTCAACGCGAGCGACAACAACCGCAACACCGCGGTGGCTCTGGCGGAGATGTGGCGCGGCATCGGCGTCGCCACGCGCTTCACCTACACGGACGCCAAGACCCACTTCGCCTATCTGCGCGAGGGCCGGCCCTTCGACGTGGCGCGGGTCTCGTGGATCGCGGATTATTCCGACCCGCAGAACTTCCTCTTCCTGCTCCAGAGCGGCAACGACACCCTCAACCCCGGCCATTACGCCGACGCCGCCTACGACGGCCTGATGCGGGACGCCGCCGGGGAGACCGACCTCGCCCGCCGGGCCGACCTGCTGTTCCGGGCCGAGACCATCGTGGTGACGGATCTGCCCTGGATCCCCGTGATGCACACCCGTTCGAAGGCCCTGATCAGCCCGCGCCTCTCGGGCTACCATCCGAACCTCCGCAACGCCGCGCCGACCCGCTTCCTGAGGCTCGAGGCGTGATCGGCTTCGTCCTGCGCCGCCTGCTCCAGGCGGTGCCGACCCTGCTCGCCGTGGTGACCGTGAGCTTCTTCCTCATCCGCCTCGCCCCCGGCGGGCCGTTCGACCTCGAACGCCCCCTGGCGCCGGCCGCCATGGCGGCGCTACAGGAGACCTACGGCCTCGATCAGCCCCTCGCCGTGCAGTACCTGCGCTACCTCGGCGCCCTGGCGAGCGGCGATTTCGGGCCGTCCTTCTCGTTTCGCGACCGCGGTGTCGCCGAACTCTTAGGCCACGGCCTGCCCGTCTCCATGACCGTCGGCGGCCTCGCCCTGGGGCTGGCCCTCGCGCTCGGCATCGGACTCGGCGCCGGGGCGGCCTTCCGTCCGGGCCGCCTCCTCGATCGCGTCGTCGGCCTCGGCGCCGGCCTCGGGGTCGCGGTGCCGACCTTCGTCGTCGCCCCCCTCCTGCAGATCGTGTTCGGCCTCGGCCTCGGCTGGCTCCCCGTCGGAAGCTGGGAGGGCGGTGCCCCCGCCCACCTCGTCCTGCCGGTGCTGACCCTGGCCCTGCCCCAGGCCGGCCTCCTGGCCCGCCTCACCCGGGCGTCGCTGCGCGAGACCCTCGCCCTGCCGCACATCCGCACCCAGCGCGCCATGGGCCTGCCGCGCCTGCGCATCGCCCGCCACGCCCTGCGCGGCGCCCTCCTGCCCATCGTGGCGATCCTCGGCTCCACCGCCGCCGCGCTCCTCACCGGGTCCGTGGTGGTCGAGACCCTGTTCGGCCTGCCCGGCCTCGGCCGCACCTTCGTGGATGGCGCGCTCAACCGCGACTATACGTTGGTGATGGGCACCGTGGTGCTGGTCGGCGTGTTCGTCATCGGCCTCAACCTCGTCGCCGATATCCTCTGCGCCCTCCTCGACCCGCGCCTGCGGGTTGCCCGATGAGGGGCTTCGTCCGGCGCCTGTTCCGCCACCGCTCGGCCACCGTCGCGCTCGGGTTCCTCGCGGCCGTGGCGCTGGCCTGTCTCGTGGGTCCCGAACTCACGGGCCACGACCCGGGGCGAATCTATCCCGACCTCGTCGGGACGCCGCCGGGCCTCGCGGCGCATCCCCGGCCTGGAACGGTGCGCCCGGCCCTGGAACGGCTCGCGTTCCGCATGCGCGTGACGGTGCGCGCCGTTACAATCCGGGATGGAACGGCGCACGTGACCGTGGATGCGCCGCGCTCGATCGACCCGCGCGTGCTGACCTACCTGCCCCGCTCCGACCTGTTCGGGCCTGCGACGATCCTCGAGCGGGCGGAGGACGGGCGCCGCCTCGTGGTCTCCGTGCCGGTGCTGGAACAGCGCTTTCTCCTCGGCACCGACGTCCTGGGGCGCGATCTCCTCACCCGCACCCTCGTCGCCGGCCGCGTCTCCCTCGTCATCGGCCTCGTCGCCACCGGCGTCGCCCTCCTCATCGGGCTCACCTACGGGGCGGTGGCGGGCTACGCCGGCGGGCGCGTCGATGCCGTGATGATGCGCCTCGTCGACGTGCTCTACGCCCTGCCGTTCGTGTTCTTCGTGATCATGCTGCTGGTGTTCTTCCGCGCCGGTCTCGGGCTCATCCTGGTCGCCATCGGCGCCGTCGAATGGCTCGACATGGCCCGGATGGTCCGGGCCCAGACCCTGTCGCTCCGCCAGCGCGACTTCGTCCGCGCCGCTGAGGCCCTGGGCCTGTCCTCGGCGCGGATCCTCTTCCGTCACATCGTGCCGAACACCCTCGGGGCCGTCACCGTCGCCGCTACGGTGTTGGTTCCAAAGGTCATTCTCTTGGAGAGCTTCCTGTCGTTCCTCGGCCTCGGGGTGCAGGAACCGCAGACGAGCTGGGGCGCCCTCATCGCGGAGGGCGCGCGGGCCATCGAATCCGCCCCGTGGATGCTGGCCGCCCCCGCCGCCTTCCTTGTGACGACGCTGCTGGCCCTGAACGTGCTGGGGGATGCCCTCGGCGAAGCCCTCGACCCGCGCCGCGACGCCCTCACCGCCCCGCGGTGAGCCCCGGATAGACCACCCGGACGGAGCGTCGCTCCCCCGACGGTTCGGCGACGCCAGGCTTGGCGATGGCAGGCTTGGCGTTGCGCCGCTCGGGCCTCGCCGCGCCCGTCGACCCGGTCGTGATCACATCGCTCGGCCGCAGGTGCCACCACGCGAAGCCGGATCGTGCAGGATCCTCAGCAGCGACGGATCGAGAACATACGATGATCAGGAGGGCCGCGAGGCCGGCGCGGGACAGCATGGGAAGGGTACATCCGGAACCAGGATGCTATTCCACCCGACGAACGATGAAAGCTTGGCGGAACCGTTGCCGAGTCCGGTGGATTGCCCACACTTCAGTCCTAATACGCTTAACGAGGTATCGATGGCGACCAAGGCAGAGACCGCGTCCGGCCCTACGCCGGAGCGGGTGCCCATGGGCACCGTCATCGACACCGACATCGCCGCCCGCCTCGACCGCCTGCCCTGGGGACGATTCCACGTCCTCGTCATCGTGGCGCTGGGGATCACGTGGGTTCTCGACGGGCTCGAAGTGACCCTGGCCGGCTCCCTCGTCGGCGCACTCCGCGCCGCGCCCATGAGTTTTACGGAGTTCGACATCGGCTTGGCGGCGAGTTCCTACCTCGTGGGTGCCGTCGTCGGCGCCCTCGGGTTCGGCTGGCTCACGGACCGCATCGGGCGCAAGAAACTCTTCTTCATCACCCTGGCCCTCTACCTCGCGGCCACCGCCGCCACGGGCCTCTCCTGGAACATCTGGAGTTTCTGCATCTTCCGCTTCCTCACCGGGGCGGGCATCGGTGGCGAGTACACGGCCATCAACTCGACGATCCAGGAACTCGTCCCGGCCCGCGTGCGCGGCTGGACCGACCTCGTCATCAACGGGTCGTTCTGGATCGGCGCCGCTCTCGGCTCCTTCCTGTCCATCGCCGTCCTGCGCCCGGGCATGATCGACCCGGCCTGGGGCTGGCGCATCGCCTTCTTCGTCGGCGGCGGCATCGGCCTCGTGATCCTGCTCCTGCGGACCTGGATTCCCGAAAGCCCGCGCTGGCTCGCCACCCACGGCTACGTGGCCGAGGCCGACCGGGTCGTCACCGGTATCGAGAAGCGCTTCATCGACGAGGGTCTGACCCTGCCGCCCGTCGATCCGGCCAAGCGCATGAAGTTGAGGACCCGCAGCCACACCCCCTTGGGTGAAGTGTTCGGCACCATGCTGGGCGGCCACCGCAAGCAGACCCTCGTCGGCCTCGCCCTGATGGTGGCGCAGGCGTTCTTCTACAACGCTCTGTTCTTCACCTACGCCCTCGTGCTCCAGCGCTTTTACGGCGTTCCGGGCGATCATGTGGGTTGGTACCTGCTCCCCTTCGCGCTGGGCTCCTTCCTCGGTCCGCTGCTGCTGGGACGCCGGTTCGACACCTGGGGGCGTCGCCAGATGATCGCCTTCACCTACGGCATCTCGGCGGTGCTGCTGACCATCACCGGCTACCTGTTCAAGATCGAGGTGTTCGGCCCCGTCGGCCAGACGGCGGCCTGGATGGTGGTGTTCTTCTTCGCCTCCGCCGCCGCAAGCGCGGCCTATCTCACCGTGGCGGAGACCTTCCCCCTGGAGATCCGGGCGCTGGCGATCGCGGTGTTCTACGCGCTCGGCACCGGGATCGGTGGCGTTTCGGGGCCGCTCCTGTTCGGCGCCCTCGTCGAGACGGGGTCGCGGGACAACGTCCTCATCGGCTACGCCATCGGTGCAACGCTCATGGCGATCGCAGCCATCGTCGGGGGCATCTGGGGCACGGCCGCCGAAGGCAAGTCGCTGGAAGACGTGTCGAAGCCACTCGCCGCGGCGTGAGGTTTCGTGATGCCGGGGGAGCTGCAACCGGAGCTCTCACACGGTGTTGGTGGAGTACGGATCTTCGGAACTCTGAGCGGGACCACATCGATGCGCAGCTTTCTCCTGACGTCCACCGCCCTCGTCTTCGCATCTTCGGCTCTCGCACAGGGCACCGGCCCCGCCGAGATCCGTCAGCCGGGACCGCCCCGGATCACGACGCCCGGGACATCCGATACGCCGGTGGTGAAACCGGGTGGAATCGACAATGGCGGCCCGGGCTCGATCGGCTCGGTGGCCCCGGGTGCCACCGGCGCGGAGACCCGCTCGAACAATTCCGGCGCCAGCGGCAACGCCGAGCAGAACACGAAGCCGATCGGCAACACCGGCGGCGGTGGCGGCGGCGGAAGCTGAGGCTACCCTTCTCCGTCGCGGCGCGCCTGGAAGAACCCCCGCAGGAGTGCGGCGGCTTCGGCCTCGCGAAACCCGCCGTACACCTCCGGTGCGTGGTGGCAGGTCGGCTGGTTGAAGACCCTCGGGCCATGCTCGACACCGCCGCCTTTCGGGTCGTAAGCCCCAAAGTACAGGCGGCGAATCCGGGCGAACGATATCGCGCCCGCACACATCGGGCAGGGCTCGAGGGTCACGTAGAGATCGCAATCCGTCAGACGTTCCGTGCCGAGCGCCGTGCAGGCGGCGCGGATCGCAAGAATCTCCGCATGCGCCGTCGGGTCCTTGAGGGCACGGGGACGATTGTGCGCCTTGGCGACCACCCGACCGTCCAGGACCACCACCGCGCCCACGGGCACCTCCCCTTCCAGCGCCGCATGACGGGCAGCGTCGAAGGCGTGTCCCAAAGGATCATCGGTGTCGAAAGGAAAGCGCACAGACATCCATCCCGTACAGTCGGGTCGCCGCGACCCGAACCAATGCATCCCGTCCAGTCGGGTCGCCGCGACCCGAACAAATGTTGGCTTTTATCGCGCCCGGTGTGGTTCTGCCGAGCGTGAGATGGGAACAACAGTCGAGCTGGTACCGTTTGATGTGCAACGCGGCCGAGCCGCCCGTTTCGAAAGAGGGTCTCACGATGAGCAGCACCACCGACAAGATCAAGGGCGTCGCCAACGAGGCCATTGGCAACATCAAGCAAGGTATCGGCAACGCGACCGATAATGACAAGCTCAAGGCCGAGGGAAAAGCCCAGGAACTGAAGGGTGAGACCCAGAAGACTGTGGGCGATGCCAAGGACGGCATCAAGAATGCCGCCGACACGGTGAAGAGCAAGATCTGAAACTTGTTTTAGCGTGAGCGTCCCAGCAGAGGTTGGTGACGCAGAAATCCGGAAGGGCGGCCCTTGGGCCGCCTTTTCGCATTCGTGCGCCTGCACGGTCGGGAAGCGGCTGTCGATCGGGATATCTCGCAACGGCGCCCCTGCTCTGTTATGGGGGCACGATGAGCGACAACATCGACGACAAGACGGGCGGGTCCGACGACACGCCCGCCACACCTTCCGTATCGACGCAGGCCGAAGCAGCCCCCTGGTCACCCGCAACCGATGCCGGCGTACCGGGCCCCTCGGCCGAGGAACAGCCGAAGGGGCGCAAGGCCGCGATGCCTTCGCGCGGCGGCGACGCGCCCCTCCGGCGCAAGCCCGTGGCGCCTGCCGCGGCAAAGCCCGCCGGTAAGCCGGCTGCGGGAGAAGCCGACGAGCCGGAAGGTACGGCATCGACCCATGAGGGTGAGCGCATCGCCAAGGCCATCGCCAGGGCCGGCATCGCGTCGCGCCGGGACGTCGAGTTGATGATCGAGCAGGGCCGGGTGACCCTGAACGGCAAGATCCTGACCTCGCCAGCCATCAACGTGACCGCCGCCGACGAGATCACCGTTGACGGCGATCCGCTGCCCGAGCGCGAACGCACCCGCCTGTGGATCTACCATAAGCCGCGCGGTCTGGTGACGACGGCACGCGATCCGGAGGGGCGCCAGACGGTGTTTGAGGCGCTGCCGGAGGATCTGCCTCGGGTCGTGGCCATCGGCCGTCTCGACATCAACACCGAGGGCCTGCTGCTCCTCACCAACGACGGTGGTCTCGCGAAGGTCATCGCTCACCCTGATACGGGTTGGCTGCGCCGCTACCGCGTCCGGGCCCACGGCGACACGACCCAGGCCGAACTCGACAAGCTGCGGAAGGGGGTGACCATCGACGGGATGGATTACGGCCCCATCGACGCGGTGCTCGACCGGGCATCCGGGGACAATCTGTGGCTGACGCTGGGCCTTCGCGAGGGAAAGAATCGCGAAGTCAAACGTATCCTCGAGCACCTCGGGCTCGCCGTGAACCGGCTGATTCGCCTCTCCTTCGGGCCGTTTCAGCTCGGAGACCTCGAAGCCGGCCTGACCGAGGAAATTCGCACCAAGGTCCTGAAGGAACAGCTTGGCCCCGGCCTGTCCGAGCAGGCGGGTGTCGATTTCGAAAGCCCGGTTCGCGAGCCCATCGCGCCGTTCGGGTCGTCAAAACAGCAAGCGAAGCAGCCCGCGCGTAGCGCTTCGGCCGCCCAGCAGCGTGAACGCCGCGACTTCGACGACGGCGAGGCGCGGCCTCAGCGCAGCGCCGATCGTGGCGCATCGCGGGGGGGCGACCGCCCCATGTACAAGCCGACCGCACCCGCGCGCGTGCCCACCGGCGGCAACAGCGCCGGCCCGCGCCGCTCCGTCTGGCGCGCCGAGGAAGAGGCTCCGCAGGACGATGGCCCGCGCCGGGTGAAGATTCCCCGCCGGGGCGCCGATCCGAAGGCCGAGCGGGAGGCCGCTGCCGCACGGGGCCGCGAGCGTGTCGGTTCCATCGGCACGGGCGATCGCCGCGTGCTGGTCGAACGCCTGAAGGCCAGTCCGCAGGAGCCGGCGCCCGAGCCGCATCGCCGCGATCGCGGTGCCCGTCGCGACGATGCGGCAACCGGTGAACGTCCGGTGCGTACGGTTCGTCAGGCCGATGCCCGTGCCGCGCGCCAGAACGAAGCCGCCGAGCGCCCACAGCGCCGTTTCGACGCCGATGCCCGGCCCCAGCGCCGGGACGACGCTCCCCGCGGCCAGGGTGCGCCCCGTCCCTTCGCCCGACCGGACAATGCCGAGCGGCGTGGTCCTCCCCGGGGTAGCGACGAACGTCCGCGCACCTTCAAGCCACGCGATGGCGGAGGATTCGCCGAGAGAGGCGAGCGCCCGGCGTTCAACCGAGGCGCGCCGCGGGGCGACAAGCCATCCGGCTTCCAAGGCGACAAGCCCGGCGGATTCCGGGGTGGCGACGACCGTCCCGGCGGGTTCCGCGCGGGTGGGGGCAAGCCTGACGGTTTCAAGCCCGGCGGCTTCAAGGCGGGTGGCTTCAAGGGCGGCGAACGCTCCGGCGGCGGGGATCGCGACATCGGTGCTGAGCGCTCCGGGGCCGATCGCGGCGGCTTCCGTCCCGGGGACAACCCGGGTGGATTCAAGGCCGGTGGAAAACCCGGCGGTTTCGGCAAGCCTGGCGGTTTCGGCAAGCCCGGTGGTGGCAAGCCCGGCGGCAGCGGTGGTAAGCCGGGTGGGTTCAAGGCCGGCGGCGCGGGTCGCGTCGGCGGAGCCAAACCTGGTGGCTTTGGCGGTCGCGGTGGCTCGGCCGGCAAGCCCGGCGGCGGCGCGGGTCGCCCGCCGCGCGGCGGTAGCCGGTGAGGATCGTCGGCGGCGACCAGCGCGGTCGCCGCCTCGCCACCCCGAAGACCGAGGCCATCCGTCCGACATCGGACCGCCTGCGGGAAGCGGTCTTCAACGTGCTGACGCACGCCTACGACGACGCGGTCGTGGGCGCGCGAGTGCTCGATCTCTTCGCCGGGACGGGGGCGCTCAGTTTCGAAGCCCTGTCACGGGGGGCCGCCTATGCGCTCCTCGTCGACGAGGGGGCGGAGGCACGCGGCTTGATCCGAGAGAATATCGAAGCGTTCGGCGCTGAGGGGCGGACCCGGCTGTTTCGCCGGGACGCGACCCGCCTCGGGCCCGTCGGCACCAGCGGCACTTTCGGGCTCGTCTTCTGCGATCCGCCGTACGGGCGTGATCTCGCTCCCGCGGCCTTGGCCTCGGCGGCCTCCGGGGGGTGGCTCGTCCCCAACGCCCTGGTGGTGGTCGAGGAGACCGCGAGCGTCACCATCACGCTGCCGCCGGGTTTTCGCGAACTGGAACGCCGGGTCTACGGCGACACCGCCGTGGCTTTCGTCCGCTTCACCGGCTGACGCTTTTTCGCGGGCCTCGGCTTGTTCGAGGGTCGGCATCCCCAAGCGGTGAGCTCAACGCCGGCCGAACAACCGCTCTATGTCGGCGAGCTTCAGAGCAACGTAAGTCGGGCGACCGTGGTTGCACGTGCCCGACAGGGGCGTCGCCTCCATCTCCCGCAGGAGCGCGTTCATCTCCTCCGGACGCAGGCGCCGGCCCGCGCGGATCGAACCGTGGCAACTCATGCGGGACAGGATGGCATCGAGGCGTCGGCTGAGGGGACCACCGCCCTCGTCGCGTCCGTCGAGGCCGCCGTCCTCCAGTCCGCTGCCCGCCAGGGCGTCGAGGATATCGATGACGAGGGTTCGGGTCGAAGCGCCGGCGAGGGCCGCCGGCACTTCGCGGACGAGCACGGCTCCGGTGCCGAAGGCCTCGAGGGTGAGCCCGAGGCGCTCGAGGTCCGGCGCGGCGTCGAGGAGGCGGGCGGCATCGTCGGGCGCCATCTCGACCACATCGGGAATCAGCAGGCCTTGGCGGGCGATACCGCCACCCGCGCGCTCGCGCTTCAGCCGCTCGTAGACGAGGCGCTCATGCGCGGCGTGCTGATCGACCAGCACGAGGCCGTCCCGGGTTTGGGCGACGATGTAGGTTTCGTGAAGCTGAGCCCGCGCTGCGCCGAGCGGATGGTCGGCGGCGGCCTCCGCCTCTTCGAGATGTGCCGCGTCCTCACGGCGCAGATCGGCGCTCGGCGGGGCGAAATCGTGGGTGAAGGCAGCCTGGGGTGCCTCGTCGAACCCGGCCCGGAACGGCGTCCCGTCCCGGGCCGCCGGGAAGCGCCCCGGGGCACCGAACGACGGCAGGCCACGCGGCAGGGGCGGCGATGCGGACGGCCGCGCACCCCACCCCGTATGCGCCTGCAGTGAGCGCCCTTCGTTCAGCTCGCCGTGGGCCGCCTCGGAACCCGTCGGCAGTGGCTCCGATCGGAGGGCGTCGAGGGTGCGCGCCGCCGTCGTCGTCGCCGTACGGGCGCCGGCTCGGCGCAGCGCCTCGCGGATCGCGCTGACGATGAGACCACGCACGAGGGCCGCATCGCGGAACCGCACCTCGGTCTTGGCCGGATGGACGTTCACATCGACGAAGGCCGGGTCGCACGTGATCGACAGGGCGAGCACGGGATGGCGATCGGAACTCATGGTGTCGGCGTAGGCGCCCCGCACGGCACCGAGCAGCAGGCGGTCGCGCACGGGCCGGCCGTTCACGGTGAAATGGATCTGGTTCGCGTTGCCCCGGTGGAAGCTCGGCAGACCGACATGGCCGGAGAGCGCGAACCCCTCCCGCGCCATGTCGAGGGGGATCGCGTTGGCGCCGAACTCCGGACCGAGCACCGCCGTCAGGCGTCGCAGCACGGCGGCGGGCCCGCCTTCGCCCTCGGCCGGAAACACCAGGGGATTGCCACCCTCCGAGCGCAGCACGAGGCGGATGCCCGGCTCGGCCACGGCGAGGCGCCGCAGGCCTTCGCTGATGGCCGCCGTCTCGGCCCGGTCGGATTTGAGAAACTTGAGGCGGGCCGGCGTCGCCGAGAAGAGGTCCGCGACTTCGATACGGGTCCCGCGCGGACTCGGCGCCGGTCGCACCTCACCGCGCACGCCCGCATCCACCGTGAGGCTGTGCCCGGTCTCGCCTTCCGCCGTGCGGCTCGTGAGGGTCAGCCGGGCCACCGCGCCGATGGAGGGCAGCGCTTCGCCGCGAAAGCCGAGGGTGTCGATCCGGGTGAGGTCGCCGTCGGGCAGCTTCGAGGTGGCGTGGCGCTCCACCGCCAGGGCGAGATCCTGGGCATCCATGCCGGCGCCGTCGTCGACCACCCGGATGAGGCGCCGACCCCCGCCCTCGATGGTGACTTCGATGCTCCTCGCGCCCGCATCGATGGCGTTCTCCACGAGTTCCTTCACGGCGGAGGCCGGACGCTCCACCACCTCGCCCGCCGCGATGCGATCAACGAGGATGGGATCGAGGCGGCGGACCGGTGCGAGGGGGCGGGATGGCGCGAGGGGCATGGCGGGACTATACGACCGCCTGCCGGCAGCCGGAAGGTGAACGGCCGACTCCCGGCGCGCTCTCCCGCATGGACCGAGAGAATGTCCTGATGGCGACGAGGCATGGGGTGACGGATACGCTGGAGCGCTGCCGTGTGGTTTGGGGGCGGACCGACCGCATCGCCGCCCCGCCGGCCCTACGTGTCGTGACCGATGCGATCTACCGTCCGGACATCGGGACAGCGCCCTGGAACCTGACCGGTCCGGATGGCGCCCTCCTCGAGGGCGCCGGCGGTTCGCAAGCGAAAGCGGAAGCCTGTGCCGACGCGGTTCCGCACCTCTATCTCGGCGCCCTCGCCGCGCATTACGGGCACTTCCTCGTCGGCACGCTCGGCCGACTCTGGCCTCTCCTCGACTGGCGCGGCCCGCCCCCGCGCTTGCTCTGCCACGCCACCGGCGATCCGGCCGCCCTGCCCTTCCTGGCCCCGATCCTGGCAGCCTTCGGCCTGACCCCGGACGCTGTGATCCGTTTCGATCGGCCGACCCGCATCCCGCACCTCGTCCTGCCGGCACCGAGCCTGAAGGAACAGGCCTTCGCACACGCGGTCCATGCCGGCCTCGTCCAGGCCATCGGCCGCCCGTTCTGGCAAAATGCCGTGGTGGATGGTACGGCGCGTCCCGCCTACCTGTCGAAGGCCAGGTTGGTCGCCGGTATCTCGCGCCTGCGCAACGAGGCGGCGCTGGAAGCGGCGCTCGCCCGGCGCGGTGTCGATATCGTCTATCCGGAGAAGCTCGAACTACCCGACCTCGTGCGGCTGTTCTCGGAGCGTCGGGTGGTGATGGGCACGACGGGCTCGGCCTTCCATACGGCGGCCTTCGCCGCGCCAAGCCGGCGCATCCTCGGCCTCAACTGGGCCCCGCACCTCAATGCGAACTTTCCCCTGCTCGACGCCCTGAACCACACGCGGGGGCGGTATTACCATCCCGTCGGCACCGAATCCGGTCCGGACGAGGGGTTCCATTTCGGATGGTGGGTGCCTGACCCGGACGCGGTCGCCGAGGATCTCGTGCACCGTGCCGCCCATTTCGACGATCTCGACGCCATCGATGCGGACCAGGACGCGGCCCGCCGCCGGATCGCACAGGGCCCGCTCGCCGAACGGGTCGCGCGCTGGCTCAAACGCCGCTAGGGCATCGTCCTGCTTACCGTCTCCGCGACGACGCCCGAACCCGTCGTTGTACCGGTTCCCCGGGTAGCCCGTTTCCACCCTGCGGGCCGATGCTCTCGCCGTCAGGCGACGCCGGCGCGCAGAAGGTCGTGGTAGTGGACGAGGCCCACGGGGCGACCGTCCTCGATCACCACCAGGGTGGTGATCTTCATCGATTCCTGGATCTCGAGGGCCTTCGCCAGAAGGGTTTCCGGCACCACCGTGCGCGGCGTCCCGCTCATCAGGGCTTCGACGGCGAGGCTGTCGAGGTCGCTGCGGAAGACATTGCGGCGCAGGTCGCCGTCGGTGACGATGCCGACGAGTCGCCCTTCGTGATCGACCACGAGGACCGAGCCGAAGCCCTTGGCGTCGATTTCGCGGATGGCCGCTCGCATGGGCGTGCCGCGCGGAACCACGGGCAGGCGCTCTCCCGTGTGCATCACCTCCCGGACCTGACGCAGGGATGCGCCAAGGCGGCCGCCCGGATGGTAGATGCCGAATTCACGGGCCGAGAAGCCGCGGGCTTCGAGCAACGCGACGGCCAGCGCGTCGCCCAGTGCCAACTGCATGGCCGTCGACGTGGTGGGGGCGAGCCCATTGGGGCAGGCCTCGCGGGCTTTCGGCAGGGTCAGGCAGACATCGGCCTCCCGTCCGAGGGTTGAGCCCGGATTGGCCGTGATGGCGATGAGGCCGACACGGTAGCGACGGGCGTAGCCGATGATGTCGGCGAGTTCCGTGGTCTCGCCCGACCACGACAGCGCCACCACGACGTCCTCGGGCTGGATCATCCCGAGGTCCCCATGGCTCGCCTCCGCCGGATGAACGTAGAGGGCCGGCGTTCCGGTGGATGCGAAAGTCGCGGCGATCTTGCGTCCGATATGACCGGACTTGCCCATTCCCGTAAGGATCGCCCGGCCCTTGGCACGGCTGAGGCGAGCCACTGCCGCCGTGAACGGATCGCCGAGACCGTTGCCGATGGCCTCCATCAGGCACGCGAGCCCATCGCGCTCGGTTCCGATGGTGCGCAGGGCGGAAGCCATGGCCGGCGTCACACCGTCGATCGCACCATCAATCGCCGACGCCCCGTCCAGGGCCGTGTTCGCTGGCGGCATTCCACCCCGTCTCCTTGAACCCGAGGCCGTCCGGCGGTCCTCCATGCCGCGCCTATGGCGCGCGAATGTGGTCGCACGGCGGCCCGGGCGCCGAGGACGGCGCCCCGTCGGGAAGCACCGTTGACGCCGCATTAACCCTGTCGGTTGTAGCGGTTTTAACCATGATCCACCCGTTTCCAACGGGGCGATCCCCCCGAGGCCGGGGCGCTCCCGGATGTGGGGACGTCCGGCTTCGCCTCGAAGGACGATGGTCCGTGATGCGTGTGCGGCCGACGGGTGAGTGGCGAAAGCGGAGCCTGCCCGGCCTCGCCCTGACGGCGGTGGCCGTCCTTGCCGGCACCGGCACCGTCGCGGCGCAGGTCTCGCGCGGCAACACGGCTCCGAGCTTCGGCACCACGGCCCAGACCGACCCCCTCGCCGACGCAACGGCAACCGACGCTGCCTCGCCACGCATCCCGCCGGCTTCCGATAGCGGTGCGGGTGTAGCGGGAAGCGGCGATGCAGCGGGGGGAGAGTCCGGAGCCGGACTGCGGATCCCGAACCGCGCGGCCGGCGGTACGCGGGTGTCCGGTGCGTCGAGCGGACCGAACAACCGTGACCTCGGCGCCGTGCTCCGTCGTCGTGCGGCGCCGGCCCGCCGTTTTGGATCGGCCACGACCCGGATCACGCGCCAGATCACTCAGACATCGCCCACCGATCTCCGGCTCACCCCGGTCATCCGGACGCCCGTGGTCGGCGTCCCCCTCCCGACCTCCCTTCCCACGCTTCTGCCGCTCGCCGGAATCCAGACCCCGGGCTTCCTTTTCGGCGGCAGCCTGCGCCAGCCGTTGGCCGTCGACCCGGCCTATGCCCCACTCGGGATCAAGCTCGGCACCTTCACGTTCCTGCCGGGCTTCGAGCAGAGCTTCGGCTACGACACCAACCCCGATCAAACCACGCGTCAGGCCGTCAGGCCGTCGGTGGCGCTGCGAACGGAAGCGGATCTCGCCTTTCGCAGCGACTGGTCGTCGAGCCAGTTGACCGGCGAGTTGCGCGGCTCGTACCTCGAGTTTCCGGACAACGACGCGGCGAGCCGGCCCAACGGCCTCGGCGTGACCCGATTGCGGATCGACGCCAACCGCGACACCCGCATCGACGTCGAAGGCCGCTTTCTCATCGAGACGCAACGCACCGGCACGCCCGACCTCAACATCGGCGCGGCGACGCGCCCCCTCGTCATGAGCTACGGAACCACGGTCGGCGTGACGGAGGTGTTCAATCGCGTCCAGGTCTCGCTGCGCGGCCTCCTCGATCGTTCGCAGTTCGAGGATGCCCGACTGACCGATGGCACGATCATCACCCAGAGCGACCGCAACCTGAACCAGTACGGCCTGCAGCTTCGGGCCGGCTACGAGATCTCGCCCAGTCTCACTCCGTTCGTCGACGTTCTCGCCGACACCCGCGTCTACGACCTGCGGGTCGATTCCACCGGCACGCGGCGCGATTCCGATGGGCTGACCCTCTCGGCGGGCAGCAGCATCGCACTGACGCGCTTCCTCGCGGGCGAGGTCTCGGCCGGGTTGCAGCACCGCACGTACAACGACCCGAACCTGCGCGACCTCACCGCTCCGGTCCTCAACGCATCCCTGCTGTGGACGGTCAGTCCCCTCACGGCGGTTCGTCTCAACGCGACGGCCGGGATCGTCGAGACGTCCGTCGCGGGCTCCAGCGGCGTGCGTACCCAGGCCGTCACACTGGAAGTCCAGCACGATCTCTTGCGCAACCTCTCGCTCATCGGCGGGCTCACCTTCGTGGCCAGCGACTACGACCGGGTGAACATCTCCGACCGTGGATTCTCCGGTACGGCGCGGATCGACTACCGCTTCAACCGGTGGCTGACCATGCGCGGCACCTACGTCTACCAGCAGGTCGACAGTTCGATCGCCACGTCGAGCTTCCACTCCAACACGTGGCTGCTCGGTCTGCGGGTGAACCCCTGACGCGCCGGCTTCAGCGCACCATCGCCAGGGACGCGCCGGACTTCGAAAGCGCCCCATCGAGGGCGCCGCCGCCCTGACGCAGGCGGGCCGTCACGGTGCCGCCGGGCTGATAGAGGTAGACCTCACCGTCGCGGTAATCCCAGGCGGTCACCTTGGACAGATCCTTGTTCGGACAGGCGGCGGCGCTGGCCTTGTAGAGATCGAGGGCCGGGGCGCTCGACAGGGACACCCTGCAGCTCGCGCCCGTCGCGTCCTTGGCGGTCCAGTTGCCGACCACGGAGGATCGCCCCGAAGCCACCACCACGGGCGGCGGAGCCGGCGGGGCGACGGACGCCACGCTCGGCTCGGGCGCGATGACGGGGGTCGCGGGTACCACGGCGACGTCCGCACCGACGGGCGGAGGGGCGTCCACGGCGGCGGCTGCCCCCGGCGGGGGTGCCAGAGGCGCGGACGTGATGGGGGCGGAGGGCATGGCCGGCACCGACATATCCAGGGCGGCCTGAGGCCCGAGCCCACGGTTGCGGGGCTGACCTTCCAGGCGCGACGAAGCGCAGGCGCCGAGGCCGGCAGTGAGCGCCAGGACGGCGACGGTCGACAGGAGCGGACGCGGCATCTTGTGGCAAATCCCGAACATCTCGGGGTCGTGGACACGGCCCCTGTGCTGGGTGCCTCACCGTCAAATGCGATGGCCGCAAGGCACGCCTATCTCGGTCGTGGGGATTCCCGTGCGGGGCGGCGAGTTTGCGCCCCGGTGTGGCCGGGACGCCTCAAGACTGCCGCTTCAGGACGGGGCGATGCCATCGATGGCGAGCCTGAGGTGTTTCGGCCCGCGCAAGGCCGAGCCGGGCCGGTATGGAGGCGGATCGGCCGGGAGGCGTGGGTTGCGGAGGCGGCGAGCCAGGGCTGTCAGAGCGGCCTCCGCTTCGAAGCGGGCGAGCGGTGCCCCGACGCAATAGTGCAGTCCCCCGCCGAAGCCGAGATGACGGACTCCGCTCCGATCGGGATCGAAGCGATCGGGCTCCGTGAACACCGCCGGATCGCGGTTGCCCGATGCGAGGAGAAGAACGATGTCAGCGCCCTCCGGGATCGTCACGCCGCCGATGGCGATATCCGTGAGGGCCCGTCGGGTTCGGAATTGCACGGGCGGATCGTAGCGCTGGACTTCCTCGATGAGGCGCGGCGCACGGGCGGGGTCGTCGCGAAGGCGCACCAGCTCATCGGGGTTCCGCAGGAGCGCCAGCATGGCGTTGGTGATCAGGTTCACGGTGGTCTCGTGACCCGCCACGAGCATCAGGATCGACGTCGCGATGAGATCGTAATCCCCCATCTGCGGCACACCCTGAACGCCCGCGACGGCAAGCCCCGACAGCATGTCGTCCTTGGGATGCCGGCGCTTCTCCTTGATCAGGCCCGTCATGTAGTCGGAGATGGTCTCGAAGGTCCGGCTGTTCTCAGAGCGGGCCTCCTTGTCCGCCATGGTGTCGGGTTCGAGCGCCGTGGCGAGTTGCGTCGCCCAGCCGTGAAACTGCGGTTCGTCCTCCGTCGGGATCCCGAGCAATTCGCAGATGATGGTCACCGGCAGCGGATAGGCGAGATCGTCGACGATATCGAAGCTCCGCGACCCGGCATGCTTGTCCAGGATCTCATCGACGAGACCGTGCGAACGGTCGCGCAGCGCCTGGACGCGCGCCTGCGTGAACTCGTGCATCACCGCCCGGCGCAGGGTGTCGTGGTCGGGCGGATCGCGGAAGATGAACGGCCGGTGCGTATCTGTGATCCGATCGCGGATAGGCTTGACGATCCAGTCGGAGATCGGATTACCGGTCTTCGGCCGGTCGGCCGGCGGCAGGGTCTCGGAGCTGACGCGCGGATCGTGCAGCAACCGGGTGATCGCCGCGTGTGTCGCGGCGACGTAGGTGCCGTCGGATTGACGCGATACGGGGGTCTCGCGCAGGCGGGCGAACAGCGGATAGGGATCGACGCGGTTGGCCTCGTCCTTGACCTGTTCGAACAGGGTCGCGTCGCTCATCGATCGTCCTCTCCGGGAAACCCCGGCGTCAGCATGGTCAGGCCACCCTGGTCCACCGCGCCCCCAGGGGGCGGAAACGGCGCCCGGGACGCCACCATCTCGGCATAGGCCGGAAGCCAGCGTACGGAATCGAAGGAGACGGCCGCGATGCAGCGACCTGCGCGGCCGTATAGGGCGAGAAACCGGCCGGTCTTCGGGTCGCCCTGGGCGATGACGAGGCCGTCCGCCCCCTCCGTCAGTCCGACGGACTTGATCGTCAGTCCGCCCTGAGAGGACCAGAAGGCCGGTACCTCAGCGTAGGCTTCGCCGGTCCCGCGTCCCACGAGCAGACGTGCGGCGTGGGCGCCTTGCGCCGCGGCATGCCCCCAATGCTCAAGGGCGACAAAGCGCCCGTCGTAGAGGGGGTGGGGAAAGCGCGCCACGTCGCCAGCGGCCGCGATCGCCCGGTCGGGGCGACCTTCCGCGTCGAGGACGTATCCGTCCGCGTCGCAATCGACTCCCCCCTCGTCGAAGGCGAGGCCCGAACCGGCGAGCCATTCGGTGTTGCGGATGGCCCCCAAGGCCACCACCACGCACCCTGTCTCCAGCGTCCGTCCGTCCGCGAAGCGCGCACGCACCACATGGCCGGTGCCGTCGTCCTCGAACGCCTCGACCTCGCTGCCGAAGCGCAGATCGACACCGCGCGCCTCGTGCAGGGCCGCGACGACGGAGCCGAGGTGGACGCCGAGGATTGCCGCGAGGACCGTCGGGCCGGTCTCCACCAGGGTGACCGGCAGATCGAGGTCACGGCAGGCGGCGGCGACCTCACAGCCGATGAATCCGCCGCCGACGACCAGGACACGCTCGGGCCGTGCCGCGAGCGCGGAGCGCAGGGCCGCCGCGTCGTCCCGCCCACGCAGGGTATGAATCCCCGCGAGGTCGCGTTGCGCTGCGTCCGGCCAGGGTCGTGGCCGGGCACCCGTGGCGATGAGAAGGCGATCGTAGGCGATGCGCTCACCGCCTTCGAGATCGATGGTCCGCCCAATCCTATCGAGGTTGGTAACGGCCGATCCGAGACGCCACTCGGCATCGAGCGGTTCGAGGATCGGAAGGGTCGTGGCACCGGGCGCCACCGAACCGCCGAGGACCTGTTTCGACAGGGGTGGACGGTCGTACGGCCGGTGGGGCTCCGCGCCGACGATGGTGAGGCGGCCGGCAAAGCCTGCCTTGCGGGCGGCTTCCGCCCCGCGCAATCCGGCCAGCGACGCACCCACGACGACGAGGTGATCCTGGCTCACGAGCGGCCGCTTCCGGCATCCTCGACGAGGATCGCCTGGACCGGGCACGCGACGCGGGCGCGCTCGATGGATTGGCGCGCCGCCGCCGACGGCGCCGGATCGTAGTGAAGCGCCTCGGCCCCGTGCAGCACGAAATGCTCAGGCGCCGCGTAGCAGCACTGAGCGTAGGCTTGGCACAGATTCAGATCGACGCTGACCCGCAGCCCGCCGGCTGCGCGCGAGGGATCGGGGCTCGGCGAGGTGCCGATGCGGTCGTGGTTCGAGTCGGGCATGCAGGCGCAATGCCCACGGTGGTTCACCGGTTCCGCACTGCACGCGCGTCACAGCGTCCGACGCATGATTCCGGCTACCGGCGCTTGTGCGGAAAGGGCCGAATCTACGATCTCGAGCCGGCATGCAGTGTCGAAAAGGACCCTGCCGCGTCGGCAGCTGATGCATCGGTGCAACAGATGGGCGACGCTCGCCAAGGGTGACCACGTTTCTCTTGTAACGTTATTCCGTTCGCGCAATGAAACAACATAACATTTGTCGTGTGAGGCGTGATGCGGTCCGGTTTCTCGAAGAGCATGCTCGCAGGAACGGTCATCGCCGGCGCTGGCCTCGCGTCCTCTGGTGCCATGGCCCAGCAGGCCGAGACGACGCTGTCCGAACTCAGCGTCACATCCCCGAGCCCCATCGTCCCCCTTCGCGGCAACGGCTTGGCTACCGCGCCGCCGGTCGGGATCCTGCCGGTGGCGACCAACACCTTCTCGCCCGTCACCGTGGTGACCGCCGACCAGATCGCCCGCGATCAGCCTCGGACCCTGGGCGACGCCCTCGCCGACCGGCCCGGGATCTCGGCCTCGACCTACGCGCCCGGCGCCGCGAGCCGTCCGATCATCCGCGGCCTCGACAACAACCGGGTCCGGATTCAGGAAAACGGCGTCGGCATCCAGGACGTCTCGGAACTCGGCGAGGATCACGGCGTCCCCATCAATCCGCTGGTGGCCAATCGGATCGAGGTGATCCGGGGGCCGGCGTCCCTCCGGTTCGGCTCCCAGGCCATCGGCGGGGTGGTCAGCGTCGAGAACAACCGCGTCCCGACCTTCATCCCCGAGCGCGGCATCTCCGGGTCGGCAACCACGGGGTATTCCACCGTCGACAACGGTCGTCTCGGCGCCGTCACGGTGGATGCCGGAGCGGGCAACGTCGCGGTTCACGCCGACGGGTTCAGGACGGCGGCGGACAGCTACGCCACGCCGCTCGGCATCCAGCGCAACTCCGCCAACGAGTCCCAGGGCGGCTCCGTCGGAATGTCGTTCATCGGCGACCGTGGCTTCGTCGGCCTGTCCTACAGTCACTACGATGCGCTCTATCAGATCCCCGGCGGTTCGGCGGCGGAGAACCGCACGCGCCTCGATCCGCGGCAGGACCGCCTGCTGGCCCGCGGCGAGTTCCGCCCCCTCGACGGTCCCATCGCGGCGATCCGCTTCTGGGTCGGCGGGTCCGTCTATCGCCACGACGAAACCGGGATCGGCGAGGACGGCCGCGACGGCATCCAGGCCACCTTCAAGAACCGGGAAGCGGAGGCCCGGGTCGAGTTCCAGCACGTGCCGGTCTTCACCGCCCTCGGGACCCTGACGGGGGCGCTCGGTCTGCAAGCCGGACGCCGCACCCTTGGCACCGCCGGCGAGGCGGGTGGCCTGCTGGCGCCGACGGATTCACGCAGCAACGCCGTGTACCTCTTCGAGGAATTGGCCGTGGGCAACGGCCTGCGCTTCCAGGCCGCCGGCCGAATCGAGGGAGATCGCTCCGCGGGCACCGCCACCCAGTTTCCCGGCGACTATCGACCGATCGAGGGCGAGGACCCGCTGTCCTACGGTCGACGCCGCCGATTCGCACCGAAAAGCATCAGCTTCGGTGCGCTGCAGGATCTGCCGTACGGGTTCGTCGCCAGCCTGAATGGGAGCTTCGTCGAGCGTGCGCCGACGGCCTTCGAGCTCTATTCCCGCGGGGCCCACGATGCGACGGAGACCTTCGAGATCGGCAACGCCGCCCTGAAGAAGGAACGTGCCCGAACCGTGGAAGCCAGCCTTCGCCGCGCCGAGGGGCCGCTGCGTCTCGACGCCACCGGCTACTACACCCGCTACACCGGCTTCATCTACAAGCGCGACACGGGACGCCGCTGCGGCGACGATTTCGCCTCATGCGGCAGCGACGACGAGTTGCAACAGATCGTCTATTCCCAGCGCAACGCGACCTTCTACGGCGCCGAGATCGGCGCGCAGCTCGACCTCCTGCCCGTGGGCAACGGCTGGGCCGGCCTCGACGCCCAGTACGATTTCGTCCGCGCCCGGTTCGACGACGGCACCTTCGTGCCGCGCATCCCGCCCCACCGTGTCGGCGGCGGCCTGTTCGTGCGCGCCGACGGTTGGTTCGCCCGGGTGAACCTGCTCCACGCCTTCGCTCACACGGAGGTCGCCCCCATCGAGACGATGACGCCGGGCTTCGACGACCTGCGCGCCGAGGTGAGCTACACCAAGCCCCTCGATCCCGTCCTCTACGGTGCCACCGAGGTGACCCTCGGCCTACAGGGGCGCAACCTCCTCGACGATCGGATTCGCAACTCGGCCTCGTTCAAGAAAGACGAGATCCTGTTGCCGGGCCGCAACCTGCGGATCTTCCTGACGGCGCGCTTCTAATCGATCAGAGGAGTTGTCCCTGACCCTGGTCGGGCATCGTCGGCACCGGTGTCGGGGCTTGATGCGCCGGATCGTGTTCGGCCGGCGGGTCGGACGCATCGTCGTCCGAAGTGTATCCGCAGCGATAGACGATCTCGTCGGGCGGACCAAGGCCGGTGTGGAGGGGGATCGCCACCGTGTCGTCGGAGAAGCGCCAGTGACGGGTGCCCCGATCCCAATAGAGCCAGATCGTCGTCGGGTGCCCTTGTACCCCGAACACCGCCGCCTTCTTCGACAGGGCCTGGACCGTGCGCGGCGCGTACATCCCCTTCTGACGATAGGCCTCCCGCAGGGCGGGGCCCTGACGGTCCATGAAGGTGTTGCGCACGACCTGAATGGTCGCGCCGGGCTCGGCGAGGAAGCGCTTGAAATCGCCGAGGGAGTGCAGGACGAGTGCCATGGCGGTCACCCTCGATGGAGCCGTGTAAGTTTCGCTCCGACACCGTGTCCGAACTCATCCGCGATGCTGCAGGGCAAGTGTTCCGTTCCTGTGACGCGACATGTCCCACTGCATGGGGCCAGGTCCGGGTTACCCACAGAAATCGCTGGTTCTACCCATACTTCTCGGCCGGCTGTGGATGCCGCGCGCCGCCGACAATTCGTTCGACCGGAACCGAGCCTTGACCCGAACCGAGCCTTGACCCGAACCGAGCCTTGACCCGAACCAAGCCTTGCCGCGTTGTCGCGGCATGCTGCTCCAGTTCTTCACCGCCCTGCGCGAGGCCAAGGTTCCTGTCACCTTACGGGAATTCCTCACCCTCCTGGAGGCCCTCGACCGCGATCTCGCGGAGAAGCGGGTGGACGCGTTCTACCTGCTGGCCCGGACGGCCCTTGTGAAAGACGAACGCCATCTCGATCGGTTCGACCGGGTGTTCGGCACGGTCTTCCAAGGGCTGGAGACCGTAGGCGCCGCGACGGAGCCCTCCACGATTCCGGAGGAATGGCTGCGCAAGCTCGCGGAGAAATACCTCACCGACGACGAGAAAGCCGAGTTGAAGGCACTCGGCTGGGACAAGCTCTTCGAAACCCTGAAGCAGCGCCTCGCCGAGCAGAAGGAACGTCACCAGGGCGGCTCGAAATGGATCGGCACCGGCGGGACCTCGCCGTTCGGCGCCTATGGCTACAATCCGGAAGGCATCCGCATCGGCCAGGACGGCAACCGCAACTTTCGCGCGGTCAAGGTCTGGGACAAGCGCGAGTTCCGCGACCTCGACGACGGCGTCGAACTCGGCACCCGCAACATGCGGGTGGCCCTACGGCGTCTCCGGCGCTTCGCCCGCACCGGGGCGGCGGAGGAACTCGATCTCGACGGCACGATCCGGGAGACGGCCGCCAAGGGCTATCTCGATGTGAAGTTGCGGCCCGAGCGGCGCAACGCCGTGAAGGTGCTGCTCTTCCTCGACGTCGGTGGGTCGATGGATTGGCATATCGGTCTGGCCGAAGAACTGTTCTCGGCGGCCCGGTCCGAGTTCAAGCACGTGGAGCACTACTACTTCCACAATTGTCCCTACGAGCGGGTGTGGAAGGACAACCGCCGCCGCCACGACGAGACCCTACCGCTGCTCGAAGTGCTGCGGACCTATCCGGCGGATTACCGTGTTGTGATCGTCGGCGACGCTTCCATGAGCCCCTATGAGATCGCGACGCCGGGTGGCTCCGTGGAGCACTGGAACGACGAATCCGGAGAGGTCTGGCTCGGGCGACTGCTGGAACGGTTTCCGAAGGCGGTGTGGCTGAATCCGGTGCCCGCGGAACATTGGGGCCACACTCAGTCCATCACCATGATCCGCCGGATCCTCGCCGGACGCATGTACCCGCTGAACCTTGAGGGGATCGACGCCGCCATGCGCGAACTGGTGCGTTGACCCGCGATCGCCTTCCCCACGGCGGGTTCGCCGCACTGGTCCCGGAACTCGACGTTTTCGACCTCGGGCGGAGCCTCGCATTCTGGTGCGATGCCCTCGACTTTTCCGTTGTCTATGCGAGGCCGGAGGATGGGTTCGCCTACCTGGAACGGGAGGGTGCCCAGGTCATGCTCAACCGGGTCAACGGCAACTGGTCGATCGGCGACCTGAAGCGACCGCTCGGCCGAGGCCTCAACCTACAGATCACCGTCGCGGCCCTCGTCCCCGTGCTCGAACGACTGGCGGCTCAGGACTGGCCGCTGTTCCGGGACGTCCATGACGCCTGGTACCGGGTCGGCGACGTCGAAGCGGGCCTCCGCCAGGTCTTGGTTCAGGACCCCGACGGTTATCTCGTGCGTCTGTGCGAAACCCTCGGGGTCCGGCCGATCGGCCCCTCGTTCAGCCCTGACGCGCCGGCGTCGTCACCGTGAGGCCGTCGAGTTCCGGCTTGATCCGGATCTGGCAGCACAGGCGCGAGGTCGCACGCACGTCCGAGGCGAAATCGAGCATGTCCTGCTCCATGTCCTCTGCCGGCCCGACGATGGCGGCCCATTCGCCGTCGACGTAGACGTGGCAGGTGGCGCACGCGCAGGCGCCGCCGCATTCCGCGTCGATCCCCGGCACGTTGTTTCGGATCGCCGCTTCCATCACGGTCGATCCCACGTCGGCTTCCACGGTCCGGGCCGTGCCGGCATGGTCGACGTAGGTGATCTTGGGCATCGATTGGGGCTCCGGGCTCGTACAACGCGTGTGTGGTCGGTTGTGCGGCGCGAGGTCTGCCTTGAAGGGGCAGGCCTCGGAATGCAAGCGTTCGCCGACACCCGGCGATCATTCCCTCGCTGGCGCCGGCGACCTTTCGCTTACGCGGGACACGCCGTGCCGTTCCATGCCGGACACTGCGGCGGGTTCGCTCGGCTCACACCTCGGCGATCGCCCGCAGGGCCGCGGCGACGGCTCCGGCCAGGGGCGCCAGTGCCGGATCGCCGTCGCTCCGCAACGCATCCTCGACCATCGCGCTCGCCGCCGCCACGGACACGGCGCCGATGCCGAGGGCCGAACCCTTCAGGGTGTGGGCGAGGTCCGCGCGCTCGGCCCGTGTGCGGGCCGGATCGCCGATCTCCGGCAGGAGGCGGTGACACTGACCGGCGAACAGCATCAGGAGTTCACGGGCGAGTTCCGCGTCGCCGGACGTCTGCCGGGTGAGGTGATCGTGATCGATGGGCGGCACGGGCACCTTTCGATTCGTCTGCGGCGGCGATGGCCGGGCTTCCCTATCCACAGGCGCGGACGCGGGTTTGGTTTGCGTTTAAGCATTGCGGGCCCATGGATAAAGCCGACGGCGGGAAGCCGGCCCCCGGGCTTGGTAACCATTCCGTTAAGGTTTTTGCGGCGGACGCAGGCGGTCGGGTATCGGCCCCCGGCGCCGGTGTCTAAAGTTCGTTTGATAGATTGGTAAAAGTGTCTCCTTCGCCGGGTGCGGCCGACGCGGGAGAATACGGGTAACGAGGCGTTGCATGGCCACGGAAAAGAAGCTCAAGGATCCGGCGGAGGCAGCCCTGTCCGCGATCGAGCAGGCCCTCAACCTGGACATGCTCACGCCCGACGCGTCCGAGAACCGCGTCGAACCGCGCCTGCCCGACGTCGGTGACGGCGATCCGCTCCTCGATCCGAGCGGACGTAACCGCCCGCCCCGCCTCGACGAGCCTCTGGCGTCCGACCTTCCGCCGCCGGACCGCGCCCGCCCGCGCCGCGAAGGTGGACTGCTGCCCCCGGACCGCTCGCTGGTCGCCAACGACGATCGCCAGAACATCGGCATCCTGCAGCAGACCCTGCGGGTTCGGCCTTCTCCGATGCCCTACGTCGTCGCGGCCGTCGCATCGGCCGTGTGGTTCGCGAGCCTTCTCGCCCTGGCCTGGATCCAGTCCGGCGGTGATCTGAGGACCTACGCGCAGGGCCTCACGGCGCTCCAGTCGGCGGTGGCGGCCACCGCCCTCGTCGGACCCGTGGTCCTGTTCTCGATCATGGCGATGCTGGCCGTGCGGGCGCAGGAGATGCGTCTCGTCGCTCGCGCCGTGGGTGAAGTCGCCATTCGCCTGGCCGAGCCGGAGAACTTCTCGACCGACGCCGTGCTGACCATGTCGCAGACCGTTCGCCGCGAAGTGGCGGCCGTGGGCGACGGTGTCGAGCGGGCGCTTGCCCGCGCCGGCGAACTCGAGACCCTGGTGCGTGGCGAGATCGCCACCCTGGAGCGTGCGTACTCGGAGAACGAGATCCGCATACGGTCCCTGGTCGACGAGCTCGTCGCCCAGCGCGAATCCATCGTCGCCAACGCAGAGCGCGTCCGCGGAGCGATCACGGGCTCGCACCAGAACCTGACGCAGGAACTCGACGGGGCCGCAGAGCGCATCGTCGCCGCCGTCACCGGCGCCGGCGAGCGCGTCACCGGCGCCCTCGATGCGCGCGGGCACGCCATCACCACGGCACTCGGCGACCGCGGCGACGCCATCACGTCGGCGCTCGCCCTGGCCGGCGACCGCGTCGTCGGTCTCGTGACCGATCGGGGCGACGACCTCGTCCAACGCCTCGCCGCCACCAGCGAAGGCGTGCGCGGCAGCCTGACGGATGTCGGCAACACGCTGACCCAATCCCTGGAGAGCCGAGCCGAGGAAGTGACCCGAGCCTTCGAGCGCACCGGCGGGCTCCTCACCACGACGCTGGCCACCAACGCCGGCGATGTCGCACGCACCCTCGCCCAGACCGGTGCCGAGGTGATCGAAACCCTGAACCGCGAGGGCAGCGAGGTCCGCAGGACCTTCGAGGAATCCGCCCGCGGGCTCGAGAGCGCCTTCCTGGCGCGCGGCGGTGAGCTGACCGCTCAGTTCTCCACCACCGGCGGTGAGATCACTGCCCGCTTCGCCGAGACCGGCGACGCCTTGCGCGCACACTTCGCCGCCACGGGCTCGACCCTGACCCGGGACATCGCGACCATCGGCGATGGCGTGTCCGATGCCATCCTGGCGCGCGGCCGTGAGGCCGAGGAGCGTCTGGCCCAGGCGACCGGCGGCGTCATCGAGACGTTCGGAGCGCGGGCCGACGCCCTGCGCGACGGCCTGGTTCGTTCCATCGAGGAGGCGACCGCCCTCGTCGACCGCAACGGCGGCGCTCTGGCGGAGCGCATCGATACGGTCACGGGTCGGCTGCGAGAGACCCTGGCGGTCCAGGGCACCGGCATCGCGGACCTCATCGAGGCCCGCGGCCGCGATGCCCAGGCCGGGTTCGCCCTGACGGCCAGCGGCCTCATCGAAACCCTCGATTCCCGCGCCGGATCCGTGCGCGACAGCCTGGCTCGCGCGGTCGAAGGCATCACCGGCGACATCGACGCGCGCGGCGGCGCCCTCGCCGAGCGCATCGAGACGGTGACGGGACGCCTGCACGAAACCCTGGCGGTCCAGGGCGTCGGCGTCGCCGAACTCATCGAGACGCGTGGTCGTGAGGCCGAAGCGAGCCTCAACCGGAGCACCGATGGCCTGATCGAGGTCTTCGATGCCCGCAGCGAGACCCTGCGCCAGCGTTTCGTCAGTTCCGTCGACGGCCTCGCGGCCGGCATCGACGCGAGCGGCGGCGCCCTGGCCTCCCGGATCGAGGCCGTGGCTGGGCGCCTGCACGACACCGTCACCGTTCAGGGTGGCAGCCTCGAGAGCGCCCTTGCCCTCGCCGGCGATCGGGCCGGCGGTCTCATCACCGAGCGGACCCACGCGGCGACGGCCGAAGTCGAGCGCCTCCTGGCCGAGCTCGGGCACGCCCTGGAGGCCCGCACCGGTCAGACGGTTTCGGCACTCCAAGCCACCGCCGCGACACTCGATGGTCAGTTCGGGGCCCAGACCCTGGAGGCGACCGAGACCCTGCGCCGCAGCGCCGAAGAGATCACCGTCGCGCTCGGCGCCTGCGCGGCCGAGGCCGCACGATCCCTGCGCCGCTCCGCCGCCGGCGCCACGGGCGAACTCGAAGCCCGCACCGTGGAGGCCGTCGAGATCTTCGAGCGCCGCCTCGCCGCCAATGCCAATGCGCTGTCGAGCCGGACCGAACAGGCCGCCGCCCTGCTCGGCCAGCTCGCCGAGGGCACCGGCGACACCGTCGCCGGCCGCACCGAAGCCTCCGTGGCGGCCCTGCGCCGGACCCTCGAGGAAATCAACGCCGAGTTGGCCGCGCGCGCCGACGAGGCCGCCGGCGTCATCGATCGCGCCGCTCAGGGAATCGGTGGCAGCCTGGAAGCCCGCGTTCGCGACGTCGAAGTCGCCTTCGGCAACCACGGCCGAACCCTCGGCGAGCTCATCGCCGCCCACACGCACGACGCCCATTCGCAGCTCACCCTGGCCGGCCGCGACATCACCCTCGCCATCACCGCCCAGAGCGCACGGGTCAGCGAGGCCCTCGGCGCATCGGGCGAGCGCTTCGACGAGACCACGAAGGCTCGGGCCGATGCCATCGAAACGGTCTTCACCGATCGCCTCGCCGCGCTTCAGGACACCATCGCGCGGGGTGACATCATTGCGGAGCGCATCGCCCGCGATACGACGTCCCTGTCGCAAAGCGTCGGCGGCCAGCTCGAGGAGATGGACCGGATCATCTCCGTGCGCGGCCAAGCCGTGGCCGAGACCATCGCCGAGCGCACCCGGGAGGCCCGCGAGGCAGTGGAGACCCAGCTCGGTGCCCTCGAGGAGCGCGGCATCAAGCGCACCGCCGAGATCGGCGAGACCTTCTCGCACCTCATCACCCATATCGACGGCCAGCTCGGCTCGCGTGCCACCGCCCTCAACGAAGCCTTGATCCTGCGCACGGCCGAGATGGCGCGGATCATGACCGAGGGTGGACGCGACCTCGTCGAGACCCTCGACGCCCGCGCCGATACCATGGCGCAGGACATCGCCGCCCGCAGCCTCAGCCTCGGTGATACCCTCGGCGCGCGCGCGACCGAGATCACCAGCCACCTCGACGTCCAGACCCGGGAACTGGTCCAGCGCCTCGATGACGGCGCGACGCGCTTCGATTCGGGCATTCTGACCCGCCTCGAAGTGATCAGCGCCACCCTGGAAGAGCGCGGCCGCCTCATCGACGAAGCCTTCGGCACCCAGGCCCTGGAGGCGATCCGCCTCATCGAGAGCCGCACCCGCGCGGTGGACGAAGACCTCGCCGCCCGCACCCGCGAACTCGTCGACATGATCGTCGAGCGCACGGGTGGAGCCAATGCGGCCCTGTCCCAGCAGGCCCAGAGCCTCCGCGACGCCTTCTCCGAGCGGACCGATCACCTCGTCAGCCTTATCGACGAGCGCACCGCCGCCATGGGCAGCGAGCTCGACGAGAAGGGCCGTGCCGTGTTCGGAGCCCTCGGGGGTCGCATCACCGAGCTCGCCCGCCTGCTCGATTCCGGCACCAACGCCCTCGGCACCCTCCTGGAGACCCGCGGCGAGACCATCCTCGCTCGCCTGCGCGAAGTCGTGGCGGAAGCAGACCGGCTTCTCGGCGAAGGCGAAAACCGTCTCGGGCGCACCCTCGACGGGCGCACCCTCGACATCAGCTCGCTCCTCGACGAGGGCGTGCGTACGGTCCACCAGCTCCTCGACGATCGCACGGGCGAGATCCGCGCGCTTCTCGACAGCCATGCCCAGGTCCTCGGCACGAGCTTCGAGGATCGCCTGGCGCCCTTGCAGGACAACCTCGACCAGCGCGGCCGCCGCCTCGTCGAGACCATCGAGGCGAGCCTCGGCAGCGCCGCGGGCGCCGTGGATGCCCGGACCCAGGCCATCGCGGCCCTTTTCGACGAGCGTATCGGCCATCTGGACGAGGTCGTGGAGCAGCGCGGCGCAGGCCTCGCCGATGCCGTCGAGGCCCGCACCCAGGCCCTCGCGACGACGTTCGACGCCCGTCTCGGCCAGCTCAACGCCATCGCGAACCAGGACGACTCGAGCCTGATCGCGGCCGTCGAGCAGCGCATCGCCGCCCTCGGCAGCCTGTTCGACAGCCGCATCGGTGAGCTCGACAGCCTGGTCGAGCGCCGCACCGGCGGCTTTGCCGAGTCGGTGGACGGCCGTGCCCGCGATCTCGCCGCGCTGTTCGATCACCGCATCGGTCTCCTCGGACAGATCGTCGAAGGACGCGGCGCCCAGGTCGCCGACGCCATCGACGCCCGTACGAAGACCATGGCCACGCTCCTGGACGAGCGTCTCAGCGGCCTCGATGCCCTGGTGGACGGACGCGGCGCGCAGGTGTCCCAGGCTCTCGACGAGCGCACCCGCGCCCTTGCGAGCCTGTTCGACGAGCACCTCGGCGGTCTCTCGGATCTCGTGGACGGTCGCGGCCGCCAGATCGGTCAGGCCCTCGATACCCGCACGGAGGCGCTCGCTGCTCTGTTCGACGGCCGGATCGAGCAGATCAACGCCCTGGTCGCACAGGATGCCGGCGGCTTTGCCACGGCACTTGATGGGCGTGTTCAGTCCATCTCCGCCTTGTTCGACGCCCGGATCGGCGAGCTCGACACCCTCGTGGAGCGCCGCAGCGGCGGCCTCGCGGAGAGCGTGGACGGCCGGACCCGCAGCTTGGCGGCCATGTTCGATCACCGGATCGACCTCCTCGCCCAGATCGTAGACGGGCGCGGCGCACAGGTCACCGACGCGATCGACGCGCGCACCCAGGCGCTGACGACGCTGTTCGACACCCGCCTCGGACATCTCGACGACCTGGTCGAGGGACGCGGCACGCGCTTGGCCGAGGCCGTCGACAGCCGGACCCAGGGCCTGCGCGCCCTGTTCGACGAGATGCTCACGGCCCTCGACGGTCTCGTCGACAGCCGCGCCGAGACGCTGACCGATCGGATCGATGCCCGCACCCAGGCTCTCGTCGGACTGTTCGACGAGCGCATGAAGGCCCTCGACGGGCTGGTCGGTGAGAGTGCCGGTTCGCTCACCGATCGGGTCGAGGAGCGCACCCGCACCCTCGCGGCCCTGTTCGACGAGGGCCTCGCCCGCCTCGATGGAGTTGTGGAGAGCCGTTCCGGCGCCCTCACCCTCCAGGTGGATACCCGGACCCAGGCCCTCGCGACGGTGTTCGACGAGCGCCTCGGCGCCCTGGATTCGCTGATTTCCGGTCGTGCCGCCGGCCTGGCCCGGACCATCGAGACGCAGGGTGCGGCCCTCACCCAGGCCGTCGATGCCCGCAGCGAAGCCTTCACCAGCCGTATCGACAGCCGCATGAAGGTGTTCGCCTCCCTGGTCGCGTCGCGTGGCGACGCCCTGGCCGCTGCCTTCGACGATCGTCAGGACGCCTATGCGACCCTGGTCGACGAGCGAAGCGCCGCCATGCTGTCCGCCTTCGACGAGCGGGTCGGTCGTCATGCCGCCGCCGCCGAAGCCCATGCCGCCGCCCTTGCCTCAGCACTGGATCAGCGCAACGAGGCCGTCGCGGCCCTCATCGACGGTCGCAATGCGACGATGACGGAAGCGTTCGACCGCCGTTCCACGGCGCTCGCCGCCCTCGTCGAGGCACGGGGCCAGTCCTTGGCCCAGCGCCTCGCTGCGAGCGCCGAGACCATCACCCGCGCCATCGAGGAGCGCGGCGGCAGCCTCGTCGAGACCCTCGACGGGCGCGGCTCGCACGTGATCGAGGCTCTCGCGGCACAGTCCGATCGCCTCCGCGCCGTCGTCGATGGCCCGGCCGCATCGTTGGTCGAAGCTCTGTCCGAGCGAGGCCAAGCCCTCGAGCGGGCCCTCGCCGAGACCGGCACACCCCTCGTGGAGGCGATCCGCCAGCGTACGGACGAACTCGAAGCCCGTTCGCAGGCCTCGGCCGAAGCTCTGCTGGCGACCATCGACGGGGGCGCCTCGCGCGCCATCGCCACCCTCACGCAGGCCAACGACGCCCTGCGTCACGACGTCGGCAGCGTCCTCCAGCGTGTCGAGAGCGCCAATGCGGCCCTGGCCGAACTCCTGGCGGGGGCGGGCGAAAACCTCGGCGCCATCGAGACGGGTCTCGCGGCCCGCATCGAGCAGGTCCAGGAAGCCCTGGGCGCCATCGCCAGCGAGACCGAACGGGCGAGCCGCGGCGTCGCCGAGCAGGTCGACGAGCTCAAGTCCGTCGCGCAGGGTGCCCTGCGTGATGCGGCCGAACTCGCCGCGTCGCTCGACGCCAGCGGCCGGTCCCTGGGAGATCTCGGACGGACCCATGCGGCGGCCCTCACGGGCGCGGCCGGATCCCTTGAGACGGCCGAAGGTCGCCTCTCCGAGGTTCTGGCGGCGCGCGGGGGCGCCATCGAGGGCGTGCTCGCCCGGATCGACGAACGCTCGGGTTCCCTGGAAGCCGAGACCGCCCGTTTCGATGCACTGATCGAGCAAACCCTGCGGACCGCGGAGGAGCGAGCCCGCGCTATCGGCACCGGTCTGGCCGAGACCGCGAAGGGCGCCGGCGCCCGTGTCGTCGAGGCGTTCGAGGGCCTGCGGTCTGGCGCCGACAGCGAGGGCGAGCGGACGGCGCAGGGCGTGCGCGCCGCCATCGATGCGGCGTCCCGCGAGATGACGGCGGTGTTCGAGACGGCCTCGGGGCGCTTCGGTGATTCCGTGGCCGGCCTGCGCGAGATGGCGAGCGAGATCCGCCGCGAGCTCGACGCCACCCGCGCCGAGATCCAGCGCGGTGTCCTCGACCTGCCGCGCGAGACGCAGGACGCCACCGGCGAGATGCGCCGGGTCGTCTCGGATCAGATCAAGGCCCTGGGCGAGCTGACCACCCTCGTCGCCCGCACCGATCGCGGTGTTGATGTCGCCCGGCCGTCCGCGGCTCCGCCCGCTCCGGCGCCGGTTGCCCCAGCCAAGGCACCGGTCGCTCCCGCACCGGTCGCCCCCGCTCGGACACCCGCTGCGGCCGCGCCGAAGCCGGGGCAGACCATGACCATCGTGCCGGCACCCGCCGGTCGGCCCGCCAACGTCGCCGCCCGCACGGGCGAGGCACAGCGTGCGCAGGCCAACGGTGCCAAGGCGGGAGACCGTGGTTGGCTCTCGGACCTCCTGACCCGAGCATCCCTCGATGATGATGGCGACGAGTCCGAATCCGAATCTCAGGCCACCGCCGGAACCAAACCTTCACCGGAGAAGGGGTCCCCCGAGGCCAAGGCGGCGGCCGAGCGTGGGCGCACGGCTCTGGAGACCATCTCGGCCGACATCGCCAAGATGATCGACCACCGCACGGCCGTGGATCTGTGGGAGCGCTATCGCCGGGGTGAGGCGAACCTGTTCGACCGCCGCATCTACACCGCGCAGGGGCGCCAGACCTTCGAGGAGGTCCGCCGCCGCTACGCCGGAGATGCCGATTTCCGACGCACCGTGGACCGCTACGTCGCCGAGTTCGAACGCCTGATGGCGGACGTTTCCAAGAACGACCGCGATTCGAAGCGCGCCGACGCCTACCTCACCTCGGAGACCGGCAAGGTCTACACGATGCTGGCCCATGCCAGCGGACGCTTCGACGGAGCGTAGGGCACCGGACCCCCTTCCCCCATTCTGGGGCGGAGGGGGCTCGGTATCCCGATGGCGTCAGATGAGACCGAGGCTGGCCAGTTCGCGGCGTAGTGCATCCGGCATTTCCGCCAGACCGTCGGCCGTCGCTGCGTCGAGATCGGCCGGAGCGTCGTCGGCCTTGAGATAGCGCCAGCCCTGGAATGGGCGGCACGGGCGCGGCGAGACCGGAATAACCACGGGATCGAGGACGAGGCGGCAGCGGCCGATACCGTCGGCACCGGTGAACGGTGCGATCGCCGCGATGGTCTGCCGGCAGGCGAGTGTGCCCTTGATCACCCAATAGATCGAACCGCCGCCGAGGATCTCGGACATGCGGGTCGGAACCATGCGGGTGATGTGGGCGGGTGCCGGGTCGCGCGCCTGTGCCAGGGCGTCGGCGCGGGTCTGGGCGATCCGGGCTTCGAGCTCCGCGATGGAGGCGGGACCGACGCACAGCTTCAGGAGGTGGAGAGCCATGCCCGCTCTCCTAATCGGATCCGACGGTTCGTGAACCCTGGTTGGGACGAGAAAAGCCGTGGTCGCGACGCCGCACCCTCACGAAAACAGTGCGCGCTTCTCCTCGTCCGAAAGGCTGTCGATATCGGCGAACGCGGCGGCGATGTCCTTCTTCGGGGGCCCGTCTACGACGCGCTCCTCCTCGGGGATCTCGTCTTCGGGGATCTCGTCTTCGGCGGTCTCCTCCACGAGGATTTCGTCCGACGGATCAGCCATTGCGTCGCCTTGCGTCGCGTCGGCGGCCGTCTCCGAAGAGGGCGTGGCGGCAGCGCTTTCGGCCATTGCCGTCGGTTCAGCGGGGACCTCGGAAACGGATTCCGCGACCGCTGCGGGGGCAGGCTGCGCGGCGACCGGCTCATCGATGAAACGGTCGACGTCGCTCTGCGACAGATCGAGGGGCTCGGCAGGATTGGACTCACCGGGGGCGGGCGGCACCGCCTCGAGACTATCGCCCCAGATCGCCATCATCGCGGCGACCCGCTCTTCGAGGTAGCGCAGGGTGTGGATGATGCGTGCCGTGCGCTGCGCCGTGAGATCCTGGAACGAGCAGGCCGTGTAGATCTCGGTGGCGCGCTGGTCCAGCGCATCGCAGAGCGCCGCGTCGGAGCCCGATTCCCGCAATGTCCAGGCGGCCTCCTGAACGTCCTCGGCGGCGCTCAGGATGTCGGAGGTCGCCCGCTCCGTGGAGCGCACGATGGCGTCGAGGGCCACGGAGGCGATGCCGAGGCGGCTGTTCTCGTGGTCCGGCGTGCCGAGGGCGACGATCTCCGCCTTGGTGCGGGCGATGGCGTTGGCCATGTCGAGGAGGTCGCCGCGCATGCGCCCGACCTGGGACCCGTCGCGCTCCTGGGTGACGACGGCTTCGAGGCGTGCGATGGCGCCCAGGACGGACTGAGTGTCTTCGCCCCGCGTGCGCCGGGCGTATTCGTCGAGGAACCAGCGCCCCCGTGCGCTCTCGGACATCGCCGTCTCGATGCGATCGTATTCCGAAACGTCGATGGACGTCAGCGAGCGGGAACGCGACATGTAGATCCGGGTCCTCGGGTTGCTGCACCCCCGGTGTTCGATCGGGGCCACAGACATTCCGAACGATTGACACGATGGTTTTAACGCGGGCTTTACGGGTCCGATCTGTCCCCACATCTTCTCGCGGCCCCGAGCCAACGTGCCCCACGCCACCGCCACGCCACCGGAGCCGAACCCGTTCCGGCTCGCGAGCCTCTACGCCGTGGTCTTCGTCGAGATCGGCATCGCCATGCCGTTCATGCCCGTCTGGCTCAACGCTCTCGGCCTCGAGGCCGGGATCATCGGCGTGCTCCTCGCCCTGCCCATCGCGGTCAAGATCGTCGCCACCGCCCCCCTCGTCGGACTCATCGACCGGGGCGTCGGTGCGCGCGCCCTCCTGGTGGCGGGAAGTCTCGCCTTGGCGGCCACCTACGCCCTGATGCCGGCCGGCGCGGCGCTCGGCTGGCCGGTGCTCGCGCTCCTCATCGCGCTGAACGCGGCGGCCGGCGCCCCCCTGGTGCCGAGCATCGACTACCTGACGCTCGCCGCCGTTCGCCGCAGCGCCCGCCTCGACTACGCCCGGATCCGCATGGCCGGTTCCATCGCCTTTCTCGCCGCCAACCTCGCCGGTGGCGCGGCCTTGGGGTTTCTCGGCGAGCGGCTCGCCGTGCCGCTCCTCACCACCGCCCTCGCCCTGCTGGCGGCGGCGGTGTGCGCGGGTGTCCGCCTCGAACTTCCCACGGCGGCCGTCCCGCGTACGAAGGCGACGCGTGTTCCCCTGCCCCGCCTTCTCTGGCTCACCATCGCGGCCGGAGCGGCGATCCAGGCGAGCCATGCCGCGCTCTACGCTTTTGCCAGCATCCACTGGAGTCTCAGTGGGTTTCCCGTGGCCTGGATCGGAGCCCTGTGGGCCATCGGCGTGCTGGCCGAGATCGTTCTGTTCGCCGGCATCGGTTTGTGTCCGGCGGGGTGGCGAACGCCGTTCCGCCTGCTCGGCCTCGGGGCCGCCGCGGGTGCCGTGCGCGCGATCGGCATGGCGTTCTATGGCGATACCCTCGGGGCGGTCGTCGTTCTGCAGAGCCTGCACGGCTTCAGCTTCGGTGCGACCCAGCTCGGCGCCATGGCGGCGGTGTCGCGCTTCGCCCCAGAGGGCGCGCGCGGACGGGCGCAGGGGACGCTCAGCGCCACCAACGCCCTGGCGTCGGCCTGCGCCACCCTCGCAAGCGGGCTCGCCTACGGGCATGGCGGTGGACCCCTCGCCTTCGGCCTCATGGCGCCGCTGGCGGTGATCGGCCTGTGCCTGACGGCACGCGCCGCGCGCCTCGCGCGGCGGCAGCGTCTTCACAGCGCCGCCTTTGTGGGCCAGCACCCGGATACGATTGCGTAACCCTAACCTGTGAGGAACGGGGAACGCGAGTAACGGAGTGGCGTGTCGTGCCGACCGCTGAGACCCTGCCGAACCCGGACGTCGCCGACGCCTCCGCCCTCACGGGTGGACGCATCGCCCTGCGCGGGCGCTGGACCGTCGACCAGGGCAACGCCGTGGAGGCCGCCGCCGCGGGAATTTTTCGCGATGCCGAGAGGGGCTCCGTCGTCGTCGACCTGACGGGGGTGACCCGCCTCGATACCCTCGGGGCCTGGGTCCTGGAGCGGACCCGGTCGGAGATCGAGGCCGCGGGCGGGCGCCTCGCCTACGCGGGTGCCAGCCCCGAACACCGAATTCTCCTGGGCGAGGTCAAGCTGCCCGCGGCCGAGCCCGTGTTGGCACGGCGCGGCCGGATGTTCGGCTTCCTGCACGACCTCGGCAAGCGCGTGGTCGGCGCCCGCTCCGACCTCGTCGCTGGCCTCGCCTTCTTCGGGGAAGTCGTCACCGCCTGTATCCGGGTCGCGGCCCGGCCCGGGACGTTCCGCGGAACCGCCTTCGTCAACCAGCTCGATCAGGTCGCCTTCCGGGGCGTGCCGATCATCGTCCTCATCTCGTTCCTCGTCGGCGGCATCGTCGCCCAGCAGGGCATCTTCCAGCTCCAGCGCTTCGGGGCGCAGAGCTTCGTCGTCAACCTCATCGGGCTCCTCATCCTGCGCGAGCTCGGCGTGCTCCTCACCTCGATCATGGTGGCGGGCCGCTCCGGCTCGGCCTTCACCGCCGAGATCGGCTCGATGCGGATGCGCGAGGAGGTCGACGCCCTCCGGGTCATGGGCCTAGATCCCATCGAGATCCTCATCGTCCCGCGTATCCTCGCCCTCGTGGTCGGGCTGCCGATCCTCGCCTTTCTCGCATCCCTCGCAGCGCTCGCCGGCGGCGGCCTGACGGCGGCGCTCTACGGTGGCATGACCACGGAAGCTTTCCTCGCCCGGCTGCAGGTGGCGGTGTCGTTCCACCACGTCGCCGTGGGGCTGATCAAGGCGCCGTTCATGGCATTGATCATCGGAATCATCGCGACCATCGAGGGCTTTGCCGTGGAAGGCTCGGCCGAATCCCTCGGGCGCCACGTCACGGCCTCAGTCGTGAAGTCAATCTTCATGGTCATCGTCCTCGATGGACTCTTCGCTGTTTTCTTCGCGGCAATCGATTTCTGACCCTGTGCAGACCGAACGCGCCCAGGCCGAGCGGCCGACCCGTGAACACGTAGCCGGCACAGAGCCGGACGCGATCATCTGCGTCCGCGACCTCGTCGTCGGGTTCGGCTCGAAGATCGTCATGAAGGGCCTCGACCTCGACATTCGCCGGGGCGAGATCCTGGGCTTCGTCGGACCCTCGGGCCAGGGCAAGTCGGTGCTGACCCGGACCATCCTCGGTCTCGTACCCAAGCGGTCGGGCCGGATCACCGTATTCGGCGAGGACGTGGACGGCCTCACCGTCACCCGGCGCCGGCAGATCGAGCAGCGCTGGGGCGTACTGTTCCAGCAGGGCGCCCTGTTCTCGGCGCTGACCGTCAAGCAGAACATCCAGATGCCCATGCGCGAGCACCTGAACCTGTCCGAGCGCCTGCTCGACGAGTTCGCGCGTCTCAAGATCGAGATGGTTGGTCTCAAGCCCGATGCCGCCGACAAGCTGCCGTCGGAACTCTCCGGCGGCATGATCAAGCGCGCGGCCTTGGCCCGCTCCCTGGCCCTCGACCCGGAGATCCTGTTCCTCGACGAACCGACCTCGGGCCTCGATCCCATCGGCGCCGGCGAGTTCGACGAACTCGTCGCCACCCTGAAGCAGACCCTGGGCCTGACCGTGTTCATGGTCACCCACGACCTCGATAGCCTCTACACCGCCTGCGATCGCATCGCGGCGCTCGGCGACGGCCAGATCATCGCGCAAGGCACCATTTCGGAGATGTTGGAGAGCGACCATCCGTGGTTGCGCTCCTACTTCCACGGCAAGCGCGGCCGCGCCGTCATCCCCAACGGCACGCGCCATGCGGCGGCCTGATCCCCTTCACCGTGTGGTGACGCACCGCGCGTCCACCTCGAACCCGGGCAATCGCTGATCCGATGGAGACTCGCGCGAACTACGCCCTGATCGGCGCCTTCACCCTCGCCGTGCTCGTCGCGGCCTTCGGCTTCGTGTTCTGGCTGCAGGGCGGCTCGCGCAGCCAGGCCCGTCAGGCCGTGCGGATCGTCTTCTCCGGCAGCGTCGGGGGCTTGGCCAAGGGCTCGACGGTGGCGTTCAACGGCATCAAGGTCGGCGAGGTCACGGACGTGCGCCTGCTGCCGCAGGACCCGCGCCGCGTCGTCGCCGTGGTCGAGGTCGAGCGGACCACGCCGCTTCGCGCCGACACCCGCGCGCGCCTCGATTCGGCGATGCTGACCGGCGTCTCCACCATCTCGTTGTCCGGCGGCAACGCCGATGCACCGGCCCTGGGCACCGGTACGGGCGACCAGATGCCGACGATCTTCGCCGATTCGTCCGACATCCAAGACATGATGGCGGCGGCCAAGCAGATCGCCCAACGGGCCGACGACGTACTCCAGCGCCTCGACAAGGTGGTGGCCGGCAACGAGGGCGCCATCAACCGGACGCTGGCCAACGTCGAGGCGTTCTCGAAGACCCTGGCGGATGCCGGACCGGCCGTGAGCGGCTTGGTGAAGGCCATCGATGGACAGAAGCTCAACCGCGTCATCGACAATGCGGATCGCTTCTCGGCGGCGCTGGCGGCCGGCAGTCCCGACATCGAAGGCGCCCTCAGGGACGCGCGCGGGATGATGGCCAAGCTCAATACCTCGGCCGACCGCGTCGACGCCGTACTGAAGGGGGCCGAGGGCTTCCTCGGTTCGGCCTCGGGTTCCGCCGGGACCAGCACGTTCACGGAGGTGCGTGAGGCCGCTATCTCCGTTCGCGACGCGGGCAAGGCGTTCCGCACCCTGTCGGAGAACCTCGACAAACGGACGTCGAACATCGCAACCAGCTTCAACCGCCTCAGCGGCACGGGTCGGCGCGAGGTCGAAGCCCTGTCCACGGACGGGCAGCGCACCCTCAACACCCTCAACCGCACGGTGAAGAACCTCGAGCGCGACCCGAGCCAGGTGATCTTCGGCGGCAAGCCGTCGTTGCCGGAATACAACGGTGGTCGTTGAATGCTGTTTTGCCGGGATGAGGGTGTCCCGGCGCACGGCACGAAACGAGCTTTGCCGTAGTTTGTCCCTCGCAGCCTGTCGCGCTGCGAAGTCCGGATCGCGTATGACCCACTTTTCACCGGCCCTCGCCCTCGGCGTGAGCCTGCTCGCCGTGGCCCTCGGTGGCTGCGGCGGCGCCGTGCCGCTCACCTTCGACCTCGCCGCGCTCCCGCCCTCGGGTCGGGTCAGCGCGTCCGCGCGCTCCGTCACCGTGGCCGAGCCCGTCGGTATCCAGCCGTTCGAGGCCGACCGCATCATCGTGCGCGAGCCCGGCGGAGCCCTGTCCTTCCTCGGCGGCGCCCAATGGGCCGACCGGCTGCCGCGGCTGATCCAGACGCGCCTGATCCAGAGCCTCGAAAATTCCGGTCGCTTGAAGTCCGTGAGCCGGCCGGGCGACAAGATCGTCTCGGATTTCCAGCTCATCTCCGAGATCCGCGCCTTCGATATCGCTGCGGGCTCGGGCGAGGCAGTGGTGGACCTCTCCGCCAAGATCATCGCCGAGGGCACCGGAAAGGTCGTTGCCGCTCGGGTGTTCACGGCCCGCATCCCGGTGGCGAAGGTCGATGTCGCCTCGGCCGCCGTGGGGCTCGACGCGGCGCTCGCGCGGGTGCTCGGCGAAATGGTCGTGTGGGTGAATTCCGGCCGCTGAGGCCTTCGAACGGATGATCGTTCGCGGACGTAGCGCTCATTCCCGAGAGCGGTGTGTCCACCAAACGATCATTCCATCACGGCCGCCTTCATGATCACCACCATGATGGCGCGGGCCGGCTCCGGACCGATGCAGCGCACAGTGTGCGGACGGTCGCAGCGATAGCGCAGGGTCTCGCCCGCGCGGGCGCGCTGGACCGTGCCGGCGACTTCCACTTCGAGCTGCCCCGTGGTGACCGTGAGGGATTCGACCGAGCCGCGCTGGTGCGGATCGGAATCGAGGATGCCGCCGGGATCGGCCGACACCTCGTACCATTGCAGCCACTCGACGGTCTTGATCCACCCGACGATGGCGAGCCGCACCTTGCCGTCGTCCGAGACGAGGATCGGCGTATCGGCGCGCGAGGTCTTCTCGATGAACGGCTCTTCGTCGCTGGTCGCCAACACGCGCTCGATGGACACGTCCAGTGCCTGGCTCAAGCGCCAGATGGTGGCCAGGGTCGGGTTGGTCTCGTTGCGCTCGATCTGGGAGATGATCGACTTCGCGACCCCCGATTGCTCCGCGAGTTCGGACAGCGAGAGGTTGTAGGCCTTGCGCAAGCGCTGGATCGTCTTGCCGAGCTGACCCGAAAGCAGTTGGGCGCCCGTCAGGATATCCCGCTGCCGCCCGCGCTCGGGGGTCGTCACCTGATCGTCCATTGTCCCTGTAACCCGCCGGATCGTTCCGTACATCGAACGAACGTGCGGTACTTCAAACGCAAAATTCGGACACGCGCAAGGCGGGCAGTGGTCTCAGGTCCACAGGGCGTGGAAGTGATGAACCGGTCCGTGTCCTCGCCCGACCTGCATCGTATCGGCCGCCTGGAGGGCGGCGGTCAGGTAGCGTTTGGCGTCCCTGACCGCTTCGACGAGGGGGCGCTTGTGCGCGAGCCCTGCCGCCACCGCCGCCGACAGGGTGCAGCCGGTGCCGTGGGTGTTGCGGGTGGCGACCCGGGGAGCGGCGAACCGGCGCAACGTTCCATCGGCGCAGAGCAGATGATCCACGCTCTCGTCGCCCTCCCCGTGGCCGCCCTTCACCAGAACCGCCCTGGCTCCGAGCGCCAGAAGTTGCCGTGCTTGCGCCACGGCTTCGTTCTCGCTCCTCGGCGCTGCGGCGCCGATCAGCGTTCCGGTTTCCGGCAGGTTGGGGGTGACGAGGTCGGCGAGCGGAAGGAGCAGGTGGCGCAGGGCCTCCACCGCGTCCTCCGAGATGAGCCGGTCGCCGCTCGTCGCCACCATCACGGGATCCAGCACGATGGGAATATCCCGGGCATGCCGGCGCAAACCCGCCGCCACGGCCTCGATGGTCGCGACCTGCGAAAGCATTCCGATCTTCACCCCCGTTACCGCAAGGTCGCCGAAGACGCTGTCCATCTGCGCCGCGACGAAGGCCGCCGGTACGTCGTGGATGCCCTGGACGCCCTGTGTGTTCTGGGCTGTCAGCGCGGTGACGACGCTGGCGCCGTAGACGCGCAGGGCCGCGAAGGTCTTCAGGTCCGCCTGGATGCCGGCGCCCCCGCCCGAATCCGAGCCCGCGATGGTGACGGCGATGGGGGTCATGGCGTGCCTTTGCGTCCTGCGACGACCTTACGGAACCGCGGCGCGGGCGGCGAGGGCCGAATCGACCCGGTGGCGCAGGTCGCGCGCCCGCGCCTCGACATCGTCCCCGGCGAACAGGGCGGAGATGATCGCGACTCCGTCCGCTCCGGCCGCGATCACGGCCGCCGCGTTGCTTGAATCGATGCCCGCGATGGCCCCGAGGGGGAAGTTCTGCCCCCGCGCGAGGCGGCCCCGGAACAGGATGCGGCCGAGGCCATCGAGGCCGACGGGCGGGTCGGGGTTGTCCTTGCTCGCGGTGGAGAACACACCGCCGATGCAGGCGTAATCCACCGGCAGCCGGTAGAGCTCGTCGGCCTGCGCACCGGTCTTCAGGGTGAGGCCGACGATGGCCGAGCGCCCGAGGAGGCGGCGCGCATCGGCCGGATGGAGATCGGACTGGCCGAGATGCACGCCCTCGACGCCCGCGGCGAGGGCGAGGTCGACGCGATCGTTCACGAGAAGCGGGACATGGCTCCCCGCGAGGGCTTCGTGGATCGCCCGGATGCGCGCCAGGGCGGCACGGGCATCGTCGATGGTTTTTTCGCGATACTGGAGGAGGGTGCAGCCGCCGCGCGCCGCCGCGCTCGCCAGTGCCGCGAGCCGCCCGACATCGGTGCCGCAGAATCCCGTGTCGAGGATTCCGTAGAGGCGCAGATCCACCGGCACCGTGCGCCCCGGCGCGTCGTCCCGTCCGATCACAGCGTTCTCCCCGGTCAGCCCCGTCCCATTCGTCTTACGGGCTGGTTCCCATGCCGCAAGGGCCCGCGAAGGTGGAAGCTCGGGAGCTTGACCGGTGGGGCGGCGTTGGTGGGGCGAACACAATTGGGGGATCCGCATGGACCGTACGCCGAAACAGAAGATGCTCGCGGGCGAGCTCTATCATCCCGACGACCCCGAGATTCAGGCCGATGCCGGCGCCTGCAAGGCCTGGATGGTGCGCTACAACGCGGCCCTCGGTCTGTCGCCCGGCGACCGGCGCACGCTCCTGCGCGAGCGCTTCGCGGCCGTCGGCGACGAGTCCGTCATCCGGCCGCCCTTCCACTGCGATTACGGCCTTCACATCACTCTGGAGGACCATGTCTTTCTCAACTTCGGCTGTGTGATCCTCGATTGTGCCCCGGTCCATATCGGCGCGCGCACGCAGATCGGACCCGGGGTCCAGATCCTCACGGCGGATCATCCCCGCGATGCCGCTTCGCGCGAGGCCGGTTTGGAGTTCGCGCAGTCGATCCGGATCGGCCGCAACGTCTGGATCGGCGGCGGCGCCCTCATCCTGCCGGGGGTGACCGTCGGCGATCACGCGATCGTCGGCGCCGGCAGCGTGGTGACCCGGGACGTGGCCGAGGGGGATACGGTGGTGGGAAACCCGGCCCGGCCCTTGCCCCGGCGGGAGGAAGCCTGACCCATAGGCCATGCCGTTTGGCCGTTCATCACGGCGGCGCGATGTGCCATGAGCACGCGGCACGATGTGCAAAATGCACGCGGTGCGAGATGGAGGCTGACCAGGTGACGACGGTGAAGGACTCGCAGGGGCGCGACAACGCCTCGCTCGTCAACCCGTCCGCCGTGGGGCTCGTCGCCGTCATCATCGCCGCGACGGACGGCGAGCCGCGGGCCCTGACGGTGCAGGTCGAGGGGCAGGCGCCGGGCCGTTCGGACGGACTGCCCGCCGGGCCCCTCGTGCCCGAGCACCCGACCCTGGAACGTGGGCTGCGAGCGTGGGTCGAGCGCCAGACCCATCAGCGCCTCGGTTACGTCGAACAGCTCTACACCTTCGGCGATCGCGACCGTCAGGGCGACGAGAGTCAGGGCCTGCATTCCCTGTCGGTGGCCTATCTCGCGCTGGTTCGCGAGGTTCGACCCGGCGGTCTCGCCGAGGCTTCGTGGCGCAACTGGTACCGCTACCTGCCCTGGGAGGATTTTCGCGAGGGCCGGCCGGCGGCCCTGGCCGAGATCGAGCCGAAACTCCTCGCCTGGGCCGGCGGGACCGGCGACCCGAAGCTGAAGCGCCGGCGCGAGGATCGCCTCAGCCTCACCTTCGGCCTGTGCGACGGCACCTGGAACGAGGAGCGCGTGCTGGAGCGCTACGAACTGCTGTTCGAGGCAGGCCTGATTCCCGAGGCGCAAGGCCAGTCGGGTGCCGCGAGCCCCGCCGACCTCCCGGTGACCGGACAACCCATGGCGTTCGACCATCGCCGGGTGCTTGCCACCGCCATCGGGCGCCTGCGTGGCAAGATCAAGTATCGGCCCGTTGTCTTCGAGCTGATGCCGCCGACCTTCACGCTGTTCCAGCTTCAGCGCACGGTGGAGGCTCTGTCGGGGACCAATCTGCACAAGCAGAACTTCCGCCGGCTCGTCGCTCAGCAGGGTCTGGTCGAAGAGACCGATGGGGTCACCAGCGGTGCCACCGGCAGGCCGGCCCGCCTCGTTCGGTTCCGGCGCGAAGTCCTCCTCGAACGCCCTGCCCCGGGCTTCCGCCTCAGGCCGGCGAAACGCCCCACCTGACAGCCGCGGCGCACCATCGAGGGTGCGCTGCAAAAACGTTATGCTCAAGTCCAGCATATCTAGACAAGTGCGGATGGGGCCACTACGTTAGTCGGCACAATGCTCATTTTGAGCATAAGTGAGGACGCATCCATGGCGGCCACCAGTCTTCCGATCGCTCCGGCGCCCGCGGTTTATGCCGGCCTGCCCCTGCCCGATATCTACGCGCGGGTCGCCCGGCACGTGCCCGCCATCGAATGGCCGGCGCTCGCCGATGACGTTGCGGCGATCCTGGAACTGAAGAAGGCGCGCAACGCCGTCATCCTCGCCCACAACTATCAGGCGCCGGAAATCTTCCATACGGTGGCGGACATCGTCGGCGACAGTTTGGCGCTGGCCCGCGAGGCCGTGACGGTGGATGCCGACGTGATCGTGCTGGCCGGCGTGCATTTCATGGCCGAGACCGCCAAGCTCCTCAACCCGGGCAAGACCGTCCTCATTCCGGACATGGCCGCCGGCTGCTCGCTCGCCGATTCGATCACCGCCGCCGACGTGCGGGGGCTGCGCGAAAAGTATCCCGGCGTTCCCATCGTCACCTACGTCAACACGTCGGCGGCCGTTAAGGCCGAATCCGACCTCTGCTGCACATCCGGCAATGCCGTCGACGTGGTTCGGTCCCTCAACGCGCCCCGCGTTCTTATGATTCCCGACGAGTTCCTCGCCCAGAACGTGCAGGCCCTGGTGCCCGAGGTGGAGATCCTCACCTGGGCCGGTCATTGCGAAGTCCATGAACTCTTCACCCCGGCGGATATCCACGCCGTGCGCGAGAGCTATCCGGGCGTCACGGTCATCGCTCATCCCGAATGCCCGCCCGACGTGGTGGCCGAAGCCGATTTCTCCGGCTCGACGGCGATGATGATGAACTTCGTGACCGAGAAGCGCCCCCGGCAGGTGGTGCTCGTGACCGAGTGCTCGATGGGCGACAACATCGCGGCGGCCAACCCGGACATCGAGTTCATCAAGCCGTGCAACCTGTGCCCGCACATGAAGCGCATGAGCCTGAAGAACATCCGCCGCGCCCTCGAGACCCTGACTCACGAGGTCACGGTCGAACCCGAACTCGCCGACCGGGCGCGCTTGGCGGTGGAGCGCATGCTCGCGGTGCGGCCGCGATGAACGCGCACGCACCCTTCTCCTTCGCGACGCCGGACCGCGTCATCGTCATCGGAGCCGGCGTCGCCGGTCTCGCGACGGCGCTTCGCCTCGCACCGCGTCCCGTCACACTGGTCACGGCGAGTCCCCTCGGGCTCGGCACCGCCACGGGCTGGGCGCAGGGCGGCATTGCCGCCGCCATGGGTGAGGACGACGCACCGGCCCTTCACGCCGCCGACACCCTGGCGGCGGGCGCGGGCCTGAGCGAGCCGGAGGTCGCCGAACGCGTCGCGGCGGCCGGCCCCGGCCTCATCGAATGGCTCGTCGGCCTGAATGCCCCGTTCGACCGGGATACCGTCGGCGCCCTCGCGCTCGGGCTCGAGGCTGCCCATTCCCGCCGTCGCATCGTGCGAGCCGGCGGCGATTCGACCGGTCGTCTCGTCCTCGAGACCCTGGTGCGGGCCGTGTCCGTCACGCCGTCCATCGACGTGGTCGTGGCGCGGGCGCGTCACCTGATGCACGACCGTCAGGGGGCGATCGCGGGCGTTGTGTGCGAGCGCGGCGGCACGCGGCTGCGCCTGGCGGCCCGCGCCGTGGTGCTCGCCACCGGCGGGATCGGTGCGCTCTACGCATCGACGACCAATCCGCGCGGCGCCACCGGGGCTGGCCTTGCCCTGGCGGCCCGGGCCGGTGCCAGCCTGCGCGACATGGAGTTCGTTCAGTTCCACCCCACCGCCATCGCGGTCGGCGCCGATCCGATGCCGCTTGCCACCGAAGCGCTGCGCGGCGAGGGCGCGCGGCTCGTCGACGGACTGGGTGCCCCGATCATGGCCGGCATCACGGGTGGGGATCTGGCGCCCCGGGACGTCGTCGCCCGGGCGATCTTTCAGGCGCAAGCACGGGGCACGCAGGTGTTCCTCGACTGCCGCGGCGCCTTGGGCGCTCGCATGGCCACGCGGTTTCCCACGGTCGCCGGTTTGTGCGCGACGGCCGGCATCGATCCGCAGCACGAGGCGATCCCCGTGCGGCCGGCGGCGCACTACCACATGGGCGGCGTGAGGGTGGATGGCAGCGGCGCCAGCACCGTACCGGGGTTGTTCGCCTGCGGCGAGGTCGCGTCCACGGGCCTGCACGGCGCCAACCGCCTCGCCAGCAATTCGCTTCTCGAAGCCATGGCGTTCGCGCCCTGGATCGCCGAGGCCATCGAGGCCGTTCCGGTCCCGGGGGCCGCGCAGGCGGTGCCGGAGCAGCCCCGTCCGGCGTCGGATCTGCCGACGATCCGCGCCATCATGGAGCAACGCGTCGGCGTCGTGCGCGATGCGGACGGCCTCGCGGAGGCGGTCCGTCGGCTGATGCCAGCAGCCGAGGCCGGCTGCGACGCCGCCCTCGTCGGGCTCGTGGTCGCCACATCGGCCCTGTCGCGTCGGGAGAGCCGGGGGGCGCACTGGCGCAGCGACTGTCCCGATCAAGCTCCGGTCCGGCACACCGAAACGACCTTGGCCGAAGTCCTGAGCTCTTCGGCAGTCGACGCACCCGCCTTCGCCTGATTCCGGCCCACTGCCCGAAACGCCCGGGAGGGCTTCCATGACCGACGATCTGCACCTCGTCCCCCTGCCCCGCCTCATGGTCGAGCCCATCGTGCGGGCAGCCCTGCTGGAGGATCTCGGCCGGGCCGGCGACATCACCACCGACGCCATCGTGCCGGCATCCTTAACGATGAACGCCGTCATCGCCGCCCGCCAGGACGGCGTGATCTCCGGCATCGACGCCGCCGTCCTCGCCTTCGGCCTCATCGATCCGGCCGTGGTGGTGACGGTGGTGCGCGGCGACGGCGCCACCGTGGCGCCGGGCGACGTGGTGATCCGCCTGTCCGGCCCGGCGCGGGCGATCATCACCGCCGAGCGGGTGGCCCTCAATCTCCTGTGCCGTCTTTCGGGTGTCGCCACGGCCACGGCGGGCCTCGTCACGGTGGCGCGGCCGCACGGCAGGGCCAGCATCGTCTGCACCCGCAAGACCACACCGGGCCTCCGCGCCCTCGAGAAGCATGCGGTCCGGGCCGGCGGCGGCTCGAACCACCGCTTCGGCCTCGACGACGCCGTGCTCATCAAGGACAACCACGTGGCGGTGGCCGGCGGCATCGTCCCGGCCATCACCCGGGCGCGGGCCTATGCAGGCCACCTCGTCAAGATCGAGTGCGAGGTCGACACCCTGGCCCAACTCGAAGAGGCCCTCTCCGTCGGCGCCGACGCCGTGCTCCTCGACAACATGAACCCGGATCAACTGCGCGAGGCCGTGCGGATGATCGACGGGCGCGCCATTTCGGAGGCCTCGGGCCGGATCACCCGCGAGACCGTCGGGGCGGTGGCTGCGTCTGGCGTCGATCTGATCTCCTGCGGCTGGATCACCCACAGCGCGCCGATCATCGATCTCGGTCTCGACGATGCTTGAAGGTTTGGCCTGAAACCGAAGGACCTTACGGCCAAGGCGCCACACTGTGGCCATGGAGTCACGACGTCGCGGCAAGCGATGCTGCACCGCGGATAGAGCTTGGCTTTGAAACCCCAGCGTTTACGTCTTGGGCATTCTTCGCGCGGTACCGTGCGTCGAGCTGAACGCCGTGATTTCCGACTGCCCTCGAGAGGCCCCGATGCGCCGTTTCGCCCCCGCCCTCACCGGGCTCGCCTGTGCGCTTGGCGCGTGGGCATCGCCCGCTGCCGCCTACGAGATCGACCCTCTAACCCGCCAGCCCCTGGACAACGCCCTGGTCCTGCGGGTGCGCCCGCAGGCCGAGCCGGTGGCCGTCGTCGCCGTGCCGACCTCCAACGCATCGCCGTCGCCGGCCGACCCCATGGCCTCGGCCGTGCCGCAGATGTCGGCGATCCAGCGCGAGCAGGTGGCTTATTCCGGCAATTACGCCCCCGGCACCATCGTGGTCTCCACGGCCGAGCGTCGCCTGTACTACGTGCTCGGTGACGGCCAAGCCCTGCGCTACGGCGTCGGCGTCGGCCGGCCCGGCTTCACCTGGGGCGGCGTTCAGACCATCACGATGAAGCGCGAATGGCCCGATTGGCGTCCCCCGGCCGAGATGCTGCGTCGCCGTCCCGATCTGCCGCGCTTCATGAAGGGCGGCCTTGAGAACCCCCTCGGCGCCCGCGCCATGTATCTCGGCAATTCGATCTACCGCATCCACGGCTCCAACGAGCCGGAAACCATCGGCACCGCCGTCTCGTCGGGCTGCATCCGCATGACCAACGACGACGTGGCCGACCTCTACACCCGCGCCAAGGTCGGCGCGAAGGTCATCGTGGTTCGCTGAACGGTTCGCTCACGAGCGGGCATTCGAGAAAGGCCGGTGGAAACGCCGGCCTTTCTTCGTTCTTGACCTCACTTCGAAACGGCGAAGAATCGCGACAGCAGCCAGAGGGGCACCACAACCACGGCGCCGGCCAAAATCCAGCGTCCGAAATCGTGGAAGGTGTCGAGGCCGAGATCGACGAGGGCTCGAACGGCATCGTAAGCGTGCCAGAACAGCAGGCCCGGCGTCACCCCGAGCATGGCCATGACGGCGCCGACCAGGATCGACAGGAACAGCAGTTTGGCGAACACCGCCGCCGGCGAACCGCCGAGGAAACGGCGAAGGGCCGAGCGACGACCCGGTTCGGGATAGGCGCCGGCATAGGGCTGGCCGGGAAACGGCTGCGGGCGGCGCGGATCGTGATCGAGGCTCATCGGGCGAAGGTTTCCTTGCGGCGCGCGGCGAATGCGGTCTCTCAACCCCCCGAAGCCGGCGGAAGCGTGACCGAATCGACACACTTTGGCGAAACCGGACGGACGCTCGGGCGTTAGGCGGGTTGCTGTCGATAGCCCAGGTGGCAATGCCGGCTGCGCGGTCCAAGTTGGAACGACCTCTTTTTACGATGAAACGAAGCGATTCATGATCGACCACGCCCTGTTCGACCCGGCGACGATCGATCCGGACACCAAACGGCTCAACGCCGAGATCATCGCGGCACATGCGGCCCAGGCCGACCCGTGGTCGATCCCCATCGCGGCGGTCCGCGAACGCCGCCGCCAGGGCACCAAGGCCTCGCCGGCCATGCCCCGCAGCGTACGAGCCGAAACGGTGATCATCGACGGGCCGGGCGGTCCGCTCGCGCTTCGCATGATCCGCCCCGATGCCAGAAAGTGGCCGAAGGCGCGCGGCGCCTATCTGCACATCCATCGCGGCGGCTGGGTCTGGGGCGCTGCCGACGAGCAGGACCCGTGGCTTGAGCGGATTGCCGACACCTGCGGCTTCGTCTGTCTGTCCGTCGAGTATCGGCTCGCGCCCGAGCACCCCTATCCGGCGGCCCTGGAGGATTGCGAGGCCGCCGCCCTGTGGCTCGCCGGTCCGGGTCGGGCGGAACTCGGCATCACGGCCCTCACCATCGGTGGCGAATCGGCCGGCGCCCATCTCGCCGTGATGACCCTCCTCCGCCTGCGTGACCGGCACGGTCTGCCGCGCGCTTTCCGGGGTGCCAACCTCAATGCCGGGTTCTTCGACCTCGGCCTGACCCCGAGCGTGCGCAATTGGGGCGACGAGCGCCTCGTGGTGAACACCAAGGATCTGACCACTTTCGCCAACGACTACGTTCGGGATGGCATCGATCGCCGTCGCCCCGACGTGTCGCCGCTCTACGCCGACCTCGCCGGACTGCCCCCAGCCCTGTTCACCGTCGGCACCCACGACCCCCTCCTCGACGACACCCTCTACATGTCGTCGCGCTGGGCCGCTGCCGGAAATGGCGGCCATACGGCGATCTATCCCGGTGGGTGCCACGTCTTCGTGCGCTATCCCGGTGCCCTGACGGAGCGGGCCCTGGAGCTCATCGATCGTTTCCTCATGGCCCTCGCCTGAGCGCCACCCCCCCGCACCGTGCGCTGCCCGAGGTCCTGCCCGACCGGTTCGCGGATTGGTTCACCGCGCGGGGCTGGACACCCCGCCCGCACCAGCTCGACCTTCTCGCCATCGTGCGCGCGGGTCGCTCCGCCTTGCTGGTCGCCCCCACGGGCGCCGGCAAGACCCTTGCGGGCTTCCTGCCGAGCCTCACGGCGCTGGCGGAACGTCCGCCGGCAAAGAAATCACGAGGCCTGCACACCCTCTACATCTCGCCCCTGAAGGCGCTCGCCGTCGACATCGCCCGCAACCTCGAAGCACCGATTGCCGAGATGGGCCTGTCGATCAGTGTCGAGACCCGCACGGGCGACACGCCGTCCCATAAGCGCACCCGGCAGGTCGAGCGACCGCCCGACATCCTGCTGACCACGCCCGAACAGCTTGCGCTCCTCATCGCTCACCGCGAGGCGTCCGAACTCTTCTCCAATCTGTCCTGCGTCGTGCTCGACGAGTTGCACGCCCTGGTGACGTCGAAGCGCGGCGACCTCCTGTCCCTGGCCTTGGCGCGGCTGCACCGGCTCAGCCCGGGCCTGACGGCGATAGGCCTCTCCGCCACCGTACGGGAGCCGGACGATCTGCGGCGGTATCTCGTGCCGCAGCGCCACGCCTCGGCGGACGAGCGCGGGTCCCCAACCCTCTCCCTCCAGGAGCGGGAGCACGGTGGTGCTGACGAAGCCGGCGTGCCCGAGCCTCCCATGGCCGACCTCGTCGTCGTACGGGGCGGCGCGGCGCCCGACCTTCACATGCTCGACACCGGGCTCACGCTCCCGCTCGCCGGTCACACCGCCTGGCAGGCGATGCCGGCGATCTACGATCTCATCGGTCGTCACCGCACGGTGCTGGTCTTCGTCAACACCCGGCTCCAGGCCGAGTACACCTTCCAGGAACTCTGGCGGATCAACGAGGAGTCGTATCCGATCGCGCTGCATCACGGCTCCCTCGACGCCACCCAGCGCCGCCGGGTCGAAGCCGCCATGGCGGCGGGCCAGTTGCGCGCCATCGTCTGTACCGCGACCCTCGACCTCGGCATCGATTGGGGCGACGTCGATCTCGTGGTCAACATCGGCGCGCCGAAGGGGGCGAGCCGGATCATGCAGCGCATCGGCCGTGCCAACCACCGCATGGACGAGCCCTCGAAGGCCTATCTCGTGCCGGCCAACCGCTTCGAGATCCTCGAATGCCAGGCGGCCCTGGACGCCGTCGAGGCCGCCGCGCAGGACACGCCGGATGCGCGCCTCGGCGCCCCGGACGTGCTCGCCCAGCACATCCTCGGCATGGCCTGTGCCGACGCGTTCGACCCGCTCCGGCTTTACGACGAGATCGTCTCGGCCGCCCCCTACGCTACCCTGAGTTGGGAGGATTTCGAGGCGGTGGTCGATTACGTCGCCACCGGTGGCTACGCGCTGCGGGCCTACGAACGCTTCGCCAAGATCCTGCGCGGTCCCGACGGGTTGTGGCGGGTGCGCGACGCCCGCACGGCGCAGCAATACCGGATGAACGTCGGCACCATCGTCGAGTCGGCCAAGGTGAAGGTCCGCCTCGCCCGGGCGAACCGGGCACGCCCCGGCGCCGTGCTGCCGCGCGGCGGGCGGGTCCTCGGCGAGATCGAGGAGGATTTCGCCGATACGCTGACCCCCGGCGACACTTTCCTGTTCGCCGGCGAGGTCCTGCGCTTCGAAGGCCTCACGGAGGACGAGGCGCTCGCCACCCGTGCCGGACCCGGCACCGACCCGGCGATCCCGTCCTATGCCGGGGCCAAGTTCCCGATCTCGACCTTCCTCGCCGCGCGGGTGCGGGCGATGATCGCCGATCCGTTCGAGTGGGACCGCCTGCCGAAACAGGTCTCGGACTACCTCGTCCAGCAGCGCACCCGCTCGGTGCTGCCCGGCCCGACGGGCCTGCTGGTCGAGACGTTTCCGCGCTCGGGGCGCTACTACCTCACGGCGTTTCCGTTCGAGGGGCGGCTCGCGCACCAGACCCTCGGCATGCTCCTCACCCGCCGCCTGGAGCGCGCACGGATGCGGCCTCTGGGCTTCGCCGCCAACGATTACGGCATCGCCATCTGGATGACCCGCGATCTCAGCGCGCGCATCGCCACCGAGTCGGACTTCCTCGAAGCCTTATTCGCCGAGGACATGCTCGGCGACGATCTCGAGGCATGGCTCGACGAATCGGCGATGATGAAGCGCACATTCCGGCAATGCGCCGTCATCGCGGGGCTCATCGAGCGCCGTTATCCGGGGCAGGCCAAGACCGGGCGCCAGGTCACCATGTCCACGGATCTGGTCTACGACGTCCTGCGCAAGCACCAGCCCGACCACCTGCTCCTGCGCGCGGCGCGGCAGGATGCGGCAACCGGACTCCTCGACGTGAAGCGCCTCGGTGTGATGTTGAGGCGCATCCAGGGGCGAATCGTCCATAAGGCCTTGGACCGCGTCTCGCCCCTGTCCGTCTCCGTCATGCTCGAGATCGGGCGGGAGAAGGTCTACGGCGAGGGCGCGGACGAGATCCTGGCCGAGGCCGAGGCGCAGCTTCTCGAAGAGGCGCTCGGCTGACGTGTCGCCCTGCTCACCCGATGACGAGGATGCGGTTTTGGCGCTCGGCGCACGACTCGAGAAGACCACGAAGGCCCCCGGCCTGACGCTTGCCGGCGAACACCTCACCCTCGACCTGTGCGGCGGCCTGTGGCTGGCCGCCCACGGCACCCTCATCGTCTCCGATCTCCACTTGGAGAAGGGCTCGGCGTTCGCGGCGCGCTCGGGCCAGTTCCTGCCGCCCTACGACACCCGCGAGACCCTGGCCTGTCTACACGAGGTGGTGGCCCGCCTCGACCCGGCCCGCGTCGTGGCTCTGGGCGATTCGTTTCACGATGCGCGCGGGCCGGATCGCATGGAGCCGGGCGACCGCGCCATGGTGGCGGCCCTGCAGGAGGGGCGCGACTGGGTCTGGATCGCCGGCAACCACGATCACGCCGTGACCGAGGGGGTGGGCGGGCGCTACGCCGAGATCCTGACGCTCGGCGGCCTCACGCTCCGCCACGAGCCGACCCCCGACGCGGTGGACGGCGAGGTGTCCGGTCACCTGCATCCGTGCGGCAAGGTCGCCATGCGGGGTCGGGCCGTGCGTCGCCGCTGCTTCGTCACCGACGGTCGCCGCCTCATCATGCCGGCCTTCGGCGCCTATGCGGGGGGTCTCAACGTGCGCAATCCGGTGTTCGAGCCGCTGTTTCCGGCGGGCTTCACCGCGCATCTCCTGGGGGATGGGCGGGTCTTCGCCATCGGGAAGTCTATGCTGGCGAAGGACTGATCGTCAGGGTACGCGAGGCACCCTTTCTCCGATCGGCTCTCGCGGAAGCCGACGACAAGCTCTCACGCCGGAGTTCTACGCCGCGACGAGGAGGGACGCCCCGGCCACGACCGACAGGACGAGCCGGAGACGGCCCAGCCACACGGGCACGAGGCCGCGGCGTGGAAGATCCTGATCGATGAAGCCCCAGGCCAGGACGAGGCAGCCGAGCGTCCGCAAGTCCCATGGGGCCGGCATGGCCAAGGCCGCCCAGGCCAGGAGGGACGGCACGATGGCGATGGCGTAATCGGCCCCGCCACCGCCGCGTGCCGCAGCGGCGCCCCAGCGGATTCCACCGAGGAACGAAGCGATCACCGCCCCGTAGGTGGACAACACCATGCGCGGATCGAGGCCGATGGTGCTCAGGCCCGCATTGCCACCGCTGACGGAGAGAAACGCGAAGCCGAGGAACGGGATCAGGCCGGCGATCCCGAGGATCACCGCCGCCGGTGGCACCGTCGTCACCCGCACCCTCGGCCCTCCCGTCATCCGTGAATCCCATTCGGGCCGGCCCCCGCCGTCCGCGAGAAAGCATCCGCCATCCAAACGCCTCGGGGCGCCCGAGGAAAGGCGGCAGATACCCGCACGCGCGACAGGATGGACGCGTTGTGACAATTCTCAGCTGCGTCGCGGCGGGGTGACCGGAGCCGGGGGCGTCGCCCCGAGCAGGGTCATCGTCCGAGGCGCAGCTGAAGCCGTGGGGGCCTCGTTGGTGGCCGGATCGGGCACCTTGGCCTTGAACGCGGCGACGAGGGCCCGCGCCGTGGCGAGGTCCTTCGGTTCGAGTTTGGCCGCCACGTCGTCACGCTTCTTGGCCGCGTCGGCATCACCCTGCGCACCGGCAGCGGAGAACCACAGGAAAGATTGCTGGAGGTCCTGTTGCACGCCGAGGCCGCGGGCGTAGAGCACCGCGAGATTGTACTGGCTGTCGCGCAGGCCGTACTCGGCCGCGCGCCGGAACCATTGCCCCGCCGTGGTGTAGTCCGGCTTGCCCGAGGCCGTCGGTGTCTCCGCATGGATCACCGCGAGGTTGTGCATCGCCCTTGCATTGCCCTGCTCCGCCGCGCGTCCGTACCAGACTTTGGCCTGGGCGAGGTCGCGGGGCACGCCGAGTCCCTTCTCATGGAGCCCGCCGAGCTTGTACTGGGCCGGCGCGTAGCCGGCCTGCGCGAGCCTGTCGTAGAGCTTGTGCGACAGGGCGAGGTCGCGCGTCACGCCGCGCCCGTCGGCAAAGCGCGCGGCGAGGTCGTAGACGGCCGTGCCATCACCCTCGATGGCGGCCTGACGCAGGGAGGCCAAGTTTGCCGGAACGGCGGTGAGATCGGGCGACAGGGCCGCCATCGCAGTCACCTGCGGGACGATCCGGTTCGTGCCCGATCGGACGGTTTCGGCCTTGGCACCATCGACCCGGGCGGGGTCGGTCTTCGCCGAATCCGTCTTCGTGGCGTCGGCTTTGGCCACCTCTTCCTTGAGCGAGGCCGAATCGGCGAGTGACTGGGTGGTGACCGGGTCCGGGAGGCCGGAGGCTGCGCCCGCGGGTGTTTCGGTCCTCGGGGCCTCCGCCGATGCGGCGACGGTCTCGCGGGCCGGGCCTCGGGTTCCGATGGCCTGAAGCGCACCGAGGGCGAGGATGATGGCGGCGAGCCCGAGAAGCAGGGGCTTGCGGCGGCGATCGAGTTCAGCGCGCAGGCGGGCGAACCGGGCGTTCACCGGAGCCGACGCGACCGCCTCGCTCGAGGAGGACGCATCGGAGCCGTGCCGGGCACGGGGCGCCTGCACGGCACCGGATGCCTCCGCCTGCGCCACCTGAGCGGCGCGACGAGCGGCGGCGATGAAGCTGGACTTGATGTCGCCGTCGAGGGCGGCGGACGCGTTGGGCTCCGCGTCCTCGGTGATCGGGTCGCGTCCGGGCCGCCGGGCCCCGGGCTCCAGGGGAAGGTCGCCCAGAACGGCGTCGGCGATGGGACGTTCCGTCGTGCGGGCGCTCGCTCGCGCGATCGGCTTGCCGGCGAATCTGGCCGCAGACTTGGTCGGGGGCATGCCACCGGTGCCGAGGAGACGCTCGGCCGGTGTTTGCGTCTCGGACGACATCGGTCCGGATTCGGTCGATCCGACCCGTCCGGCAAGGCGTTCGAGGATCGAGTGGACTCCGACCAGGGTCGATTGCAGGCGCTGCTCGGACGCGAATTGCTGGTCGCGCAGGTCGGCGAGGCCGGCCTGGAGGCGAACGAGGTCGTTCCCATCCGTCTGGGTCTCGACGGATCCGTGGCGGCCGGTCCGCTCGATCAGCGGCGCTTCCTCGCGCAGGGCGGAGACCTGAGCCAGCAGGTCACCCATGGTGCGTTCCAAACCGGCGAGGGCCGGGTCGCTGTCGCGGGTGTCGATACGGGCGGCGAGCGCCAGGACCTGATGCTCGAGGGAATCGAGCCCCTCCGCCGAGACGGTGTCCGACGTCCCCATGCGGTCGACCTTCACGGAAAGGTCGTGCAGCATACCGTGGATGGCCGCCAGGTCGCCGTCCGGCAACACGGGCCGGCGCAGGGTCGCGCCGAGGCCTTCGAGACGCTCGATGAGGTCGCCGACGGGGTTGACGTGGACGGCATCGACCTTCGCCGACAACGCATCGATCCGATGGATGATCGCGTTCGAGTTCGGGCCGCCATTCAGGGCGGAGCCGTCGCGCAGGGCGTCGAGCTTCGCCGCCATGGCGTCGATCCGGTCTTCGAGGCCGCCCGGTACGGGACGGTTCAACCCCGACCGGATCTCCTCCAGCAGAGGACGCAGTGAGGCCACGCCCGAATCGGCCCCGACGCCGGTCTGGAGGCGGGCGATCTCGGCGCTGATCGCAGCGACGCCGGAGGCCAGGGTCTCGATGCGCTCGGGCGCGGCGAGCCCCGCGATTGCGGTGCGGATGTCGTGGAGTTCACGAAAGAGTTCGTCGAGGGCCTCGCGATCGGCGAAGGCGTCCGGGCCGTTGCTCAGGACGGCATCGACCCGCGCTCCGAGGGTCTCGAGGTCGGCGGCGAGGCGGGTCTGCACCTCACGGGCCGTGTCGCCGCACAAGCGGCCGACCTCGGCACGGATGCGATCGAGGGGTGCCGTGACGGCGGAGAGGTCGGCCTGTGCCGGGGCGCCGTCGACGCCCGTGGCGAGGGCGTGCATCGCCTCCTCGAGGGCGCCGACCTCACGGCCCGTCGCCACGCCGTCGAGGGAGGCGCGCAGGCGGCTGGTCTCGCTGCGCAGTTCACCGATGACCGTGGCGATGGGGGCAGGGCCGGTATCGAGTTCGCGCTGGCGCTGGCGGATCTCGCTCACCGCATCCCGAACTTCGAGGGCGGCCGAACGGCCGCGCCGACCGATGGGACGGGGCGCGACGACCTGCTCGCCGAGTTCCGCCACGCGTCGTTGGAGGTCGGCGATGGTGCGGCTGGCCGCCGTCTGCGTGGCCGTCTGCTCCTGAGCGATCCGTCGATCGATGGCATCGAGGCGCTGCATCATCTCCGCAAGCGCCTGCGCCGTCGCGTCGGGCGTCGGCGTTGCGGTCGCGGGCGCCTCGGAGCCCGCTTCGGCGGCCTCGGCGCCGGGCGCCGGCTTTGCGTCGGGGAGTGGCGCCGGCGGCGCGGTCTTCGGTGCCGGCTTCGACGGGTTCTCGCGACTCGACTTCGCAGTCCCCTGTCGGGGTGCTTTGGCGGGGGACGCGCCGGGCGGTGTGGCGGGGGCTTCCCGGGTCGTTCCGGAAGAAGCGTCGCGTTGCGGCGCGGCCACGTCATCCGGGGTGACGATGGAGGCGATCCAGGTCTCGACGGGGACGCCGGCCCGCCGGGCCACATCGCGCGCGGCGTCGAGGATGTCCGGGTCGAAGCCGTCGAGATCGATGGGGGCGGAGCGTGTCATCGTCTAACCTGATGCGGCGAGGTCCGGTCTCGATGCGCGGCGCCGGCCCCCGGCGGATGATGGCGCGGGTCCACGTCGGATCGTCTAACCCGACCTTTAACTTTCTTGGTAAATAGCGGGTTAACCGAAGCCGCTTCCGAAGCCGCGCCGCGGCCGACTTCGACATTCGGTTTCCCGACCGTTTCCTCTTTCCGCTCGCCTCAGGATGGTTTAGATATGAACCATCCATCGAGCGGTACCGCGATCCGGTCGGATGCGCGTGTCGCCGTGACCAGGGAAGGACGCTGTGCGATGCCGAGCTACAAGGCGCCGGTCGAGGACGTTCTGTTTCTTCTGAACGACGTTCTCGGGTTCCAACGCTACAGCAATCTCCGGGGCTTCTCCGATGCTTCGCCCGACGTGGTCGAGGCCGTCCTCGGCGAAGGGGCGAAGCTCGCCGAGGAGGTGTTCGCCCCCTTGAACGCCGTCGGCGACCGCGAGGGCTGTACCCGCCAGGCCGATTCCGGTGTCACCACGCCGAAGGGGTTCAAGGCCGGCTACGACACCTACGCGGCCGGCGGCTGGATGGGATTGTCCGTACCGGAGGAGTTCGGCGGACAGGGCCTGCCCCATACCCTCAACACGGCGATCTCGGAGTTCGTGTCCGGCGCGAACCTGGCGCTCGGCATGTATCCGGGCCTGACCCAGGGTGCCATGGCGGCGCTGCTCGTCCACGGTTCGGACGCGCAGAAGGCGATGTACCTGCCCAAGATGGTCGAGGGCGCTTGGACCGGTACCATGAACCTCACCGAGCCCCATTGCGGCACGGATCTGGGCCTCCTCAAGACCAAGGCGGTGCCGAACGGCGACGGTTCCTTCAATCTCACCGGCACGAAGATCTTCATTTCGGCCGGCGAGCACGACCTGTCCGAGAACATCGTGCACCTCGTCATCGCCCGCATCGAGGGCGCACCGGCGGGCACCAAGGGCATCTCGCTCTTCGTGGTGCCGAAATTCCTCGTGAACGCCGACGGCTCGGTGGGTGAGCGCAACCCGGTCTCGTGCGGCTCCCTCGAGCACAAGATGGGCATCCACGGCAACTCGACCTGCGTGATGAACTACGACGGCGCCAAGGGCTGGCTCGTCGGCCAGGAGAACCGCGGCCTCAACGCCATGTTCGTGATGATGAACGAGGCCCGCCTCGCCGTCGGCGTCCAAGGCCTCGGCCAATCCGAGGTCGCCTACCAGAACGCCGTGGCCTACGCGAAAGACCGGCTTCAGGGCCGGTCCCTCACCGGTGCCAAGGCCCCCGACAAGGTGGCCGATCCGATCATCGTCCACCCCGACGTCCGCCGCACCCTCATGGGTATCCGGGCCTTCAACGAGGCCGGTCGCGCCCTCGTGCTGTGGACCGCGCTCCAGGCCGATATCGGCCACCGCTCCGAGGACGCGGCCGAGCGGCAGCGCGCAGAGGACCACATGGGCCTGATGACTCCGGTGGTGAAGGGCGTGCTCACCGATCGGGGCTTCGCCAATGCCGTGGAGGCCCAGCAGCTCTTCGGCGGCCACGGCTACATCGAGGAATGGGGCATGTCGCAATTCGTGCGCGATGCCCGCATCGCCATGATCTACGAGGGCGCCAACGGCATCCAGGCCATGGACCTCATCGGGCGCAAGCTTCCCAAGGATGGCGGCCGCGCCATGATGGGCTTCCTGTCCGAGGTCCAGACCTTCCTCAAGGATCACGGCGAGGACGAGGGCATGAAACCCTTCGCGGCGCCGCTCCAGGCCGGGCTCGACGACCTGCAGGGCGCAACGATGTGGTTCATGCAGAACGCGTTCTCGAAGCCCGACAATGCGGGAGCAGGTGCCACCGACTACATGCACCTCCTCGGCCTCGTCGCCATGGGCTACATGTGGGCGCGCATCGCCAAAGCGGCGCTGGCCAAGCAGGCCGAGGCGGCGACCAGCCGCATGGCCGACAAGCTCGTCGTCGGGCGGTTCTACATGGAGCGGATGCTGCCCGAGACGGCCATGCGGCTCGTTCGAATCAAGGCCGGCGCCGAAACCACCATGGCGCTGAACGCCGAGGCTTTCTAAGAAGGCGCCGTTGCCTCTCCTCTCTGCGGGAGAGGGTGGCCCGGCTGGAAAGGCCGGGTCGCTGGGGGGAGCGCCGTCCCTGGAGATGTCGCGCTCCCCTCGCCCGGCTCACTGACGTTCGCCGCCCTCCCCGCGGAGGGAGGATGGAAACAAGGAAGCGCGCATGCCCGAGGCCTATATCTACGATCACGTCCGCACCCCGCGCGGTCGCGGCAAGCCCGATGGCGCGCTGCATGAGGTGACGGCCCTGCGCCTCGCCGAGATCACGCTGCGTGCCCTCAAGGATCGCAACGGCCTCGACACCAGGCGCGTCGACGACGTGATCCTCGGCTGCGTCGATCCCGTCGGCGAGGCCGGCGGCGACATCGCCCGTGCCGCAGCCCTCGTGGCCGATTACGGCACCCACGTTCCCGGTGTGCAGATCAATCGCTTCTGCGCCTCGGGCCTCGATGCTGTGAACTTCGCCGCGGCCCAGGTGATGGCCGGCCAGCACGACATGACCATCGGCGGCGGCGTCGAATCCATGAGCCGCGTCGGCCTCGGCGCCTCGGGCGGCGCCTGGCCCGTGGACCCCGCCATCGCCATCAAGTCCTGGTTCATGCCCCAGGGCGTGTCGGCCGACCTCATCGCGACGAAGTACGGGTTCTCCCGCGCCGAATGCGATGCCTACGCCGTCGAGTCGCAGAAGCGCTCGGCCGCATCGTGGGCCGAGGGTCGGTTCGGCGACGCCGTCGTGCCGGTGCGCGACATCAACGGGATCACCCTGCTCGCCACCGATGAGCACATGCGGCCCACGACCGACATGCAGTCGCTCGGACAGCTCAAGGCGTCCTTCGTCCAGATGGGTCAGATGGGCGGCTTCGACGCGGTCGCCATCGACGCCCACCCGGATGTCGAGGCCGTGGATCACGTCCACCATGCCGGCAACTCGTCGGGCATCGTCGACGGAGCGGCCGCCGTGCTCATCGGTTCGCGCGAGGCCGGCGACGCTGCGGGCCTGAGGCCGCGGGCGCGGATCCGTGCCTTCGCCAATATCGGCTCCGACCCGGCCCTGATGCTCACCGGCCCCGTCGACGTCACCCGCAAGGTGCTGGCGCGGTCGGGCCTGAGCCTGTCGGACATCGACCTGTTCGAGGTCAACGAGGCCTTCGCCGCCGTCGTGCTTCGCTTTCAGCAGGCGTTCGACCTCGATCCGGCGCGGGTCAACGTCTGCGGCGGCGCCATCGCCATGGGGCATCCGCTCGGTGCCACCGGGGCGATGATCCTCGGGACCGTCCTCGACGAGCTGGAGCGCACCGGGAAGGAGCGCGCCCTCGTCACGCTCTGCATCGGCGCGGGCATGGGCACGGCGACCATCATCGAACGGGTGTGATGCCGGGTCCCGGCCACGGGGCGACAAACCCTTCGAAACACTGGTAGACGGCGGCGCCCGTCGCGTTCTTCGCGATGGCGCGCAAGCCTAGAACAATCGGGAGAAACGCCACGATGACGCGCCTGCTCGCCACCCTGTGCCTGACCACCGCCCTGTGCCTGCCGCTCAGTGCCCGCGCGGACGATGCCTCCGACCGCGTCGGGGTGGCCAAGGATCTGGTCCAGAAGACCCTGATCAAGAACCTCGAGACCGGGTTCACCGGCGCCCTCGAGAAGACCGTCGCGTCGATGCCCGAGGACAAGGCCGAGGCCGTGCGCAAGGAAGTGCGCGCCGAGTTCGACAAGCAGCGCGAGGTGATGATCGAGGGTTTGTCGAAGGCCTACGCCGAGAAGTTCACCCTGGATGAACTCAAGCACCTCAGCGGCATCTACGACGACAAGACCTACCAGAAGTTCCAGGCGGTCAACGCCGACCCGGCGTCGAGCGTCACGGCGATTTCGCAGGCCTCGGTGACGAAGCTCCTCAACATGCTCGCCATCGCGCAGGCGGGGGACAGCAAGGCCGGCGCGCCGCCCCTGCCGATGCCGGCACGCTAGGACACGCCCGCACCCGTGTCGGCCTCGCCCATGACCGAGACCCCACGCCACCCGGGCGGACCGGATCGGGTTCGCCCAATCCGGTCGGGCGGCTCAGGCGACCATGTCTTGGGCGAACGCAAGTTCTTGGGCGAACGCAAGTTCTTGGGCGAACGCAACGTGGGTCGGGAAACCGGCCACGGCCGGGAGGTGTTCGAGATGCGGCCGCGCGAAGTGGTAGCCCTGGAACAGCGTCGCGCCGAGGCCCCGGAGGGTCGCGAACTCGGCTTCCGTCTCGATACCCTCGGCGATCACGGCCAAGCCGAGGCCCCGGGCGATCCCGATGAGGCCGCCGACGATGATCTGTCGACGGTGATCGGTATCGATGCCGCGCAACAGATCCATGTCGATTTTGATGAGGTCAGGCTGGAAGTTGGCCAGCAGGCTCAGGCCGGCGAAGCCCGCGCCGAAATCGTCGAGCGCCGTGAGGAAGCCCTGCTTGCGGTACTCGGCGACGATGCGGGTGACATGGGCCGTATCGCGGAACTTCTCGTTCTCCGTGAACTCGAACATGATCCGATCATGGGCGAACCCGGCCCGGCGTGCGGCCTCCAGGGACGAGCGGATGCAGGCTGCCGGTTCATAGACCGCGTTCGGCATGAAGTTGATGGACAGCTTGGTCCGGTCGTCTGCGGGGAACAGGCGCCCCGCCAACTCGATCGCCTTGACCCGTGCCGCCTGGTCGAAGCGGTAGACCGTCTCCGGGGTCACGCGGGCCAGAATGGAACCGGCGGATTCACCGCCGGTGCCGCGAACGAGCGCCTCGTAGCCCCAGACGCGCTCCGTCTCGATGTCGAGAATCGGCTGGAACGCCATGGTGAAGGTGAAATCGAGCTCGGCGCCCTCGCGGCAACCCTGGCAGCCGATCCGTCCTGTCATCGTGATCCCTTGAAGGTTCGCATGGGCCCCTACTCCACCCGACTGCACCCATAAGTTTTGATTTTGGCTTAAGGCAGCCAGCCCGAGGCCACCCCAAACCCGAGGATCAGCCATGGATCTCACCAATTTCCGTTTCGAGACCGATGCCGACGGTGTTGCGCTGGCGACGTGGGACATGCCTGGCCGCTCGATGAACGTCTTTACGAATGCGGTGATGGACGACCTGCACGCTGTCATCGACGCGGTGGTGGCGGATCCCGCCATCAAGGGCTGCGTCATGACTTCGGGGAAGGACAACTTCTCCGGTGGCGCCGATCTCACCATGCTTCAAGGGCTCGGCCGCGCCTTCGAAGCGCTCAAGGCCGAGCGCGGCGAGGAAGAAGCCATGCGGCACTTCTTCGAGGAGTCGCGAAAGCTCACCCTGCTGTTTCGCAAATTGGAGACCTGCGGCAAGCCCTTCGCGGCGGCGGTCAGCGGCATCTGCCTCGGTGGTGCCTTCGAACTCGCGCTGTCCTGCCATCACCGCGTCCTGTCGGATGATCCGAAGACCCGCGTCGGCTTGCCGGAGATCAAGGTCGGCCTGTTCCCGGGCGCCGGCGGCACCCAGCGCGTGCCCCGCCTGATGCAGACGGGCGATGCCCTGCAGATGCTGTTCAAGGGCGAGCAGATCCGGCCGCTCATGGCTCGCAACATGGGCCTCGTCCACGAGGTCGCGGGCAAGGACGAGATCGTGGCGAAGGCCAAGGCCTGGATCCTCGGCGGCGGCTCGGCGGTGGCTCCGTGGGACGTGCCGAAGTTCAAGGCGCCGTCCGGCAAGGTGTACTCGCCCGCCGGAATGATGACCTGGCCGCCCGCCAATGCCATCTACCGTCGCGAGACCCACGACAATTATCCCGCGGCCAAGGCGATCCTGGGCGCGGTCTACGAGGGACTGCAACTGCCCATGGACTTGGCCCTGCGGGTCGAGAGCCGATACTTCGCCAAGATCCTGCGGTCCACGGAAGCGGCGGCGATGATCCGCACCCTGTTCCTATCCATGGGCGAGTTGAACAAGGGGGCTCGTCGGCCGAAGGATGTCGCCCCGACCGCGGTGAAGCGGATCGGCGTCGTCGGCGCCGGCTTCATGGGGGCGGGCGTCGCCTACGTCTCGGCCAATGCCGGCCTCGACGTGGTGCTGGTCGATCAGTCCACGGAGGCGGCCGAGAAGGGCAAGGCCTACGCCCATAAGCTCGTCACCGACCAGATCAACAAGGGCCGGGCCAAGACGGCAGACCGCGACGCGCTCCTCGCGCGCATCACGACGAGTGCGGACTACGCTGCCCTGTCCGAGTGCGACCTCGTCATCGAAGCGGTCTTCGAGGATCCGGCGGTGAAGGCGGAGGTCATCGGCAGGGTCGAAGCTGCGATCCGTCCCGACGCCATCTTCGCCTCCAACACCTCGACGTTGCCGATCACCGGCCTCGCGAAGACGTCCGCGCGGCCGGAGAACTTCGTCGGCATCCACTTCTTCTCGCCGGTGGAAAAGATGATGCTCGTCGAGATCATCAAGGGCGACCAGACCGGCGACACGGCCCTCGCCACGGCCATCGATTTCGTCCGCGCCATCAAGAAGACCCCCATCGTCGTCAACGATGCGCGCGGGTTCTTCGCCAACCGCTGCGTCGGGGCCTACCTCCTCGAAGGCCACACCATGCTCAACGAGGGTATCCCGGCGGCGATGATCGAGAATGCCGGACGGCAGGCCGGGATGCCGGTCGGACCGCTGTCGCTCACGGACGAGGTGGCGGTCGATCTGGCCTTGAAGATCGTCAAGGCGACGGAGGCGCAACTCGGCGCCGGGTCCATCGATCCGGCGCAGAAGGCGCTCCTCACCACCTTGGTCGAGGGCGAGGGCCGCCTCGGGCGCAAGAACAAGCGTGGCTTCTACGATTATCCGGACGGAGCACCGAAGCGCCTGTGGCCCGGCCTCAAGGATCTACAGGCGACCCATGTCGATGCGGAGGCCGTCGACTTCACGGAACTGAAGCAGCGCCTCCTCGTGGTCCAGGCGTTGGAGGCGGCCCGCACCGTCGGCGAAGGCGTCGTCACCGATCCGCGCGAGGCCGATGTCGGCTCGATCCTCGGCTTCGGTTTCGCCCCGTTCACCGGCGGCGCCCTGTCGTACATCGATTTCATGGGCGCCAAGGCCTTCGTGGCCCTGGCGCAGGGGCTGGAGGCCAAGCACGGACCACGCTTCGCCGTGCCGCACAATCTCCTCGCCATGGCCGAGCGGGGCGGGACGTTCTACGGCGACGCGGCCGCCCGCAAAGCAGCCTGAAAACGCGGAAGGGCGTGCATCTCCATGCACGCCCTTCCTTAAGGCCCCGTCTCAGACCGTGATGGATGCTCCGCGCCGGAGATGTTCGTCCAGCCTCGGCATGATCTCGACGAAGTTGCAGGGCCGGTGCCGGTAATCGAGTTGGGCGGCCAGGATGCCGTCCCAGGCATCCCGGCATGCGCCGGGCGAGCCCGGCAGCACGAACACGTAAGTGGCGTTCACGACGCCCGCCGTCGCCCGCGACTGGAGGGTCGAGGTGCCGATCTTGTCGTACGAGATCCGGTGGAACACCGCCGAGAATCCGTCCATCCGTTTCTCGAACAGCGGCTCGATGGCCTCCGGCGTCACGTCGCGCCCGGTGAAGCCCGTCCCGCCCGTAGTGAGGATCACGTCCACCGCCGGATCCCGTGACCAGGCATCGACCTGCCCGCGGATCCGTTCGACCTCATCCGGTACCACGGCACGGGCCGCGAGGGTGTGACCGGCCGCGGTGAGACGGTCGCGCAGCACGTCGCCGGAGCGATCCTCTTCCAGGGAACGCGTGTCCGATACGGTGAGCACCGCGATGGCGAGGGGCACGAAGCTGCGGGTCTTGTCGGATGCGACCATGACGTTCGTGACCTCCGAAGGCACTCAGTTCCGGGCGGCCCGGAACGTATCGCAGGATTTGGTCTGGCCGCTCTTGTAGCCGGTCATGAACCAGCGCTGGCGCTGCGCCGACGATCCGTGTGTGAACGAGTCCGGCACAGCGTAGCCCTGCGACTGCTTCTGCAGCCTGTCGTCGCCGATGGCGCTGGCGGCGTTCATCGCTTCCTCGATGTCGCCCGGCTCCAGGGAATTGTACTTGTCGTTGGAATTCTTGGCCCAGACGCCGGCGAGACAATCGGCCATGAGCTCGACACGCACGGAGAGTTGGTTCGACTCGACCTTGCTCGATGCGGCCTGCTGGCGGCCCTGGACCTTGCCGAGGATGCCGAGCTCGTCCTGGACGTGGTGCCCGACCTCGTGAGCGATGACGTAGGCGTAGGCGAAGTCGCCCTTCACGCCGAACTTCTGCTCCATTTCCTTGAAGAAGGACGTGTCGAGATAAACCTTCTTGTCGAGCGGGCAGTAGAACGGCCCCATGGCGGCCTGGGCCGAGCCGCAGCCGCTGCGGGTGCCACCGGTGTACAGCACCATGCCGGTCGGCCGGTACTGCTTGCCGGTCTGATTGGGAAGGATCTCCCGCCAGACATCCTCGGTGTTGCCGAGGATCGCGGCGGCGAAGCGCCCGCTCTCGTCCGTTGGCTTGGTCTTGCGCTGCGCCTGCGTCTGAGGGTCGACCTGCTCCTGCCGCGGCCGCCCGCCCCCGGTCATCTGCTCGGCCCCGCCGATGAGGACCGCCGGATTGATGCCCGTGACCCAGCCGATGATGCACAGGATGACAATGGTTCCGATGCCGAGTCCGCCGGCGCCGCCGCCCGGGAAGCCGCCCCCGCCGCCACCTTCGCCGCGACGGTCCTCGACGTTGTCCGAACTACGGAAATCTTCCCAGCGCATGTGCTCTCACCACTCGTTCCGGACCGCGGACGGACGCCACCCCTGCGAAGTAATCTCCGCCTGTCACATACAGTTCCGCTTGGGGTCTCCGTACCGAGGTTAGGCCTTGCCGTCGAGGGCGGCACGAAGGGTGCGAAAATCTCGCCAGGCCAGCCGCTTCTGCAGCGGCTGGCGCAGCAGGTAAGCCGGATGAAGGGTCGCCAGAACGCGGATCTCGCGATCCCCGACCCGGTAGGGGAAGAACCGGCCCCGCGCCTTGAGGATCCCGTCCTTGGTGCCGGTGATCGCCTGGGTGGAGGGACTGCCGAGGCAGACGATGAGGTCGGGCGCCGCGAGTTCGATCTGCCGCTCGATGAACGGCCTGCAGATTGCGACCTCCTGGGGCGTCGGGTTGCGGTTGCCGGGCGGGCGCCACGGCACGATGTTGGTCACGTAGGCGCTCGTCCGGTCGAGGCCGATCGCCGCCATCATCCGATCCAACAGCTTGCCCGAGCGGCCCATGAACGGCTTACCGACCCGGTCCTCGTCAGCTCCCGGCGCTTCGCCGATGAACATGAGCTTCGCTGCCGGATTGCCGTCGGCGAAGACGAGGTTCTTTGCCGTGAACTTGAGCGGACAGCCGTCGAAGCCGCCGAGAAGCGCTTCCAGTTCCTCGAGGGACGTGACGTCCTTTGCCCGCGCCCGCGCATCGCCGGCCGCTTCGCCAGGACGGGCGGCGGCGGATTGGCCGTAGGTCCCGGCTTGGGGAGGCGCCTCGCCGCGTGGCGGCGATTCGCGACGGAGCGCCGTCGTGGCGGGCTCCCGCCGCGCAGAATGCTCAAGGGGGGGGCTGTGCTCCGGCTCCAGCGTCGACACCATGGGACGTGCCGGGGCATCCGCTTCCGAGAAGCGGTCGTGGGGGTGCTCGTCGAGCATGAGATCGACCCCCGCCGCGACATGGAAGTCGAGGGCGGCGATGAGATCACGCTGGCGTTCGTCGCTCGCAGTCATGAGGTGAGATGTGGCGTGTTCGTCGCCTGTGGACAACGGGGGCGCGGCGTCCCGGCGACCCGATCCTCCGCTTTCGCACGGCGCGACTCTTCATCACGACACCGCGCAGGGAGCGCAGGCCGCTTGCGTTCCCATCTTGGAATCGGTTGAGAGTGATCTGAACCAATTCACGGGACCCGCCGGACGGCGGGCGTGACAGGAGGATGACGGAATGGCGCTGCCCGAACGCGAGGGGATGGATTTCGACGTGGTGATCGTCGGCGCCGGGCCGGCGGGCCTCGCCGCCGCCATTCGCCTCAAGCAGTTGTCCTCCGACGTCAGCATCGTGGTGGTCGAGAAGGGGTCCGAGGTCGGCGCGCACATCCTGTCGGGCGCCGTCGTCGATCCGGCGGGCCTCGACGACCTCCTGCCCGCGTGGCGCACCGATCCAGACCGGCCCTTGAAGACCGCGGTCGAGCGCGACGAGTTCATGTTCCTGACGAAGAACAGCGGCCTGACGATGCCGAACCTGTTCTTCCCGAAATTCATGTCCAACCATGGCAACTTCGTCGGCTCGCTGTCGAACGTGACGAAGTATCTCGGCGCCCAGGCCGAGGCGCTCGGCGTCGAGATCTACCCGGGCTTTCCGGCCTCCGAGGTGCTCTACGACGACCGGGGCGTGGTGGTCGGCATCGCCACGGGCGATCTCGGCATCGGCCGCTCGGGCGAGCCACGGGACGACTACACCCGCGGCATGGAGCTGCGCGGCAAGTACACGATCTTCGGAGAGGGCGCCCGCGGCTCCCTGACGAAGACGCTCATCGACCGATTCAAGCTCAACGCCGACAGCGACCACCAGAAGTACGGTCTCGGCGTCAAGGAGTTGTGGCAGCTGAGCCCAGACAAGTTCCAGGCCGGCCTCGTCCAGCACACCATGGGATGGCCCCTGCCGAACAAGGCCGGCGGCGGCTCGTGGCTCTACCATTTCGACGACCACCTGCTTTCGGTGGGGTTCGTCACGCACCTGAACTACGAGAACCCGACCCTGTCGCCGTTCGACGAGTTCCAGCGCTTCAAGACGCACCCGATGATCGCCGAGACCTTCGAGGGGGCCAAGCGCATCGGCTACGGCGCGCGGGCCATCATGGAGGGTGGCTGGCAGTCGGTGCCGAAGCTCGTGTTCCCCGGCGGCTGCCTCGTCGGCGATTCCGCCGGCTTCGTGAACGTGCCGCGCATCAAGGGATCGCACAACGCCGTACTCTCGGGCATGCAGGCGGCGCAGGCCATCGCGCAGGCCCTCGAATCCGGACGCCAGGGGGACGAACTCACCGCCTACGAGAACGGCTGGCGCGACAGCGCCATCGGCCAGGACCTCAAGCGCGTGCGCAACGTAAAGCCGCTCTGGTCGAAGTACGGCACCCTGGTGGGTGTCGGCCTCGGCGGCGCCGACATGTGGGCCAACACCCTGCTCGGGACGTCCCTGTTCGGCACGCTCAAGCACGGCAAGCCGGATCACGCCTGTACCAAGCCGCTCGCCGAGGTGACGCCCATCGTCTACCCGAAGCCGGACGGCAAGCTGACTTTCGACCGCCTCTCGTCGGTGTACCTCTCCAACACCAACCACGAGGAGGATCAGCCGCCCCACCTCAATGTGAAGAACCTCGACCTCCAGAAGGCATCCGAGCACGATGTCTACGGCGGACCGTCGGCGCGCTATTGCCCGGCCGGCGTCTACGAGTGGGTGGCGGATGCGGCCCAGAGCGACGGTGTGCGCTACCAGATCAACGCGCAGAACTGCGTCCACTGCAAGACCTGCGATATCAAAGACCCGAACCAGAACATCAACTGGGTGACGCCGGAGGGCCCGGGCGGTCCGAACTACCCGAATATGTGATCGCCGCGCGGGAGGGATGGGTGAGGCCTTGAGGTCGCCCTCCCCGCGCTCGGGGCGGCATCCTTATGCCTTGCAGGGATGGTGGGAAGAGTTCAGTGTCCCGCCCGATCGAGCGCCGGCCCCGATCGAGCCGGTGCGCAGAAGCCCTGAACGGTGCCCATGAACGGAAACGCCGCGACTCGCCGAGCCCTGTCGGCCCTCGCTTTCTGCCTCGCGGCGACTGTGCCGACGCACGCGGCGCAACCACGTGAATCGACGCCGCTGCCGGAGTTCGAGCCCGCGGAATCCCTGGAAGGCAACTTCCTCGCGGCTTACATCGCCGGTGCCTCGAAGGACACGGCGGCGGCGGCGAGCTTCTACCGCGAGGCTGTGAAGGCCGACCCGCGCAACGCCGAACTGCTGGAGCGCGCCTTCGTGTCGCTCCTGGCCGACGGGTCCCTACCGGACGCGTTCCGCGCCGCAGAGCGCCTGACGACCCGCGACGGTGCCAATGGTCTCGCTCAGCTCGCGCTCGGCGTCCGGCAGATCAAGGCCGGTCAGTTCGCCCAGGCCCGTCAGAACTTCGCCCGCAGCGGCCGGGGTGCCGCCGCCGATCTCACCGGCACCCTCCTCACGGCCTGGGCCTTCGCCGGGGCCGGTGACGGCAAGCGCGCCCAGGAGACCATCAACAAGCTCAAGGGCGAGCGAACCTACAACACGTTCCGAGATTACCACGCTGGCCTGATCGCGGCGCTGACTGGTGACCAGGCCGAGGCGGAGCGCCGTCTCAAGGCGGCCTACGACGGCGACCGCAACACCCTCCGGGTTGTCGACGCCTATGCGCGGTTCGAGGCGCAGGCGGGGCGCACGGATCTGGCGATCCAGGCCTACACCGACTTCGACAAGCTGTTGCCACGCCATCCCGTCGTTCGCGATGCGCTTACCAGGCTGAAGGAGGGCAAGCCCCTCACCCGCCTCGTCAATACGGCGCAGGAGGGAGCCGGCGAGGTGCTCTATGGGCTCGGTTCGGCGGGCTCGACGCAGGGCGACGAACTGCCGGCGGTGGTCTATCTGCGCCTCGCCCTCTATCTCGCACCCGAGCACGCCCTGGCTCGCCTGACCCTGGCCGACATCCTCGACCGGATGAAGCAGCCGGAGCGCGCCAACGAGGCCTATGCCCAGATCCCGGCGAACTCGCCGCTGCGCCTCAATGCCGACGTGCAGATCGGGCTCAATCTCGAGCAGATGGGCAAGGGCGAAGAGGCGATCCAGCACCTCGATGCAGCCATGAAGGCTCATCCCAACGACATCGACGTGATCACGGCGCTCGGTAACGTTCAGCGCTCGCGCAAGAAGTACGAAGAGGCGGCCGAGACCTACAGCCGCGCCATCGCTCTCATCGGCGACCAGCCGGCGGCGAACTACTGGACGACGTTCTACTTCCGCGGCACCGCCTACGAGCGGGCCAAGCAGTGGAGCAAGGCCGAGGCCGACCTGAAGAAGGCTCTGGAACTCGTGCCGGCCTCGCAGCCGGGTGCCCGCGCCCAGGTCCTGAACTACCTCGCCTATTCGTGGGTCGACCAGAACATCAACATCGACGAAGCCTTCACCATGCTGAAGCAGGCCGTGGACGCCAGCCCGCGCGATGGGATGATCATCGACAGTCTCGGTTGGGCCTATTTCCGCCTCGGGCGTTGGGATGAAGCCATGCGCGAGTTGGAGAAGGCCATCGAGCTCAAGCCCGGCGACCCGACGATCAACGACCACCTCGGCGATGCCTATTGGCGCGCCGGCCGCCGTCTGGAGGGCAAGTTCCAGTGGCAGCACGCCAAGGACCTGAACCCCGAGCCGGAGGAACTCGAGAAGATCAACGCCAAGCTCAAGGACGGCCTGCCGGAACTCGACAAGCCGGCCGCCACGGCCGAGAATCCGCCCGAGGGGAAAGCCAATCCCGAACTGCCCAAGGGCGCTCCGGCTCCGAGCGAGCCTCCGGGCGCGGCCGACAAGAAGAGCGGCGGCTGATCGAGTCCGTCACGGCATCGGACTTGACGTGGGCAGGGGCGCAGGGCCAGACCGGCGCCCCGATCCCCTGAACAGCCGTCGAGAGCCCGTGCCAATCCTCGTCATCCGCGCTCCGGCGAAGATCAATCTCACCCTGCACGTTCTCGGGCGCCGCGCCGGGGACGGTTACCACGAGCTCGAAAGCCTCGTTGCGTTCACCGGCGCCGGCGATACCCTGTCGCTTCATCCGGGCGAAGCGCTCGCCCTCGAAGTGTCGGGGCCGACGGCGGGTCCGGCCGGCCCCCTCGACGACAACCTGGTGATCCGGGCCGCCCGTCATCTCTCTAGGCGCCGGCCCGGTCTTCGACTCGGGACGTTCCATCTCGTCAAGCGCCTCCCCGTGGCGGCGGGCATCGGCGGCGGCTCGTCGGATGCGGCCGCTGCCCTGCGGCTGCTCGGCCGCAGCAACGGCCTCGACCCCACGGATCCCGATCTTCTGGACGCCGCGCGCGCGACGGGCGCCGACGTTCCCGTCTGTCTCGATCCCCGGGCCCGGATGATGCGAGGGGCTGGCGAGACCATTGGGGCCGCCCTTGGGATCTCTCCCCTCCCGGCGATCCTCATAAACCCCGGCATCCCCGTCGAGACGGCACCGGTTTTCCGCGCCTTGGGGTTGATGGTGGGTGAGCGGTATCGACCCGGGCCGCATCCGGAGATCGCCGAGGGCGCAGATGCCGAGGCGGTGGTGGCGTCGATCAGCCCGGCCCGCAACGATCTCGAGGCGCCGGCCCTCGGTCTCGCCCCGGTGATCGGTGAGGCGCTTCAGGCCCTGTCGGTCGAGGCCGGTTGTCGACTGGCGCGGATGTCCGGGTCGGGTGCGACGGTGTTCGGCCTCTTTGTCGATCGCTCCGCCGCGGTACGGGCCGCGCGCCGTATCCGTGACCGTCATCCGCAATGGTGGGTGAAGCCGTCCTTGCTACGGTAGGCTAGCAGAGCGGTTCCATCGCCCACGAAATATTGGTCAAAGTCCACCGGACAGTCGGTCTTTTACCGAGACGAAAGGGTCTTGTCGGCACTGTCACTCGGCGGGATTGGCAGAGGGTCAGATGAAGCAAGCCTCATGGGGCGAAGGGGAATTGCGTGAGGCCCTGTGCCTCATGATGATCGGCGTCTGCATCTGGACTGCCGGCACCCAGCTCGGGATGTTCGACTACCTCCTGCATTTCACGACCTTTCATCACCTCCACGACCTTCTCATGCTCGCGATCTGCATGAGTTTCGGCCTGGTGGTCGCGTCGATCCGCAAGTCGTTCAAGCTTCGTCAGGCCATGATGGCCAGGGATTTCGCCCGCGATCGCGCGGAATCCGCGGCTCGGCACGATGCGCTGACAGGCCTCGCCAACCGGCGGTTCTTCAAGGAGACCCTGGACGGTCGTCTATCGAAGCCGGGATCGGCGGCCATCGCCGTCCTCCTGATCGATCTCGACCGCTTCAAGCCCGTGAACGACGTCCATGGCCATGCTGCGGGTGATGCCGTTCTCTGCGCCGTTGCCGATCGGATGCGCGCCCTGGTTCCGCAAGGCGGATTGATCGCGCGTCTCGGCGGCGACGAATTCGTCGTCATGATCGACTACGGTGAGGACAGCGAAGCCGTACCCCGGTTCGCCCAGCAGATCATCTCCGCCCTGTCGAAGCCGGTCGTCTGGGAGCAGAGCCGGGTCGAGGTCGGTGCCACCATCGGCATCGCCCTCGCCTCGGAGAGCGGCTCCGATGCCGTCTCGCTCCTGCATGCCGCCGATGTCGCCATGTATCAGGGCAAGCGCGAAGGCCGCGGCAACTTCCGGTTCTTCCATCTCGACATGGGCCACGCCCTGAAGGTTCGGGCCCGCATGGAGGCAGATCTGCGCCTCGGCATCGAGCGCGGTGAGATCGAGCCGTTCTACCAGCCCGTGGTGCAACTCCCCGGCCGCGAGCTGATTGGATTCGAGGTGCTTGCGCGATGGCGCCATCCCGAGCAGGGCCTCCTGGGACCGGCGGAGTTCATCGCGCTGGCCGAAGAGACCGGCATGATCGCCGACCTGAGCTGGGCACTCATGCGCAAGGCCTGCACCGACGCCCGGTCGTGGCCCGGCCACCTGCAACTCGCCGTCAACATCTCGCCGCTGCAACTTCAGGACAAGCAGTTGCCGGAGCGTATCCTCGCGATCCTGACGGAGACCGGCTTCGCCCCGGGCCGTCTCGAGATCGAGATCACGGAGACCGCCCTGGTCAACGATCTGGAATCCGCGCGGGTGGCCCTGAAATCCCTCCAGAACTTCGGCGTGCGTATCGCCCTCGACGATTTCGGCACGGGTTATTCGAGCCTCTACCACCTGCGCGAGTTGCAGTTCGACAAGCTGAAGATCGACCGCAGCTACGTGGCCTCGATTCCCCTCGGCGAGGATCGGGCCAAGCTCGTGGATGCCATCATCGCCCTCGGATCGAGCCTCGGCCTCTCGACCACGGCCGAGGGCATCGAGACCGCGTCGAGCGTCGGCTGGCTCGCGGATCAGGGCTGCACCTACGGGCAGGGCTACCTGTTCGGCAAACCGATGAACAAAGCGACGACGGACGGCCTGCTGACCCAATGGTCGGACGCTGCCGGCAACATCGTCATCGCGGAGACCGGCAAGGACCAACTCACGCTGCCAAAAGCGGTCGCCGCCTGAAAGCTCCGCACCGCCTGCGCGCTCAGTGCGCGCGGGCGATGCAGAAATCTACGACCTGCAGCAAAGCCTGCTTCATCGGGCTTTTCGGGAAAAGCCCGAGAGCGTCGCGGGCCATGGCGCCGTAATGCCGGGCTCGCTCGATGGTGTCCTCGAGGGCGCGGTGCCGGCGCAGAATCGCGAGCGCGGTGGCGAGATCGTCGTCCGAGACGTCGCCGTCTTCCAGCGCACGCTTCCAGAACACCCGCTCCGCGTCCGTACCGCGGCGGAAGGCCAGCACGATCGGCAGGGTGATCTTGCCCTCGCGAAAGTCGTCGCCGACATTCTTGCCGAGGCTGGCGCTGGTGCCGCCGTAATCCAGCACGTCGTCCACGAGCTGGAAGGCGATGCCGAGGTTCATGCCGTAGGCGCGGCACGCAGCCTGCTCGGCCCGGGGGCGTTCGGCGATGACCGGCCCGACCTCGCAGGCGGCGGCGAACAGTTCGGCGGTCTTGGCGCGGATGACGGCGAGGTACTCGTCCTCCGTCGTCTCGGTATTCTTGGCGGCCGCGAGCTGCATCACCTCGCCCTCGGCGATCACCGTGGCGGCGGCCGACAGAATGTCGAGGGCTTTCAGCGAGCCGACCTCGACCATCATCCGGAACGCCTGGCCGAGGAGGAAGTCACCGACCAGCACGCTGGCCTCGTTGCCCCACTTGATCCGGGCCGCGACGGTGCCGCGACGCATGTCGCTTTCGTCCACCACATCGTCGTGCAGCAGGGTCGCCGTGTGCATGAACTCGACGCTGGCCGCGAGCTTGACCGCCCCGTCGCCCGCGTAGGCGCACAGATCCGCCGTCGCGAGGGTCAGAATCGGACGCAGGCGTTTGCCACCGGACGCGATCAGGTGATTGGCGACTTCCGGGATCATCTGCACGGACGATCCGGTGCGCGACAGGATGGTCGCGTTGACGCGCTCCATCCCCGCGGCGACGAGGGCCACGAGGTCCGTCAGGCTCGCCTCCGGATCGGGACGAGTGTCCTCCAAGGGTATTACGACGCCCAAACCCCGCTGCCTCCCAACCCGACAGGCTCGATGCGGGCGCGCCGCAACCGGCCGACCCGAACACCAAACCCCGTCTTGCGCGACCGACTTCCGTGCGGCACCCCATCGCATGGGCTCGGAGGCGCTGCAACATGCACCATGCCGCAAGGGCCGGAAGGAACGGGGACGAACCGTTCGCCCTCTCCAGGAACCGCGATGACCGAACTCATCCGCAGCAACGACATCGTCCTGATCGGTTTCGCCGAATCCCTTCTCGCGAGCGCCGAGATTCCGGCCTTCGTCGCCGACGGTCACATGAGCGGTCTGGAAGGCTCCATCGGGGCCTTCGCACGCCGGCTCCTCGTGCCGGCGGATCACGCTGCCCAGGCTCGCCGCCTGCTGACGGAGGCGGGTCTGGCCCATGAACTGCGCGACGCCTGAGCCGCGCTCCCCCGATGCGTGGCTCGGCGGCCGCCTCCAGTTGTATCAGCCCGACCGCGGCGCTCATCGGGCCGGCACGGATGCGGTGCTGCTGGCAGCGCTCCTCAGACCCGCACCGGGTGCCACGTGTTGCGATGTCGGCGCGGCGACGGGGGCGGTGGGGCTCGCCGTCGCGTTGCGTGCTCCGACCTGCCGCATGCTCCTCGTCGAGCGTGATCCTGCCCTCGCGGACCTCGCTCGCCTCAACGCGACGCTCAACGGTCTCGACGGTCGGGTCGATGTCGTCGCGGCGGACGTTCTGGCCAAAGGTGGCGCGCGCCGCGCCGCCGGCCTCGTCCCGGAATGCTGCGATCTCGTTCTCACCAACCCCCCCTATTTCGAGGCTGGCCGACACCGCATCTCTCCCATCGCCGACAAGGCCGCCGCCCATACTTTCCCAACGGGCTCACTCGACGGATGGCTGCGAACCTGCGTCGAGATCCTTCGTCCCCGGGGGCATCTCGGTCTGATCCACCGGGCCGATGCTCTGCCGGACTGCCTCGACGCCCTGCGGGGACGCTTCGGCGGCATCGCCGTCCGGCCGGTCCAGGCGCGGGCCGGGGAGCCGGCGATCCGGGTCCTGATCACCGCCGTGAAGGGAAGCCGCGCGCCGTTCAGCCTGCTGACGCCCCTCGTGCTGCACGGTGCCGACGGCGCGTTCACACCGATCCTGGCCGCACTCAACGCCGGTACGGCCTGGATCGGCACGCGGCCGAGCGAGGATTGACGACGGGTCGCCGTTGCTAAGCCGCGTTGGCGAAGCCCGATCGGCGCACCATCTCTGCGGGAACGGCACGGGAATATCCGGCGCCCGGTTCCCCGACATCCCAGCGAGACACGATGGCGCTCACGATTCCGACCGGTCTGCGGGCCTTCCTTCCGGCGCGCTGGCGCAAGCGCAAGCCACGGGTGGCGGTGGTCCGCCTCAACGGCGCCATCGGGGCCGCCTCGCCGTTCCGGGCGGGGCTCTCCATTGCCGGGCTCGCCGGTCCCCTGGAACAGGCCTTTTCCATGCCGCACGTCGCGGCGGTGGCGCTGGTCATCAATTCGCCAGGCGGGTCGCCGGCGCAGTCACACCTCATCCACCAGCGCATCCGGGCGCTCGCGGCGGAGAAGGGCTTGCCGGTCTACGCCTTCGTCGAGGACATCGCCGCGTCCGGCGGCTACATGATCGCTTGCGCAGCCGACGAGATCGTCGCCGATCCGACGTCCCTCATTGGATCAATCGGGGTTGTCTCGGCGGGGTTCGGCTTCGATCGCCTCATCGAACGCCTCGGGGTCGAGCGCCGCGTCCACACCCAGGGCGAGGCCAAGGCGATGCTGGATCCGTTCCGGCCGGAAAATCCCGACGATATCGTCAGACTGAAGCAGATCCAGGCCGATGTGCAGGACCTGTTCGCCACCCTGGTGCGAGGCCGGCGCCCGAGCCTCGATTTCAATGGCGAGAACCTGTTCACTGGCGCCGTCTGGACCGGACGTCAGGCCCTGCGCCTCGGCCTCGTCGACGGGTTGGGGGATGCGCGCTCGACCCTTCGAGCGCGGTTCGGCGAGGATGTCCAACTCGTCATGGTGGCCGAGAAGCGCGGCTCACTCGTCGCCCGCCTGCTGCGGCGCGCGAACCCCGGAAGCACCGCCGGTCTGGCGGCAGACGGTCTTGCCGCCGAGGCTCTGGCGGTCATCGAGGAGCGCGCCGCATGGGCGCGCTACGGTCTCTGATCGGCCGTTGCAGCGGTTCTAGCGGGCGCAGCCCTCGGAACCGTAACCCGCATAGACCACCCGAACCTTGCGGGTGCAGGTCTCGGCCTGGACCGGCGCCGGCACGGTGACGACGTCGATGGGCGTGACGAGGGCCGGCATCGCGACGACGTTGGTGGAGTCCTGCGTCGCGAAGGCGTTCGAGGCACCCATCACGAGGGGCGTGGCAGCCAGCGAAGCGGCGGCGATGGCGGCGAAGACTGCGAAAGACGAGCGCATGGCGCGTTGATCCAAATGGTCGCCCGTCGGTCTGCGACGGAGAAGACTGCCTGATTGTTGCCTCAACTTGGCAGTGAGCGTGACAGTTCCGGCTACCCGACGGAATTGGGGCGAAATTGCGTGCGCCCGCACACCGGCATCGCTTGACACCCCCGACCCGCCTCTTAAACGCTGGCCGCCCCTTCACGGACCGGATTGCCCATGTCGAGCGCCAGCCACCTGTCGAGCGCCGTCGATCTCGCGCCCCAGACCTCGTTCCAGGGCTTGATCCTGACGCTGCAGCGGTTCTGGGCCGCTCAGGGCTGCGTGATCCTGCAGCCCTACGACATGGAGGTGGGCGCGGGCACCTTCCATCCGGCCACGACATTGCGGGCGCTGGGGCCGAAGCCCTGGAAGGCGGCCTACGTCCAGCCGTCGCGCCGGCCGAAGGACGGGCGCTATGGCGAGAACCCGAACCGGCTCCAGCACTATTACCAGTTCCAGGTGATCCTGAAGCCGAATCCCCCGAACCTGCAGGAGCTCTATCTCGCCTCCCTCGACACCATCGGCGTCGATCTCAAGCTCCATGACATACGCTTCGTCGAGGACGATTGGGAAAGTCCGACGCTCGGTGCCTGGGGGCTGGGCTGGGAATGTTGGTGCGACGGCATGGAGGTGAGCCAGTTCACCTACTTCCAGCAGGTGGCCGGCGTCGAATGCTCTCCGGTCGCGGGAGAGCTCACCTATGGGCTCGAACGCCTGGCCATGTACGTCCAGGGCGTAGAGAACGTCTACGACCTCAACTTCAACGGCGGCATCGGCGACGACAAGGTCACCTACGGCGACGTCTTCCTGCAATCGGAGCAAGAATATTCGCGCCACAATTTCGAGGCCGCCGACACCGCGATGCTGTTCCGGCAGTTCACCGATGCGGAGAAGGCCTGCCGGACCTACCTCGACGCCGGGGCCCCCGAGGGCGAGGCCGGGCTGCACCGGATGGCGCAGCCGGCCTACGACCAGTGCATCAAGGCGAGCCACGTCTTCAACCTCCTCGACGCCCGCGGCGTGATCTCGGTGACCGAGCGGCAGAGCTACATCCTGCGGGTGCGCGAACTCGCCAAGGCCTGCGGGGCCGCGTATCTGAAGACGGCCGGCGGTGGCGCGGCCTGATCCGAGGGCCGCACCGCGACTTGGCCTCTCGACGTCGATGGCGGCTCCCGCCGCACCAGCGACACCCTCGAAAAATCATCTCGGACGCCGCCTGATCCCATGCCCGACCTCCTCCTCGAACTGCGCTCCGAAGAGATCCCCGCCCGCATGCAGCGGCGTGCGGCCGACGACTTGCGCAAGCTCGTCACCGATGCCCTCGTCGAGCGCGGCTTTCTCTACGATGGCGCCAAGGCTTTCGCGACGCCGCGCCGCCTCGCCCTTCACGTCGCCGGCCTGCCGCCCCGCGGCAAGGACGTGCGTGAGGAGCGCAAGGGCCCCCGCGTCGGCGCGCCGGACGGAGCGGTCCAGGGCTTCCTGAAAAGTGCGGGCCTCGCCAGCCTCGACCAGGCGACCATCGTCTCCGATCCGAAGAAGGGCGAATTCTACGTCGCCATCATCGAGAAGCCAGGGCGCGAAACCCTCGACGTGCTGGCCGAGATCCTGCCCCAGATCGTCCGCAGCTTTCCGTGGCCGAAATCCATGCGCTGGGGCAAGGCTTCGGCTCAGCCCGGCAGTTTACGCTGGGTGCGCCCGCTGCAGTCCATCGTCGCCACCTTCGGGCCGGAGACCGAGACGCCCGACGTGGTGCCGTTCGACGTCGACGGGATCGTGGCCGGGACGACCACCTACGGTCATCGCTTCCTCGCACCGGACGCCATCGAGGTGCGCCGCTTCGACGATTACGTCGCCGCCCTGGAGCGCGCCAAGGTCGTGCTCGACGCCGATCGGCGCAAAGACATCATCCTGCACGACGCCCGCGATCTCGCCTTCGCGCGCGGCCTCGAACTCGTGGAGGACGAGGGCCTGCTCGAAGAGGTCGCGGGCCTCGTGGAATGGCCCGTGGTGCTGCTCGGCACCTTCGACCCCGCCTTCCTCGACATTCCGGCCGAGGCCATCCGCGCCACCATCAAGGCCAACCAGAAGTGTTTCGTCCTGCGCGAGCCCGGCGCCGAACGCCTCGCCCCGGCCTTCATCCTGACCTCGAACCTCGTCGCCAGCGACGGGGGGCTCGCCATCACGGCCGGCAACGAGCGGGTGGTGCGGGCGCGGCTCTCGGATGCGAAGTTCTTTTGGGAGACCGACAAGGCGATCGAGTTGGAGGATCGGCTGCCGAAGCTCGATTCGATCGTGTTTCATGAAAAGCTCGGCACGCAGGGCGAGCGGGTCAAGCGGATCGCGGCGCTCGCGCGCGAACTCGCGCCCTTGGTCGGCGCCGATCCCGACCTCGCCGAGCGCGCCGCCCGCCTCGCCAAGGCCGATCTCGTCACCGAGATGGTCGGCGAGTTTCCTGAGCTTCAAGGGCTCATGGGCCGGAAATACGCGGCTTTGCAGGGCGAGAACCCGAGCGTCGCGGCGGCGGTCGAGGACCATTACAAGCCGGTCGGCCCCTCGGACCGCGTGCCGACCGATCCCGTCGCTGTCGCGGTGGCTCTCGCCGATAAGCTCGACACGCTCGTGGGCTTTTGGGCCATCGACGAAAAGCCGACCGGCAGCAAAGACCCTTATGCTTTGCGTCGTGCCGCGCTGGGTGTCATTCGGCTTATCAATGAACGCCAGGTCAAACTGCCGCTGCGGAAATACTTCGACACCGCCGACTTCGGATTTTCCCAGAAGAGTGTTTCTGCTCCTGAGAAGCTGGAAGATCAGTATCTTCCTGATCTCCTCGCCTTCTTCGCCGACCGCCTGAAAGTCTACCTCCGCGACAAGGGCGCCCGCCACGATCTCATCGACGCCGTCTTCGCCCTGCCGGGACAAGACGACCTCCTGATGGTGGTTCGCCGCGTCGAGGCCCTCGGCAAGTTGCTGGAGACCGACGACGGAAAAAACCTGTTCGCCGGCTACAAGCGCGCGGCCAATATCCTGCGGATCGAGGAGAAGAAGGACGGGCGGCCCTACGAGGCCGTGCCCGATGCGGCGCTCGCCGCACGGGGCGAGCTTGAGGAGCGCGCCCTGTCCGAAGCCCTCGTGGCGGCGCGGTCAGCCGCCTCGGCGGCGGTCGAGCGGGAAGATTTCGCCGGCGCCATGCAGGCATTGTCGACGCTCCGCGCCCCCGTGGATGCGTTCTTCGAGAAGGTGACGGTGAATTCGGACGATCCGGCCTTGCGCGAAAACCGCCTCGCCCTTCTCAACGCCTTGCGGGCGGCGACGCGGGAAGTCGCGGATTTCTCGCGCATCGAAGGTTGAAGCGCGCCAAATCTCGGGAGACCTGCGTCAGAACGGGAGAATTGCGCAAGAACAGGCGCGGATCGAGGGAACGGTCCCGCTTGGTTCGTCGTTGGATGCCGACGTTTTCGACACGGAGGTCCCCATGCGCAACACCCTCTTCGCCGCCACCACCCTAGCGCTCCTCGTCGGTGCTCCGGCCCTGGCCCAGGCCGAGACCACAATCATCCGCCGCGATGCGCCGGACGTGGTCGTCGAGCGGCCTGCGAGCGAGCGCAAGACCGTCGAGACCCGCGAGAGTGCCGACGGCTGCGCCACCAAGACCGTGACGAAGGCAAACGACGTCGGCGACCGCAAGACGGTCACGAAGGAAGTCTGCGATTGATCCGTCCGCTCCGGCGCGATGCCGGGGCATGACAAGTCCACAACACCCGTCCTGGCTTTCGTCAGGGCGGGTTTTTACGTTTCGCGTCGGCCTACAGCGCCTTGACGTAGCGCCAGGCCTCCATGCCGTCCTCGTAATAGTCTTCGATCACGGCAAAGCGCGTGTAGCCTCTGCGCTCGTAAAGCCGGATGCCGGCGCCGTTGTCTGCGCGGACTTCGAGGCGCAGGTGCGTGCAGCCATGGGCGCGTGCGTCCGCCTCCGCCGCATCGAGGACGAGACCGCCGAGCCCGAGTCCGGCGCGCGCGGGCGAGACGGCGATGGAGGAGAGCCGCGCGTTGCGGCTGCCCCGTCGGCGCTCCAGGGTCGCGGCGCCCACCAGCATCGCGGGCCCCTCCCCGTCATCGGCCAAGGCCACGAGAACCGTCATGCTGGGCGAGCGGATGGCGTGGCGAATCGCCCGACGCTCCGCGCGGTCGCTGGAGAAAGCGGCATGTTCGAGGGCGACGAGCGCATCGAGATCCTCGATCCGCGCCGGGCGGATCGCGATGGCGGGCGTGGTATCGAGCAACGGCAAGGCCGCGCTCACGCGGCGATCCAGGGATAGACCCAGGTTTCCGAGAGCGTCCGTCCCCCCGCCCGCAGAAAGGCCCGCAGATCCGTTTCCTGACCCGGGGTGGAAACCGTGACGTCGATGGCCGCGCGCAGGCCACCCGTATGCGGATTGGCGACGAGGGAGGTCGCCGTCACCTTGGCGTTCGATGCGCTGGCGATCACCTCGACCCGGCTCGGATCGGCGCCGTAGTAGGCGAGATCGCCGCCGGCGAAATCGACGAGGAAGCGGCGGCTCAGCGCACCCTTGACCTCGTCCGCCTTGGCGGTGCCGCTGGCAATCGCCGCCGCCCCGAAGGTGTTGACCACGCAGGCCCCGGGATGGAGGGGGTCGCCGCCGACGCTGCGCACGCGGTACGACAAGCGCACCGCCTCGCCGGCCGCGTAGGGCTGGCGTGGGCGCCAGCAGGCGACGATGTTGTCGTTGGTCTCCGTGTCGGTGGGCAGTTCCATGAGCATCACCGCCCCCTCCCCCCAGGCCCCGTCGGGCTCGACGAAGTAACCGGGCCGGCGATGGTAGGCCGCTTCCAGATCCTGATAGCTCTCGAAGCGCCGGTCGCGCTGGAGCAGGCCGAAACCCTTCGGGTCTGTGTCGAAGAAGCTCGAAATGCGCCGCTCCTTCGGGTTGTCGAGGGGGCGCCACAGCCACTCGCCGCTGCCGGCTGCGATCTGAAGACCGTCGGAATCGTGGAGTTCGGGCCGATAATCGTCGGAATGGCGCCGGTCGTTCTCGCCGATGAAGAACATCGAGGTCAGCGGCGCCAGCCCGAGGGTGGTGAGGTCCGTGCGGGGATAGAGCGTGGTCTGCACCGCCACCGTGGTTTCGTCCCCCGGATGCACGGTGAACCGGAACGCACCGGTAAGGCCGGGGCCGTCGAGGAGCGCATCGACGACGAGAGCATCGGCGTTCGCTTCCGGCATGCTTACCCAGAACTCCCGAAACACCGGAAACTCCTCCGGTCCGCCCTCGCCTTCGACGTTCACCGCGAGCCCGCGCGCCGACAGGCCGTAGCGTTCATCGCGGCCGAGGAAGCGATAGTAGCTGGCGCCGAGGAAGACGATGAGCTCATCGAGGAGGCTCGGGCTGTTGAGGAAGGAGTGGATGCGTAGGCCGGCGAATCCAAGATCCACCGGCAAGGGCTTGTCGACCTTGGTCCGGCCCATGTCGAACAGGCTCGCCTGATAGGCGATGGGAGTGGCGACGCCGCCCCGCACGAGGTTCACCGTGACGGGCCGATCGTACAGGAAGCCGAGGTGAAACAATTGCAGCCGGAACGGGCTGCCCTCGGCGCCCAGGAACGCCTTGTCGGGTTTGAAGCGGATATCGCGCCAGGCATCGTAGTCGAGCCTGGCGATGGCAGGTGGCAGGTTCGGCGCTTTCGCGGCGTGGGGTACTTTCGACAAGTCGCGGGCCCGCCGCTCCACGTCGGCAAAACCAAAGGGCTGCGGCACGCCCGGTTGCGCCGACGCGGCACCGGAGAGCAGCCCGGTGGCGGCCAGACTCGTGACGCTCAAACCGGTGATGACGGCGCGGCGGTTCGGTTCTGTCATGATCCTGCGCCCTGATACGGCCGTCGAAGGGTGAATGGACCGCTTGATGGCGCGTCAGCCCGGGCTTGGAAAGGGGCCGTGGAGGCCGACGCGGCGTTTGTGCAACATTCGCGGTCCGCGACCCTGTCGCGTCGAAAAGATCCGCGTTTTTTCTTGTCGCCGGAACGCGATGCTCGTATATCGCCCTTGCCCAATTTCGCACGTGCCTGTGGCCGCGTGTCGGTTGGTGGGCATCCGGCCAACTGCCGGACAGCCGCCAGGGGTCTTAAAGGATCGATGGTCGATAGGGTGGATTCCCTACGGCCGGCATCCAGGTGGCGACACCGGACCCCGACAACAACCGGCAGCCGGAGGCGAAACCGGCGAACCCCGCTCTCCACGGGGGACGCAGCTTAAAGCAACGACGAACGGGCTTTTTTGGTCTCGTCGGCCCTCCAAAGGCCGGCACCGAAGAGGCTTGTTTCTCTTTGCCCGGCGTGCGGTGGGGATCTCCCTTCCAATCCAAGGCAGCTTCCGGGAGCGTTTGCGCCCGCGCTCGACAGCGTGTCTCCAAAGCACGCCGCGCGCCGCGTCGCATCGATCCCAGACGCCGGACGACTCACGTCGTCCTGACATTCGACAGCGCGCCCCACGCGAAGGCGCTTGCGAACCTATGGGTTGGAAACAGCATGACCGATCGCATCCGCGACTTCCTTCGCGCGCGCCGTGACATGGGCCAGGACGAAGGTCCCGTGATGGTTCTCGACCTCGATGTCGTGCGCGACAACTACACCGCTTTCGCCCGCGCGCTTCCCGACACCCGGGTGTTCTACGCCGTGAAGGCGAATCCGGCGCCGGAAGTGCTGCGGCTGCTCGCCGAGATGGGCTCGTGCTTCGATACGGCTTCGGTGGTCGAAGTGGAGATGGCGCTCGCCGCAGGCGCGACCGCCGACCGGATTTCCTTCGGCAACACCATCAAGAAGGAACGCTGCATCGGCCGCGCCCTCAAGCTCGGCGTGCGCCTGTTCGCCGTCGATTGCCAAGTCGAGGTCGAGAAGATCGCCCGGGCCGCCGAGGCCGCCGGTGTCGAGGCCGCGGACGTGCAGGTGTTCTGCCGGATCCTCTGCGACGGTGCAGGCGCGGAATGGCCCTTATCGCGAAAGTTCGGATGCGTGCCCGAGATGGCCGTGGACGTGCTGGAGCATGCCTGCCGCCAGGGCCTGCACGCCTACGGAGTGTCGTTCCACGTCGGCTCGCAGCAGGGCAACACCGAAGCCTGGGACGGAGCGCTGGCCTCCGCTTCCACGATCTTCCGCGAGTGCGCCGACCGGGGCATCACCCTGTCGATGGTCAACCTCGGCGGCGGCTTCCCCACCAAGTACCTCAAGGCGGTGCCGGGCGTGGAATCCTACGGCGACGCGATCTTCCGCGCGCTCACCAAGCACTTCGGCAACCACCTGCCCGAAACCATCATCGAGCCGGGCCGCGGCATGGTCGGCAATGCCGGGATGATCGAGGCCGAAGTCGTGCTGGTCTCGAAGAAGTCGCAAGCCGAGGACGAGATTCGCTGGGTCTACCTCGACATCGGCAAGTTCGGTGGGTTGGCCGAGACCATGGACGAGTCGATCCGCTACGCGATCCGCACGGATCACGATGGGGATCGCACGAGCCCATGCGTGCTGGCCGGACCGACCTGCGATTCGGCCGACGTGCTCTACGAGAAGGTGCCGTATCCCCTGCCCGTCTCGCTTTCCATCGGCGACAAGGTGCTGATCGAGGGCGCTGGCGCCTACACGACCACGTACGCGGCTGTGGCGTTCAACGGCTTCCCGCCCCTTCAGCAATTCGTCATCTGATTCGGACTACCAGCATCGCGGACGGTCGACCTTCGATCGTCCGCGTTCTCATCCCGAACCGAGGGCCCGTGCCCGACGCGAGGATCGTTCGTCCCCCGCCCAGATTTCGGGAAAGGGTGTGGCCTTGTTTCAGATCCGCCATGAACGTTCGGGCGATGTTCTCGCCCGTGAGCATCTCCTCGACCTGTGCTTCGGCGCTGCCCGACGCCTGAAGACCTCCGAGCGGCTGCGCGAAGGCCGGCTTCCGGCCGAGGGACTCGCGTTCACGGCCGAGTATAACGGTCATGTCTGCGGCACCGTCCGTCTCTGGCACGTCGAGGCCGGATTTCGCCGGCCGGCCCTCCTGCTCGGGCCCCTCGCGGTCGATCCCGAAATTCAGGGCCATGGCCTCGGTGCGACGTTGATGAGCCATGCGCTCACACGGGCGACGATTCTCGGCCACGGCGCCGTGCTGCTGGTCGGCGACGCGCCGTACTACGCGCGCTTCGGCTTCACGCCGGAACTCGTGGCGGGCTTATCGATGCCGGGTCCGTTCGAGCGCGAGCGCTTCCTCGGGCTCAATCTCCGCCAGGGCGGCCTCGATGGTGCCCAGGGCATCGTGCGCGCGACCGGCGCATGGGGCGATGCGGACGCTCCGCCCCCGGCCTTCGGCGACGCCGGTGCGGCGTCGCGACGACGGGTAGCCTGACGTCGGGGTGGTTCGTCCTAACGATTGGGATTGGTCTGTCCGGCGAGATCGCAGCGGCGGCGGAAGGCGGCATCCCGCTGGCGGCTGAGGGCGCGCAGGAGAGCGGCGGTCAGGGTGATGATGCCGGGATCGCGGTCGATGGGCTCTTCCGCCTGGGCGGGCAGGTTTGCGGTGAGGATTGCGAGCATGGCTGGGGTCCTTGGGTTCGATGGGGCGGCGCGTCCTCCGGCTTTGTTGCAGTGCAATATCGGCTCACGTCCCGAGGCTCGCAATCCCGCCGAGTGGGATGCAAGGCTGCGGTGAGAGCATGGACGGGTTCACGCTCTCTTAGGAACCGAGCTGGACGTGGTTGACCCGCCGGACGCCAGCCGCCACTGAGCCCGTCGCGTGCGCGTCATCTGTGCCGGCTAGGTGCGTCGGCCACCCGCGCGCATCGCGACGCCCGAGCAAGTTGTTAGGAGTGCCTGCCCATGACCGAAGCCGCCACCGCCTGGCCCGTCCACGGCCGCATCACCGGACCCATCGTGATGATCGGCTTCGGCTCCATCGGACGCGGCACCCTGCCGCTGATCGAGCGCCACTTCGCGTACGACAAGAGCCGATTCACCGTCGTCGAGCCGTCCGATGCCCATAAGGCGCTCGCCGACCAGCATGGCCTGCGCTTCGAGCAGGTGGCGCTGACCAAGGAGAATTATCGCGCGATCCTGACGCCGCTCCTCACGGAGGGCGAAGGACAGGGCTTCTGCGTGAACGTCTCGGTGGACACCTCGTCCCGCGCCATCATGGAACTGTGCCGCGAGCTCGGCGCCTTCTACATCGACACCGTCGCCGAGCCCTGGCCCGGATTCTACTTCGACAAGTCGAAGAGTCAGGGTGACCGCACAAATTATGCCCTGCGCCAGGACATCCTCGATGCCCGCACCGCCAGCCCCGGCGGCACCACCGCCGTGTCGTGCTGCGGCGCCAATCCCGGCATGGTGTCGTGGTTCGTCAAGCAGGCGCTTCTGAACATCGCCAACGACATCGGCCTCAAGACCGCGGAGCCGACGGATAGGACCGGCTGGGCGAAGCTCATGCAGGAAGTCGGCGTCAAGGGAATCCACATCGCCGAGCGGGATACCCAGCGCGCCAAGAACCCGAAGCCCCGGGGTGTCTTCGTCAACACCTGGTCGGTCGAAGGCTTCGTCTCCGAGGGCAACCAGCCGGCCGAACTCGGCTGGGGCACCCACGAGACGTGGCGTCCGGACAACGCTCGCGATCAGGAGAAGGGGTCGCGCTGCGCCATCTACCTGCTCCAGCCCGGCGCCGACACCCGCGTGCGCTCGTGGACGCCGACGGCCCAGGCGCAGTTCGGCTTCCTCGTGACCCACAACGAGGCGGTGTCGATCTCGGATTACTATACGGTGCTGGAGGGTGAGCGCGCCGCCTATCGGCCGACCTGCCACTACGCCTACCATCCGGCCGACGACGCCGTGCTGTCCCTGCACGAGATGTTCGGCAAGGCCGCCGTCGTCCAGGAGAAGCACCACATCCTCGACGAGACCGAGATCGTCGACGGCATCGATGAACTCGGCGTGCTGCTCTACGGGCACGAGAAGAACGCCTACTGGTTCGGCTCGCAGCTCTCCATCGAGGAGACCCGCCGCATCGCCCCCTACCAGAACGCCACGGGCCTTCAGGTGACCTCGGCCGTCCTCGCCGGCATGGTCTGGGCCCTCGAGAACCCTGAGTCCGGCATCGTCGAGGCCGACGAGATGGACTTCCGCCGCTGCCTCGAAGTGCAGATGCCGTATCTCGGCCTAGTGGTCGGCGTCTACACGGACTGGACCCCGCTGACCGGCCGCCCGGGCCTGTTCCCGGAGAACATCGACGAGACCGACCCGTGGCAGTTCCGGAACGTGCTGGTCCAGGGCTGACGAACGCTGATCGACGCCGCCCGTGATTGCGGGCGGCGTTCGCGGTGCTTCACGGTCTGTCCGGGATCGAGGTCCGGAGCCGTGAGGGCGACCGATCGACCTCGCAACGTTTCGATCCGACGAAGTCGTCGCTTTGTCCGAACGCGACGGATCCCCGGCAGTCGGAGATGTCGATGACCGCGTGGTCTTCCGACTTCGGCTGGGCGCGCGGTTGAGGCGACGAGCGTCACGATGCGCGACGGGGAGCGTTCCCTTTCCCACTGAAGATTGCGTAGCGCTCTTGAGCGTTTTCGGTTTAATCTGGTTCGTATCCTGCTGCGGCGAAGAAGTTGGCGCACTCGTTGGGTGTGACGGTGTTGACGAGGCGTCCGATGGCCGACGACAGTCCCTCGACGGTGCGTTCGGCCGCCTTGCGGAGCAGCGCTTTGAGCTTCGAGAACGCCATCTCGATGGGGTTGAAGTCGGGCGAGTAGGGCGGCAGGAACAACAGCCGTGCGCCGGCCGCCTCGATCGCCGCCCGCACGGCCGGACTCTTATGGCTGCCTAGTGCAGTGACGCGGTCATAGGATTCACGGATCAGGTGATGCATGCGAGTCTGAGCGTTGGCTCAGACCGTCTGCGTGCTCCTCGACGATGCCACCCAGTCAGCGCTTGCCGCGATCGCCAGCGATCGATCTCGGCCCTTCAAGCACATCCTGCGGGCGCGGATCGTCCTGCTCTCAACCGAGCGCGTGAACGTGCAAGAGGTGGCTCGGCGGGCCGGTGTCAGTCGACCCGCCGTCTGGCGCTGGCAGCAGCGCTTTGCCGAAGAAGGCGTCGAAGGCCTGCTGCGCGACAATGCCCGCCCACCTGGTACTCCACCGCATTCCACCCGGAGGGTCGCGGAGGTGCTGGCGCTGACCTGTTCGGAGCTGCAGGACGAGGTCACGCACTGGACCGGACGTGCCGTCGCCAAGCGGATCGGGATTTCACTGCGCTCCATGCAACGGATCTGGCAGGAGCATCGCCTGCCTACCGCCCCATCCTTCGATACCAGCGATCTGGCAAGCCATCCTGGATCACCGCAGCCGGCCACCACCACGGCGATGACCGCGCTGTGACGCTGACCTCGACCAGCCACCTTGAGATCAATCTGCCAAAGTAGTGCGAGGGCGCATGCTCTCCACAATCTCATCGAAATGAGCTTCGTATCTCTCGACTGTCATCGTCTGCGAATCTCATTTCGAGTGGTGGGCCCTGTCGCGTCAGGCACACGTCGGGCGACAGGCAACCAAGGACGCAGGTGCCAGGGCCGGGGTGTCACGGTCCGCGCCCGACGAGGCCTCGGAAATCGCGCGCGAGCAACTCGGGTGGGATCGGTATTTCCTCCCAGCGGTTGCCGTCGAAGCGATGAACGCCGAGCTTGTAGTCGAAGTAGAACAGCACGTCGTGCACCGCCTGCACCCTGAGTGGCGTCGGTGCTCCCCCCCGCCGGCGCAGCCGCGGCTTCAGGGGTGTGAGGTGGTGGCCGTCGAAGATGTGTAGGGCGTAATCGGACGCGACAATGTACTTGTCCTTGAACCGGATGATCGACAGGAGCGTCTCGGTGTCGCCCGCAAAGCCTACGTTGCTGAAGCCACTCCGTGCATTTCCGACCAGTATGGTGCCGCGACTGCCGACCATCCAAACCCTGTCGGGCGTTTCGATGAAAATGTCCTTGATGACATACGGACTTGATCCTGGAAGCGGAATCTCTGTCCAGGCTTCGCCGTTCCAATGGTAGGCCCGTCCTTCCGTGGATAGCCCCTTACTCGGCGCGTTCTTCCTGGCCAGTTCGTAAGCGCGGTCCCAGTCATCCCAGCTTCGGCTCTCACGAAGCTCTTCCCGGGTTTTTTTATCGATCTTGACTTTCATCGGAAAAGACACTCCGGAAACGTATATGTCATCGATGTTGGTGCTCACGATACGGCCAAACCGCACGACCTCGAAGCCGAGCTTAGGCGTTTTGGTGAAAGGTATCTTGTCCCAACGGTGGCTGCCGGACCTGCGATAGATCTGAGCGCCATGCCCGACTGCCCATAGGTGGCCTCCGATCAACCCAAGACCCGCGAGCGCACCCGCGCCTGAAGCATCAGGACTTTGCACGCCTGCACCGAGGATCTTCTCCAGTGACGTTTGGTCTCAGACCCAGTAAACATCGCCTTCGTTGCTAAGAGCAGCAAATCGAGATCCGGGATATTCTGTGGTTCCCGGGGCTGTGACAGAATAGATTTCTCGTGCTATGTCGGTGCGCGACCATGGTTGTGGGAAAGATTCATCGTAATCGAGCAGCGCGCTGAACGGATCGTCATATTCCAATTCGCATAGTGCGACGCAGAACTGTCCACGACCCGTGGCGTGGGCTGCGTTTATCATTGGTTTCCAATCGATCATTTCATTTTCCATAGACATCTTTCAATAATATCCGCGTCGGAGGACGTTCTTCGCAGCCCCGCTTGGGAGCGGTTTTTCCCGGGTCCGACCCGGCTGCTCTGAATCGAGACCTTTTTGTTCTATTTGAAAACTGAGTTTCGATTTCGCCAGATCCTTACATTTTTCCGAAAGATCTTCAATATTACCAATAGATAACTTGGCTGCTGAAATGATTTCTCCAAGGGGCGCTGTTCCCGATGGCGTATAGTGCGCTCCAAGATCGTTCAGCGATTTCCGAAGATCGGCGTGAATACCGTCCAGGCCACTTCCGTGTTGCGCCTTGCTTAAACAGATCGCCATACCCTCGTTCAGCGTCGGAGCATTCGGGATGCGATCGGCGGTCGAACTCATCCCGGCGCCTTTCGGTCGCGCGCCCAGCCGGTAGACCATATCCGGAACGATGTGATGCGAGTCGCCGTCACAGACGTTGAGAAGCTTCTTGTATTCATCGACCAGGCATTTCCGATCTCTCCTGTTGATGCGAACGGTCCCAGGAGGCGGCGGTATCGACCTGGGACGCGGCTTCTCCTCGACGATGGTGTCCCGCCCCCGACGCGCGGCACGCTCCTTGTCGAAGCAGTCCTGCACCTCGCCTTGCGGCACCCCTTGCTTCTCGAGATCGCTCGCCTTCCGAAAAAGCTGGCGCTCGAAATCGTCTTGGGGAAGCGCATCCCTCCATGCCGGTGAACCGCCCCGGGATTTCCGGAGGCTCCAACTCTTGAGAGACTGGAGCCATGACAAAGCATATCCCACCCTTCTCCCCTGAGGTCCGCGAGCGGGCGGTCAGGAT
>NZ_LMMX01000004.1:0-103032 GCF_001422425.1 Methylobacterium sp. Leaf102 | reverse complement strand
AGGAACGCCTTCATCGTTTGAACGGGCGGTCGAGCTCCGCCATCGCAAAATACGCGCTCGCCTTCCTCAGGATCTCGTTCGCCTGCCGGAGCTCACGAACCTCCCGCTCCAGGGCCTTGATCCGCTCGCGCTCGTCCGTGGCCGGTCCGGCCCGAACGCCCCGGTCGCGCTCGGCTTGCCGAACCCAGTTCCTCAGCGTCTCGCCCAAGCAGCCGATCTTCGCGGCGATCGATTGCATCGCGGCCCAGGGCGAGCCGTACTCGCCCTGATGCTCATGAACCATCCTGACCGCCCGCTCGCGGACCTCAGGGGAGAAGGGTGGGATATGCATCGTCATGGCTCCAGTCTCTCAAGAGTTGGAGCCTCCGGAAATCCCGGGGCGGTTCAAAGTCGACGAGCGCTTTGAGCACGTCGATTGCGCCCAGCCGGTGAAGGATGCGGATTGTCTGTCCAGCGTCACGGAAGGGCGGCCTGTCCGTCACCCCGGCTTAAGGTGGAGGACGGATGGCGATGCTGGACGGCGCATCCAGGATGTCTGTCTGGAGCCCGACCCTGCTCTGGATCGGCGCTTATGCCAACGCGTTCGTGCCTTGAGATGGCAACGCGGTATACGTCCGTCAGCGCCCCTGTGCTGGGCGATACGATCAGTCTGATGTGTTCCACGCCGCTTCTGATATCGATATGCCCCTACGACTTCGAGGAGAGTGATCGAGGTAAAAGATCTATGGCAACGGAAATGAGCTTATAGAAACTCGCAGGTGTGTTAAGTAGCACTCCTTCACGAACGTGTAGATCCAACTGCATTTTCAGATTTCATAGCCGGTCGGACAGACCGTTGCACTTGCAGGCAATGGTTTCCGCACGTATGACGCGCGATTCACTGACCGATGCAGGAGCGGGATATGGATACGGAGAGAGACGCCTACCTTAGGGAGAAAGTGGCCGGCATCCTTGAGGATGTGCAGGCGTCGCATGTGGCGGCTGCGGAGGCCGCCGATGCGCAGGAGCCGGAAGCCCTCGCTCCCGGGACACCATTGATGCAGCCGGAGGAGGCCTTCCGCGCTTACATCGCGGACCTGTCCGGCGACTGAGATTTCGTGAAGCGTAGTACCGGTAACGGGTCGGCAAAGCCGACGAGATGCGCTTGCCGTCCCGGACCCCTCACGCAAGGGAACCGGAATCGGACGCGCCCGGGACATCGGCTTCGACCTGCCGATATCCCGGGCGCGACGGTCGTGGTCGGGCTTGAGCGACCGGGTCCGCCTCAGGCCTCCTCGTCGACGAGACACCGGCCGTCCCGGACGTACTCCACGCCCGATAGCGGGTCGAAAACGAGGGGCAGGGGATGGCCGGCCCGCGCGACCTTCCGGTAGGCCTCGCCACCGAGCGCGGCGATCGGGATCCCGAGATAGATCGAGGAACCGGACATCTCCAGACGGCCCGGCGACTTCGGCTTTTCGTTCCTCTCGTCCGTGATCCACAGGCTTTTCAGGCTCACATCCACACGTAGACCCTCGATCGTCGAGATCAGCCTGGGACTCGACTGGTTCAGGTACGGATACCTGTCAGGCAACCGCTCGGCGTATTCTCGGAGTACAGCGTCGTACTCGGGCCGGACGACCGCCCCCCGGCGACGCCACTGCGCACCGAACGAGATCTCACGTACGGTCGTCTGCGTCACGATCGTCCGCCGCGGCCCCACCGCCGCCAGCCACGCCAGGGCATCGGGATCCCTCCAGAAGGCCCGCGACCAGATCTCGGTCTCGACCAGCACGGGCGTCCGCCCGGGGTCGCCCCCGCCGGCCTCGCGCACCCAGTCCCTGTCAACGCTCTCTGCCATGGGTATCCTCGCCTTAGTCCTGAATTGGGTCCTGCGTTCGCAGTCCAGGACATACGTTCGATGTGCAGGACATACTAGGCGCCATAGACGTATCCCGGGCGAATGTCCAACCGGGGCCTGGGCGACGTTGCCGTGGTCCTGCGAGCGGTGTAACGGCACCATTTCTGGAGTGCCGGAATGGAAATCGAACGGTTGGACGAGCAGATCCTCCAGGGCGAGGCCGAGATCGAGAGACTCGGCCGTGCCCTGGAGGATCTGGAGCGGAGGCGGGACCTGCTGAAGGGTTTCGTGGACGGCTCGCGCCGGCTGCGCGACGACCTCGCGCGGGGCGGCTCGATCGGGGACGGGATCGCGGTGGGCACGGTGATCCCGCCGCCCGTGACGCGGAATTCCCCGTATCGGACCTATGCCGAGGCGAAGGGTGCACGATCGCGGCGCCGGGCGTACATGGCCGACGTGTTCACGGAGGCGTTGGGGATCCTCACGGACCATCCCGAGGGCCGGCCGATGACGGCGAGGGAGATCCACCGGCTGCACGGCCGGCGCCACGAACTGACGCCCAAGCAGCTCTACGTCATGATGTACAAGCGGGTGTCCCAGGGGAAACACCTACGTACGGTCGCGGGCCGGTTCTGGCCCATCGACCGGCCCGTGCCTCCAGGATGGGAGGGGGACGGACCGGATGGGGGCGCGCCCGCCGGTGATCAGGTCGACTGAACGTCGCCCCCCCTGGTCCCGAGCCTCATGGCGATCAGGCCACGGAACCCGTCCCCGTAGCGTCCGGGGTCGGCATCGCGCAGCTCGGCGAGCATCAGTGCGAGGGTGCCGTCGGCGGCGAGGCGACGGAGCCGGCCGTACCATGCGCCGTGGCGGCCGAAACGCTTGGGCAGGGACACCCAGGGCGCGTCGATCGAGCCGACATGGAGCAGGACCTCGGCGGCGAGGCGCCGTTCGACCTGCAGGCCCCGATGCGGCGCCCGGAAGAAGTCCGGCACGTCGAGGTGCCGGTCGACGATCTCGTATGCGGCCGCGCAAGGCGTCGCGGTTCCGGCCTCGACGCTCGCGAGGTCGTCGTCGGCCCGGGTCGTCTCGTCGTAACGAAGCCTTGGGTTCTTCGTTCGGCGGTAGATGCCCTCGATGACCAGGTGACCCACAGGCGGGCGGGTCGTGCCGCCGGCGTCGTAGAGGCTGGACATCCGGAGAGTGACGGAAAACCTGACATGGCCGCGTTCGATCGACAGCACGTCGACCCTTTGGACGACCTCGCGGATGGTCGCCGCCAGGCGCTGCCCCGCCTCGTCGACAGCGATGAACGGCCCCTGCCCGGACAGCATCCCGATCGACCCGGCCATCTCGGTCATGCGCCCCTCGTCGATCGTCGCCCAGGCGGGTGGGAGCGGCAGCACGGCGAGGGCCCGTTCGGCGACGCCGAGGTCGGTTTCGAGCCCGACCCGGATGCGCGCGAGCGTCTCGCTGGTGAACCCGATGGTGAGGGCGGTGTCGAAGGATTCCATCAGGCGCCGACGCATGTCGGCGACGCGCCGGCCGAGTTCCTTCCTCCGTTCGGCGTGGTCCCGGTCGCTTTCCGCCCTGGCCTCGTTGTAGGCCGCGAGGTATTCGACGGCGAGGTCACCGGCGACGAGGCGCCGACCGATCTCGCCAAGGACGGCGCCCTCGATCTCGTCGACGCGGACGCTGCCCCCGTGCGTGCAGGTGCGATTGCGCAGGAACCGGCCGCACCTGAACGAGGTGCGCCCGGTCCCTTGGTAGGTGACATGCATCGGGGTGCCGCATGCGGGGCAGTGCACGCGCCTGGCGAGCAGCAGCGGGGAGGCGCGGCCGCTCGGGGCCTGGATCGGCACCCTGCGCCGGGCGACGAAGCGTGCCTGCACGTCGGACCACACCTCCGACGTGACGATGCGGAGGTGGGGGACGGCGCGCACGATCCAGTCCTCCCTCGGCAGGAGGGTCCGGGTCTCCCGCCGGGTCTGGGGGTCCCTGGTGCTTGAATGCCGGCCGTACACCAGCGTCCCGATATAGATCGGGTTCTGAAGCACGAGCGTGATGGTCTTGTCCGACCACGCATGCCCGCCGTGCGGTGGGCTGATCGTGCGCTCGTTAAGGATCCAGGCGATCCTCCGGGTGGAGAGGCCTTCCTGGCACAGCTGGAAGATCAGCTTGACGATCTCGGCCTGTTGGGGATTGAGCGCCAGGACCCCGGGCTGTCCCACGATGCGGTCGTAGCCGTAGGCACGGCCGGCGGGCACGAGGCCCAGCCTGGCCATCTGCCTTCGGGCGAAGCTGGTCCGCTCCAGGAGCAGGCGTCGTCCCTGCTCGCCCATCAGTCCCTGGATCGCGATGTCCTGGATGGTCAGCCTGCCGCGCTTGGGATCGTGCATCTCGATCCCGAGGGCCTCAAGCCTCCTGAACACAGTGCTGAGGATGCTGAGGTCACGTGCCAGCCGGTCGACGTTCTCGACCACGAGCACGCCGAACTTTCGGTTCGCGGCGGCCTCCATCATGGCGTCCAGGCCCTCGCGCGACGCCGCCATCGAGGACCGGGCGCGATCGACGAAGGGGGCGACGGTCCTGAGCCCGATACGGGAGACGTACTCCTGCGAGAGCTCGACCTGGCGTTCGATCGAGGCGTCCTTCTGATTGGCGGTCGAGTACCGCGCGTAGATCCCCGCCATGTCCTTCGGCGCCACGAGGGCGATCGGGCGGACGGCGACCTGGTGTTCCCAGGAGGCAGGAAGGTCGTAGGCGTGGTCGTTGTTCTCGGGCTTGCGGTCGGTGTTCATGGGACGCTCCGTGTCGCTGCCGCGCGGCCGTGACGGCTCGTGCGCGGTCCGGCCCTTCAGGGCCAACCATTTCCGTGGATGGGATTGCGGATGACGGGCCGGGCGACGGGCGCGGGCTCCGGGACGGTGGCGCTGTTGGCTACCGCTGCGGAAGCCGGCGCGGCCCCATGCGATGGGGGACGCCGCCGGCCGGGGTTATCGACCGCCGGTCGTGCGTCGGGAGGGTTCGAACCCGTGATCTGGCGTATGGCACCGGCATGTCGGCGTCGGGGGTCCCTGCGTGTGCATCCAACATCCGGCCGCGCGGCGTTTCAGGTCAACCCCGCGTACCGGCGCCCCGTGGCGCGACCGCCGGACGACGGGGCCCGGCGCGGTCGTTTGTCCCCCGGCCGGGCGCCATCGGGTCCGGCGTCCCCATGATCCGGCCAGCCCCCGTCCGAGGGGCTGGCCCGGCGACGACGGGAGCCGAGGTCGACCGAGGCCTGGTATCGACCGAGCGCCCGCGCGAGCGCGACGAGCGGGTCCGCGATCGACGCTCCGAACTTGGGAGCGGGCGTTCCCCCGCCGCTTCCGGCGCGGGTGCCGCGTCGAAGGTCGGCGTCGAGGATTTCCCTTGATGCGTGGCCGTCGTTGTTCATGTCGCTGATCCTCGTTCGATGGGCGCGGGACCCCGTCGGTGTCCGGCGGGGTATCGGGCGATTGGTCCCGGACGATGCGCCGCGCCGGATACGCGACGTGACGGTTCGCCCCGTGTCAGGCACGGCGAGCAGGTGTCTTGCCGCCACGGTCACGGAGGAGAGCGGCGACGCGGGCGGGCGGGGGACCGGGGCGGCGCACGATGGTTCCCGGACGTTCGACCGATCGGTCACGCATGACGCCCCCTCCGGGTCAGGCGAGGCTTGCCGGCTGGCCTCGCGACGATGGCGGCGATCTCATCCCCGGAAAGCACCCGGGCCTCGACGAGTCGGTCCGCCAGGGCCTCGATGGTCGGCCGGTTTTCGCGGACGAGATCGCAGGCCTGAGCGTAGAGCCGCATGAGGTCGGCCTCGACCGTCCGGCGCAGGGCCGGGTCGGTGCGCAGGGCGTCCTCGGCGTGGCCGCCGCGGTAAGCGAGATGATCGCCGAGGCCGTACTCGGTGTGCAGCGACACCACGATCCCGGTCGCGCGGTCCAGGTCGGAGCCGCGAGCGCCGCCCGCCCCGGTGTGAGGTGCCCCGACGAGGGCGTCCATCGCGCGGCCGGCGAGGGCAACGACGGCGACGTGTTCCAGCTGGCTTCGCGTGAGGAACGCCCGCGGGGTCATGATCCCCCGCGCGGCCCCCTCGCTCGACCGGCGGTCCGCGATCGTGACGGTGGTCATCGTCGCGACGTGCAGCCGAACCGCACAGACGCAATGCGCGGCCTCGTGGCAGGCGATGGCGCGGATTTCCGCTGGGGTGCGCGTCTCGGCCGGTGCCACCTGCGCGACGAGGTCCGCGAGGACCATGCGCCGACCCTCGGCGCGGGCGAGCGAGCGCGCCCCCTTGATCCAGGAGGTGACCTCGGCACCTGTCGACCCGGCGCCGAGTTGGGCGACGCCCGACAGGTCCGCCCCGGGCAGGTCGATCCCGAGATGCTGCCGCATGATCCCCGCGAGGGCGGCGGTGTCTGGCCTCTCGATCCGGATCACCGGATAAAGCCGACCGGGCCGGATCAGGGCCGCGTCAAGCAGATTGACGTGGTTTGTTGCGCCAATGACAATAACCCTGGAGGTTATATCAGATGTCGTGGAGTCTAGACTTGCAAGAATCCCGTTCACGACGGGACTCCACCAATCTCTCGCGCGATTATCCATAGTAGCCCTGTTAGGAATACTGTCTATCTCGTCTAGGAACAGAATACTAGGAGCGATCGCGGAGGCTTGCGCGAGCTTTGCGTCCCATGCCTTCAGGACACCATCGAGATGTCCCGTAGACGACGTGAAGAGTTCGGAGACGCTCGCCGAGACGAGCGGCACCTTTGCCGTCTTGGCGATACTACGGATCAGGCTGCTCTTGCCGAGGCCAGGGTCAGAATACAGCGTGCAGTTCTTTGAGATCTGGGAAAACTCCAGCCGGCCGGCCCTCCATTCGTCGAGGTCGCGCACGAGGGCCTGCGCCCATTCCAGGGCGGCCCCGTAGCCGTTGAGGGTCGCAAGATCGGGAACGTCATCCCCGAGCGCATCGTCGCCGGCGAGTGCGCGGGCGGCAGCCTGAAGCCTAGCGATGCAGGAGGCCGGCGTGGTGCCCATCCTGATCGCCGCCGTGATGTCGTCGAACGAGAGACCGGCGGCGACCGAGGGCGGCAGCCGTCGCGCACGCTTGCCGGTCACCGCCCGGATCACGGATGAGATGACCCGGTTCGACGGCGCGCGGATGCGTACGACGAGGTCGGCGGCCTGGACGAGGGTGGCGGGCAGGTAGCGCGCCGGTGCCGGGCTGATGCCCGCGATGCGTGCGCCCCGTGACAGCACGGCGGAGACGTTGGAATTTCCTTCCGTGGGCCTTTCGGAGCGGGACGCGCCGTTCCTGACCATGACCTGCGCAAAGGGGCCGAGGTCGAGCAGGGCGAGCTCGATCCGGGCACCCCAATCGGGTGCCGGGACCTCGACCACGAGGGCGAGGCCTCCGTTCCCTTGGATGCGGCGCAGGCCCGCCGGGCCGAGCGCGTCGAGCAGGGCCGCGGCGGGTAGGGCGTCCCGGGCGTCCTGGCACCCGGTGAGGCCGGCCTGGACGTAGACGGTGTCGAAGTCGTCGGCCGGGTGGCGGTCCTCGCCATTGTGGAGGGCGTCCTGGGCGGCGACGCGCCGTGCGGAGTCGATGAGGGACATGATGGCTGCCTCCTTGGGCGAGGCAGCCGGCCGCGATCGCGGCGCCGGTCAGGCCTCGGGGGGTATGGGTGTCGTGCGGGAAGGGCGCGGCCGGACGGCGATGCCGACGGACCGAGCTGACCTGCTAACAGGCCGCGGAGCGCGTTTTCGCGTGACTGGATGACTGGTCATGGGGTGCCTCTGGGGCAGGGCCGCCCGAGCGTCAGCTACGAGGGCGGGATGGGGCACCGACCGTTGGTGGGTGCCTTGGACGCCCGATCGGGCGCTGCGGAATATCTACAGAATCGATGGAATCTCCGTCAAGACCAAAGTATACCCAACAGATACTTTCTTTAGCTCCGGTGGATAACCGAGATCTCGACAATTTAAAGCTGACTGGAACCTTTTCAGGAACTCCGCCATACCTTGGCTACTCCGCAGGTGGACATATCGGCGAGGCGGAAGGATCCCATCCGCTTGGCTCGCCGTTTGGACCCATCCGGATCGGCGGTATTGCCCCGGCGCCGGATCACCCGCGACGTCTTGCAGAACGGGACCACGGTGCCGCTCGGGGCCCGGGCGCGGGCAGAGGCGCCGGCGAGGCGTTCCGCCTCGGCGATCACCGTGTCGCCGAGGGCGACAAGCGCCTGATGCATGGCCCGACGATACGCGGCGACGCCGAGTTCGTCGCGCATGACGGCGGCTCTGTTTAGGAATTCCACCGCGAGGTGAAGGTCGTCGTGAGCGGTGATCATCGGTTTCCTCCGGTTTCGGTCGAGGGCGTGCGGGTTGTCGCGTCGTCTTGCGTTTGGGGGACGTTGATGACGAGATCCGGAATGAACCCGGTGTCCTCCTCGGCGTGGCCGCGCGGGTTGCAGACGATGCGGGTCTCGCACAGTCGATAGTCGGCGTGACGATGGATGTGGCCATGGATCCACAGTGCCGGCCGCCGGTCCTCGATCAGCTCCTCAAGGTCCGAGGCGTAGCACCAGTCGAGATGATCGGGCGGTCCAAGACTTCGGGGACTGGGTGCATGATGGGTCACGACGACGGTTCGCTCCGGTGGGAGCCGAACCGCGGCGGCTAGGTAAGGGCGGCTCGCCCGGTGCAGTCCCAGGACGTCCTCGGGCTCGATCCTGTGCCGGGAACTCGGGCCGGTTCGGATCCTCCGGAAATCGTTCATGCCGTCGCGGCCGCCGGCGGATCTCATCCCGTGGAGCAGGCTGAAGGCGCCGTGCCTGAAATCCGTCCAGAGCGTGCAGCCGACGAAATGGATGCCCGCCACCGTGACCGCATCGTCCATAAGGAGGTGGATGCCGAGGCGATCGGCAACCGCCCGTCCCCGGACGATCTGGTCGGCGAGGGTGTAACGGTCCTCGCTACGGTCCCACCAAAAATCATGGTTGCCCGGCACGTAGATGACCGGAACGCCGGGGAGGCGTTCGCCGATCCACTCCAGGGAACGCACGAGCGGCATATGGATGTCGCCTGCGATGACGACCGCGTCGAAGCCACCGGCCGGCGCGTTCGCGGCTGGATCCCAATTGTTGGTCGCATGCTCTTGATGCAGGTCGGAAAACGTATAGAGGCGCATCTCGCGACCCCCCGATGTCCACGGTTGCTAAAACTGTGGTGATGACGAAACCCGGGCATTCGCCTCGGTCGGCCTAGTAGGCCGGATGCACGCGCCAGCGGGCGCAGGCCCTTATGCGGCCCGCACGGCTTTCATTCGGGTACGGGCGGGCGCGTTCGTCATGACGTCCAGGTGGTCGCTTGTTCGCTTCTGATCAAGCGGAGGCTCGGAATCTGGTTAACGAATAGTTGAATGGGTCCTCTGGGCGTTATCGGTATGCGGGTCACTGACAAGGATGTCCCATCAATCTCCCAGATTTCTCTAACGCAGGCCCACCCATAATTCACCGCCAGGGGCCAGTGGTTGCGGTAGATGGTGGCGTTACCCGTTACCACTTACCCAGCATTCCAAAGGGGGGTGAACTTTATGCAGCGATGTCGGACGCTTCGAGGGGTCCATAACCAGGAGACAGTGGAATGACGCTATAAAATCCACCATCCAGGCTAAAAATTCCGAATTTTGTCCCATCTATACGCTGCTCTAGCTTGTTTGCGAGCGCTTTCCTATCCAGGGCTTGAAACGCTATTGCAGCAAAATCTTTGACGTCTTTGGGCACCTCAAGAAGCAGTTCACTAACACTCATTGGGCGCCCCAGTATCCAGATCCGCTTGGCAAGGTCACAGACCACCCGGTCCCAAAAGGCCTTTGCGGCGATCGCGGGCGCACCTGATTTTCGACGATAGCCGCTTCGGACAGGCTGGCGCGGGGAAAGTCCTTCCGCGACCGCAGGAGCTGGGGCTGGGGCTGGGGCTGGGGGAAGCAGCTCTGCGACTTGCTGTTGTAGGCTCCGATTATCGTCTGCCAGGGCCGCAAGCTGCCTTTCCAAACCCGTGACGATGCGTTGCATCTGTTCAAGTAGCCCGGCCGTAGTACCTTGGCCTTCCGTGACTGGGAATGCGGCGTGAGCACGGGCCTCGGCGACCTTCATCGCTGTGATGGTGAATGCCGCAATGGCCTTCTCCATCTCCTCGGGCAGGTCGAGCACTGCGAGGTGCCCTTTATAGCGCCGTCGCCTTTTCCAGTCCGAGAGCGGTTTTTGGATTTCCCGGTCTGAGGTGCCGTGGCCCTGCCGCTTGAGCAGTTCACCCTGGAGCGCCGAATAGGACACCAGCTTACCGTCGGTGACGAGCTGATCGGCAAGAGCGTCGAATTCGTGCTGAAGGATCATTTGAGCGGCTCGTCTGAACGCTTCCATCCTGTTGCCAAAGAATGAACAGGCCCTTCACGGACCAAGCCACCCGCGATTGCAACGCATTGGACTGCGCTTACCGACCGCTCTTGCCCGCCTGCCGCACTGGCTTGCCTGACAATGGCTACGACAGCGACGCCATCCGCCGGCAGATCCTGGGGATGGCGACCGCGCGTACTATCCCGCCGAACGGTCAACAGATACTGGGAACCGTGCTTCTTACCCATGTACTATAGCGGCTGCAACGCCACCGAGGGCAAGTTCGGGCGGCTCAAAGACTTCCGACACATCGCCGCCCGCTTAGATCGGCTCGCCCGCATCTACTTGGCAGCTGCCGTCAGTTACTTTTTATGAGCCCCAGGCGATCTTAGCAGTCCTCCTCAGCCGGATCAGTACACCCGCCAGTCGCATTCCATAGATAAACTGGACGTTTTTGATCAACGCATACGTCCCATCTCTTGCACACCTCTCCCTGTTTCCCGAGAGCAAAGGTTTGTACTTCTGGAGGCCTGAGATTTAGGCTGCCATATTTTTCATTGAATTGCTCTTGAGTAAGCGGAGTAACTATTTTATCAGCCATCGCGTCAATTTCCTATTGCGTCGTGCGTCGGATCGCGGATGCGACTTCCTGGCCAATTATTTTTGCGAAGTTATACTCTGCAACTATATTTGAAACTTCTGCGGGCTTGGATTTCGAGGCTGGTTTTGTAGGTCCAAGTGTTATTGTCAGGTCGTGGGTCTTTGTTCGTGACGCCGAAAAAAAATCGCCACCTTTATCGAAATTTACGCGAGTAAAAGTCCACATTGGGGAAATTCTAGATGAATAAGTTGCAACAAAGGTTAGCTCTTCGCTGAATACACTATATGGTGATGATATTGGTAGCTTGCTATGCTTTAAGCTTTCTTCGCTTACAGACCCAGGCACGGTAGCGATCCACGCTTTGTTGAAAATGAACTCTGCGATTTTTAAATCGCTTTGTATGAGAATTCCTTTTTCGTGGTCACAAGGCGGCGTTATTGGTCCCTCAGAGAGTAGATCCTTAAAAGAGTAGGAAAAAGCAATTGTCTCGGCTCGGGTCGTATGCGCAGATCCTGTCGCGGCGGCAGTCAAACTAAATGGCGAAAAAATTGGCGTGAGACCTACGCTTGGCCCCAAAGTTGATTGCTCGTCTACAGTTATCTTCAAATTGACAACGGCACCCCAGCTCTTAATCCACTGGATATTGTTCTCGTTCTTAAAAAAAGCTAATGTATTCTGCACGCCATAGTGCAACTCGCACTTGATGTTATTAATTATGAGATTCTCAAAATCCTTTTCGCTGTAACGCCGACCGTCTATCTCTGATTCGTATGGTTCCTGCATGTTAGGAACGGCGAGACCGCATGAAGCCAAAACAGGCGCCGCAACAAATAGCACCAATAATCGGATATGGGTACGAATCATATTATTCTCCATATACAACCAACGGCGCCCCCCCTAATTTGTGAAGACCAATTTTCAATACGTCACCATAATTCTACTAGTTCGCTCTGTGAATTGGTGATACTAGTTGCAGTTGTGCAACACAGGTCTTTTCGCTGCGTGACGGTCAGCCGCGTCTCGGCGACACATCGAATACCGATAGAATGCGTCGTCGGCGCCGAGCGCGGCCTCCGTCAGTCCTCCTTACTGGTCCGGACGCACGCTTACGTTGCCTACCTTCCGCTCACTACCCGGGCTCGGCTTCCTGACAATGCTCCCCGGCCTTGACCTCACCCACCTTCACACGCTGGCGCGTCGTTCCGCCTTGTGCCGAGATCCTCGCGTTCATCCTCTTGAGACGCGCCCGCTCGGTCTCGGGCTTCACGCCACGTTGCTTGGCCCGGCGGCGGACGAGCTCGGCCTTGAGCTCCTCGCGCGGTAGCAGCACCGCCGCGGCCGCGGCCGGTTCGAGCAGTCGCTCCCACGCCTCCATCACGGGTCGCTTGAAACCGAGCATCTCCGCCTCGGTGTAGCGCCGTGTCGTGCCGTTGGTCTTCCTGACACCGACCTCGTCGTCGGCATGGTCGAGGACGTGGCCGACGAGGGCGATGTGGATCCCCGCGATATCCTGGACCGAGGACGAGATCACGCGGCGCATGTCATGCGGCGAACTCATCGAGCCTGGGATTGTCGTCATGGTGTGCGTGAGCGTGTCCCCGGCGATGTGGTTCATGACCTTGGGCCGCCCGGCCTTGGCAGGCCGCTGCTGGGGAAAGGCCCATGGCGTCGACCCGTCGTATTCGAGCCTGTGCCATGTCAGGTAGGCGGTCACGACCCGCCAGCATGCCGGTGGCAGCGGGATGACGTGCGGCTTGCCGGTCTGGTTCGCGCGCGGCGTCTTGCGGTGCCGGCAACGCCACAGACCCCATCCCGGCTCCTCTTCCCAAGATTCGAAGTCATCCACCCCAGCGGTCACGATCGAGAGGCGCCGTTGCCCGGTCCACACCGCCAGGTGCACGCTCGCCGCGACCGCCGGGTTGAGGACGCCGGAAGCCCTGGAGGTCGCGAGGATCAGGCCTGCCTCCGCCAGCGAGGGAAAGTGCTGCCGTCCCTTCACGCCCGAGAGCTTCGGGGCGCGGACGCGGTCCATGATGCCCTCGCGGACGCCGGAGCGCCGCTCCTGGGCGGGCTCGGCGAGCCAACGGAAAAGGCGCTTCATGTTCCGTGAGACATCGTTAGCCTGACTGCGCTTACCCTCCGTCACGAGGCCTTCGACCGCCATGGCGAGATCGGCCGCCTCAAGGCGCGCCACGTGGCGCTCATCGAACGGCAGGAGCGCCGGGCAGGTCAGGACCTTGCTGTAGTTCTGGATGGTTGCGGGCGCCAGATTCTTCGCCGCCTCCTCGGCCTTGAGCCAGTCGACGTAGGCGGCCCGAGCCTCTGCATAGGTCCAGGTCGTCGCGGCAGGCTGCTTCGCCATGACCTCCGGCACGTAGGGGATCGTCGCGTCACCGTGACCCTTCTTGCGCGCGTCGGCGGCCAAGAGCGCCTGTCGGTGGAGCTCGATCCACTCGTCCGTCGGGGGGCCGTTGCCGGTCGAGACATGGCGCACGATGGCGCCGCAGACCGTCCGGGCATGGGCGAGGCCCCAGGCATCGATCCGCCCGATCCGAACCCGGAATTCCCGTCCCTGGTATTGGACCCGCGCGAAATAGGTCGCCCCACGCGGCTGAATCCTTACGCGCAACCCCCGCTGGATCGTGTCGGAGAACTCCGTGCTGAACTTGATCTTCACATCCCGGATCAAGCCGGACAGGCTCTCGATGAAGGCGACCGTTAGTTCCTGCTTGCGATCCTTCGGCACCACTGGCGCGGGGACGTCGAGCTGCCATGCAACGTCAGACCAGATTTCCCCCGGTAGCCGGGGTCGTTCCTTCCGCTTGCCGCCCATTGAAAACCGTCCGAGTTATCCATTCCAAACGGCTCATAACTCGGACGGTATTCGGACGGCCATCGATTTCGCTCGCTTGGACGTGGTTAATCCCGCACGATCCACCGGAAATGCTGATTGCCCGTCAATGGGTTGGGCATTTCGGCCTTCCGTGAAGAGGGAAAGTGCTTGGTGGCGGAAAGGCTTGACCCGGGCCCGGACCCGTGGTTTTTGCGGCTCTGGCACCCCCAGACTCCGTAGCTCAGCTGGATAGAGCAGCCGCCTTCTAAGCGGCAGGTCGTTGGTTCGAGCCCAACCGGGGTCGCCAGTTTCTGCCGCACCAACTCTTCGAATCTCGGAGTGTTTCGATACCGCCGACCCGGACCCCCGGCGTTCGCCCGTCGCTCAGGCGGATCCGACCCGGTACTGGCGCGGCGGGGCCGTGCCGTTCACCGCGAAGTCGCCGACCGTGCGGTCGCGGTAGATCCGGGGATTGTGCGAGGCGATGGTGCGGGCGTTGCGCCAATGCCGATCCAGGCCATGGCCACCCTTCACCGCCGAAGCGCCGAGGGCGTCGAACAGCGTCGTGGTGGCTTCCAGCACGAGGTTGGTGACCACGCTGACGGCCTGGTTGACCTCGACATCCGCGATGGCCGCAGTGGCCTCGGCGGATCGACCGGTGCGATGCACCGCATAGGTCCGTTCCAGGGACTCGGCCGCCTTGAGGACGATGGCGCCGGCGGCGTAGGCCGCGCCGCGCACGCGACCAACCACCTGCTGCACCTGAGGGTCGTCGCCCGAACGGCTGCCGTTGCCGTGGCTGTAGACGCGCTGGCGCTCCGCCACGAGACGCGTGACGTCGAGGGCCGCCGAGCGACCGATCCCCGCGAGGGTCGCGAGATGGACGAGTTGGAAGAACGCCATGGCGTAGGGGAAGCGTTCCGGATCGGGCTTGATCAGCTCCGGCCCGAGGCCGACGTTCGTGAACACCGCCGTGCCGCTGGCCGTCAGCGCCTGTCCGAACCCGTCCCAGTCGTCGAGGATCTCGACGCCGGGTGCGTGCACGGGGACCGCCGCCACCATGGCGACGCCGGCCTCGTCCTGCGCCGAGACGTGGATCCAGTCGGCGAAGAGCGAGCCGGTGGTGTAGAACTTCCGGCCGTCGAGGCGCCATTGCGCTCCGTCCGGCCGCAACACCGTGTCGAACTGCCCGACCTTGGCCTCGCCGGTCTCGGAGACGCCGCTGCCCACGGTCTCGCGGTCACCGATCCGGCCGATCCAACGGGCCCGCCACGCATCCGACGACGAGCACAGCATGTCCTCGGTGAAGCCAAAATGCGCCCGCAGGGCGTTGGTCACGTTGGGATCGGCCTGAGACAGCTCGATGAGCAGATTGAACAGCTCGGGCAGACTCGCGTCGAAACCACCCGCGTCGCGTGCCAGCCGGAGGGTGGTGAAGCCGGCCTGCTTCAGCCAGCCGATCTCCTCATGGGGCAGCGTACGCTCCCGGTCGCGGGTCACGGCGGTGGCGCGGATCCGCGCGAACACCGGCCGGAAGCCCGCGGCGAGATCCTCGTAACGTGCGCTCGGCCCCGCGCCCCATCCCGCATCTGTTTGTACCATCGATCGTTCCCATCCCGGCGAAGGCGCGGAATCGAGGGCACCCGGCAAGGCTCTGCCCAACCCGATGTCACGCCGCATCGCCTTGGAGTCGGCAATCCGCAGGGTCGAAGCAAGTCTCAAATAGCAGGATCATCGTATTTGAAAGATGACTGTCAGTCTTGGTGTCTACAGAGACCAGCTGTTTCCAAGTGGGGTATCGCGTGAAAGATCATGCTCCGGCGTTCTGCGACGGCCGGGCGGATCCCCGGGCCGTTCAGCGCAGGCGCGGTAGGATCGTCTCGGCGAACCGGCGCATCTCCGCCTCGAACGGTTGGAACTGGAGCATGAACAGGTCGATGCCGGCTGCGTGAAAGGCGGACAGGCGTTCCGCGATCCGACCGTAGCTGCCCACCAGCCCCGCGGCGGTGCCACCGTTGGTGCCGACATGGCGGACGGGTCCGTCGGGCTGGGCGAGACCGGGCTTGGCGAACATCACGGCGGCCGGGTCCGTCCGCGCGCGGGTGTCGGCCCGGATGGCGGCGTCGCGTTCGGCGAGTGCGATGAGCCGCGCATGCTCGGCCTCGGCCTCGTCGTCCGTGTCGCGGGCGATGACGAAAGCCGAGAGGCCGTAGCGCAGGGGACCATTGGCGGCCGGGCGCCGGGCGACGTCAGCGATCAGCGCCGCGACCTCTTCCAGGGGCTGGCCGTTGATGAACCAGACATCGCCGTGATCGGCCACCAGGGCGCGGGCCGGTTCGGATTCCCCGCCGACATAAAGGGTCGGCCGGCGGCCGCCGGTGCCGGCGGGCCGCAACTGGTAATCCTCCACCCTGAAATGTTCGCCCGTGAACCGGACCCGTTCGCCCCGCATGAGCCGGTCGACGAGGCCGATCCATTCCCGGCCATAGGCGTAGCGTGCGTCGTGAGCCGGAAACGGCAGGCCGGCCCGCTCGAACTCGGCCTTGTTCCAAGCATTGACGAGGTTGAGCGCGAAGCGTCCCTCGCTGATCCGGTCGATGCCCAGCGCCGCCTTCGCGAGTACCACCGGATGGACGAGGCCCGGCTTGATCGCCGCGATGATCTCGATCCGGTGCGTCAGGGCGGCCAGCGCCGCCGATGCGCTCCAGGCATCGAGTTGGTCGCGCGCCTCGTCGTAGGGGTTCATGGTGTGCTGGGCGACGAGCACGGAATCGAATCCGAGGGTTTCGGCCTCCAGCACCAGGGCGCGGGTGCGTGCCCAGCTCGCGTCGTCGGGCTCGTCGGGATCGTGGTGGGCGGCGCGCGATCCGTGCACGGGCGCCCAGACGCCGAAGCGTGGGGAAGCGGCGGCCATGCTCAACCCCGGCTCGCGGCGGGTCGCCAGATCCGCACCGCGGTGGCGTCGATCTTCCGGGGGATCAGGCCGGCCTCTTGGAAGGTGTCGGCGATGGTCTGCTGCTCGGACAGGGCGGCCTTCTCCACGGGCTGGATGGCGTAGCTGCGCCGTTCGTTGACCGTGGCGACGATGTCGGGCGGCAGGTCGCCCCAGACGGGGCCGAGAAGCGCGACGGCGTCCTTCGGGTTGGCCTTGACCCATCGCCCGGCCTCCACGAGGGCATCGAACACGATTCCCACCACCTCCGGGTGCGCGGCGGCGAAGCTGTCGTTGACGAGAAAGTAGCGGTTGTAGCTCGACAGGCCGGTCGCGTCGGCAAGCACCCGTACGGGGCGTTTGGCCTGGGCGATGGCGAGGAACGGGTCCCAGATCGCCCAGGCGTCGAGGCTGCCCCGGGCGAACGCGGCGGCCCCGTCGGGCGCCTCGAGATAGGCCGGCGTGATGTCGGAGAACCGCAGGCCTTCGCGCTTGAGGGCGGCGGCGAGGATGAAGTGGCAGCCCGAGCCGCGCGAGACGCCCACCGTCTTGCCCTTGAGGTCCGCCACCGAGCGGATCGGGGATTCATCGGGCACGATGATCGCCTCGGCGCGGGGCGAGCCCGCCTCCATGGCGTAGAAGGTCAGGGGCGCGCCAGCCGATTGCGTGAAAACCGGAATCGCGTCGGCGACATCGGCGTGGAGGTCGACGGCGCCGCTGTTCATGGGCTCGATCACGCCGGTGAACTGGTGCCAACTCGGCGCAAAACCCTTCGCGGCCAGGCGCTCGACCAGGGTGCCCTTGAGCTTGAGCACGGTCAGCAGGGTCGATGAGCGCTGGAAGCTGAGGCGGACCGGCTTGTCTGCGCCGAGCGCCGGGCGTCCACCCGTGGGACCGAGGGCCAGGGCGGCTCCGGCGCCGCCGAGGAGGCCGCGCCGCGTCCAGGGGGCGGAAGTTGTCATGGATCGTATCCTTGGGCTCGTTCCCGGAGCGTTTGCCCGGAGGACGGAGGTTGGCTATCGGACGGGACGGAGCCGTTGCGGCCGCGGCGCGGGGCCCTTGGGAAGCGGGCCCGCGGCGATCGAACGCCCGAAGGTGTGGTGGCCGAGGAGGGCCGCGGCGCCGGCCAGCAGGGCCGGGTCCGGAGGTGCCTCAGCAGAACCGGACGGATCCGGCAGCATCGCGTGCAGGATGCGGATGAGGCGTCCGGTCATGCCGCCCCCGTCGGCAGCAGGTCGCCGTAATGGCGCGCGGCCACATCCGGGTGCGAGCGCAGACGGCCCTTGAGGGTGTTGCGGCCGACCTCGTGGAAGAGCGGGTTGTCGGGATCGCCCACTGGGCCCCGTGCCTTGTCCGCGAGGGAAGGCGGAAGAGTCAGGAGCGGCACGACGGCGTCGTGACGTGCGCCGAGGAAGAACGCCACGGAGAGCCGGTCGCGCCCGGCCGGTGGCGTCACCACCCGGTGTACCGTGGCGCGCAGGTAACCGTCGGAGGCGAGCTCCAGCAGCTCGCCGACATTGACGACGAACCGGCCCTCCCGCGGCTCCACGGAAATCCAGCCCTCCGGCCCTTCGACCTCGAGCCCGCTCTGCCCGTCCTGAACCAGGAGGGTGAGGAGCCCGCTGTCCTTGTGGGCGCCCACGCCCTGGTCGCCCTCGGTGCCGTCGCGGCCGGGGTAGCGGATGATCTTGATGTGCTGGTTCGGGGCGCCGGCGTAGATCGGCTCGAACGCGTCCTCGGGTTGGCCCAGCGCCTCGGCGAAGGCGCGCAGAACCCGGATGCCGACCCGCGTCACCGCCTCCTGCCAGCGCAGCAGGCCGACCCGCAGCTCCGGCAGGCCGGCGGGCCAGAGGTTGGGGCCCTGAAGCCGCGTCCAGGCCGGATCGCCCGCACGCCGCGGCAGGGCGGGACGCTCGGCGCCGATGTCGAACTGCTCGCGCCAATCCGGGGTGCCGCGGGTGATCTCGCGCCCGGCTTCCGTGTAGCCGCGAAAGTGCGGCGAGCGGATCATGGCCACCGCCCGCTTCTCGGAAAGCGACAGGGCGAAGAAGCGTCGCGCCAGGGCCTGGGTCTCGGCAATCTGCGCCGGGGAAATGCCATGCCCGGACAGGGTGAAGAAGCCGACGTCCCGGGCCGCCTGCCGCAGGGCGGCGAGGAAGGCCGCCCGTTCGGACGGTCCTTCGTCGAGGCGGCGCAGGTCGAAGTCTGGAACTCCGGCCACGGGTCAGGCCGCCTTGGCGTAGGTGCCGACCGCCGCCAGCGCCTGGTCGAGGTCGGCCAGGATATCGTCGATATGCTCGAGGCCGATGGAGAGGCGCACGTAGCCGTCGGACACGCCCGAGGCGCGTTGGTGCTCGGGCGAGAGCTGGGCGTGCGTGGTGGTCGCCGGGTGGATGGCGAGGCTGCGGGCGTCGCCGATGTTGGCGACGTGGTAGAACAGCTTCAAGCCCTCGATGAAGCTGCGCCCGGCCTCGCGCCCTGCGGCGAGTTCGAAGCCGACGAGGCCGCCGTGCCCGCCCCGGAGGTATTTGGCGACCCGCTCGCGCGCCTTGCCGGTGTGGTGCGAGGGATGGATCACCCGCTCGATCTCGGGCCGGCCGGAGAGATAGTCTGCCACCGCCTGCGCATTGTGACTGTGGCGCTCGATGCGCAGGGCCACGGTCTCGATGCCCTGAAGGGTGAGGAAAGCGTTGAGCGGCGAGACCGCCGGGCCGAGGTCGCGCAGGAGACGGACACGGGCGCGCAGCACGTAGGCGATGGGTCCCAGCGGCTTGGCCGCCTCCGTCCAGACGGCCCCGTGATAGCTCGGGTCGGGGGTGGTCAGGGCGGGTTGGCGCTCCGGATGGGCCGACCAGTCGAACGTGCCGCCGTCGATGATCGCCCCGCCGATGGCGATGCCGTGACCGCCGAGATACTTCGTCGTCGAATAGACGACCACGGCGGCGCCGTGGTCGAACGGGCGCGCCAGAAGCGGCGTCGTGGTGTTGTCGATGATGAGGGGGATGCCGAGCGGCCGGCCGATGGCCGCGACCTCCGCGATGGGAAACACCGCGAGTTTCGGATTGGCCAGGGTCTCGCCGTAATAGGCCCGGGTGCGCGCGTCGGTGGCGCGGGCGAAGTTTTCGGGATCGGCGGGGTCGACGAAACGAACCTCGATGCCCTGCTCGGCCAGGGTGTTGGCGAACAGGTTCCAGGTGCCGCCGTAGAGATCGGTGGAGGAGACGATGTTGTCGCCGGCCCGCGCGAGGTTCTGAACCGACAGCGCCGAGGCCGCCTGCCCCGAAGCGACGGCCAGTGCCGCGGCACCGCCTTCCAGGGCCGCGAGACGCTGTTCGAGCACATCGACGGTCGGGTTGTTGACCCGGGTGTAGATGTTTCCGAACTCTTTGAGAGCGAACAGGCTCTCGGCGTGGCCGGTGTCGCGGAACTGGTAGGACGTGGTCTGGTGGATCGGCACCGCGACGGAGCCCGTCGTGGGATCGGCACGCCATCCGGCATGGAGCGCGAGGGTCTCGGGATGCGAGGAAGCGTGTGGGCTCGGCATGATGGGATTCCTGCAGGGCATTCGACGAATGCGTCGCCTTCCCACGGAACGAACGAATTTCGATCCAGTAAGGCCAGAGCAATTCGTTCGGTCGGATGATTATCCCAGCGCCTGTCGTCACGATCATTTGCTGAGCTGCCTGATGATGAAGCAACGCAGCCCGTAGTCAATGAAACGGTCTTTTGAAGAATCCTATTCTGCGACGAAAATATTCGCGATCATGCGCCGCACGGGGGACGGAACGTTTGTCGCGTCCCGGGGAACCCATCCAAAAAGGAGCACGCAGGTATTTCCATACGTCGGAAAGGCGCCGATAGTCCGTGCCTTGACGTGGGCGCCGTTGGCGTGGCGCCATCGATTTTTCGCTGATTACAGTCGCTTCGCGCCACGCGTTCGGCCCGGTTCCGGACGCATGGCAACGAAGGAGCGTGGCGAAGGCATAGGGTATCGGACGCACGGGCATGAACGACGGCGCGATTCTTCTCCTGACCGATCGGCCCGATCGTAGTGCGGCCCTGGAGACGATTCTCAATACAGTGGGGCGTTGCGAAGTCCTGGCCGGAGACGGGAAGCTTTCGCTCGGCACCCGGCCCATCGCCATCGTGGCCGACCTCACCCTGACCCGCCGTGAATCCGTCGGACGTCTGCGTGCGGTGCTGCCGGTGGGCCAGGCCACGCCGCAGATCGTGAGCCAGGCTGCAAATCCGGTCGCCGGCCGCGTCGTTCGCATCCCGGTGATCTGCCTGATGCGCTCGACGTCCGATCAGGACTTGCGGCAGGCCCGCGACCTCGGCGCCACGGTCTGCCTGCCGGCCTATACGGCGCCGCACCTCGTCGCCCAGGTGATCCGGGATCAGGTCTCCGCGCGCGGCGAGACCGCGAGCGGCGTGTCGGGCCAGGGAATCGTGCGCGCCACCGAGGCGCTCACCGGCCTGTTCGCAGCGGCCCGCGAGGGCGGCGACATGGCGCTCGGCGTCGTCGAGGCGGGTCTGACGCCGATCCTGGCAGCGGTGCGCGAAGGCGGGCTGACCCAGTGGCTCGACACCGTCTGGACCCACGACGACGCCACCTACCAGCACTGCCTGCTGGTTGCCGGCGTCTCGGCCCAGTTCGTCAATTTTCTGCAGTTCCGCGAGCAGGACCGGCAGCACTTCGTCCGGGCAGCCCTGCTGCACGATCTCGGCAAGGCCCGGATCCCGCAGGCGATCCTCAACAAGCCGGGCCGCCTCGACGCCGACGAGATGGCGATCATGCGCACCCACCCGGTGATCGGCTACGAGATTCTGCGCGACAGCGGCTGCGACGCCGCGACTCTGAGCGCCGTACGCCATCACCATGAGATGCTGGACGGATCCGGCTATCCCGACGGCCTCGCCGGATCGGCGATCGGCGACACCGTGCGGCTCCTCACCATCTGCGACATCTACGCGGCCCTGACCGAGCGGCGCTCCTACAAGCCGCCGATGCCCATGCGCGACGCCCTCGCGGTCCTCGAGAGCATGGATACCAAGCTCGAAGCCGGCCTCGTGCGGTGCTTCGGTGATGCCATGTCGGCCACGACAGCATGACGGCGACGATGGATGACGGCTGTGCAGCGATCGCGCACGGGACAGGCCCTCGGGCCGCGCGGTTGTCGTGGGACGCGATGGCGATGATCCGCCTGCCGCTGTCGAAGTCGGCCATCGCGGAGGCCGCCCCCCGGCATCGGCTCGATCGCCGTGGCTGCACGGACGCCGTCGGAGAATCTGGCGCACTGGCGACCCGTCGGGACCGTGGCGCTGGCGGCGGCTCGTCCGATGCGGGCGCTGGCCGGCTACGCGATCCGGCCCTTCCGGTGGGTCGGAACGCCGACGGCCCGATACGGCAGGCCCCGGGCCGAAATCGCCCGGAGCCTGCCGTCACACGTCACGGGGGTGGGGCGAACCCCATGAGCCTCAGGGCTGGAGGACGCCGTTGATCACGTGGATCACGCCGTTCGACTGCATCACGTTGGCGACGGTGACCGTGGCGGTGCTGCCCTTGGCATCGGTCACGTAGACCTTCTTGCCCTTGGATTGGACGACCAGGGGCTCACCCTGGACGGTCTTGAGCTGGGCTTCGCCACCGCCATCCTTCGCGAGCTTCATCAGGTCCTTGGCGGTGTAGGTGCCGGGGACCACGTGGTAGGTGAGGATCTTGGTGAGGGTGGCCTTGTTCTCGGGCTTCACCAGGGTCTCGACGGTGCCGGCGGGCAGCTTGGCGAACGCGGCGTTGGTGGGGGCGAACACCGTGAACGGGCCGGGACCCGACAGGGTCTCGACGAGGCCGGCGGCCTTCACGGCGGCGACCAGGGTGGTGTGGTCCTTCGAGTTGACGGCGTTCTCGACGATGGTCTTCGAGGCGTACATCGGCGCGCCGCCGACCATCGGGTTCTTGGCGAGGGCGGCGGCCGGGAGGGCGGCGCCGATGGCGAGGCTGAGGCCGAGGGCGGCGAGCTTGGAGGCCAGCGGGCGGCGGGCGGTGAGGTTATGCATCGGATTCTTGTCTCCTCTGATGTCCCGAGCGGGGCAATCGAGGTGACTTACGGCGCGTTTGGAGAGAAAGTTTCAGGAATGATCTGTTAGACGATCCGCTCGCCCGGTCGGTCCTCCCGTGGGGATCGCCAAGACTTGCGAGAAGGACTTGCGAGAAAGCCAGCGCCTCGGGCGCCAAGGCTTCGAGACCGAGCAGGGAGAAGAGCGATGGGACGTTCGGTGGCGGTGCCGTGTGACTGACGATGTTCTGCTTCAGACGCGACTGACAGCCATCGCGGCCGGTGACGAGACGGCGCTGAAGGCGCTCTATGACGAGACGGGAGCGAAACTCTTCGGCCTCGTCCTGCGTATCGTCCGTAGTCGTGAAGCGGCCGAGGACGTGCTTCAGGATGTCTATCTCCGGATCTGGCAGAAGGCCGAGACCTACGCGCCCGCAGCCGGCCGGCCGATCACTTGGATGTGTGCCATCGCCCGCAACAGGGCCATCGATGTGGTGCGCGCCCGCAAGGAGACTCCTCTGGCGGATCTCGTCGACGGCGAGGATTGGATGAATCAGGTGCCCGACCCGCACGACGGCGAGAGCGATGTTCTGGATCGCGGTGCCCTGGCCCTGTGCCTCGGCCGCTTCGACGCCGTGCACCGGCAATGCCTCGTGTTGGCCTATTGCGAAGGGTTCTCCCGCGAGGAACTGGCGGCGCGGTTCGATCGACCGGTGAACACCATCAAGACGTGGCTCCACCGCGGACTGGCGAGCCTGCGCTCGTGCCTGGACGCCAACGCATGACCGGCGATCCCTTCGATACCGAGGATTCCTTCGGCGCCGGCTCGCCCGACCGCGACATACAGGCCGCAGAGTATGTGCTCGGCACCCTGCCGCAGGCCGAACGCACGGCCTTCGCCCGTGCCCTGGCGACGGATGCGAACCTGCAGGCCGCCGTCGCCAACTGGCAGACGCGCCTGGCGCCCCTCGCGGAGACCGTACCCGAGGTCGCGCCGCCGGCGGGAACCTGGCTGCGGATCCGGGCGGCGCTGAGGCCAACCGGGGACGATCCCCGCGTCGAGAGCCTGACCCGTGGTCTGCGGCGATGGCGCCTGGGAGCGCTCGGCGCGTCGGCCCTGGCCGCCGGTCTCGCCTTGGCGCTGGGCCTCGGCCGCTTCCTGCCGCCCGACCCGGATACGGGCCAGTACGTCGCCGTGGTCAATCGGGGCGGCGAATTGCCGGCCCTGGTGGTGCGGGTCGACACGCGACGCGGCATCGCGCAGGTCCGCTCCGTTGCAGCCGACACGCCCCGCGAGAAGAGCCTGGAGCTTTGGTACATCGCTGGCGGTGGCGCACCACGCTCCCTCGGCCTTGTCGAGGCCGGGCGTGCGAGCATGGCCATGCCGGAAATCGCGCGTGGCGCCAGCCTCGAGACCGCCGTGCTGGCCGTGAGCGTCGAACCGCCCGGTGGCTCACCGAGCGGGGCACCGACGGGACCGGTGGTCTATTCGGGCAAGCTTCTGCGGGACTGAATCGCCCGACGGCAGGCCGGATCCCTCGCCCCTCGGCGACCGCCCGTTGCGGCCGTCCAGTTGTCCACGTTCCACAAGGGTTCCTGGCGGTCGACGGTCGCGAGGAGCTCTTCGATGGGCTTCGACAGCATGGCCTCGAGACGAGGGCGGCATCGAAGTTCTATTCGCGGTCGAACGACAGGTCGCCGGGGCTGCAATGCTCGAGATCCCCCCGCCGGGCGAACCGAATGTTTCCGCAGCCATATCGCCGGGGCGGGTTGCCCATGTGCCCAATCGCTGGCAGGCCTCGCCGCATGAAGGTCTCCTCCGTTCCACGGCCCGTATCCGCCCTTCGTGCCGCCCTGCGGAGCGATGCCGGCGGTGGCCTCGTCCTCATGGCGAGCGCGGCCTTGGCGCTCCTCATCGCCAACTCGCCCCTCGCGTCAGCCTACTTCGGATTGCTGGCAGCCCATCTCGGGCCCTTGAGCGTGCTGCATTGGGTCAACGACGGCCTCATGGCGGTGTTCTTCCTGCTGGTCGGCCTCGAGATCAAACGTGAAGTCCTCGACGGCCGCCTGCGTACGTGGCCCGACCGGATCCTACCGGGTGTGGCGGCCCTCGGCGGCATGCTCGCGCCGGCGTTGATCTACGTGTTCGTGAATCGCGCCTCACCGGAGACCCTGCGCGGCTGGGCGATCCCGACGGCGACCGATATCGCGTTCGCCCTGGGAGTCCTGGCGCTCCTCGGGCCGCGCGTGCCGGTCTCCCTGAAGGTGTTCCTCACGGCGCTCGCCATCCTGGACGACCTCGGGGCGGTTCTCATCATCGCCGCGTTCTATACCGCCAGCCTGTCGCTGCCGATGCTGGTCGGGGCCGTGATCACCGTCGCGGCCCTGGTCGCCCTGAACCGAGCCGGGGTGAGCCGGCTCACCCCGTACCTGCTCCTCGGCGCGGTCCTGTGGGTTCTCGTTCTCGGGTCCGGCATTCACGCCACCATCGCGGGCGTGGTGCTGGCCCTGACGATCCCCTTGCGCACCAGCCCGGCCAAGCCCGACGACCCGGCATCTCCGCTGCACAAGCTGGAGCACGCCCTCCAACCCTGGTCGTCCTTCGTGGTGCTGCCGATCTTCGGCTTTGCCAATGCGGGCGTGGCGCTGGGGGGCATGTCCGCCGCGATGCTGTTGGAACCGGTGACGCTCGGCGTGGCCCTTGGGCTGTTCCTCGGCAAGCAGATCGGGGTGTTCGGCATGATCGCCGTCGCCGTCAAACTCGGCCTCGCCCCGCGTCCGGCCCATGCAGGGTGGTGGCAGCTCTACGGCTTGTCACTCCTGTGCGGCGTCGGCTTCACCATGAGCCTCTTCATCGGTCTCCTCGCCTTCGCGGACACACCCGCCCTGGAGACCGAAACCAAGATCGGCGTTCTCCTCGGCTCCGTCAGCTGCATGGTCGCCGGGGCCATCGTTCTCCTCTTCGCACCACGGCCCGGATCGACGGCCCGAAGCTGACGCTCGACGGAAACCCATGCTCGCCCAGACGTCTCCCACGGCCCCCGACGACATCGCCCACGTCATTCAGATCGCCCTCGCGCCGGCCTTTCTGCTGACGGCGCTGGCGACCCTGCTGAACGTGTTCTCGACGCGCCTCGGGCGCGTGGCCGACAAGGTCGACGCCGCGTCGTCCCACCTGCGCGGGGCCGGCCCAAACGAAGCAGGGCGGCTCGCGCAGCAATTGTCCTACCTGCGCCGACGCTCGTTCGTGCTCGATGTCGCGGTGGTGCTCGCCTCGATCGGCGGCATCATGACCGGCCTCGCCGTTCTGACCCTGTATGTCGGAGCGTTGCGCGATGCGGCCACCGCCTCGATCCTGTTCGGATGCTTCGGCGTGGCGCTGATCTGCACTGTCGCCGCCATTGCGGCCTTCCTGTCGGAAATCCTCATGGCGGGCCGTGGTGTTCGGGACGAGGTCGATCGGCAGACCCGCCACGCGACGGATCTCGAAGGCTCCGGTCCATGAGAACCGGCGTCGGCGCAAAGCCTACCGGCCGGTCTGAAACTTGAGATCGAGGGCTGCGAGCGCCAGGAGCGGCGGCGGCATCGGAACGCCGGCCTTGCGCATGGTGCGGGCCGCCGCGCGGCAGCCGGCCTGGTCGTTGCTGGCGGCTGCGGTCTCGATACCCGCCACGGTGGCGGCGTCGGGTTTCGGCGGCGGGGGCGAGGCCGCCGGTGCAGCCGCCGCCTTTGCCGATGCGTTCGCCTGGGCGAGGGCACTCTTGCGATCGCCGGGCGCCACCGTGTCGCTGGATCCCGTGGCGCCGCTCAAGCCGGATTTCTGTTGAGGCTCACCGCCACCGCCGGAGGGCTTGCCCTCGCTCTTGCCGGACGGGTTCGACACCGCCGTCGTCTGGCTCGGTGGCGTGGCGCCCTCCTGCTTCTTGGCTTCCGGCGCCGTCACGAACGCCAGCAACTCCTTGCAGAGATCGGCCGGTCCGCCTGACGCCGCCGGAGGGGCGGCGTCCTGCGCCGAGGCCGGTAACGCGAGCAGGGTCGCCGTCGTGAGGAGTGCGATGCGCGACAGGGATTTCAGCATGCTCGTTTCCTCAAACTCCTGGGACCGCGCGGGTGTCTGTCCGATGCGATTGGTCCGCCGATCCGATGGCGCGCGCGTCAGGACCGCTTCGGGTGGGAGGCCTCGCCTTCGGCCTTGCCGTGAGCGGCGTCGTTGGCCTCGCCCACCACCGGCATGCCGTTCCATTTCGGTCCAACGAGATTGATACCCGGCTCCGATACGCGCGCACCCGAGGTCGCGAAGGCCTGATAGGCGAAAGTCTGGTTGCTGGTGAGCGCGTACATGGCCAGCACGCCGAGGGCGATGGCGGCGATGACGGCGGCGGCGAAGGCTTTCATGACGTGTTCTTCCTCGTCCGTATCATTCGGCCGGCGCGGGGTGGCGTCCCGTGAGCTGCGGGCCGCTGGCCGTCTTGGCCTGTTCCTTCTCCACCCAGAGGTCGTGGTGCGCGCGGGCCCAGGCGAGATCGACCTTGCCGCTGCCCATGGCGTCGTAGGCGCCCTTCATGCCGAGCGTACCGATGTAGATGTGCGCGAGGATGCCGACGATGAAGGCGACACCGATGAGGGCGTGGATCACCTGCATGACCTGCATGCCGTTGATGTCGAGGAGCGCGAACGGGAACAGCATCATCAGGCCGGTGACACCCATGGCCGCACCGAATCCCGCGACCATCCAGAACACACCCTTCTGGCCGGCGTTGAAGCGCTCGGCATGGGGGTGGGTTTTTCCGATGAAGCCGCCGCCGGCCTTGATCCAGGCCCAATCGATCCGATTCGGGATGTTGTCCTTCACCCACACGGCGATCATGATCACCACGCCGAGCATGAACGGCCACGCGAGGTAGACGTGGCTGTACTTCGCCCATTGCGCCAGGGTGCCGAAGGCCTCCGGGCCGATGACCGGCATGAGCAGGCGCTTGCCGAAGATGTAGTTCAGGCCGGACAACGACAGGATGATGAAGCATGTGGCCGTCATCCAGTGGGCGAACCGTTCGAACGCGTTGAACCGCAGGATCTTCTTGCCCGATTCCTGGGTGTCGTCGGTGAGGATGCGTCCGCGCCACAGGAAGAACCCACCGAGCGCCGCGATCATGCCGAGGATGCCGAGCGCGCCGATCCAGGGTAGCCAGGACTCGCGAAAGGCCCGGTACTCGCGGCCCTGCGGCTGAATCAGGTTGGCGGATTTCCGGTCGGGGATGCTGACGCGGCCGGTGATCTTGTCGGCCTGCTTGAACAGGAATTCCTCGTTGACCGAATCCGCCGTGGGCTTGGCGCCCATGGGGTTCTGCCCGTCCTGGGTGATCGGGTTCTGCGCCCGTGCGGCGTCGAAGGCGCCCGGGGCGGCCAGGAGCGTCGTCGCGAGGACGAGGGTGCTGAAGAGCGTGACTGCCCGCCGCATCGGCGTTCCTTTCGAATGCTTCTCGTCGTTGAGGCCGCCGCGGGCGGCGGCCCCGGAGGGGCGATCAGATCGCCACGGTCTCGCGGTAGGCGGTCTTCCAGCCCCAGGCGCCGGAGCCGTAGCCGCGCTTGACCACGCGCTGCTTGTAGATCTCGGCGATCATCTCGCCGTCGCCGGCGAGCAACGCTTTCGTCGAGCACATTTCGGCGCACAGCGGAAGCTTGCCCTCGGCGAGGCGGTTCGAGCCGTACTTCTCGTACTCGGCCACCGAGAAATCGGCTTCTGGACCGCCCGAGCAGTAGGTGCACTTGTCCATCTTGCCGCGCGAGCCGAAGTTGCCGACGCGCGGATACTGGGGTGCGCCGAACGGGCAGGCGTAGAAGCAGTAGCCGCAGCCGATGCAGATGTCCTTGGAGTGCAGCACCACGGCGTCGGCCGTGGTGTAGAAGCAGTTCACCGGGCACACGGCGGCGCAGGGCGCGTCGGTGCAGTGCATGCACGCCATGGAGACCGAGCGCTCGCCCGGCTTGCCGTCGTTGAGGGTGACGACGCGGCGGCGGTTGATGCCCCAGGGCACCTCGTGCTCATTCTTGCACGCGGTGACGCAGGCGTTGCACTCGATGCAACGGTCGGCGTCACAGAGGAACTTCATACGGGCCATAATGGATGCGCTCCTCTCACGCGGCCTTGATCTGGCACAGGGTACACTTCGTCTCCTGCATGCCCGTCACAGGGTCGAAGCCGTAGGTGGTGACTGAGTTCGAACTCTCGCCCAGCACCACCGGGTCGGTCCCCTTCGGGTAGTAGTCGCGCATGTCCTTGCCCTCGTACCAACCCGAGAAGTGGAAGGGCATGAAGGCGACGCCCTTTCCGACGCGGTCGGTGACGAGCGCCTTCATCTTGGCCTTCGCGCTGTTCTCGGCGCCCGTCACCCAAACGAACTGACCGTCCTTGATGCCGCGCTCGGACGCATCACCGGTGTTGATCTCGACGAACATGTCCTGCTGGAGTTCGGCGAGCCACGGGTTCGAGCGGGTCTCCTCGCCGCCGCCCTCGTACTCGACGAGGCGGCCGGAGGTGAGGATGATCGGGAAGTCGCGCGCGACGTTGCGCTCCACCGCCGATTTCTGCACGGAGAAGCCGATGTTCGGCATGCGGAACTGACGCTCGTCCGGCCGGGTCGGGTACTTCGCCACGAGGTCGGGGCGCGGCGTGTAGATCGGCTCGCGGTGCACGGGCACGGGGTCGGGCAGGTTCCAGGCGTTGGCGCGGGCTTTGCCGTTGCCGAACGGGATCACGCCGTGGTCGAGGCAGACGCGCTGGATGCCGCCCGACAGGTCGGTGGCCCAACTCACGGTGTCGGGCTTCTCGCCACCGATCTTCAGGATGGTGGCGCGCTCCTCATCCGTGAGGTCCTTGTCCCATCCGAGCTTCTTGAACACCCCGAAGGTGAACTCGGGATAGCCGTCCGTGAGGTCGGAGCCCTTGGTGAAGGAATCTTCCGCCAGCAGGGTCTCGCCGTTGCGCTCGGTGCCGAAGCGCGCCCGGAAGGTGCTGCCGCCATCCTTCACGTGAAGCGATGTGTTGTAGAGGATCGCCGAACCCGGATGCCGGAGTTCCGGCTTGCCCCAGCACGGCCAGGGCAGGCCGTAATAGTCGCCGCCGACCTCCGGATCGTCCTTTGGCGCGCGCAGGGTGATGAGGTCGAACTTCGCCTGGTTGCGCATATGCGCCTTCAGGCGCTCGGGGCTCTGGCCGCAATAGCCCGTGGACCAGCCGCCGCGGTTGATCTCGCGCAGGAGATCCTCCGCCGAGGGAATGTTGTTCTCGACCTTGATGTTCTTGAACAGGGTTTCGGCGAAGCCGAGCTTGGTCGCAAGCCGGTACAGCACCTCGTAGTCGTTCTTCGACTCGAAGGCCGGTTCGACGATCTGCTCGCCCCACTGGATCGAGCGGTTCGAGGCCGTGCGCGAACCCTCCATCTCGAGGGAGGTGCAGATCGGTAGCAGGTAGGTGTTGTCCTGGCGGGCATCGAGGGCTGCGAAAGTCGTGGGGTGCGGATCAGCCACCACCAGCAACTCGAGCTTGTTCATGCCCTCCACCGCCTCGGGAAGTCGGGTGACGGTGTTGCCGCCGTGGCCGAACACCATGAAGGCCTTCAGCGGGCTGCGCTGGTCGATCTGCTCCGGCGGCAGGTTCACCGCATCGAACCACCGGGTCGAGGTAATGCCAGGCGCTTCCATGTTCTCCTTGCGCGTGCGGGCCTTGCGACCCGCCGTGGCCGGCACCTCGTCGAAGCGCGACTGCAGCCACTCGTAGGGTACGTCCCAGACGCGGGCCCAATGGCGCCATCCGCCCTCGACGAGGCCGTAATAGAGCGGCAGCGACGTGACATCGAGGCCCAGATCTGTGGCGCCCTGCACGTTGGTGTGACCGCGGAAGATGTTGGCGCCGGTGCCCGGCTTGCCGACGTTGCCGGTGGCGAGACACAGGATGCAGAGCGCGCGCACGTTGGCGGTGCCCACCGTATGCTGGGTCGCGCCCATGCACCAGATCAGGGTGGCGGGCTTCTCCTTGGCGAATTTCTCCGCCACCCGGCGCAACTGCTCGCCGGGCACGCCGGAGACGCGCTCGACCTCCTCGGGCGTCCATTTGGCGACTTCCTTACGGACGTCGTCCATGGCGTAGACGCGCTGGGCGATGAACTCCTTGTCCTCCCAGCCATTCTGGAAGACGTGCCAGAGGATGCCCCAGACGACCGGGATGTCCGTGCCCGAACGGATGCGGACGTACTCGGTGGCGTGGGCGGCCGTGCGGGTGAAGCGCGGATCGATGACGATCATGTTCGCGCGGTTGATCTCCTTGCCGGACAGCACGTGCTGCATGGAGACAGGGTGAGCCTCGGCCGGATTGCCGCCGAGGATGATCATCGTCTTGGCGTTGCGGATGTCGTTGTACGAGTTGGTCTGGGCGCCGTAGCCCCAGGTGTTGGCCACCCCCGCCACCGTGGTCGAGTGGCAGATGCGCGCCTGGTGGTCGACGGAGTTGGTCCCCCAGAATGCGCCGAACTTGCGCATGAGGTAGGCGGCTTCGTTGGTGAACTTGGCCGAGCCGAGCCAGTAGACCGAGTCGGCGCCGTTCTTCTCACGGATCGCCGCGAGCTTGTCGCCGATCTCGTCGATGGCCTGGTCCCACGAGATGCGCTGCCACTGGCCGGCAACGAGCTTCATGGGGTATTTCAGGCGGCGATCGGAGGAGACGAGTTCGCGAATGGCCGCGCCCTTGGCGCAGTGCGTGCCGCGGTTGATCGGGCTCGCGTAGGACGGCTCCTGACCGACCCAGACGCCGTTGACCACTTCGGCCGTCACCGTGCAGCCCACCGAACAGTGGGTGCAGACGTTCTTCTTGATGACGGTCTCGGGGCCGACCGCCGAGGAGCCGGCGGCGCGGGCCTGCCGCACGGAGCCGAGCTGGAGCGAGCCTGCCGCCGCGAGCGCGCCAGCGGCGAGACCGGATTTCTGCAGGAACCCGCGGCGGTCGAGCATGCCGGAGGCGAGGCCGGCGGCCACGGCCTGATGCTTGGTGCGGCTCGCCGCGCCGCTCTTACGCTTCGTCAGCATGGCTGCCTCACTTCTTGCCGGCGTCGTTGGTGCTGTTCTTCAGCGTCTCGTACCCGTTGGTCCGGTAGAACGCCTTCACGTGGTCGGTGAGCCGGTAGCGCCCCTTGGTCTCGTCCTGGCCGGGGTCGTAGGCCTGGGCGTCCGTCGCCGTCATGGGCGTCGCCGAGACACCGACGGCGGCCGCGACCGTTCCGCCGCCGAGCGCGCGGAAGAACTGGCGACGACCGAGCCGGTCCTTCTGGTCTTTCGGATCCTGTCGCATGGTCGACACTCCTCAAACGGCGGGGGATGCGCCGTCGGCGCGATCCATTGAATTCGGATGGCGGGGGGTCATGCGTCCATCGCGAAGGCCTGCGCCTCCACCTCGATGAAGGCACGACCCAATCCACCGACGGTCCGATAGAAGCGCGCGGCCTTCGCCCGCTCCAGATCGGCGAAGAAACGCCCGGCCCAGGGCTCCAGATGCCTCGTGAAAAAGTCTCGCGCGGCGTCGGGTGCCGCGTCGAACCGACCGGCCACGAGCCCGGCCATGCAATCGAGGAGGATCGCGAGGTGATCCTCGGGCTCGGTCATCGCCGTATCCCGCTCGATCCCGAGACTCCGCAGATCCTCACGCACCCGAGCGAGGGGCCGTTCGTTGAGGAAGCCGGTGAGGTAGTAGGACGCGTAGGGCAGGAGCTCGCCGCGACCGACCCCGACGAAAAGGTCGTGATATTCGCGTGCCACCGTTTCCGGGACCACCTCGCGGCTGGCGCGCGCCAGAACCTCGACGGGCTGGCCGAGCAGACTGTCCCCGCCCCGAAGTCGCCCGAGGGTTTCGAGCACGGCCCGGTCCGGCGCATGCCCGAGGAGAACGGCGAGAAGATCGTAGTGCTGGGCGCGCCCATGATCGACGTCGTCGACGGTCGCGCTCATCGGAGCGTGACCGTTCTGACGCCCTTCGTCCGCGTGCTCGTTGGCCCCTGCGACGGAACGCATCCCACTCTCGAACCTGAACCTTGCGACCTTGAACCCGGGACGATCCCGATCTGCGTGACCTTCACGGAACGTCCGCTGCGCCATGGCGCGAGCCGACGGTATCCGGGTGTTTCGCTCAGCACCGTAAGCCGGGATCGTACTTTGGAGCTACGATAAAAAGCGTTCGAGACTGGCGCAATCCCGATTCCACAGCTCAGCTTGGCCTAGCACCGCCATGGCGTCGCAGGCGCGATACTGAAACTGTATTGATCGATGTTGCGCGTGCTGGTTCCGGGGAATTCGCAGGAGCGGTACTGTCCATCGGTTTCGCCAGGAGCTTCGACGCGTCCGACGCCTCGGCGACCGGCTGCCCTTCGGAAGCAGCGCTCTCGAAAGTCTCGCTTTCGGCATCGGCCTGCGGTGCCGGTTCCACCCGGCTCGTGTCGGCGGCGAGCGGTTCGGATGGATCGCGGTTGAACAGCCGGCCGAGCATGGCCTTCACGTCGTCAACGGGCAGGAGCGGGCCGAGGCCCGGCACGCCGCCGGGCGTATTCCAATCGTAGGCATATTCCCGCGCTTCGCTGACGAAGTCGCGGATGGCGGGATCGACGGACCACATCTTTCGAAGCGCGGCGTTGCGCATGGCCGAGGGTACGCCGGCACGCAGGAACGGCGTCAGGTCCGTCTCCGCCGTGAGGTCCGCGAGGGAGGGCAAATCGGCTAGGAGGTCGCGTTCCGCCTCGGCGGCCGCATCCGACGCGACGGTCTCGTCCGCCGGGGTGGGGGGATGGTCGACGAAGTCCTCCGCAACCGGCGGGATCTCCGCCCGCTCGCTGAGGCGAACGTCGCGCTTGCGCCGAGCCCAGCGCGACAGGAAGCCGTCGCTCATGACCGTCTCCCCTTGCGGCCGGCTCCGGTGCCGGAACCGCCGGCCTGCCGGGCCAGGGCTTCGGGGTCGGCCCGGTCTCGTTTGCGCTTCTCGAACACGCGCTCGATGTGGTGCGCTTCGAAGAAGGCGAGGAGCTTGGCTTGCAGATCGGGCGGCATCGGCACCGCCTCGACCACCTCGCCGATGCCCTCGGCCATGGATTCGCCCTCGTAGGGGTCGGCCGTGACGGTGGCGACCTCGTAATCCCCCTCGCCGAGCTTGCGCAGGGCGACCCAGAGGGAGGGGCGTCCGGACACGAGATTGTCGCGGTAATGCGCGGTCTCGGCCGGGTGCAGATGAACGTCGTAGGCACCCGCATAATAGGTGCCCTCGTCCTCGGTGCCCGAGAGGCGCGTCCCCGGCGGCGCGGCGGGGGCCGCCGGCAGGATCGCGACGGGGAGCCAGGCGTGGGTCGCCCACGGCCCTTTCAGGCGACGCTTCTCCACGACGACACCGACTTCGAAGTGATTGTCGGGGGGGGAGTCGGACATGGGGAGGTTCCTCAAGCCGCCGGGGAGGCAGCACGCAGGGGCAGGCCGGCGACGATGTTCTGCGGCTTCATCTGGACCTGGTTCGTCGTTGTGCCCGCGAGGATCAGGTAGACCGGTCTGTCGCCGACCTTCGGGTCGACCTGGCCCGTGTCGGCGAAAACGAGCCGGAAGAGTGCGATCACCCGCTCCTGCGTCGTGGAATCGACGGTCTCGCCCCGCCAGAGCGCGTTGCCGATGCGCGTGCCCTCCGCGTCGAGGCCGACGAACCAGCGCCAGTCCGTGTCCTCGAGCCGGTCGAGGGGGGTCACCGTGACCTCGGTGTTGAGGAGGTGACGCACGAACACCTCGATGACGCGGGCCAGACCCTCCCGGCTCCGGGGGCTCGATCCGAGATTGAGCGCCATGGAGAATGCGTCCGAGCGGCTCCAGTAGGTCCAGGCATTCTCGTCGTTCAGCACATCGAGCTCGTTGGCGGCTTCCTTGCCGAGCATCGCCACGAGGGGGGAGAGCGGGGCGGAGCCCTCGCGCGCCTCGATCACCTCGGCATCGGCGAGGAGCACGGCGCCCTCGTGCCGGCTCACCCGCTGGGTGCGGAAGAACAGTTCGGCCGCCCGCAGGACGTAGGGATCGTCGCACGAATCCAGCGCATTGCGCAGGATGAGGTGCACGAGTTGGTTGAGGAACAGGGACGGCGTGCCCTGCAGGCCCTCGCGCACGAGACTCAAGTAAGCCGCCTCGATGGAGCGCGCAGCGAGAAGCCGGTCGCGGAATGCCAGGAGCACCGCCCAGTTCTCCCGTGCGTCGGCATCCACGATGGCCGCCAAGGCCTCCGTGGTTACGGTGCGTCGGGGCTCGGCCAGGAGATCGGCGTGGAGCCTCCGCTCGGCGGCGCACGCTTCTTCCGGCGGGATCAATTCCGGCCGCGCCAGATAGGCGAGGATCAACTCGTCGGTGGCCCCGAGGCCGCCGCCTTCCGTGCGGCGGGTGAGATGGTGGCCGCTCGATACCCAGAACTCGGTCATTCCTGGCAACGGCCCCTGTTGGCTGCGTGCGGCATCATGGCTCCGTCCGGTCGCGTCGCGCGAGACCGACGAGGTCGGCGCGCTCCTCCGGCTCGTCCTCGTCGGTCTCGACGAAACGGAAGGCGCGGGCGCCGGCATGGAGGCGGTCCTCGCCGCCGGGCTTCTGGTGCAACGTGCGAAACGCTTCCGCGATCGCGCCGTCCGTCTCCGTGCGATGCATCGCCACGACGGTGCCGACGGGAAGGTCGCAGAGGGAGGCGGCGAAATCGATCTCGTCCCGCGCCGCCGCGAGGGCGGCCGCCTGGTCCGGTGCGCCGAGGCGTTCCCGCAGATGGTGCGCCAGGTCCGCGACGGCCTCGTCCCGCTCGGCCTCGCTCGCCTCGCTCACCACCACCAGGGTCGAGAACCCGAACGAGCGCACCCCGAGGAACCCCGAGCGAAAGGCGACCCGGTCCTTGCCCGTCAGGTTCGACAGATCCCGGTCCCAGAACAGGAACGAGCCGGTCACGGCCCATTCGCCGGGCTCGGCGGCGTCCGCGAACACGAAGCTGTCGGACGGGTCGAGACGCAGGGTTCGGGGCAGCTTGAGGGGGCTCACAGCCGTACCGCCCGGGTGGCGGGATCGCGCCAGACCGGCGTCGTCAGGCAGGGGGCGAGCGGCAGGCGCTCGACCGCGCCGTCATGCTCGAGGACGGCATCGCCGTTGCGGTCGATTTCCGCCCGCGCCCCGACGGCCGCCGGCATATGGGCGAGGTAGCGCGCCGCGATGCCGTCGAACCCGTCTTCCGCCCAGGTGGCGAACGCCTTCATGAGGTTTCGCGCGAAACTCTCCACCAGGGCGAGGCGGATGCCGGGCCCGAAGCCTTCCTCGTCCAGAGCCGTGGAGTCCGGAGTCAGACCAGGATCGTCGCCGTGAGGCTTCGAGACGAGCAGCATGGCGGAAAAGACCAGCCAGTCCGGAACCGCATCCTCGGCGCAGTCCCGTGGCCAGCCGAGGCGTCCGCCGCCGAGACGCGCCCCGTCGAACCTCAGTTCGTCCGGCCAGAGCAGGGTGATGGGCATCTCCGGCGGCCCGTGAGTCCCCACGGCATCGACGAGAGCCACCATGCCGAGAAGGAGGGCACGGCGGGCCGACGCGAGCGGCTCCCCGGGGGCGAGGACGACCGCGAGATCGAGGACATCCTCCCGCTCGACCAGAACCAGGGTACCGGCCGCATCGCCGCCTTCGTCCGCGGCGAGCGCACAGGCGCGCGCGAAGGCGTCATCCGTCGCCGGTGCGCGCAGGCCGGTGAAGGCCGGCGGCAGCACGAGGCGCGCCGGATCGGTCGCGGACGGGACTGTCATGGGCGCGCGTTCAATCCGGGTACTTTCGCGGGTGGGACTTCGCGGGCCGGACGGGGGCCGCGCCCGGTGCGATCAATTGGTGCGTTCGTAGTTTCGAACCGTTCGATTATATAACGGATGCGCGAGGCCCCGCGAAGGGGCCGCGCCGGTCCCCAACGCCTCAGGTTGCCCCGTGTCCGATCGTCTCGTGTTCGCCTGTTCCTGCGAGGGCACCATGCCCCTCGACGCTACCGCCATCGCGCGCGGCTGCGGCGGGACGCTGAAGACCGCCGACCAGCTCTGTGGCCGGGAACTCGACCGCTTCCGCGAAACCCTCGGCACGGGCGTCCCCGTCACCGTGTCCTGCACCCTTCAGTCGCCCCTGTTCGACGAGGTCGCCGAGGAACTGGGTGCCGAGGACCGCGTCACCTACGCCAAGATCCGCGAGACCGCCGGCTGGTCCACCGAGGCCGGTCGGGCCGGTCCCAAGATGGCGGCTCTTCTGGCCGCCGCGGCCGAGCCCGTCCCCGACGCCAGCACCGTCTCCATCGAGAGCCAGGGCGTGGCGCTCATCTACGGCCGCGACGCCGTCGCCATCGAGGCGGGACGGCGGCTTGCAGGGGATCTCGACGTCACCGTCCTGCTGACCCGGCCGGACGCCGTCGAGCCGCCGCAGCGCAACGACTTCCCGGTTCTCCAGGGCACCATCGCGGGCGCCACCGGCCGCCTCGGGGCCTTCGAACTCCGGATCGACGATTACGCCCTCCCCGCCCCGTCCTCGCGGACGCACCTCGTCTTCGGCCTGCCGCGCAACGGTGCCACCTCGACCTGCGACGTGGTCCTCGACTTGAGCGGCGGCACGCCGCTGTTTCCGGCTCACGACCTCCGCATCGGGTATATGCGCGCCGACCCGCGCGACCCGGCGGCGGTGGAACGCGCCATCACGGCGGCGGCCGATCTCGTCGGCACCTTCGACAAGACCCGGTTCGTGGATTTCCGGGCCGATCTCTGCGCGCATTCGCGCTCGCGCATCACCGGCTGCACCCGCTGCCTCGAAGTCTGCCCCACGGGCGCCATCGCGTCGGCGGGCGACACCGTGGCCATCGATCCCGCCGTCTGCGCCGGCTGCGGCAACTGCGCGGCCGTCTGCCCGACGGGGGCGGCCGCCTACGCCGTGCCGCCCGCGGATGCCCTGATGCGACGCCTGCGCGGCCTGATGCTTGCCTACTCCGAGGCCGGCGGCCAGGACGCGACGATCCTGTTCCACGACGGCGATCACGGCGAGCCGCTCATCGATGCCCTGGCCAGCCACGGTGACGGCCTGCCCGCCCGCGTCCTGCCCGTGCGCCTCAATGAAATCACCCAACTCGGCCCCGAGGCGATGGCGGCGCTGTTCGCCTATGGGGCCACGGGCGTGCATGTCCTCGCCCGTGCCCGGCCCCACCACGACCTCGACAGCCTCCACCGCACGGTGGCGCTCGCCGACACCCTGGCGCAGGCCCTCGGATATGGCGGGGCGGGACCGGCCATCTCGGTGATCGAGACCGACGATCCGGACGCCCTCGGGGCGGCTCTGTCGGAAGCCCGCATCGGCGCCGCGTCGTCCCGTCCGAGCCGGTTCATGCCCGTCGGCGGCAAGCGCGAGGTGCTGCGCTTCGCCTTCCGCGAGATGTACGAGGCGGCGCCTCGCCCGACGGCCTATGTGCCCCTGGCGGCCAGTGCCCCCTTCGGCGGACTCGACTTCCGCACGGAAGATTGCACCCTCTGCCTCGCCTGTGTCGGCGCCTGCCCGACGCATGCCCTTTCGGACAGCGCCGAACGGCCGTTGCTGGCCTTCGAGGAGAGCCTGTGCGTCCAGTGCGGCCTGTGCGCGGCGACCTGCCCGGAATCGGTGATCGATCTCCGGCCCGGCCTCGACTTCGAGGCCTGGACCGCGCCGCGCCGCGTGGTGAAGGAAGAGGAGCCGTTCTGCTGCATCAGTTGCGCCAAGCCGTTCGGCACCCGCAGCACCATCGAGCGGGTCGTCGAGAAGCTGCGCGAGCGTCACTGGATGTTCTCGGGCTCCGGCGGCGCAGAGCGGATCAATGCCCTGATGATGTGCGAGGATTGCCGCGTCGAAGCGGCCCTCAACCAGGGCTTCGATCCCCATGCCGGGCCGGAGCGGACGCGCACCCGTACGACCGAGGATTACTTCCGTGAGCGGACGGAGCGGGGCGAGGCCGTTTGAGCGGGTCCGATGGACGGCTTGTCCTGGCGGCCCATGATGCCGCACGATCTCGGCGCGGTCGTCGCCCTCGCTGAGGCCCTGTTTCCGGACCATTACGAGGCACCCGAGCGCTTCGCGGAGCGCCTCCGGGCAAGCCCGACCTTTTGCCGGGTGCTGGCGCCGGAGGCCGGTGCGATCCGCGGCTATCTCATCGCCTATCCCTGGCCGCTTGGCCGCATCCCGCCCCTGAATCAAGCCTTGGAAAGCATCGCGGGCCACGATGCGATCCACGTTCATGATCTTGGGCTGCACCCGCGGGCGGCGGGCCAGGGCCATGCCCGCGCGGCCGTGGCCGATCTCGTGGCGCGCTCCGACGGTGCGGCCATCGCCCTGGTGGCGGTGAACAGGTCCGTCCCCTTCTGGCGGGCTCATGGGTTCCGTGAGGCGCCCTGCCCCCCTTCGGCGGAGAAGCTCGCGAGCTACGGGGCCGACGCCCGCTACATGGTCCGGCGGCCCTGACCGGCCCGTGTCACGGCAGGGCGGTCGCCTTTTCGAGGAACCGCACCAGGGCCGCGCGGTCGTCCGCGTCGGTGATGGTCTGCTCGGGCATGCGGGTGCCCGGCGTGTAGCGGGCCGGGCCGACCTCGAACAGGCGGGCGATGGTGGTGGTGTCCCAGACGAGGTCCATGGATTTCAGGGCATCGGAATAGCGATACCCGGGCTCGCTCGCGATGCGGCGACCGATGATGCCGGCGAGATTCGGGCCGGCCCGCGGGCCGGCCTCCGGCGTCAGGGCGTGGCAGGCGATGCAGGCGCGGAAGACTTCTGCGCCGCGATCGCCGTGAAAAGCCGCCAGGGTGTCGGCCGGGCGCGGCAAACTCAGGGCGCCGATGGGCTCGCCCGTGGTGGCGTTCCAGCGTCGGACCAGCCGGTCGCTGCCGCCCGTGACGAGTTCGTCGCCCCGCCACGCCACGGACCACACCGGCAGGCCCGGCCCGACGAGGCGGCGCAGGATGCGGCCGCTGGCGCGATCGATGAGAGCGACGGTGCCGCCCGCCGTGGCTGCGGCCAAGCGGGTCTCGTCCGGCGAGAAAGCCAGGGCTATCACCGGGTTCGGTCCGACATCGACGGCCGCCCGCTCACCGCCGTCGGGGCGCAGCAAGCGCACGATGGCATCCCCGCCCGCCACGGCGATTTCGCCGTCACGGGTCACCGCGAGGGCGTTCAGGGGCGTCGGAAGGGGGGTGACGCGCGGCGGCCCGTCCGCACTCGGCCAGATCCGCAAGGTGGCATCGTAGCCGGCGGTGGCGATCCGTCCGTCGGACAGAAAGGCGACGGCGTTGATGGGGCCCGTGTGCCCTTCGAGCACCCGCCCGGGGCCGCCGGCCAGGGGTCGGACCCGCGCCGTCCCGTCCCAGGACGCGGAGGCGATCTGGAGCCCGTCCGGCGATACCGCCAGCCCGGCCACCGGTCCGGTGTGCTCGGAGAGGACGCGCTCGGGCTCCGACCGCCCAATGCGCCACAGGGCGATGCGGCCGTCCTCCGAGGCCGTGGCGAAGCCGCCGTCCGGTAGGGTTGCGACCGCGTTCACCGCCCCTTCGTGGAAGCGCAGGACACTCAGCGCGGTGCCGGTCGCGATTCCCCACACGATCACCGCCTGGTCGAAACCGCCCGAAATCGCGATGTCTCCACCCGGGACCACCGCCAGCGCCCGCACCGGACCACCATGGCCGCGCATCTGCGCCAGGGCCGGAAGAGTCGCCAGCGACACGGCCAACAGGCCGAACATTCCAAGGACGGATCGCATGACGCGCAGGGGCCGCATGGCTCTCGGTTCCAACGGGCCGGCTCCCCGCCGGTTCGGCCGGACCATAGCCGAGGCGCGACGGCCCTGTCCCCGGACGCACCCTGGGGCCCTGTGCCGCGCAGACCTGCACCGCACACGCTTGATCAACGCAGGCCGATGCCGCATGCGGAGTCGTATGGATGGCCCTGCGTGGATGGAAGCTGGGATTTGCCGACTGCGCGTCCTCGTGGAAACGGCGTGACGCGGCACGCCTCGGCGGCCCTGATGCCGCTGGCCGACGCGGTGGCACGCCTCGTCTCGGGCGTGGTTCCCGTCGCGGAGCGGGTGCTTCCGGCGACCTTGACCTTGGGTTTCGCGGCGGCCCACGACGTGGTCGCGAACCGAAACTCGCCCGAACGGCCGACGGCCCTGCGTGACGGCTGGGCGGTGGAGGCCGAAGGCGTCACCGGGGCCTCGGCATACGCACCGATTCTCCCGAGTGCGCCGCCGGTCTGGGTCGAGGCCGGTGAGATTCTCCCCGACTGCGCCGATACCGTGCTGCCGCCCGAGGCTCTGGAGGGCCGGACGTTCGTCGCGGATGCCCCCGCCGGCGACGGAGTCCGCCGGCCGGGCGAGGATCTCGCGGCCGGTACGCGCGTTCTCGCCGCCGGTACGCGTGTCGGACCGCTGCACCTTCTCGCCTTGGCCGCGGCGGGCCTCGCTCAAGTCCCGGTGCGCAGCCCGCGCGTCGCCCTCGTCGCCACCGGTGGTTCGGCGCCCTTGGCCGAAACCCTGGCGGCCCTGATTGCGGCCGATGGCGGCGATCCCGGTACGCCCGTCACCGTACCGGATGATCCCGCGGCGATCGCGTCGGCGATCCGTGCGGCTGCGGTTGACGCCGTTCTGGTCCTCGGCGGAACCGGTCCGGGGCGGACGGACCACAGCGTCGCCGCCCTGGCGCTGGCCGGCGAGGTCCTGGCTCACGGCATCGCGATCCGGTCGGGCGAGACCGCCGCCATCGGGCGCGCCGACGGCCGTTCCGTCCTGCTGCTCCCGGGCCGCCCGGAAGCCGCGCTCTCCGTGTACCTCGCCCTCGGGCGTCCACTCCTCGCCGCCCTGTCGGGTGGCGATGGGCCAGAGCCCGTGAGCGGAATCCTGACGCGCAAGGTCAGCGCCACCATCGGGGTGAGCGACGTGGTGTTCGTGCGCCGCCACGCCGGCGTCGTCGAGCCGCTCGGCGGGGCCGACCTCGTCCTGTCGCGCCTCGCCGAGGCCAACGGAGCGATCCTGGTGCCGCCGGAACTGGAAGGCTATCCGGAGGGCACGACGGTCGAGGTCCTGACCCTGTGACGATGCCGGAGTACGAGATCCCGTTTCGCGAACGCCTGGCCGCCGCCGCCCGGCAGGAGCAGTTCCTGTCCGTCGTCAGCCGGGAGGAGGCCGCGACGCGCTTTCGGGCGGCGGTTCCCCATCGGGTCCTGCCGCCCGAGGACGTCCCGTTGGCCGAGGCCCTCGGCCGTGTGCTCGCCACGGATGTCGCCTCCCCCATCGACGTGCCGCCCTTCGACCGGGCCCTGGTGGATGGCTTCGCCGTGCGGGCCACGGACACCCAGGGCGCCGGTGCGGCGAGCCCCCGGCGCCTCGTCCTCAACCGTGAGATCCTGGCCTGCGGTGTCGCGCCGAGCCTCGCCGTGGCCGAGGGCAGCGCCACCCCCATCGCCACCGGCGGCGTCATCCCGCGCGGCGCCGACGCGGTGGTGATGGTCGAGCAGACCGAGTTCCTCGACGCGGTGCTGGCCATCGACCTCGTTCAGGCGGCGCGGCCGGGCCAGTTCATCGGCTACGCCGGGGGTGACATGGCCGCCGGCGAGACGGTCCTGCGCCGGGGCCTGCGCATCACCGCCCGCGAGATCGGCATGCTGGCCGCCTGCGGCCTCGCCCGCATTCCCGTGGTGCGCCGGCCCAGGGTCGCGGTGCTGTCCACCGGCGATGAACTCAGGGCGGCCGGACTGCCCCTTCCCCCGGGGGCGATCTACGATTCCAACGGGCCGATCGTCGCCGCGTCCGTCATCGAGAACGGCGGCGAGGCCGTGTCCCTCGGCATCGTTCGCGACGATGCGGCAGCCCTTCGCGAGGCCCTGCAGGCGGCCCTCGCCGAGAACGACATCGTCGTGCTCTCGGGGGGCACCTCGAAGGGCGCTGGCGACGTCTCGCATCGTATCCTGCGGGATCTCGGGAGCCCCGGCATCCTCGTTCACGGCGTCGCCCTCAAGCCCGGCAAGCCGCTCTGCCTCGCCGTGGCGGAGGGCAAGCCCGTCGTCGTGCTGCCGGGTTTTCCGACCTCCGCGATGTTCACGTTCCACGATTTCGTCGTGCCGCTCATCCGCGCCATGGCGGGGCTGCCTCCGCGCGAGGACGAGGCCGTCGCGGCCGTGCTGCCCCAGCGCGTGGCCTCCGAACTCGGGCGGACCGAGTTCGTGATGGCGTCGCTGGCCGAGACGCCCGAGGGGCTCGTCGCCCTGCCGGTCTCGAAGGGATCGGGCTCCGTCACGGCGTTCTCGCAGGCCGACGGCTTCTTCTCCGTTCCGGCCGCCCGCTCGGGCGTCGAGGTTGGCGAGACCGTGTCCGTCACCCGCCTCGGGGCGGGGGTGCGCCCGCCCGACCTCACCCTGATCGGCAGCCATTGCGTCGGGCTCGACCGGGTGATCGGCCTGCTGGCCGAGCGGGGTCTTCGCGCCCGCACCCTCTGGGTCGGCTCCGCCGGGGGCCTCGCCGCCCTCCAGCGCGGCGAATGCGATCTCGCCGCCCTGCACCTCCTCGACCCCGAGACCGGGCTCTACAACGGTCCCTTCCTCGCCGAAGGCTTCCGCCTCGCGCCCGGTTGGGGGCGGCTCCAGGGCGTGGTGTTCCGGCGCGGCGATCCGCTGTTCGAGGCGAGGGCGGCCGAGACCGCCGTCACCGCCGCCCTCGCCTCGCCCGACGCCGTGATGGTCAACCGCAACGTCGGCTCGGGCACCCGCGCCCTCGTCGACGATCTCCTGAAGGGCGCCCGGCCCGCCGGGTTCTGGAACCAGCCGCGCTCGCACAACGCCGTGGCGGCGGCCGTGGCGCAGGGGCGTGCCGATTGGGGCGTCGCCATTTCCACCGTGGCCCGCGCCTACGGCCTCGGCTTCCTACCGCTCACGGAGGAGCGCTACGATTTCGCCTACGCGGCGGACAGGCGCGACACGCCGGCCCTGGCGGCGTTCCTCGACGTGCTCGCGGACGATCGGACCCGCGCGGCGCTGCACGATCTCGGTTTTCGCGTCGGAGACACCCCATGACCGCCCCCCGGATCATCGGCCTCGCAGGCTGGAGCGGGGCGGGCAAGACCACCCTGCTGACGCGGCTGATCCCCGCCCTCGTGGGACGCGGGCTACGGGTGGCGACCCTCAAGCACGCCCATCACGACTTCGACGTCGACCGGCCGGGTAAGGATTCCCACCGCCACCGGGAGGCGGGCGCCGGCGAGGTCATCGTCTCGTCCGCCCGGCGCTGGGTCCAGATCCACGAAGTCGCGGACGGCCCGGAGGCGACGCTCGCCGATCTTCTGCGCAAACTCTCGTCGTGCGACCTTGCCCTCGTCGAGGGGTTCAAGCGCGCGGCGCACGCCAAGCTCGAAGTCCACCGCGCGGCCAACGGCCGGCCACCGCTCCATCCCGGCGATCCGCGTATCGTCGGGGTCGCGAGCGACACCGATTTCCCGGAGGCGGGCGTTCCGGTGGTCGATCTCGACGATATCGCCGGCATCGCCGATCTCGTCCTCGCCCGGGCCGAATTCTTGGAAGCGACCCTCGATCGCCTCGAGCTCCCGGAGGACGCATGGCGCAGCTGAGCGACGATTGCTTCGCCTTCGGCGGGGCGCTGATGCGGATCGAGGACGCGGCGAGCCTCATCGCGGCGCGCCTGCCCGTCCTCGCCGGCACCGAATGGGTGTCCCTGGTCGACGCCGACGGGCGCGTGGCGGCCGAGGATGTGGTGGCCGGTCACGACGTGCCGCCCTTCGCGAATTCCGCCGTCGACGGTTACGCCGTGCGCCATGCCGACTTGGATGGGAACGGGGAAACCCGGCTCCCCGTCCTGGGTCGGCTCCCCGCCGGCGCCGCGCCGGATGCCCTCGCGGCATCCGGTGGCGCCGTCCGCATCTTCACGGGTGCCGCCCTGCCGCCCGGCGCCGACACGGTGTTCATGCAGGAGGACGTGCGCCGCGAGGGCGACGCCGTCCTGTTGCCGCAAGGGTTGAAGCCCGGCGCCAACGCGCGCGCCGCCGGCGAGGATGTCGCGCGGGGCGAGCGGATCATCGCGGCGGGGCGACGGCTCGTGCCGCAGGACCTGGCCCTCGCCGCCGCCACCGGCCATGCGCGCCTGCCCGTCCGCACGCGTCTGCGGGTCGCCCTGTTCTCGACGGGCGACGAGCTCGCCGAGCCGGGCACGCCCCTCGGGCTCGGTGCCATCCACGATTCCAACCGGGTGATGCTGGCGGCCCTCCTCGGGCGCCTCGGCGCCAGGGTGGACGATCTCGGCATCCTGCGCGATGCGCCCGAGCCCCTGGCGAGGCGTCTCGCGGACGCCGCCCGCGACCACGATCTCATCCTCACCTCGGGCGGGGTCTCGACGGGGGAGGAGGACCATGTCCGGACCGCCGTGGAGGCGGTGGGCCAGCTCCTGTTCTGGCGGCTCGCCATCAAGCCCGGCCGCCCCGTGGCCATGGGTCTCGTCGACGGCACGCCCTTCGTCGGCCTGCCGGGCAACCCCGTCGCGGTCTACGTGACGCTGCTGTTCGTGGTGCGTCCCCTGCTCGCGCGCCTCGGTGGGGCGAGTGTCGTACCCCCGGTTCCGCAGAAGGTCCGCGCCGCCTTCGCCTATCGCAAGAAGTCGGGACGCCGCGAGTTCGTCCGGGTGACCCTGGCACCCGGCCCCGACGGGGTGATGGAGGTACACAAGTTCCCCCGTGAGGGCGCAGGCCTTCTCACGTCGTTGACCCAAAGCGATGGCCTCGCCGAACTTCCGGACGACGTCATCGGCGTCGCGCCCGGCGACACCGTCGCGTTCTATCCCCACGCCGTACTCTGGTAGCGCGTCCCCGATCAGTTACGGTCGGGGATAAGACGCCGCTCTGCATCGGAAGAGAACTTCTTATTGCGCTCGTCCGCCCGGGCGTTGCATCGCAGCCGAACCCCTGCTTCCGGCGCGCATGACCGAGACCCTTCACGAGACGTTCGCACGGCTGGCCACCCTCGATCGCGACGTCGTCGCCATCGCGTGGCTGTCCTTGCGCGTCAGCCTGTCGGCCGTGGCCATCGGCCTCGTTATGGGCATTCCCTTGGGTGCGTTCCTTGCCGTGACACGGTTTCGGGGCCGGTCCGCGCTCGTCGGGCTGCTCAACGCGTTCATGGGGCTGCCGCCGGTGATCGTCGGGCTCGTGCTCTACCTCGTCCTGTCACGCTCGGGACCGTTCGGGTCGCTCGGCCTGCTGTTCACCCCGGGCGCCATGGTGGCGGCGCAGGCGGTCCTGGCGACCCCCCTCGTCGCGGCCCTGACCCGCCAAGTGATCGCCGACGCCGAGGACCATCTCGGCGAGCAGTTGCGCTCACTCGGTCTCTCCGCTCCGCGCCGCGCGGGCGTACTCATCCACGACACCCGCTTCTCCCTCGTGACCACGGCACTCGCGGCATTCGGAAGGGCGATCTCGGAGATCGGCGCCGTGCTGGTGGTGGGCGGCAACATCGACGGTCACACCCGCACCATGACGACGGCGATCTCCCTGGAGACCCAGAAGGGCGATCTCAGCCTCGCCCTGGCGCTGGGCCTCGTCCTCATCGGACTCGTGGTCACGGTGAACGCGGTGGCGGCCCTCCTGCGCGGCCACGCCGCCCGCGCCTACGGGTGAGCGCGATGGCGGGCATCACCCTCACGGACATCCGCCTCGTCCTCAATCGCACCACGATCCTCGACAGCCTGAGCCTCGCGATCCCGCCCTCCGGCATCACCGCCCTCGTCGGCCCCAACGGGGCGGGCAAGAGCGCGACCCTGCGGGTGATCGACGGGCTGTTGGTTCCGACGGGTGGCAGCCTGCGGGTGCCGGGTGCGGCGCGCCGGGCCTTCGTGTTCCAGAAGCCGGCCCTCATCCGGGCGAGTGCCGCCGCCAACGTCGCCCTCGGCCTCGTGCCCCTGAGCCTGTCTCGGCCCGAGCGCCGGGAGCGCACCCGCGCGGCGCTCGCCCGCGTCGGCCTCGCACACCGGGCCGGCGACCCGGCCACCCGCTTCTCCGGCGGCGAGCAGCAGCGCCTCGCCCTCGCCCGCGCCTGGGCGGCCCGGCCCGACCTCCTCCTCCTCGACGAGCCGACGGCGAACCTCGATCCCAGTGCCACCGAGCTCGTGGAAGCCCTCATCGCCGAGATGGCGGCGGAAGGCACCAAGGTGGTGCTCGTCTCCCACAATCTCGCACAGGTCGCGCGGCTCGCCGCCGACGTGATCGTCCTCGCCCGGGGCCGCGCCGTCGAGCACGGCCCGACCCGGACCACCCTCCTGTCCCCGCGCACGCCCGAAGCGCGCGCCTATTTCGATGGAGAACTGCCTTGGACTTCCCTCGCCGCAGCGTCCTGACCCTCGGTCTGCTCGCACTCCTGGGGGCTTCCCCCCTGGGGGCTTCCCCCCTGGGGGCTTTCCCCGCGAGCGCCGAGCCGGCCTCCATCGTCGTGGCCTCGACCACCTCGACGGAGCAGTCCGGCCTGTTCAAGCACATCCTCCCCGCCTTCGCGGCGAAGACCGGCATCACTGTGAAGGTGGTGGCGCTCGGCACCGGTCAGGCCCTCGACGCGGCGCGCCGGGGTGACGCCGACGTGGTTCTCGTCCACGACCGGGCGGCGGAGGACGCCTTCGTGGCGCAGGGCTTCGCCAAGGCGCGGTTCGACGTGATGTACAACGACTTCGTACTGGTGGGGCCGAAGGGCGACCCGGCCGGCACGAAGGGTACCGACATCACCGCCGCCCTCCGGAAGATCGCCGCGGCCAAGGCGCCCTTCGTCTCGCGCGGTGATCGTTCGGGAACCCACAGCGCCGAGCTGCGGAGCTGGAAGGAGGCCGGGATCGATCTGCCCGCGGTGAAGGGCGAGTGGTACCGCGATGTCGGCCAGGGCATGGGACCGGCCTTGAACACGGCCTCCGCCCTCGGCGCCTACATCCTGGCCGATCGCGGAACGTGGCTCGCGTTCAAGAACCGGGGTGATCTCGCGATCCTGGTCGAGGGCGACAAGCGCCTGTTCAACCCCTACGGCGTGATGCTGGTCGACCCGGACAAGCATCCCACCGTGAAGGCGAAGGAGGGGCAGGTCTTCATCGACTGGCTCGTCTCGCCCCAGGGCCAAGACTCCATCGCAGCGTATCGGATCGGCGGCGAGCAGCTGTTCTTCCCGAGCGCCGGGACCGTTCGCGCGCCGTGACCCTCAGCGCGACTGACGCTGGCGCACGACGTACCAGAGGGCGGCCCCGAGCACGATCGCCACGAGGCTTACCCAAACCCAATTGAAATCCATCGCCGCCAGGGTGTTGGCGCTGGAGTTGGAGCCCGCCGGCCCGGTCTCCGGGATCGGCGGGGCCGGGTTCATCGACTGTGCGACGGCCTCGCCCACGGCGCCGAGCAAAATCGGTACGGAAAGTATCCGGTTCATCGCTCGATCCTCACGGTTGCCGTCCGGCCGTACCGTCGAATGTGAAAGCCGGCGCAGCGGCGAGCTCGGCCTTCGTCAGCCGCAGCTCCGCCCGGACGGGTGCGTTGCCGGAGGCGCCTGCGAGCACGGTCGCGCGTTCCCCCGTGGGCGTCTGCGCGCCCGTGGAACCCGTTGCGTCGGTGACCCGCCCGCTGTGCTTGTCCTCGACGGCGCCGAGGACGTCGCGGGTGGTGTCGCTCCCTGGCATCGTCTGCGGCCCGGCCTGGGCGGCCTCGGCCGTCGACGCGGCATTCTGGGGGGTGGCGACCGAGGTCGGCCCCGAGGTGAGTGGCACGTCGCCGACGTTCCAGGCCAGCAGTTCGAAGGGGACCGCGACGTACTTCTCACCGATCCCCAGGAAGCCGCCGACGCCGATCACGACGGTCTCGATCCGGCCGTCCGCTGCGAGCAGCACATCCTCGATGGTACCGACCCGGACGTGATCCATCCCGACGACGCCGACCCCGATCACCTTCGAAACCCGCATGGTGCCTGGGGCCGGTGCGGTCCGGAACTGAGCCGGCTTCGCGGCACTCGCCTCATCGGCGGCGCGTGCGGGTGCGTTCAGGGTCAGGGCGCCGGGTCCGCACAGGATGGCGGCAAGGAGTACGGCGCTCCACCGATACGATTTCATGGCTGACTCCAGGCGCCGGGACACGGGCTTCACGGTCTCAATGCGCGGGCGTGCGGTCCGGTTCATCGCGGTTCCATTCCGGGTGCCGGGGCGACAAACCACGAAAAATCGTCCAGAGCACCCAGCCGGACCCCGCTTTCGAGGCCCCTGCCCCTGATGCCTGCCGAGCCCCTCCTCGTCGCGGCCGCGCTCCTGCCCTTCCTCGGCAGCGTGGCGGCGGCCCTGCTGCCCCGCGACGCGCGCAACGCCGCGGCCCTTCTCGCGGGGTTCGTCACACTCGCAAGTCTCGCCTGTATCGGAGCGCTGTATCCCCGCATCGGCGGGGCGCCGGTGGTGCAGACCCTCGACTGGCTGCCCTCCCTCGGGGTCGCACTGGTGCTGCGACTGGATGGCCTCGCCTGGCTGTTCGCCGTCCTCGTCCTCGCCATCGGCGCCCTCGTGGTGCTCTACGCGCGTTACTACATGTCGGCGCAGGACCCGGTGCCGCGGTTGTTCTCGTTCTTCCTCGCCTTCGTCGGCGCGATGCTCGGCATCGTGCTCGCGGGCAACCTGATCCAGCTCGTGGTGTTCTGGGAACTGACGAGCGTCTTCTCGTTCCTGCTCATCGGCTACTGGTACGACAACCGCGCGGCGCGGGACGGCGCGCGCATGGCCCTCACCATCACGGCCCTCGGCGGCCTGTGTCTCCTCGTCGGCATGGTGATCGTCGGGCGGATCGTCGGCAGCTACGATCTCGCCGTGGTGCTCGCGTCGGGGGATGCCATCCGGACGAGCCCGCTCTACCTGCCCGCCCTCGTGCTGATCCTGGCGGCGGCGCTGACGAAATCGGCGCAGTTCCCGTTCCACATCTGGCTGCCCCGGGCGATGGCGGCACCCACGCCGATCAGCGCCTATTTGCACTCGGCCACCATGGTGAAGGCCGGCATCTTCCTGATGATCCGCTTCTGGCCGGTGCTGGCCGAGACCGACGCCTGGTACTGGATCGTCGGCACCGCCGGCATGGCGACGATGCTGATCGGTGCCTGGAGCGCGATCTTCCAGCACGACCTCAAGGGCCTGCTCGCCTACTCCACCATCAGCCATCTCGGGCTGATCACCCTGCTTCTCGGCCTCAACTCACCGCTGGCCGTCGTCGCGGCGATCTTCCACACGGTGAACCACGCCACCTTCAAGGCGTCGCTGTTCATGGCCGCCGGCATCATCGACCACGAGACCGGCACGCGCGACATGCGCCGCCTCAGCGGCCTGTGGCGGGCCATGCCCTACACCGCGACCCTCGCCATGGTCGCCGCCGCCGCCATGGCGGGCGTGCCGCTGCTGAACGGCTTCCTGTCGAAGGAGATGTTCCTGTCGGAGGCCGTCGACAACGTCGGCGACCATCCGCTCCAACTCGCCCTGCCGGTTCTGGCGACCTTGGCCTCCGCCTTCACGGTGCTCTATTCCCTGCGCTTCATCCGCCAGACCTTCTTCGGGGCACCGCCGCACGATCTGCCGAAGGCGCCGCACGAGCCGGAGCGCTGGGTGCGCCTGCCCATCGAGGTCCTGGTGCTGGCCTGCATCAGTGTCGGACTCGTGCCCAACCTCACCATCGGGCCGGCCCTGGAGACCGCTTCGCGTTCGGTGTTCGGCGAGGCCGGCCCAGCCTACGACCTCGCGATCTGGCACGGCTTCAACGCACCCCTCGCCCTCAGCATGGGGGCGCTCGCCGGCGGTGTCGGCCTCTATTTGGCGTTCGGCCGGCGCATCAACACCAACCCCCGCGGCGGCCCCTGGCTCATGCACCGCCTCGACGGCGGCTGGATGTTCGAGCGCGCCATGACCGGCCTCGTGCATGCGGCCCGCGGGCTCGAACGGGCGCTCGGGGCGACGCGCGTACAGGTGCAATTGCGCGCCCTGTTCCTCGTGGCCCTCATCGCGGGCCTGTCGGCCGTGCTCGCGCGCGGCCTGCCCGCCCTGCCCGTCCCCGATCCCTCCGGGATCGATCCCGCCTTCGCGCTCCTGTGGCTGGTGGGCGGCGCCTGTGCCGTGGGGGCCGCCGAGCGCGCCAAGTACCATCGCCTGTCGGCCGTGATCCTCACCGGTGGGGCGGGCCTCGTCAGCAGCCTCACCTTCGTCTGGCTGTCGGCACCCGACCTCGCCGTCACCCAACTGCTCATCGAAATCGTGACGACGGTGTTGCTCCTCCTCGGCCTGCGCTGGCTGCCCAAGCGCGATGAGGCCATCTTGGCACCGGCGGCCGAGAACCGCCGCGCCCGGCGCCGCCGGGTCACCGACTTCGTCGTCGCGGGCGCCGTCGGCATCGCTCTCGCCGGCCTCGCCTACGCGGTGATGACCCGTCCGTCGCCCGAGGGCATCGCCCGCTGGTTCGTCGAGGAGGCCTATCCCCAAGCCGGCGGTCGCAACGTCGTCAACGTCCTGCTGGTGGATTTCCGCGCCTTCGACACCATGGGCGAGATCTGCGTGCTCGGAATCGTCGGTCTCACGGTCTTCGCCCTCCTGCGCCGCTTCCGTCCGGCCGCCGACAGCCTGGAGCGGCCGAAGCAGCAGCTCAGGCAGGAGGCCGCCGACCTCGCCCACGCGGAGCGCAGCGTCGGCGACACCGCGTCCGACGCCCTGCTGATCCCCTCCGTGGTGATCACCTGGCTGTTCCCGTTCGTGTCCGTGCTGGCCCTTCACCTCTTCCTGCGCGGGCACGATTGGCCCGGCGGCGGTTTCGCGGCGGGCATCGCGCTCACCATCGCGTTCGTGCTCCAGTACATGGCCCACGGGGCGCAATGGGTGGAGGAGCGCCTGCGCATCCGCCCGATCGCCTGGATCGGCTTCGGGCTCCTCGTCGCCGTTCTGGCGGGGGCGGTGCCCTGGCTGTTCGGCCGCCCCTTCCTCACCGCCGCCTTCCAGTACGCCGACGTGCCGGTCCTGGGGAAAATTCCCCTGGCCAGCGCCGTTGCCTTCGATCTCGGCGTCGTCGTGCTCGTGGTGGGGGCCAGCGTGCTCATGCTCGTCGCCCTGGCGCGGCAATCCCTGCGCCGCGCCCGCGAAGCGGCCGCCGACCTGGAGACCGACGCCTGATGGAGATCGTTCTATCCCTGGGGATCGGCCTGTTCGCCGCCTCGGGCGTATGGCTGCTCCTGCGGCCGCGCACCTTCCAGGTGGTTCTCGGGTTGTCGCTGCTCACCTACGCGGTGAACCTGTTCATCTTCGCCATGGGCCGCCTGACGATCGGCGCCCCGCCGGTTCTCGAAGCCGGCGCCGATGCGGCGCGGATCGCCGATCCGGTGCCCCAGGCCCTGGTGCTCACCGCCCTCGTCATCAGCTTCGCCCTCACGGCGCTGTTCCTCGTCGTCCTGCTCGCCGCACGGGGCATCACCGGCAGCGATCATGTCGATGGCCGCGAGCCCGGCGCATGAGCGCACCGAGCGATCACCTCGTCGTCCTGCCCATCGTGCTGCCCATCGCCGCGTCGGGCCTGATGCTGCTCCTCGACGAGCGGCGCAGCCGCCTTAAGGCGGCGATCAGCCTCGCGACGACCACGGTCCTGCTGGCCACCGCCCTCATCCTGGCCTGGGGCACGCTGGAGGCTCCCCAGGTCTACCGCCTCGGAAACTGGGCCGCCCCCTACGGCATCGTTCTCGTCGCCGACCGGCTCGCGGCGATGATGCTGGTGCTGACGGGAATCCTCGGCCTCGCGGCCCTGGTCTTCGCCGTCGCCCGCTGGGACCGGGCGGGGCCGCGCTTCCACGCCCTGTTCCTGCTGCTGCTGATGGGGGTGAACGGCGCCTTCCTCACCGGCGACCTGTTCAACCTGTTCGTGTTCTTCGAGGTGATGCTGGCCGCGTCCTACGGCCTCGTGCTGCACGGCTCGGGCGAGACGCGGATCAGGGCCGGGCTCACCTACATCGCCGTCAACCTCATCGCGTCGCTGTTCTTCCTCGTCGGCGTCAGCCTGATCTACGGCACCATGGGGACCCTCAACATGGCCGACCTCGCCCGCCGCCTGTCGGGGCCGGCTGGAGCCGAGGCCGGGCTGTTCGAGGCCGGCTGCGCGGTGCTCGGCGTCGCCTTCCTGATCAAGTGCAGCGCCTGGCCCCTCGGGTTCTGGCTGGCCCCGACCTACTCCGCCGCGAGCGCGCCCGCCGCCGCCATCCTGGCGATCCTGAGCAAGGTCGGCATCTACGTCGTCGTGCGCCTGAGCCTGCTGCTGTTCGGCACCGGCGCCTCTGCGGGGTTCGGCCAGGGTTGGCTGTTCGCCGGCGGCCTCGCCACCATCGCGTACGGCACCATCGGGATCCTCGCCGCGCGCGACCTCACGCGGGCGGCGGCCTACGCGGTGATGATCTCGTCCGGCACGGTGCTGGCCGCCCTCGGAACCGGAAGCCGGGCCGCCCTGTCGGGCGCCCTGTTCTACCTCGTCGGCTCGACCCTGGCGGCGGGGGCGCTGTTTCTGCTGGCCGAGATCCTCCAGCGCGGCCGCGACCCGGCCGCGGCGTCCCTGGCCGTGTTCGCCGACGAGTACCACGATCCCTTCGACGACGACGGTGCCACCGAGACCGGCCGGGCGATCCCGGCGGCCGTGGCCATCGTCGGCGGCGGGTTCCTGCTCTGCACCCTGATGCTCGCCGGGTTGCCTCCGCTGGCCGGCTTCATCGGCAAGCTCGCGATGTTCACAGGCCTCGCGGGCGGTGCGATGGCGCCCATGGCCTGGAGCTTCATACTCGTCCTGACGGTCTCCAGCCTCGGGACCCTGATGCCCCTGGTGCGCCTCGGCATCCAGGGCTTCTGGGTGCCGCACGACGGTCCCGATCCGGTGATCGGGCGGCTCGAATTCGCGGCCCTGGCCGGACTGATGACCGTCTGCCTCGGCCTCACACTCTGGGGCGGGCTCGGGCTCGCCTACACCGATCGCACGGTGGCGTGGCTCGCCGACCCCACCGCCTATGTCCGCGCGGTCCTCCCCGGGGGCGCGCCATGAACCGGTTCCTGCCCTATCCCCTGCTCTCCCTCGCACTTGTCGCGACGTGGCTGCTGTTGAACCCGCCGCTGACCGTCGCGACGGCATTTCTTAGCGTCGTCGTCGGATGGCTCGTGCCCTTCGTCATGCGGGCCCTGCGGCCCGAGGCCGTGCGCGTGCGTGCGCCGGGCACGATCCTCGGGCTGGCGGGGCGCGTTCTCGGCGACGTGGTGCGATCCAACATCGACGTCGCGAAGGTGATCCTGGGCCTGCGCCGCGGCACGCGCCACACCGGCTTCGTGTCGATTCCCCTCGACCTGCGCAGCCCCTACGGCCTCGCGGTGCTGGCGATCATCCTCACGGCGACGCCCGGCACCCTGTGGATCCAGTACGATTCCAACACCGGGCGCCTGCTCCTTCACGTTCTCGACTTCGTCGAGGGCGACGAATGGGTCCGCAGGGTCAAGGATCGCTACGAGCGCCCATTGATGGAGATCTTTCCGTGAGCCCGACCCTCGTCCTCACCTACGGCCTGGGGCTGGCGCAGGCGATGCTGGTCCTCGCGATGGTGCTCGCCGCCTGGCGCGTCCTGCGCGGTCCCCGAGCGCAGGACCGCGTGCTCGGCCTCGACACGGTCTACCTCAACGGCATGCTCGCCATCGTGGTGCACGGCCTGCGCACCGGCAGCGGGCTCTACTTCGAGGCGGCGCTGATCATCGGCTTGCTCGGCTTTGCCGCCACCCTGGCACTGGCGAAGTTCCTGATGCAGGGCGAGGTGATCCAGTGACCGGCGCCGACCTGCCCGCCTGGGCCGCCTGGCTCGTGGTCGCCCTGGCGCTCGCCGGGGCCGGCTTCTCGCTCACCGGCGCCGTCGGCCTGATCCGCCTGCGGACATTCTACGAGCGCGTGCATGCGCCGACCCTCGGGGCGACCCTCGGCATGGCCCTGATCGTCACGGGCTCCGTGCTGTACTTCTCGGTAGCAGAGGGGCATTTGGTCCTGCGCGATCTCCTGATCGGGCTGTTCCTCACCGTGACTACGCCCGTCACCCTGATCCTGCTCGGCCGCGCTGCCACCTACCGCGACCGGGCCGAGGGCAACGCCGACGCACCCCCCGACCCGTAAAGCGTGAGCCTCACCCGCTCGCCCGCAGCGAGGCGCCGAGGATTGCCCTGAGCTGGCGGGTGGTGGACGCATTGGCATCCGGATCGCCCGGCCGGGGCGTGGCGATCGCGAAGATCTCGTGGGTGCGGCCGGGCTTCGGGCGGAGCACCACGGCCCGATCGGCCAGCACGGCGGCCTCACCGACATCGTGGGTGACGAGGACGATGGTCGGGCGCGTCTCGGCCCAGAGGCCGAGAAGGTGGCCGTGCAGATCCTGGCGCGTCACCGCGTCGAGGGCCGAGAACGGCTCGTCGAGGAGGAGAACCTTAGGCTGCGCCACGAAGGCTCGGGCGATGGCGGTCCGCTGCTGTTGACCGCCGGAGAGGTCGCGCGGCCAACGGTCCGCGTGCTCGGCGAGGCCGACCCGCTCGAGGGCATGGGCGACCCGCCTGCCCCGCTCCGGTGCGGAAAGATCGGCGAGGCCGAAGCCGACATTCTGCGCGATGGTGAGCCAGGGCAGCAGGCGCGGCTCCTGGAACACGAGTCCGACGCCGGGATGGGGCCGGTCGAGCACCTCGCCGTCGAGGCGGATCGTTCCGCCGCTTGCCGTATCGAGGCCGGCGGCGAGGCGCAGGAGCGTGGTCTTCCCGCAGCCCGAGCCGCCGACCAGGGCGAGAATTTCGCCACGCGCCACCTCGACGGAAATGCCCGCGAGCGCCCGCGTCCCGTCGGCGTAGGTCTTGGAGACGTTCCGGAAGGTGAGCACATCCGCCCCTAGAGGATGTCGCGCGCCACGTCCTGCCAGCGCAGGAGCGGTCGGGTCAGGACGACGAGGATCGTGTCGGCCGCCTTGCCCAGCAGCGCGAAGGTCAGGATCGCGGCGAGGATCTGCTCGGGCTTGCCGAATTGCTGGCCGTCCACGAGGAGGTAGCCGAGCCCCTCGGACGCGCCCATCAGCTCGGCCGCCACCACGAACAGGAAGCCGAGGCCGAGGCCCGTGCGGAGCGCGACGATGGTGGCGGGCAGGACCGCCGGGAGCAGAATGCGGCGGGCCAGCGCCGGTTTCGACAGCCGGAAGATGCGCCCGACCTCTACCAGCTTGCGGTCGACGGAGGCGATGGCCCCCGATACGCCGACATAGACCGGAAAGAACACGCCGACGCCGATGAGAACCACCTTGGGCGTCTCCAGGATACCGAGCCACAGGATGAACAGGGGCACCCAGGCCAGCGACGGCACCGCCCGCAGGGCCTGGAACGCCGGATCGAGGAGGTGGCGCGCCAGTGGCAGGGTGCCGGTCACCGCGCCGAGGGCGATGCCGAGGCCTGCCCCGAGGACGAAGCCAGAGGCGACGCGCACGAGGGTGGCCTGGACGTGCAGCCACAGCTCGCCCGAGGCGGCGAGGTCCGACAGGGTGGCGAGAACCCGGCTCGGCGGCGGAACGAGGCGCCCCTGCGCCAGGCCGCCCCGGACGGCGATCTCCCACCCGATCGCCAGACCGAGCGGGAGGAGCAACCCCAGCACCGCGCGGCCCACGCGATCGCCACGGAGCGGGAGCCCCGAGGCGGGCGCCTCCCGACCATCCGCCTCCGCCGTGTCGGTCAGCCCCGCAGCCATGCTCAGCGCTGGGCCGTTGCGGGCGAGAAGCGAGTGTCGATGAGGCCGTCGACGGCCGCAGCCACATCCGTTTCGGCCGGGATGACGCCCGCCTGCTGCAGGGCGAGGCCGGCGGCGCGGATGCTCGCCGCCTGGACCGGTCCGATCGCGGGCTGGCTCAGATCGGTGCGGGTCAGTTGCCGGGCGATGACGGCCTCGGGCAGCTTGGTCGCCGCGATCAGCGCTGCCTGCACGGCGGCCGGATTGGCCAGCGCGTAGGTGCGGGCGCGCTCGTAGGCGGCGATCACCGTGGCCACGAGGTCGGGATGATCCTTCGCGAAATCCTCGCGCACGTCGAGGACGCCCCAGGTGTTGGCCGAAGCATCGCGGAAGAACAGTACGCTGCCGCCCTCGATCTCGGCCGCCGCCATCATCGGGTCGAGGCCGGCCCAGGCATCGACGTCGCCGCGCTCCAGGGCGGTACGTCCGTCGGCATGCTGCAGCAGGACGAGCTTGGCGTCTTTCTCCGTGAGGCCGGCGCCCTGGAGGGCGCGGATGAGGAAGATGTGCGGATCGGTGCCGCGGGTGACCGCGATGCGCTTGCCCTTGAGGTCGGCGGGTTTGGCGATGCCGCTGTCCTTTCGGGTGACGAGGGCGGTCCATTCGGGCTGCGAGAAAGCGTAGATCGCCTTCACCGGGTTGCCGTTGATCCGCGCGAGCAGGGCGGCGGCCCCGGCCGAGGAGCCGAAATCGATGGCGCCGCCATTGAGGAATTCCAGCGCCTTGTTGGAGCCGAGCGACTGCACCCAGCGCACTCCGATGCCCTTCTGCTTCAAGGCTTCCTCGAGGAAGCCCTTCTCTTTCAGGACGAGGCTCACCGGATTGTAGGTCGCCCAGTCGAGGCGGACCTCCTTCACCTCGGCCGCCAGCGCCAGGCACGGGGCCGCCAGGAGCGCGAGGGCGCCGCAGGCCATGGCGAGAAGCGTGCGGCGTGGAACGGCTTTGAGGTGACGCATGGGAGGCTCGCTCGTTCATCGCGGCGGCCCGTGGGCCGCCGCCGGTTGGGGAGTCTAGCGGCGCGGCAGGGAGTGCAGCGCCTTCAGGAGCACGTCGACGTCGTGGCGGGTGTTGTAGAAGGCGAGCGACGCGCGCACCGACTGATCGACGCCGAACCGGCGCAGGGCCGGCAGGGCGCAGTGATGCCCCGACCGCACGGCGATGCCGCGTGCGTCGAGGTGGTGGGCCACCGCCTCGTTCTCGTGCCCGTCGACGACGAAGGACATGACGCTGGCTTTCTGCCGGGCCGTACCGATGAGGCGCAGGCCCTTCACCTCGGCGATGCCCGCTTGGGCGTACTCGAGCAGGTCGTGCTCGTAGGCGGCGATGCCCGGCAGTCCGACGCTTTCGAGGTAGTCCAGCGCCGCGCCGAGACCCACGGCCCCGGCGATGTCGGGCGTGCCCGCCTCGAACTTCTCCGGCGCGCCCTTGTAGACGGTCCGCGCGAAGGTGACGTCTTCGATCATGTGGCCGCCGCCCTGCCACGGGGGCATCGCCTCGAGCAGGTGCTTCTTGCCGTAGAGGGCGCCGATGCCCGTTGGGCCGAACACCTTGTGGCCGGAGAACACGAGGAAGTCCGCATCCAGCGCCTGCACGTCGAGGGGGATGTGCGGCGAGGATTGGGCCGCGTCGACCAGCACCGGTACCCCGTAGGCGTGGGAGAGCGCGATGATCTCCGCCACCGGGTTGATGGTCCCGAGCGCGTTGGCGACGTGGGTCACCGACACGATCTTGGTGCGGCCCGACAGCAGGGCGGCGAACTGCTCGAAGATGATCTCGCCGCGGTCGTTGACCGGTATCACCCGCAGGGTGGCGCCGGTGGCCTGGGTCAGGAGTTGCCAGGGCACGATGTTGGCATGGTGCTCGATCTGGGAGACGATGATCTCGTCACCCGGACCGACATTGGCGCGGCCGTAGGAATTGGCCACGAGGTTGATCGCCTCCGTGGTGCCGCGCAGGAAGACGATGTCGTCCTTGGAGGGCGCATTGAGGAAGCGCCGCACCTTCTCGCGGCCCCCTTCGAACAGATCCGTGGAGCGGGCCGCCAGGGTGTGGGCGGCCCGGTGGATGTTGGAGTTGTGGCGGGCGTAGAACTCCGACGTGGCGTCGATGACGCTCTGCGGCTTGTGCGTGGTGGCCGCGTTGTCGAGCCAGATCAGGGGATGGCCGTTGATGCTCTGGTGCAGCGCCGGGAAGTCCTTGCGGACGCGCTCCACGTCGAACGGCGCGGCGACGGGGCTCGCCCCTTGGGTCGAGACATGCGGCGCATGCCCGTGACCCCGCCCACGGCCCGGCTGCACCCGCGGCGACGCGCTGCCCGGCCGGCTGCGGTCGGCGAGGAAGTAGTACTCGCCCTGCGAGAACGGCTCGTCGCCGATCTCGACCTTATGGGGCGACTCCCGGCCGGCCGGCTCCGGCGAGAGCCGGCCGGTGCGCGAGAACGTCTCCTGGGCCTCGTCCTTGCCGTGGCTGCCGGGCGCTGCCGGAACCAGGGACGGGGCGAGGCCGTGGGCGAAGCCGTTGGCGCGCGGATGGTCCTTGGCGACGGTGCGGTGGAGGTCGACGCCACCGGGCAAGGTGGCGGCCACCTCGGGCACGCTCGGCACGAAGAACTCCGGCAAGGCCCGCCCCGGGCCCTGCGCCTCGGGGTGGACCGACGGAAATGCCGACGGCTGGGCGAAACCCGGCCCGGACAGGCCCGGCAGGCCGACCGGTGGCGTGCCGAACGCGCGCGCCCCCAGCGTCGAGACATCGGGCTGCAGGCCCGACGGACCCGAGCCGGACGGGATCGAGGGCGTGCCCAGATCCGCCTTCGGGGCCTGGGGGTGGCCGAAGCCCTGGGGAAGATTCTCCAGAGCCTGCGGGGCTTGCGGGGTCTGCGGCAGGTTCGGGGTCAGGGGCGCGCTTGCGGCCTGCCCCTGACCGTAGATCTCGCGGGCGAGGCGCCCGACGAGATCCGAATGCACCGCATCGCCGAACACGCCCGTGGGGAGACTGCCCGTGGGAAGACCGGCGGACGGCGCGTCAGGCGTAGTCATGGTAGTTGCCCAGGAGCACGTTATCGAGGCGCGCGATGGCATCCTCGACCAGGACGGCGGCCGAGAAGTAGCGGGTCACGAGGTGCGAGGCGATGGAGTGGTCGTTGGTGCCCATGTAGCGCACCGACAGGCCGGTCTCGATCTCACCGGTGACCCCGGACTTCTGCAGGCCGACGACGCCCTGTTCGTGCTCGCCGACGCGCAGGAGCAGGATCGAGGTGGTCTGGGCGCCGGTCACCGGATCGCGGTCGATGGGCAGCTTGTCGCTCGGCACGATCGGCACGCCACGCCAGGTGAGGAAGGGCGAGCCGAACAGGTGGATCACCACCGGGGGCACGCCGCGCCGGGTGGCTTCCCGGCCGAAGGCCGCGATGGCGCGGGGATGGGCCACGAAGAAGGCGGGCTTCTTCCAGACCAGGGTCAGCAACTCGTCGAGGTCGTCCGGGGTGGGCGGGCCGCCGCGGGTCGGGATGCGCTGGCGCTGGCTGACTTCGTGCAGCAGGCCGAACTCGGAATTGTTGAAGAGTTCCCACTCCTCGCGCTCCTTCACGGCGTCGACCGTGAGGCGGATCTGCTCGCGCAGCTGGTCGATCTCGTTGGAGTAGAGGTCGGTGACGCGGGTGTGGGTGTGGAGGATCGTCTGGATCGTGGAGAGGTGGTACTCGCGCGGATCGATCTCGTAGTCGACGAAGGTGGTGGGCAGGCGCGGCTCGCCGGTATGCACCGCCAGAAGCTCGATGCCCTGCTCGCCGTGGGAATTGGTGTGCCCCTTGAGGCGGTCGCGCTCCTCCACGTACTGGGTGATGCGCGAGCGGATGCCCTCGTCCTCGATGGCGGCCCGGTCGAGGGTCAGGAGCGTCACCGCCGAGAGCGCCTTCACGGCCGGCGCGGGCGTGTTCTCGCCGACGAGGTCGCCGTCACCGAAATAGTCGCCACCGGTGGCCAGCCCCTGGCGCAGGCGCCCCTTGAACGGTCCCGACAGGGTGAGTTCGACGGTGCCCTCGGCCACCACGGTCAGGCTGCGGTCCGACGAGCCTTCCTCGGCGATGACGTCGCCGGCCTTGTGCTGGGAGGCCGTGAACCGGGAGGCCAGGGCCGAGAGCTCGGCGTCGCCGAGCCGGCTGAACAGGGGGATGCGGCGCAGGGAGGCCGGGCGCACCAGGCGGGCACCGTCGTCGTTGGACAGCTCGATCCGACCGGGCTTCGCCAGCACCACGGCGCGGCGGTTGACCCGGTAGACGCCGCCGGCGACATCGACGAAGGGCAGCAGGCGATGGAACCAGCGCGGAGTGTTGGCCGCGTTCTGGACCGAGGTGACGGTCGCGGTGGCGAGATTGCGTGCCGCAGAAGCGCTCACGCTCAGACCGGGTCCACTCATTAGGGGTCGTCTCCGTATTTCGGGCAGAGGCATGGGAATGCGCGCGACGCGAATGGAATCGCATCGGAACCGCGCCTGACGTGCCCGCTCTCGGTGGTTATGTTTGCGGCCCGCCGCTCGAACGGCTTCGGTGCGGGAGCGATTTCGGTTTAGCTTTCGCGATTAACAAAGGTCAACAAAACGTTCTTCTATATATTGGCACTGAAGGAGTTCAATGCATTGTACATTGGTGTCTCGTAGATAGAACTGGCTAGGCAGCAAGGGATGGGCAAAAAAATCATCTCGTGTTGCTGTCTCGCGTAGAACAGCTGGACTGAAAGAATTTTTTTAAATCCCGTCCCCGAAGAACTGATCCATGCTCATGGCAGGGACTTCGGCTGTCTTGAGCCGCGACACCACCCGGGCCGGCACCCCTGCCACCGTGGTGTGGGCGGGCACGTCGTGCAGCACCACGGCCGCCGCGGCGACCTTCGCCCCCTCCCCGACTCGGATGTTGCCGAGCACCTTGGCGCCGACGCTGAGGAGCACGCCGCGCTCGATCTTGGGGTGGCGGTCGCCGCTCTCCTTGCCGTTGCCGCCGAGCGTCACCGATTGCAGGATCGAGACGTCGTCGGCGATCACCGTGGTCTCTCCGATGACGACGCCGGTGGCGTGGTCGATGAACACCCCCGAGCCGATCCGCGCGGCGGGATGGATGTCGGCGCCGAACACCTCGGAGATCCGGCTCTGAACGTGCAGGCTCAGGGTCGCCCGGCCCTGGTGCCAGAGCCAATGGGCGACCCGGTAGCCCTCGAGTGCGGCCAATCCCTTGTAGAACAGGAACGGATCGAGGTAGCGCCGGCAGGTCGGGTCGCGCTCGCGGATGGCCACGAGGTCGCGCACGGCGTGTGCTCCGGCATGCGGATCCGCCTCGAAGGCCGAGAGGCAGAGGTCGCGCATGGACAGGCGCGCGAGGTCGCCGTCGCCGAGGCGGTGGGCGAGACGATACGCGAAGGCGTGGGACAGGCTCGGCTGGTCCAGGATCGTCGCCTGGATGATGCCGGCATAGAGCGGTTCCTCGACGATCGCCGCCTCGGCCTCGCTCCGCATGGCCCGCCAGACCTCGGATTCCGCATCGGTGTGGCTGACGCTGCGTAGGGGCGGCCGCGTGAAGCCGGCGCGGGCGATGCCGGCTTGGAGGGCGCTCGTCATTCGATGTGATCCTGCGGTGGGGATGGAGCCGCGACCGGACGAGACGTGCGCCGGATCAGGCGATGCGTGTGAACAGGGACGCGCTGTAGCCGACGAGGACGCCGTGCCCGGCGAACTCGACGTCGACGGCCAAGGCCTCGCCCGGCGCCGGATGGATGCCAATGACCCGGCCCGTGGCGTGGCGCCAGATGCCCAGCGCCTCCGCCACGTCGAGCCGTGCGAAAACAACCTGATCGCCCTGAGTCATGGTGTCGTCTCCCTGGCCCCGATTCGGCGAAGCGAAATCCGGGGTGTGATACTTTTTTTCGTTTCGGCGTCTGTCCGGAGTTTGTTTTGCTTTAGTCTTATGGATTTGTAGTATTTATTCTGTATAGGTCTTTATTGTATCCCGATTTCAGGCAATGTCCAAGATAGATCGTCTGTTTTGCTCATGCCATTGCTCCGCTTCCCCCGAGGGCGCCTGCACGAGGATACGGAATACGGGGGAAGCCGTGCGGTTCTGCGGGGCGCCGAACACCAGTGCGTCGGGCCTTCAGGGGCGTCACGCCGGATGGATCAGCGCGCCATGCCCCAGCGGCGAACGGTGAAGCGTTCGAGGGTCGCGAAGACGACGTTCTCCACGAACAGGCCGATGAGCACCACGAGAACGAGGCCCGCGAAGACGCGGTCGGTGTAGAGCTCGTTGCGGTTCTGGAAGATGTACCAGCCGAGCCCGCCGCGTCCCGACGCGGCGCCGAAGACGAGTTCCGCCGCGATCAGGGTGCGCCACGCGAAGGCCCAGCCGATCTTCAGCCCGGACAGGATCGCCGGCAAGGCGGCCGGGATCAGGATCTGCAGCACGTAGGACGGACCGCGCAGGCCGTAATTGCGCCCCGCCATGCGCAGGGTCTCGGGCACGCCTTGAAAGCCCGAATAGGTGTTGAGGGCCATCGGCCACAGCACGGAGTGGATCAGCACGAAGATCAGGCTGCCGGAACCGAGGCCGAACCACAGCAGGGCCAGCGGCAGGAGCGCGATCGCCGGAAGCGGATTGAACATCGCCGTCAGGGTCGAGAGCAGGTCTCGGCCGAACTGCGTCGAGACGGCCAGCGTCGTCAGCCCGAAGGCGAGCACGATCCCGCAGACGTAGCCCTGCACCAGGAGGGAGAGGGAGATCCACACCCGGTCGAGCAACTCGCCGTCGATCAGGCCCTCAATCAGGGCCGACAGGGTGGCGACGAAGCCGGGGAGCAGCAGGTCGTTGTCCTGCCAGCGCGCCAGCCCCTCCCAGACCACGGCGAGCACGGCGATGATGAGACCCTTGCGCAGCCAGTCCTGCTGCCAAAGACGCGTGGACAGCGGCAGCAGGCGCTCCACCGGTGCCTCGACGAACGGCGGCAGGACCCGGTCGTATTCCGGGCGAATGGGCGGCGTGAGCGTCCGGCCCATCATGCGACCGCCGGTGCGGATGCGGGGTCCGTCTCGAACAGACGTGCGTGCAGCCCCTGCACCGCAGACTGGAATTCGCGGCTGCCGAGGCTGCCGAGATCGAACGCGTGACTGTTGAACTCGCCCCGGACGCGACCGGGATGGGGGGAGAGCAGGGCCACGCGGTTGCCGACCACCAGGGCCTCCTCGATGGAATGGGTCACGAACAGCAGCGTGAAGCGGGCCTCGTCCCACAGGTTCAGCAACTCCTCCTGCATCCGGCGGCGCGTCAGGGCGTCGAGGGCCGCGAACGGCTCGTCCATCATCAGCACCTTCGGCTGCATGGCGAGCGCCCGCGCGATGGCGACGCGCTGCTTCATGCCGCCCGAGAGCTGGTGCGGGTAGCTGTCGGCGAAGCGCGACAATCCGACCTTGTCGATGTAGTGCCGGGCACGTTCCCCGGCCTCCCGTCGGCTCAGCAGACGGGTCGCCCGCAAGGGGAACGCGACGTTCTGGGCCACGGTCTTCCACGGGGGCAGCTGATCGAATTCCTGGAAGACGACGATGCGGTCTGGACCGGGCTCGCGCACCGGCACCCCGTCGAGGGCGATCTCACCCTCGACGGGACGGATGAAGCCGGCCGCCGCCTTGAGGAGGGTGGACTTGCCGCAGCCCGATGGGCCGAGCAGCACGAAACGGTCCGCTTCGTAGACATCGAGATCGATGCGGTGCGTCGCGCGCACCACTCGCTCCGGCGTCCGGTATTCCAGGGTGACTCCGGCGAGGCGCAGGAGGGGCGACGGGTCCGGCTCCGGGCGTGCCTGCGGCGGCGATATCGCGCGCGTCCCGTGGGCGACGGGGCGAGCCGGTTCCCGCTCGAGAAGAGCAAGGTCCGATCGTGTGGCGGCGAACGTCATGGTGCGCGCCGCCTTCAGCTGCCGGTGTCGATGCGCGGATCGGCGAAGAAGTAGTCGCCGATGGCGTTGGGCTCGGTCTTGATCGCTCCGACCCGGTGCATGAACTTGCCGAGACCGATGGTGTTCTCCGGCGCCACCTTGAAGGTCACTTCCGGGTTCTTGATGATCTTCACCAGCAGGTCGCGATCGATCTTGCTGCCGGTGGTCTTGAGATAGATCTCGGCGGCCTTTTCGGGCTGCGTGGTGATGAACTTGGCCGCCTCGTCGAGGGCGTCGAGGAAGGCCTTGTAGGTCTTCGGACTGGTCTTGTAGAATTTCTCGGTCGCGTAGAGCACCGTGGACGAGGCCGGGCCGCCCTGGACCGCGTAGGAGTTCAGGACGATCCGGGCCTTCGGATTTTCGGCGAGTTCCTGATCCTGGAACGGCGGGTTGCCGAAATGGCCCGAGATCTCCGTGCCCCCCTTGATGATGGCGGCCGCCGCCTCCGGATGGGGAATGGCGACGCTGATCTTGTCGAGCCGGGCGTAGTCCTTGTCGCCCCACTGCTTGGCGGAGGCCATCTGCAGGATGCGCGACTGCACCGAGACGCCCACCGCCGGCACCGCGATCCGATCCTTCTCGGTGAAGTCACCGATGCTCGTGACGGCGGGATTGTTGGTCACGAGGTAGTAGGGAAAGTTCCCGAGCGAGGCGACGCCCTTGACGTTCTGCCGTCCCTTCGTGCGATCCCACAGGGTGAAGAGGGGGCCGACGCCCGCGCCGGCGATCTCGATGTTGCCCGACAGCAGGGCGTCGTTCACGGCAGAGCCGCCCGACAGCTGGACATAGTCCACCTTGATGTCGAGACCGGCTTGCTTGCCGTGCTTCTCGATGAGCTTCTGATCCTCGGCGACGTTGAGGAGCAGATAGACGACACCGAACTGCTTGGCGATGCGCAGCTGGCCCTCGTCCGCCCTCGCCCCGCCGAAGCTCGCCAGGGACAGCGCAAGGCTTGCGGCCAGTCCCACGGCGTTCCGACGCGAGAGCGCGCCGCGTTGCTTTGTCATCGTCCGCGCCTTTTTCGATCGAATCTTCTTCGCAATGTTGCCTTGCGAAGAAGATTGAGTCTGCACAGTCGTTGTTCTTGGGTCAACGAAAGCATTATCTTTATAGAGCGTCGATTGGAGGTGAAGTGCCCTCGGAAAGCCCTCGATGTTGGACCGGAATCCTTTTGCCCCGCTTTTCCACAGAGGCACGGACGAGGATGGTGTGACAGGCCGCGCCGAGGACGCGACGCGGTCGCTCGCACCGAGACCGGCCCCTATGCGCAAGCCCTGCGATCCTCGATCTCGGTATTCATGGAGGCGTTCGCGCGGGGCGAGCCCCGGGGGACATGCTCACCGGGACCCCGGTCAGGCGTCGGCCTCGTACGGTCCGGAATCCTCCAGCATCGCGGCGATCCACAGGGCGGCCCGGCCGAACGCCGCACCGCCCTCCCCTCGCGACCCCATGATTTCCGAGAGGCGTACCGCTGTCATCGCATGGCCGCCGTCTCGCAACCGCGCCACGAGGCGGGGGGCGCTCGCCCCGGCGACTGCCGCGAAGCTGCGCCGCCCACCGTGGAGCGCGCCGGCAAGCAGGGCCGCGGCCTCTTCGAGGATGGTCTGAGCGCCTGCAATCGCGCCGGGCACGAACGCTGTTCCGGCGGCGTCCGGAGCCGCAAGGTCGGGCACCAGGAGTCGATCGGTTCCGATGGACCAAGGATCGCAGACCAGGGCGCCGTCCACGATCCATACGGGGCCGGCGACCTGCCGTACGGGGCCCCACCGTTCGGAAAAGGCGCCCGCGAGGGTGTCGAGGGCGCCGGGCGCGGTTCGGTCGTAGGTGCGCGCGAGGCGCAGCGTACCGCCACCATGGGGAAGATCGACCGCCGCCTGCCAGATCTGCGCGCCCGCCGACCACGCTTGGCCCACGACCTCCGCCACGTCGAAGACGTGGAAGGCATCGAGCCGGTCGCGCGGCCGCAGGAAGCCCGGTGGGCGCTGGGCGAGGCGGCGCAGGATCTCACCCGTCCGGGTCGCCGCGAGGGGAGCGGGCAGGCGCAGCAAGGGCTCGCGCGGCAGGAGTGCCGTCCGCCCGCGCGCGCCCTGGCCGAGCGCCAACAGGCCATCGGCCCGCCGCCGGGCCACGCTGGTGAGAATCTGACCCCGGCCGAGGCCGCCGAGCGACAGGCCCGGCGTGAGGGCGCGCCCAGGCAGATGCGTGACGAAGTCCGTCTCGTCTTCGGCCGGCGCGTAGGTGCGTTCCAGCGCGAGGGTCGCACCCGTATCCGTGTCGGCGAGTGCCACCCGCGCCAGGACTTCGCGCCCTCGCGTCTCCAGCCGGGCGCCGAGGGAGACGAGGCGCGTCTTGGCCATGGGCGTTTCGTACGGCTGGCCGAGGCCGAGGGCGGCGGCACCGCCCACCCGGACCCGCGCCAGGAGTTCGGTCACGAGCTGCAGCACCCTGACCTCGTCGTGCGTTGCATTGCGGGTCGCGTAAGCTGCGATCTGCGCGGTGAGGTCGGCTTCCGCCAGCAGGATTTGCGTGGCCCCCCGCGCCTGTGCGGCCCGACGCAGCCGTCCGAGGGCCGCCGCATGGGCCTCCGGCCCGGCCGTGACCCCGGCGTCGAGAAGTCCGGCGACGAGTTCGCCCACGGCGTCCGCGAGGTCGTCCGTTCCGTGATCGAGGGGAACTCTGTCGTCCCCGAGCCGCACCTCCGCCCCGCCCCCGGCCTCACGGAAGGCCCGGATCGCCACCGCCACATGGGCGCAGCCGCCGCCGGCCGCACAATCGCAGCGCGCGTAGCCGACGGCGTCGGGAACAAGGAAGCGCACGCTCGCCGTGGGCAGACGCGCCGCCGGGACCGCCCCATGATCGAGCCCCACGGTCACGCCAGCGGAAAGCAGGCGCTTCAGCTCGGCTGCGGCAGCGGAGCTGAGGCCGGCCTCGAATGCCTGGCCGTCCAGGGTGCCGGGGTCCCAAGGTCCCGCTTCCCCATCCGCCCGCGAAGCGGGTGCGCCCGCATTCGCGCTGGCGCGGTAGGCGACGACGAGGGCGACGCGGTGGCGGCACATTCCGCTCGCCGGGCAGGTGCAGGTCGCCTGCCCCGGTGGCTGGCCGGGGTCGAGGCGGGTCAGCGTTCCGTCGGCGAAGCGGGCTTCGACGGTGCCGTCCGGCGCCTCCGCGAGGACCGGTCCCTGCCCGGCCGTGACCTCGCGCACCGCCCGTTTCACGAGGCCTGCGTTGGAAAGCTGGGTCAGGCTCGCGTCGGTGAGTGCCAGGAGGTCGGCGCGCGCCATCCGCCGCTAGCTCCGGATGACGTGGGCGAGCCAGCCGGCCAGTTCGCCCGGCGTCATCGCGGCGATTTCGGCCCCGGCCTCGACCAGACGCTGCGCCATGGCCCGGTCGTAGGCCGGCCGCGCCTGCGAATCGAGGGCGGCGAGCCCGAGCACCTTGGTGCGCTGGCCTGTGAGGGCCCGCACCCGGGCGACGAGCACGGCCTCGCTCGCACCCTCGTAGAAATCCGAGACCACGATGACGATGGCGCGCTCGGGAGCGGTGATCAGCCCGGCCGCGTAGCCGACGGCGCCGCCGATATCGGTGCCGCCGCCGAGCTGGACCTTCATGAGCAATGCGCAGGCGTCGTCGCAGTCGCGGGTCAGGTCGACCAAGGCGGTGTCGAAGGCGACGAGATGGGTCTCGATACCCGGCAGCTTCCACAGGCAGGCCGCCATCACCGAGGCGTGGATGACCGAATCGAGCATCGACCCGCTCTGGTCCACGAGAAGGATCACCTGCCAGGGCTGCATCCGGCGCCGGTTGCGGGCGAAGAAGTGCAGGCGCTCGACCGTGATGCGCCGTCGCTCGGGGTCGTAGTGGCGCAGGTTGTCCCGGATGGTGCGATTGATGTCGAGGTCCCGGGCGCCGGGGAGCCGGGTGTGGCGGCGCCGGTCGAGGACGCCGCCGAAGGCGACCGCGAGATCGCGGGCGAGCTGTTCCATGAGGCGGCGCACCACCTCCTGCACGAGCCGGCGCGCCATCACCAGCACGTCCGGCGCCATGAGGTGCTTGGTGCGCAGGACCGCCTTGAGCAGGGTCTCGTTGGGTTCGGCGCGGGCGAGCACCTCGGGGTTCGTGATCACGTCGTCGATGGCGTAGAGTTCGATGGCGTCGCGCTCCAACCGCTCGATGGTCTCTTGCGGGAACAGAGTGTGGACCGCGTTGATCCAGTCCGGCACGGTGAGGGCCGAGCCCTCGCGGCCGCCTTGTCGGCGCTCGCCTCGTTCCGCGCCGCCGCCATCGCGGCCGTAGAGCCAGTCGAGTGCGCGGTCCATGGCCGCCGCCCGGCCGGAGAGGCGGCAGCCTGCGCCGGCGCAGGCGGACTCCGCCGCCTCGCCGAGGATCAGGCGCCAGCGCGTGGCCGGATCGAGGCTCATCGCAGGCGCGTCTCGGCCAGCAGGCTCGGACTCCGCAGCAACTCGCTCGCGGTGACCGGGTCGAGATCACCGAAGCCGCGCTGGTTCGCTCCCGTGGACGGCGCCCCCCATGGGCTTTCCAGGGTCAGTTCGCCCAGGGTCTGCGAGGCTTCCTCGAACTCGGGCGCCCCGGTGAACAGGCCGTCGGCGAAAGTCAGCGACGCCTTGCCCGGTGCCCCACCGGAGAACAGGAAGGCGTGCTCGATCCACCAGATGCCGCCGCCGTCCTGCGGATCGCCGAGGCGCCAGCCGCGCGCCGGCATGCCGCGCAGGCGTTTCGATTCGACGACCACACCCTCGAACCGCTTCGTCTTGGCCGCGCCCCGTTCGGCTTCGGTGAAGGCGAACGTCTCGCGGCCGAGCTGCGGGAAGGGCTGCGCGATCTCGTAGTCGCCGAACAGCGTGCCCCAGGCGGTCAGCACGTCGGGGTCGAGATGCAGCGGGTGGACGAGGCCGATGAGGCCCGCCGCCTCGGGCGCGAGGTCGATCTCGGCCGGTGCGTCCACCCCGTCCGTGAAGCTCAGGTCCTCGGCGACGCGAAACGTCGCGGTGGGCAGAGTCCGCGGGTCGGCGTCGGCGAAGGTCCCCCAGACGAGGCGCTGGGTGAGGTGGCGGACCAGGGGATGAGCGGAGAAGAACGGGCCGAACACCTCCGGCCGGACCCGGCGCGAGGTGACGAGCATCGCCTCCAGCCGTGCCACCTGCAGGCTCGCCACCGCGCGGGCATCCTTCTTCAGGGCGCTCCAGCGGGCGTTGGCCGCTGCCGCCTTCTCGGCGTCGTCGGACTTGATCGGTTTCGGCAGGTCCTTGAGCCGTGCGCCCGCCGCATCCCGCACCCAGGGCTTCAGCACCTCGTCGAAGCCGGCGCGGAACCGCCGGGTACCGAAATCGAGGACGAGGCCGCCGCGCTCGTCGAGGTCGAGGTCCGGGGCGAGCCGGTCGGACAATTCCTCCGGTGAGAGGCCCCGTGCCTCGGCGAGCTGCGCGATCTTCTCGCGTGCCTTTTCCTGAAGGCCCTTGAACTTGAGCTTCTCGGCGATGCCGTTGAGGTTCATCAGCGCCACGTCCGAGCCGATGTCGACGAGCACGTCGAGGCCCGTGACCGCGCGGGCATGGGCCGCCTCGCCCGGCCAGCGCCGGATGAGGCGCGTGAGGTCGCGCGCCGTGCCGTCGTCCCCGAACCAGCCCAGGGTGCGCAGGGCCCAGCCGTCCTTCGAGGGCGTGCCGGCGGCGGTCCAGGCGGAGAAGAGATCCCAGGCGAAGGCCGCGAGACTCTCGGGCGTGCAGGCCTCGCGCACCATCGGCACCCCGGCATAGACGGCATCGGGGTTGGTGAAGTACAGCATTTCGCAAAGCGTCCCCACGGCCTCGTCCGGGAGCGCCCCGCCCGCGCGCAGGCAGGGTTTCGCCAGCGCTCCCGGCACGACCCAGGCCGGCGGCTTGCCGACCTTGGCCGGCACGCGGCCGAGGGGGTCGCGATCGAGCACCTGGGCTACCGCCGTGGCGACGCGCGGCTCGCGGTCCGCATAGGCTGCGACCACCGCTTCGATGGCGGCACGCCCGTCCGGGCGGTCGGATACGAAGACCCGCAGGGCGTGTTCGGCGGCGTCGCGGGTCGCCCCGGGCTTGCCGACGGCGTCGGGCACGAGGCGGGTGATCGCCGTGCTGCGGTGCCGACGCAGCCAGGCCAGTGCCGGGGTACGGGCCTTCTTGAGCTTCACGAGGGCGCGCGCCGCGGGCGGAGCCAGGCCCTCCGCATCGATGGCGAGGACGGTGGGCAGCAATCCGACGGGATCGGCTTCGATCAGGGCGATGAGGCCCGGCATCGCCGTCTCGCCGAACCGCGACAGCATCCTCGTGACGATCTCCGGCCAGAGCGAGATGTGGCTGTGACCCACGCGGATTCCGGTGAGCGACCACAGCTTGAGAGCCAGGGGGGCCGGCTGCTTCTCCGTGCTTCCGACCAGCCCATGATACGGCGACGACACCCAGTAACGGCAGCTCTGATCGATCTGCCGCAGACGCGCGGCGAGCCATTCGAGCAGGGCGTTGGGATCGTCGAGCGGCGGTGGGGACAGTGCCGGCGGGATCCGGACCCAGTCCTGCTCCGGTTTAGACGTCTCGGCCGCCTCGATGAAGGCGGGGAGTTCGCTCATGTCGTTGAGGATGCGGGCGCGATAGGCGCGCCAGTGATTGTCCGGTACCTCCATCGCCTCGAAGGCGAACGGCGTCGGTAGCGGCGCGAGGTCGAGGACGAGATCGTCCGCACCCCGCATCCGGGCCCGCCACGGCGGATCGCGCAGCACACGGGGCCACGCGGCCCGCTCCGCGAGGGGAACGGCCCGGGCCTGCACGAGCCCGTCGAGGAAGCGCGCGGCGCGCCCGTCGGTGTCCCCGATCCAGCCCCGGATCGTGTCGGGGCCGTGGGTGTCGAGGGCGCGCACCGCGCGGGCGCGGAGCGCCGGCTCGGCCCGGCCGCCGGCCAGGACCGCGAGGCAGCGGGGGACGATCACGGCCGGGTCTGCCGCCAGGGCCGCGTCGAGGGCGGCCGCGATCGGCTTCTCGTACAGGTGTGGCAGCAGGGTGGCCAGGGCACCGGGCTCGCCCGTCGACAGCATCGCCCGCGCGACCGCCGTCCGCTGCTCGTCGAGGGCGTAGTGCAGGATCCAGTCGAGCCCCGGCAGGGCCGGCTGCCCGGTGGAGCGGGCCACCGCGATCAGCGTGGCGGCGGCGTCCGACTCATTGACGCCGTCGCCGAAATACATGTGATAGCTGCGCTTCGTGCGCCAGGGCGCCGCCGCGGCCGGATCGGAATCCGCCACGAGGGGCAGGAAGTTCCTGTCCGCGGCGACATCGATGCCGGCCGCCGTGGCGGCTTCCAGCACGGCGAGGGGCTGCAGGCCGTGCCTCGCTGGCCGGTCGTCCGCGAGGATGAAGGCGAAGGCGGCCGCCGTCGGCCAGTCCGGCGTCTCGGCGATCCGGTCGTTCAGGAAGGCGACCGCCGCGTCGTAATCCGCGTCCGTTGCGTGGACGAGGGCCGCGCGCGTCGCAAGCTGAAGTGGCGCCGCCCAGGCGAGGTTCTGATAGTGGCCCTGCCTGCGCGTGCCGGGCCGCATCCGGTCGGCGAACCGTGCCGCCTCCATCGCCCCCCCGCTTTCCACGAGGAAGCGCAGAGCCGCATCCATGAACCTGAGGAGGTCGGCAGCGTGATGGGTGCCTGCGCGGAAGCTCCGATGTTCGGTCTCGTCCTCGGCCAGATCCCAGATGGATCGGATCCAGTCGCCCATGCCGTCCGGTGTGGGCATCGTTTCGATGAGACGGAGGCTTTCCGTGTCGCCCACGAGGGCGGGCAGGGTCGCGCGGACCGCCCGCAACGCCTCCTCGCCGGTCAGGTGTCGGCCGGGCCTGAGCCGTGTCGGCAGCGGAGTGCCGTCGAACACCGCACCTGACGGCGTCGGGGCCGAAGGGCCCGCTGCGGCCTTCGCCACGGATGCGGCTTCCGGCTCGGCAGCCAGCGAGACCGGATCGCCCGGCGGTTCGGGAGGCGCTTCCTCGGGCGGCGCGACCTTCGAAGCCTTCGGAGTCGCCTTACCGGTCGTCATTTTGCCGGTCGTCGCCTTACTGGCCGTCGTTTTGCCGGCCGTAGCACTGGCCGGCGCGGCCTGCTCGACCGCCGCGGCCGGTGCCGCACCGACCCGGGCATAACCTTTCGCCGCCTTCTCGCGGACGAGCTTGTCCTTCTCCTTCACGGCGGCGGCTTCGTCCGGAAAGGTCTTGTCCTTGCTCTGACCCTGGGTGCCGAGGCGTCCGAAGCGCACGGTCAGCGTCGTCCCGGTGACATCGGCTTCCCAGAACTTGGCGGACGAGCCCTCGACCAGTTCGTAACGGTCCATGTCGGTTCCCCTCCCTATTCTCCGCCCGTCGCCGCGAGCAGGCTGGGCGTGCGCAGGATTTCGCTCGCGGTCACCGGATCGAGATCACCGAAACGATGCGCGGTGGATGCACCCCAGCCCGTCTCGGTCAGGGTCAGCGCCCTCAGGGTCTGGACTTCGTCGCCGTCCGGCCCGGACCGATGCCACAGACCGTCCTCGAAGCGGAGCACGGCGAAGAGGTCGGCTCCGCCGAGAGGGGTAGGCCGTTGCACCGAACAGACATGCTCGCTTGCCGTATCCGACGACCAGCCCTGAGACCGCAGACCGCGCAGGCGCCGCCCGGCGACCCGCACGCCGTCGAAGCGATCCGTGGCGGAGGCCGCCGCCTCGGCCGGCGTGAAGGCGTAAATCTCCCGTGCGAGCTGGGGAAACGGCTGGGCGATCTCGTAATCGGCGAACAGCGCGGTCCAGGCCGCCAGGGTGCCGGGGGTCAGGTGCAGCGGGTGGACGAGGCCGACCACGCCGTCGAGGGCTGCGAGGTCGAGGTCGAGTCCGGCATCCTCCGCATCGGTTGCGGTCAGGTCTTCGGCCAGCCGGAAGGCGACCCGCGGCGCGGTCGTTGCCAGCCGGTCTTCGTAGAGTCCCCAGACGAGGCGGCCGGCGAGATGGCGGATCAGCGGATGCCCCGCGAAGAACGGCTGGAACACGTCCGGCCCGATGCGCCGCCCCGTCGCCAGCATGGTCTCGAGCCGGGAGATCTGGAGCCGGCCCGCATCCTCCGCGTCTTTCTTCAGCCCTGCCCACAGCCTGGACGCCTGCTTGGCCAGTTCGGGGTCGTCGGTCTTGGTCGCGCGCGGCAGGGCGGGAAGCCGCTGGCCGTCCGCATTCCGTAGCCAGGGCCTCAGAGTCTCGTCGAAGCCGACACGGAAGTGACGTGTGCCGAAGGACAGGTCGAGGCCGCCGCGTGCGTCCAGGCCGAGATCGGGGGAGAGCCGGTCGGCGAGTTCGACAGCATCGAGCCCGCGCGTCTCGGCGGCGTCCGCGATGGCGTCGCGCGCCGCCTCGCGCAGCTGCAGCAGCGGGTTCTTCTCGGCCAACGCGCTGAGGTTCATGAGGGCCGCGTCGCTGCCGATGCCGGCGAGGACGGCGATGCCGGCCTTGCCCCGGGGTTTGAGGCCCGCTTGGCCCCAGGCACGGATCTGACGGGTGAGATCGCGGGCGCAGGCGTCGCCGCCGATGAGCGCGAGGGTCCGCATCGCCCATTCGCCGGCCACGTTGGCGCCGGCCGCGAGCCAAGACTGGAACACCGCGAGGGCGAAGGCGTCGAGGCTCTCCGGCGTGCAGGCCGCCCGCACGGGCGCGATCCCCGCATACGGGGTCAGGGGGGACGAGAAGGCGAGCATCTCGCAGAACGCCGTTATCGCCGCATCGGGCAGCGTACCGCCCGCGAGTAGGACCGGACGCGGAAGGGCTGCGGGTACGAGCCAGGGCGGCAGCTTCGGGGGCTTGACCGGCACCTGATCCAGCGGATCGCTGTCGACGCCGGATACCACCGCCTCGGGCACGCGCGGATCGATCGCCGCATAGGCCGCCACCGCCGCGTCGAAAGCCGCCCGGCCCGCGGGCTCGGAGGCGAGGAAGCGCAGCGCCGCATCGGCCGCGTCGCGTTCCGGGCCCGGGGCGCCGAGGGCATCGGGCAGGAGCCGCAGGGCGGCGGTGCGGGGATGGGCGCGCAGCCACGCCACTGCCGCTGGCCGCGCCCGCTTGGTCCGATGAAAGGCCCGCGCGGCGATGGGCGTGAGGGCGGCCGCATCCACCTTGAGCACATGCGGAAGCTTATCCTCCGGCTCGGCCGCCACGATGGCGACGAGGCCCGGCAGGGCGCGTTCGCCGAAGCGGACGACCATCGCGGCAGTCTGGTCGTGCCGGACCCCGGAGAGTGCCAGCAGGGGGACTGTCTTCTCCCAGAGGATGAGCGCCAGCGGTTCCGGTTGCCAGGTGACGCCGGTGAACCAGGAATCGTAGATGTAGCAGAAAAATCCGCCGAACCCGTCCCGATCGAGCCGGCGGTCGAGCCATTCCAGGGCGGCCTCCGGGGAAGTTCCGACCGCCGGGACCGGTGTGACGGGCGGCGGGATCGGCCTTGTGTACTTCGCCTCGCCCTCGGCCTCGGTCTCGCGAATCCGCTCCACCAAGCGGTCCATGCCCTCGACGATGAAGCCCGCCCGGTAGCCGTAAGTCGCGTCATCCATCGCCTCCGCGGCGTCGAATTCGTGCGCGAAGGGTGTCGGGATCGGCGCCAGGTTAAGAGCGATGCGCCCGCGCGCTGCGGCCCCGCGCCGCCAGGGGGGATCGCGCAGGATGCTCGGCCATGCCTCGCGCGGCGCGGGCGGCCGGTCATCCGCGAGCAATCGGTCGAGCCGTCCGGAGAGCTTGCCGCCGCCGGAGGCGGCCCAGGCTCGTGCCGCCTCCGCGCCGTGACGGCCGACCAGGGCAATGGCGCGGGGCGCGTAGGCCGGGCCGCCCTTCGCCTGTCCCTTGCCCTCCATCGCCTCCAGATAGGCGGGGAGCATGCGGTCGGGGAAGGCGATGTCCGCCGCGTCCAGGGCATCGCGGACGAGCTTCGCGCCGGTGAAGGGCAGGAGCGCCATCAGGCCCTCTTCGGCACCGGTGTCGAGGAGGGCCTTCGCCACGATGGTCCGGTCGACGCCGATGGCGTCGCGCAGGAGCCACACGAGGCTGGTCGTTGCCGATTCGCCTGCCGCGTGCGCCACGGCGATCATTGTCGCGGCAACCTCGGCGGCGGTCACGTCACGGGTTGCGAGGATTGCCTTGTGCATGGGATCGGCCTGCCACGAGGCGGCCTGCGACGGCGGTAGATCGACGATGAACGGCATGGCGCTGTAACCCTGGCGGACGAACAGGCGCGATGTCCCGTGACGGTCCAGCATGGCGGCGGCGCGTAGCGCATGGTCGGCCCCGGCGCGGTCGTCGGCCAGGACAGACGTGAGCCAGAAGCCGAGATGTGGATCCGGGTCCTCCGCGTGAAGCCGGAGGCAGGCGGCGAGTGCGGCGTCGAAATCCGCGTCCGGTGCCGCCGTGAAGGCGGAGCGCACCCCGAGGCTGTTCGGGATGTCCCAGACCGACGCCGGCATCGTACCGTACTTGCTGGTCGGACGGGGACGAAGCTGGTCGAAGAGGCTCACCAGGGGGGCGATGCCGGAGCGTGCCACGAGCCAGCGGGCGAAATGCATGAACGCGGCCGGAGTCGCCGGACCCCGGGGGCCGAGCTTCCGGCCCCAGAACCGTTGGTCCATCGTCGGACAGGCGGCACGAAGCAGATTCAACCAATCGCGCGCCTGCGCCGCGTCGAGGGCCGGCGGCTCGCGGTCGAGACGAGCCGCGAGGGCCTCAGCTTCGGCGCTCTCCGGCGCAGAGTCCAGCAGGTCGCGGATCGCCGCGACGAAAGCGGCCCAGTCGGCCGCGGGATCGAGGGCCGGGCCGGGCCGGGTTCGGGTCGGCAGGGACGTGCCGGAGAAGATCGCCCGATCGGCCTGCACTGCCTCGGGCATGGCGCTCGCGGAGACGGGACCGGCCTCCGGTGGGACCTCGATCGCCGCCGGGGCGGGTGTCGCGTCGGTCTCACCGGTCGTGGGGCGATACCCCTTGCGGGTCTTTTCCAGGATCAACCGGTCACGTTCCTGCCGCGCACCGTCGGCCTCCGGGAAAGGTTTGACCTTGGACTGACCCTTGGTCCCGATCCGCCCGAACCGGACGGTGAGGTCGCATCCCTCGACGCCCACGTCCCAGAACTTGGACGACGATCCTTCGGTCAGTTCGTAACGCTGCATACCGTTCCCCCCCTTCCGCGCAGAGATAGACCCCGTCGCACTGATCTAGGTCAACCCGTACCGCGCGAGTCTGTCCGCGACCCTCGCCTCCTGCGCGAGGGCCTTGGCCTGGTCGATGGGCATCGCGCCCTGCCGCATCCAGGCCAGCGCTTCGGCCTCTGCCTGGGCGGGGCCGATACCGCCCCGTCGTAGGATCGCGGCAGCGATGCGCTCGCGCTCGCGCGGTGGAAACCATGCGAAGGCCATGCGCAGCGCGGGCAATGCCCGCAGGAAATCCGCGTCGTCCCAGGCGCTGACCAGTGCTTCGACGGCCGCCAGCGTCGCATCCTGCGCGACCTCTTCCCGGGCGAGGGCGAACAGGCCGGCGAGGAAATCGCCGAGGGTATCGGGCAGGCCGAAGCGGCGTAGCCGGCGCGCGGCTTCGTCCGGCCCCGCTCCGATCTCGCCGCAGGCGACCAGGAACCCGAGGGCCGCCCCCGCGAGTGCAGGCGGTGCGTCCGGGTCGGCCAGCCGCCGCCCCAGCATGGCGACGAAGGGCGGGCGCAACGGTGCGAGGCCCGGCACGGTGTCCCGGCAATCGCGGAACAGGTCGCGGCAGGCGAGGACGAGTTCGATGGCACCGAGCCCTTCGCGGGCATCCACGATGGTCTCGATGAGCGGCAGCGCGCGCTCCCCCAGGGCGACGCAGAGTTGGGCGAGGGCCGGGGCCGCCGTTTCCCCGAAGGCCGCGCCGAAGCGGTGGAGGCGCACGAGCCGGCGCCCGGTACCTCCGAGGTCGGCAACAGCGTGCGCCGTGGCGATGCCCCGGCTCAACCGCCCGAGCAGGTCACCCTCGATGGGGAGGCCGGCGAAGAGCGCGTCGGAGAGAGCGAGGGCCAGCACGTGCAGGCTGTCCGGGTCGGCCTCGATCCGCGCGGCGAGCCGAGCCGTGGCGGCCATGGCGAGCGTGCCGCCCCAGAGCGAGGCTTCGATCAGGGCGCCGGGCCAGTCGGGATGCCGTGCGATCGCGAAGCTTTCGCGGGGCAGTCCTGGTTCGGCGAGGTCGGGGCCCTCTTCGCGGCCGATGCCCGGAAGTCCCAGGACGACGGTCTGGTGGAGCAGGTGCGCCCGCGCGCGGTCGGCGGGCTCGGCCCAGTCGATCGGCACGCGTCGGCGTAACGGACCGGGTTCCAGGTCGGCGGCGCGCAGTCGCTCCTCCACATCAGCGACGAGGGGCGGCTGTCGGGTGCCCGGGGCGAGCCGTCCCTCGCGGTGGCCGGCCAGGGCCCGCAGCATCGCGGCCAGGGCCGCGTGGCGTGGGGCGGCGGCGGACGCCGTCCAGGCGGGCGGCGCATCGAGGGCGTCCTTGACCAGGGTGGCCAGGGCCGCATCGATCAGGTCGGCGCGCAGGATCGCGGGGTGGGCGCGCAGGCGCGCGAGCGCACCCGCATGCGCCGCCCAGGCGATGCGGTCGGCGGTCGAGACCACCTGCCCGGCCTCGCGCAGGGCGGTCGCGATGGTGCCGGCGGCCCAATCCGCCGCCGGGTCGAGCCCCTCGGCGGCGACGTGTTCGTAGTAGCCCGGTGAGGGCATGCCGGCGCTGTAGCCGGAGAACCGGTCGAGGCGGGCATAGGAATAGGGCACCAGGTAGCTGCCGGTCCGCTCGCCCTGATCCGGCGGTGCCGGTTCGGGCCGGGCGCCGTCGGCCCGAGCCGCGTAGCGTCGGATGGCTTCCGCGTGCCAGCCACCGCAGACCAGCACCACCGGCTTTCCCCCGGCCGCGCGTAGGGCCCAGGCCGCGTGGGCGCCCATGAAGCGCTCGCGCGCCTCCTCGGCCGGATCGTCCGTGCCGGGCGGGCGCAGGAGGGCCAAGTAGCGCGCGAGCCGGTCCGGCAGCTCGTGCTTCGGGGCGGCTTCGGCCAGCATGTCCCAGAGGGCGTCCTGATCCTCGGCGCCGAGGGCGGAGGCGAGCGCCCGTTCGGCGGCTTCGGCCCGGGGGCCGTGCGGGTCGGCGTAGCGGTTTCTCCGCTGGCCGAAGGCCGGATCCCAGGCCGGCAGGTCGCAGAACAGGGTCTCGGCGCCGACGGCCCGGCCCGAGACGAGGGCCTGCCATTCCGGCGAGAAGGCGCAGAACGGCGTGTAGGAGGCGTGGCTGGCGTGCTCCGTGGCCCGGAACGAGAAGATCGCCACCGGCAGGGCGTGGTCGAGGGCGAGGTCGGCGAGGTGCGGGTTGAAGTCCGACGGCCCCTCGATGAGCACGAGGGCTGGGCGAACCGTCTCGATGGTACGGCGCACAAGGCGCGCGCAGGCCGGCGAATGGTGACGCACGCCGACGACCGTGAGCGGCTCGCCGGTCTCGGGGCCGTTCATTGCGGGGTGAGGAGGTGACGGGCGGCGTAGAGCGCGCGCCACGCCGCGCCGTCGCGGCGGCCGACGCGCTGTTCGAGGTAGCGGCGCAGGCGCGCCAGATCCTCGGCATCGTCCTTGGCGGCGGTTCCGGCGAGGCAGGCGACGATGTCCTCCGGCCGTCCCGCGTCGCCGCGCAGGAAATGCGCCTTGACGCCGATGGCGTGGGCGACGCTGACGGCCTCCGCCGTGCTCATCACCGAGGAGAGCCGCTCCAGGCCGGTGCCCTCGTGATCCACGGCCTCGCGCAATTCCCGGAAGCAGGTCACGAGGAGTTCGAGGATTTCGGGGTCGGGCGCGCGCGGCACGCCGGACCGGACGAGGAGTGCGGTGGCTTCCCGGCGCACCAGCGCGAGTTCGGCCGCCGCGTCCGCGATGGGAAACACCGTCTCGAAGCCGAAGCGGCGCTTGAGGGCCGCCGACATCTCGTTGACCCCCCGGTCGCGGGTGTTGGCCGTCGCGATGAGGTTGAAGCCCTCGCGGGCATAGACCATGCCGGCATCGCCCGTCAGTTCCGGCACCGCGAGCACGCGGTCGGAGAGCACGGACAGCAGGCTGTCCTGCACCTCCAACGGACAGCGGGTGATCTCCTCGAACCGCACGATGCGACCCGCGCGCATCCCGGTATGGAGTGCCCCCGGCACCAGGGCGCGTTCGCTCGGCCCTTCCGCGACGAGGAGCGCGTAATTCCAGCCGTAGCGGATCTGGTCTTCGGTGAGCGAGGCGCCGCCCTGGATCGTCAGGGTCGAGCCGCCGCTGATCGCGGCGGCGAGCAGCTCCGACAGCAGGCTCTTCGCGGTGCCGGGCTCGCCGATGAGCAGCAAGGCCCGCGACGTCGCCAGGGTGACCATGGCACGCTCGACCAGGGCCGGCGAGCACACGACCTTCGGCTCCCCTGCCCCATCGCCGCAGATGAATCGCTTCACGCCCTGGAGCGAGAGCTGCCAGCCGGGCGGGCGCGGTGCCGTATCCTCCGCTCGCAGCCGTGTGAGCTCTGCCGCGTGCACGACCTCCGCCGGGGGCCGCTGGCGGGTTTCGCCGTCCGTCCTCGCTCGTTCGACCTTCGCCATGCCGCCTCCCCCGCCGAGGTGCACCGCAGTGCCGCCTCACCCGGCCGAAGACTGCCCCGGTCCAGGGCGGTTTCTCAAGGGCGCGCGATCGCGAGGGTGTTACGTAAACCCCCGTCCGTGAACGCGCGCCCGAGCCGCCACCCTACGCGACCACGAGGTTGAGGGCGTGGGTGGCCGGCGCGAGCTGCACGCGCCGGCCCCATTCGAAGGCGATGAAATCCTGCTCTATCCCGTCCGCGAACACCACGCCGCCGTCGTTCATCCGCGACGTGACCGCGAGGGACGCCCCGGTGAGCTTGCCCGCGCGGAGCTCCGTGGTGCTCGTCACGCTGGGGAACGGCTCGCGCACCCAGTAGCCCACCGCCGCCTCCTCGACGCCGATCCGTAGGGTGAGATGGGTCGCCTCGCCGATGGAGCGGGCCCAGCCGGTCAGACCGGTGCCCGAGGCGACGATGAGACCGCTCGACGACTGGTCCTCCGAAACACCGTCCGCCTCGATCCGATAGCGCGCGGATTGGTGGCTGCGGTGGCCGACGAAGATCTCGTTGAGCGCGAGTAGCGTCTGCCCGTCGTCGAGCACCGCCCGCACCATGGTCCGTCGCTCGATCTGCGCCGCCCCGGCGACGTTGGCCGCGAGCAAGGGCCCCAGGCGCTCCACCGCGACGCTGGCCAGCACGCCGTCGTGGAGATCGGGCGCCGGATTGACGCCGATCACCGGCTGGTCGCGCAGGTACTTCGCCACGTTGGCGACCAAGCCATCCTGTCCGACCGCGACGATCACGTCATCGGGGGCGAACAGGAACCGGTCGAGGTCGCCGCGCCGTGCCAGAGCCTGCCGCCACGCCCCCGGCACGGCGGCGCGCGCCTGGCCGAGTACCGCGTGGAAGCGGGCGTGCCGCGCTTCCATCTCCGCGAGGTTCTGGCCGCGGCTCGCCAGGAAGAACCGGGCCTGGCCACGGGTGGCGTGCCGGGCCAGGAGGGCTTCGTAGTCGGTGTCGCGGATCACGAAAACGGCGCGCGGGGGGACGACGGACATGGTGTCCTCAGCGCGGGAAGGCCGGCGGCGCCACCAATGGGCCCGGCTTGCGGAACTCGCCCAGGACGGCCGCGAGAAGGTCGGGCGTGACGTTGACGTGCTCGATGGTCTCGAGCTTGCCCGCGAGTTCACGGGCGGCCAGCCCGAGCAGCACGGCGGGCGGAAGGTCGCGATAGATGGCCGCGCGCCGCTGCTCGGCCTCGGCCCTGGCACCCTCGACGAGGCGGATGCGCTCGGCCTCGGCCGCCGCCTCCAGCCCGTGGGCCTCGGCCAGGCCGGCCGCGCGGTCGCGGGCATTTTCCGCCTCGCGCGCGATGAGCACCGTCTCGCGCCGAGCGAGTTCCGTGCGGGTCTCCAGCTCGTTCTCTGCGATGGCGCGCTCCTTCTCGACGGCGAGGGCGCGGCGGGCAAAGGTCGCCGCGTCCGCCTTCTGCTGAAGCGACTCGAAAGTCGGCGTCTGCAGGGCGCGCTCCAGTTCGCTCGTGGGCGCGAGGTTGGTGAGCCGCACCGAGACCACGGCGACGCCGATCTCGGCGAGGGAGGGGGCCGCTCCCAGCACTGACTCGAGGGCGATGCGCAGGGGTTCGGGGCCGGCGTCCAGCAGCGCGCCGACGGGGTTTCCGCCGATCTCCTGCAGGACCGCCTGGCCGGCGATGCCGCTGAGGCGCGCCTCGATGCGCTCGATGGGTTCGCCGCGCGGCTTGCCGGTGTGCAGTCCGAGGGAGAAATCGACGCGGCCGGCGAGCAGGTCCGGATCGACGACGCGCCAACCGATAGTCCCCTGGACCACGACGGTCTGAAAGTCGCGGCTGCGGCCGCGCACGAACAAGGTCATCTCGCGGTCGTCCATCGGCACCTCGCTGATGCTCGCGGTCTCCGGCCGGAACCAGAAGACGAGCCCCCGGCCGCTCTGCCGGACGCGGCCGTTGCGGTAGCGGATGACGTGGCTGCTCGCCTCGCTCTTCAATTGCGCGATCGGGCCGAAATTGCGGATCGTGGCCATGGAATCTTCCTCCAGGATGGACGCGGATTCAGAGCGGTTTCCGAACGCGGTAGAGTTCGGCGGGGCGGAACGAGGTGCCGGCCTCGCGGGCCCCCGTCGGTGCCAGCCAGCCGCGGTCGAGCATCCGGCGGCGGAAGGCGGGCTTGTTGAGGGGGATGCCGAGGATCGCCTCGTGCACGTCCTGCAATTGGCGCAGGGTGAAGTGCTCCGGCAGCAGGGCGAAGCCGATCCCGGAATAGTCGAGCTTGCCCCGCAGCCGCAGGATCGCGAGGGCCAGGATGTCGGCGTGGTCGAAGGCGAGGGACAGCGGGGTCCGCCGTTCCCGATCCTGTGCGGAGAATGCCGTGACGGGGCCGCCGGTCTCGCCGGCCCACGGCACCTCGACGATGGCCGCCGACAGCTCCGCCGCGCCGTCCAGGGCCTGCCGGAACGCGGCTTCCGGCAGGAGCGCGAGATAGGCCACGGAGACGATGCGCATGCGCGGGTCCCGGTCGAGGGCACCGAAGGTGTAGAGCTGCTCGAGGTGCGGCCCGGCGATGCCGGCCTTGGCGCGGAGGACGCGTTCGGCGGCCGCGTCGAGGGTCTCGTCCATCCCGACGAAACCGCCGGGCAGCGCCCAGCGATCGGCATGGGGGTGCTCGGTCCGCTTCAGCAGCAGGGCCGCCGGGCGGTCGGCATTAATACTCATCAGCACGAGATCGACGGTGAGCGCCGGGCGCGCGAAGGCGTTCGGATCGTACGCTGCGAGGAACGCGTGCTCAGACATGGCATCACCATATATTTAATCTGCGTATAACTAAGATGCGAATTAGATATATGTCAAGGCATCGGGACCGTAGCGCGTCATACCGGTTGATCGCTTCGCGATGCGGATGTGGGCTTCGCTGAGGCCGCCCGTGGACCATCGTGGGGACATGAAAGTCGATCGTCCGGGCCGGCCGCCGCGCAAAACCGGGTCTGGCCGACCCATGAGCCCGGGGAGGGCGGCCGGCGCCGCCCAACCAGGGAGACGTCACATGCGCTCGATCTCGATTCTCGTCCTCGTCGGCCTGCTCGGCGGCGCGGCTCCGGTTCTCGCCCAGGGGACCGACAGGGCTGCCAGCGGAGGCGGCAATCAGGAGTTCCTCGGCGTCGATCTCGACAATGGCGGGGTCTACTACAACGGCCGCAACTCGGGACGGTACTGCGTCTACCGGACGGTCGAGGTGTTCGACCGCATCACCGGTTATGTCGAGGCGCGCCGCATGCGCCGGTGCGGACGCGGTCTCTACCTGCCGTAGGGAGCGCCATCATGCTGATCGCCCTCTCGCCTCTTCACTTGGCGGTCCTCAGCCTCGCCATCGCGCTGGTTGCAAGGTAATGGCCCGGCGCGCCATGCTCCGGCCGAATTTGCCCTCGACGTCCGGTCGGATACCCACCGAGCGTTCGTCGGAACCCGTCTTCTTCCATGTGGCAAGGAGAGCCCGTGCATGAGGAACAACATAACGGTCCGGAATGCGCGGGCTCGCGCCACCCGCTGGCTCGTGGGGGTTCTCGCCCAGATCACGCTCCTCGCCGGTGCCGTCGAGCCGGTCCGGGCCGCGCCCGATCCCGCCATCTTCTCCGACAATGCCGATTCCGTCGCCGTCGTGATTGGCAACCGCAGCTACAAGCAGACGGTGCCGGTCGACTTCGCGCACAACGATGCCGAGGCGATGCGGGCCTACCTCGTCCAGCGGCTCGGTTACCGCGACACCAACGTGTTCGTCCTCAAGGACGCGACTCTCAACGAGTTCAATCAGGCCTTCGGCACCGAGCGGAACCCGCAATCGGGCCGGCTTTGGCGCAGCGTGCGCGAGGGCCGCTCGAACGTCTTCGTGTATTACTCGGGCCACGGCGTACCGGATCTGGCCACGAAACAGCCCTTCCTGCTGCCGGAGGACGGCAACCCCAACCAGGGCGAGAGCGGCTACAGCCTGGAGACCCTCTACCGCAACCTCGACCTCGTGAAGCGCAAGATCGGCGCCGAGCGCCAGCTCGTGGTGATGGTCGATGCCTGCTTCACCGGTGAGACCGGCCGCAAGGGCGAAAGCCTGCTCGCCGTCTCGGCACCCGGCTTCGCCCCGTCCCGGCCGAAGGCCGAGACCGGAATCGTGCGAATGGTCGCCACATCCAGTGCGACGCCGGCCAACTGGGACGAGGCGAACCGGCTCGGCCTCCTCACCAGCCGCTTCCTCATGGGCGTCTCTGGGCTGGCCGACGCGACGGATCGGCAGGGCAACGGCGACGGGCAGGTGCAATGGCCCGAGCTGAAGCGCTACCTGCGCACGGAGGTCGAGGAGGCCGCGCGCCGCGCCAGCGGCCGCGAGCAGGTGCCGGAGATCGACGATGCGCCCATCGTGCTGAAGGCCTCCCTGCCCGTCGAGGCCGTCGCCAAGGGCGTCGCGGCGGTCCGCGACGAGGCGGCGTGGCGCCGTGCCGAGACCCTCGGCACCCGCGAGGCCGTCGAGGCCTATGTGGGCACCTGCGGCGAGGTCTGCGCCCACAGGCCCCAGGCCATGGAAAGGCTGCTCTCCGGTAAGCGCAGGGACGCGGCAGCCATCGACCAGGAGAACTGGGCTCGGTTCGGCCAGCAGCGGCAGTACCAGGCCTATCTCGATTCCTGCGGCGAGGTCTGTGCCTACCGCAGCCTCGCGGAGGGCTATCTCGGCGGCTCGGACCCGAACGGCGATCCGCGCGTGAAGCGCTGCGACGACCTCGCCGCCGGCACCGACGACCCCGACCGACCCAAGGGCGTGACGGGGGTGAAGCTCGGGCGGATCGAGGCCAGCGCGGCCATCGAGGCCTGTCGCGCCGCCGCCGCTTCGTACCCGACCCTGCGCCGCCTCGCCTACCAGCTCGGCCGCGCCTACGACAAGTCCGACCGCTACAAGGAGGCCTTCGCGGCCTATGACGGCGCGGCCAAGGCCGGCAGCGTCTCGGCGATGAACAACCTCGCCACGCTCTACGAGAACGGCCAGGGCGTGAAGCGCGCGCAGGCGGAGGCGTTCCGCCTCTACCGGCAGGCCGGCGAGGGCGGCAACCGGGTCGCCCTCGCCAACGCCGCCCGCATGCTCGAATACGGCAACGGCATTCCGAAGAACGAGGCTCAGGCCGTGGCGCTCTACAAGCGCGCGGCGGAAGCCGGCGACGTCGCCTCCATCTCGAAGCTCGTGCCGCACTACGCCACCGGCGCCCACGGGTTTCCGAAGGATCTGCGACAAGGCTTCGACCTGTTCCGGCAAGCCGCCGACAAGGGCGATCCCGTCGCCATGGCGACCATGGCGGCCCTGATCGACAACGGTTTCGGCCGGTACTTCCCGGGGGTCAGCGCCTCCGGCCTGGTGCTGCGGGCGCTCAAGCGCGGCGAACTCGGCGCGGCCTCGGTTTCGGCCACCGACACGGGCGCCCAGAAGCTGAAGCCCGAGACGATCCGCGCCGTCCAGCGCGCCATCAAGGAGGCCGACTACTATTCGGGCGCCCTCGACGGACGCTTCAACCCGGTCTTCGTGCGCGCCCTCGACCAATACGCCAAGGCGAACGAGGCGGAATGAGACGCGCTCGCGCGTTCGGGCTCCTCGCGGCCCTGGTCGGCACGCCCGCCGCCGCCGATCCGGGCACCGCCGCCCTGGCGCCGTTCCTCGATGCCGTCGCCGCCTGCGCCGGCCGGGCCGACCTCCGGCTGGCCGTGGTCGGCGTCGAGCCCGGCCAGACCGCGCTTTCCCGCGAGCAGGCCGAGGAGGTGCGCCTCGCCGTGGAGAGTCGGCTCCAGGCGACGGGCCGGGTGCGCCTCGCGGCGGCGGCCGACGTGGTGCGGATCAAGGCCCTGCGCGAGGGCACCACCGGTCTCTCCGGCGCCGAGGCCGAGGCGCAGATCCGCGAGGCCTTCGCGGGCGACGCCAGCGTGTTCCTGGTGGAGCCCCGCCGGGCCGGCGAGACAGCCGCGTTCCGACTCCAGGCCATCACCCGGAGCGCCACCTGCAAGGCCACCAGCGAGCCCGTCGTCGTACCGATCCGGGTCGGCGCAGGCGTCGCGGATATCGATGCGGTGATGGAGCTGGCGGTCCGGGCCTTCGCGCAGGCAGCGCCGAATGCCGGCGCCGTCGCGATCTGTCCCTTCGTGGCCGAGGGCGGCCATTCGACCTGCGCGGGCGCGCTGACCGACCGCCTCGTCATCGCCCTGGACGCCGAGGCCCGCTCGGCCAACCGCATCCTGAAGGGCGCCCGCCTCGATGTCCGCCGCAATCCGCCGGGGACGACCTGCGAGGGCCCGGTCACCGCCCGCGGGCGCTTCTCCCAGGATCGCGACGCCGGCGGCAATGCCCGTGCCTGGATGGAGCTGGAGTTCCAGCGCGACGACGCCGTACTGGCGCCCACCGGGCGACGGCGCATCGGCACCGAGGGGCTCGGCTGCGACCCGACCCCCCGCCCCTTCCTCGACCATCTGGCGGCGACGGCCCGGACCGACGGCGGACGCCTCGCGGTCTCCGCCACCGCCACGCCGTTCTCGACGGGGCAGCGCCTGGAGATGCGCATCGAATCGAAGGCCGCTCAGAGCCTCTATTGCTGGGTCGTCGCCCCCGACGAGACCGCCTTCGTCGCCCTGCCGGTGCGCGGCAATCCCGCCTCCTCCGTTCCTCTCAAGGCCGGCGACGTCCGGCGCTACCCACGCGGCTACGGGCTCGACGAGATCGTCGCGGGTGCGCCGTTCGAGAACCTGTTCGCCTGCTTCGGGGTCTCGGGCGGCCTGCCGCCGGAACTGGAGGCGCGCTGGCTGGCCGTTGCCCCCGGCACGGAATCCGACGCCAGGCTCCTACAGGCACCCGAGGTGCTCGATCTCGTGGACAGGATCCGGGCGACACCCGGCGTGACCGAGGCGGCGGCACGCATCGTCGTGCGCTGACGGGCGTGCGTTGACGGGCGTGCGTTGACGGGGATGACGGCCGAACGCGTGGGCGGTATCGCTGCACCGTCCGGGACATCGCGGAAGGGATCGGGCGGGGACATGACCGGCGGATACGACGAGCGATGCGCGGCCGACCTCGCCAACGTGTGCGAGGGGCGCGACCTGTCCCGGGAGGATCGGGCCTGGCTCGCGCGCGTCGTGACCGGCGCCGTGCGGCCGAACCGCGACAAGCCGCTCTGGGACCTCGCCCACGCGTTATGTGCCCTCGCCCGGCTCACGTCCGCCCGGGACGGACGCGACCTCGTCTCCCTCGCCCTCGATCCGGGTCTCGCCAGGCCGAACGCCATCGCCGCGCGCTTCGGCGAGGCGCGAGCGGACGGGGTTTGCGCCGACGAACGCGGCCTCGTTTTCGCCGACGGCGCGGGTTGGCGCACCACCTGGGCCGGGCTCGCACGCCTGCTGGCGCTGGCCGAGTTCCTGCTGACGGCGGAGGATCTCGGGCAGTTCGCTCTCCTGTCCGGCTGGTTCGGGGAGCTCGCCGAGACGCCCGATGGCGACGCGGCCCCCCTGTTGGGCAAGCGCCTAGGCCGCCACCTCGCCGCCTACCGCAACGCCCATCTGCCGCTCGCGCCCCTGGAGCGACGCTTCCGCGGGCTCCTCGGTTACCTGCGCGGGCGAGCGGAGTTCGACGACGACGACATCCTCGCGTTCTGGTGCAGCGAGATGGAACAGGGCGAACGGCCGGGCTTCCGCACCATCGCCGAGCACTTCGTCACCTTCGAGGCCGCGGCAGGCCTGCGCAACGGCCTCGACAACCTGACGGCGGCCGATTCCCTCGAAGCGCATGTGGGGTGGGAGGAGCGCCTCGATGCGTCGTTGGCCGACCTCGTCGCGGGCGACCCGGCCGAGACCCTGGTCGATCTTCTCGCCGGCCTGGCGGAAGGCCCCAAGATCCTGACGGGGGCCGAGCGCGACGATCTCGCCGATCTCCTGCGCCTGGAGCCGTTCCACCGCACCCGTCCGCTCACCGCGCTGCGGGCCACGAGCTTCGGGCGGGTCCAGGCGGGCCTGTCCAACCGTCTGCGGCGTGGTGGTGGCGGCCTCGATCTCGCCGAGCGGGTCGCCTGCACGGCGGCCGAGACCTATTCGGTCCTGGCGGAGAGGGTCGCTGCGCTGGCGGCGCATCTCGACCGGATGCTGCGCATCGCGGCGGCACTCCGGGTCCCGGCGGAGGCGGAAGGGCTCGCACCGGAAACGCGTGACGCGCTGGCCGCCGCTCGGGCCGATATCCGGCGGGTCCGGCGCGCCGGGTTCGACGATCCCGCCCGTCTGGCCGAAGGCTTCGCCGCCGCCGATTCGGCCCTCGTGCGGCTCGCCGGAGAGATCGACCGGTTCCAGCGCGCGATCGCCGGATTGGTGCGCCACCGTCCCCTGGAGCCGGCTTTCACGGCAGACCGGGACATCTTCGCGAAAACCTTCGCGCAAGCCTACGTGGCGGAAGCGACGGCATGAACGACGAAGCGGCCCGGCTGCTCGCCGAAATCCACGCCGCGCGTGCCTTGGCGCGTGCCTTGGCGCGCGCTGCGACGCCCGCCACCCGGCCGGGCGTCGCCGCCCTCTGGGCTCACGCCACCCGCGATCCGGGCGGCCCGGTCGATCTCGCGACGGTCCGGGCGATCCGGGCGGACCCCGGGACGGCCCGACGCTACCGCGCGCTCCTCGCCAGCCAAGCGATGGCGCACGCCCCCTTCGCCGTCGCGGCCTCGGACGGCCCCGTCGCGTCGCGCCGCATCGGAGCCTTCACCCTCGAAATCCTGGCCGCGACGGAGGATGCTCCGCCGCTCCTGATCCTCCGGGGCAGCGAAGCCCGGTCGCCACGCCTCATCGAGGTGATCCTGGGAGACGAGACCCTACGGGTCGCGCTGCCGCCCCCCATCGAGGGCGCGATCCTCCTCGCCCTCGATCCGGCGGTCCCGGAGGCGGTTCGCCTCGGGGAGATGCTGCGGGATCCGGCCTGTGCGGCCTTCCTCCTATGATGTCGCGCACATGATCGGCGCCCCGGCATGATCGGCGCCCCGGCATGACGCAGGCCTCGGTTCTCGTGGTTGTGCCGACGACCGGCGGCCCGCTTGTGCTGCGCGGCTTGACTGCGCGCCCCGGCCTGCCGACTTCAGCCGCCTTCGCGGTGGGCGATTACCGCCCCCTGCCCTGGTCCGGGGATTACGCGCGGCTCGCGGCCGAAGGCGGCCCGTTGTCCCGCCTACCCGGCATCACCGCCGGGCCCTACGAACTGCGCCTCAGCGGGTCGTTCGACGCCGGGCGCTCGTGGGAGGTGCCCGTTTGCCTCGCCCACGGCCTCGTCGCACACGGCTTTCGATTGACCCCCGAGCCGTCCGAGGCGGATCTCGTGGTCTGGGCGACCGGCGCCGTCGATCTCGACCTCGCTGTCCTGGCCGCCGATTATGCGCTCCTCGACAAGATCGAGCGCTCCCGCGACCTGATGACCGAGGCGGCGCGGGCCGACCTCTACGTCCTTCTCCCCAGCGGTCCCGAAGCCGCGCAGGCCGAACGGATCTTCCGCGCTCTCCCGAGGGCGCGTCCTTCGGCGATCCTGCCGTCCGCATCGATCCCGGCCGCCCTCGCTGCGCTCGTGCGCGGCACCCTGCCGACCGTTGCCACCGCTGGCCGGCGTCGTCGTGCGCCGCCTGCCGTCGCGGCCGGTATCGTGATCGCGACGGCCTTGGTCGCGATCCTCATGGCGCTCGACGGCCATCCGACGAAGGAGCGACCGGAGGCCCCCCCGGCCCTTGCCGAGGTCGACGCGGTCAAGGCTCGACCGGCCACCCTGCCGGATGGCGGCGCGCCGCCGCCAGGCGTGGAGGTCGAGGAACTCGTCGCGCCGGCGGGCTCCTCGTGCCGGCGCGTAGCGTTCGGTGCCGATCCGCCCGAGCGTCGCGCCGTTCCGTCGGAAGCGAGCGGACGCCTGCGCGCGAGCCGGCTCGCCCCGGACCTGTGCGGCCTCGCCTTCCGCCTCGTGCGACCCGGCGCCCGCCTCGCGGTCGACCCGGCCTTGGCCGCCGCCGCCCTGCCGCCGGTGCGCCTTCCCGACGGGGCGCAGGCCTACTTCCTGCGGGAGGGCAGCCGCCAGAACCTCGTCTACGTGGTCCAAGCCCTATCGGAAGCGGGCGCGCCGAGCGCGTCGGATCGTCTCGAACACGCGTTGCGACGGTGATGCTGCAATCACCGGTCGCAGCCGTCGCTTTTTGACGCAGCGTCGGACGGCGGGCATAACGCCGTCGCCGAGAGGAGAACAGGGATGGCCGAGAGCCGCCGAACGCGCCGCTCGATCCTGCGGGGAACCTGCCTGATCCTGACGTTCGCCGTCGCCGAGGGCGCGCAAGCCCAGAGCGTCGGGTTCGATCCCGCCGATTATGGGCGCGCCCAGCTACCTCTGCGACAGACCACCGGCGATGCGGCCTCCTACGTCGACCGCAACAAGGGCGCGTTCGAGCCCATCGCCGAACTCGACCCCAAGGACGCGCTCGCGGCGCTTGCCCGCCCGATCGGCCGGGTGGACATCGTCCTGCGCAACACCCGCAGCGGCCAGACCGTCGGCGCCTCCTGCACGGGCACGCTGCTGCCCGGCGACTACGTGCTCACGAACCACCATTGCCTGCCGCAGGCGGGCGACCTGACCCCGGTGAAGGCGTCGATCCTCATGGATTACCTGACCCTGGACGGGCAGGGCTCGCGGCGCTTCGACCTCGATCCGAAGCCCCTGGAATTCGACCCGCGCCTCGATTTCGCCCTCGCCCGCGTCGCCGGCAACCCGACCGCCATCTACGGCTCCGCCCGGCTCTCCGGTGCGGCGGTGTCGGGCAACCGGTCCATGCTCGTCATCCATCATCCCCTCGGGCGGCCGAAGGTGATGAGCCGCTTTCGCTGCTTCGCCGTGAAGGATCAGGGCGAGGGACCCGATCTGCGCCACAGCTGCGACACACTCGGGGGCTCCTCGGGCTCGCTGATGTTCGACGCCTCCGTGGCGGGCGTCGCGCTGCACAAGGAAGGCGGGCTCGACCCGAAGGACCCGTCGAGCTTCAACAACGCCACGCGCCTCTCGGCGATCCTCGGGAAGAGTCGCATCCTGGCGGAGATCGCCGCCACGCAAGGGCGTCCGCCCGCGGCCACGACCCCTGCGGCCAGCGCCGCCGCGACCCCACCTCGCCCGCCTGCGGCACCGGCTGCCGCCGCCGACGGCGCCCTCGATCCGGATCGGATGAACGCGATCCTGCGCGGTCGTTGATCGCCGCTAGGAAATTCGACGCATCACACCGGGCCGGGCGGCGAAAACCGCTCTGGTCCGTCCACGGACAGGGTGTGCGGGGCGGGAGCAAGGCCCCGAATATGAAGAGGATCGGACCCCATGCGGATCGATGACGCGCCCGCCCGCCACCTTGAGCCCGTGCGGCTCACCGAGGCCGCCGCCCTCGATCGCGCTGCCCGCGCGCGCTGTGGACGCGCGGGACTGATCCTGGCCCTCACCCTCGCCACCCTGCTCGGTCAGGCGGCCCGCGCCAACCCGCTGACGGAAGTGCCAGGCGCCCGACCCGACGCGGCGCCGCGTGACGGGGTCAGCGAGCGGGCGGAGGGGGCGGTGCGCAACCCCGATGCCACCGCCATCATCCGGTCCCTCGCGCCCTTCGCCGACGGCAACCCGGGTGCCCCGGTGCGGGCCGTCGTGCCCGATGACGGCGGGCCGGCCCTGCGTGTCGATGCAGGCCGCTCGGTCGATCTCACCGTATTCTTCGCCTACGACAGCGCGCGCCTGACGCCCGAAGCGCGCATCCAGCTCGAACCCCTGGGGCAGGCGCTGCGTTCGCCGGATCTCGCCGGTCACGGTTTTCTCATCGCCGGCCACACCGATGCGGCGGGGGCCGCCCCGCACAACCGGCGTCTCTCCCTGGCCCGGGCCAGGGCGGTGAAAGCCCACCTCGTCGAGACCTACGGCATCGCACCGGGGCGCCTGCGCGTCCACGGCTGGGGACCGAGCCGCCTGAAGGACCCGACCGCGCCGCTCGCGCGGGTGAACCGCCGCGTCGAGGTGAGCCTGATCGCGCCCGCTCGCACCGGCGTCCTGCGCTTCGTGGTGCCCGTCGCCGAAACGGCTTGCGGCGGCCCGTCCCCCGCCGATCCGCGCCTCAGGGTCGCTCTCGACCTCGACGATTTCGATGCGGCGCCGACGCCGCCAGCCTGCTCCGAATGACCCCGACCCCGAGACTCAGGAGAGAGATGATGCCGCTACTTCGGACCGCCGTGTTCCGCACCGCCGCCTTCGCCGCGATCCTTTCGACGGGTCTCTCCGGGCTCGTCACGCCGGCCCAGGCGCAGGCAAAGCCCAACATCGTGGTGATGGGCGAAGATGCCGACGAGGATTCGGTGCCGCGCGGCAACCGCATCTTCCAGCGGGTGATCACCGAACTGTCCGAGACGATGAACCTGCGCGGCTACAACGTCTACGACGAGACCGCCGTGGCCATGGGCTTCACCCAGCCCAACCGTGTCCGGCGGCGCGACGCCGAGCTGATCGAGGTCGCCCGCGCCGTACAGAACCCGCCCGTGGACGTGGTGGCGGTGTTCCAGGTCTACGCCTCGGCCTCGAAGTCCGCCTACTCCGACATCGTGCGGCCGGAGGTGCGCATTCCGGGTCGCCTTCTCAACGTGCGGACCGGTCAGTCGCTCGGTGCCTTCGAGGTCGCCGGCGTGCAGCTGCCGCCCCTGCCTCAGGGCTGCGACCGGGAATGCCTCCTCGAGCGGGTCGGGGCCGAGGCGAAGACCATCGCGGCCGATGTCGCGGCGGCCCTGACGGCGAAGCTCGACGGTGTCGTCGCGCCCCGGCGCGGCACCGACGCGGGCGGCCCCGCCTTCACCGCCCCGCCCCTCGCGGGCGGTGCGCCCGCGGCGGTTCCGGGGGGCGAGGCCTGCGGCGGCCTGCCGACGGCCTACACCGTGAAGCTGAGCGGCTTCTCGGCCCAGGAGGTCCAGGCGGCCGAGGAATACATGGCGGCGTTCCGCTGCTACGAGCACCACCGTCCGGTGCGCTCCGGCGGCGCGTCGGCCGAGTACTGGTACGAGACCCGTTCGGATTCGGCGCGTCTCGGCCGCAACCTGCGCCTGATGCTGGAGCACATGAGCGCGCCGGGCCAGGTGCAGTTCTCGGGCAACATCTTCGTCATCAGCCGTGTGGCGACGCGCTGAAGCCCCGGAGTCCCGCCCATGTCGTTTCCGCGCTCCCGCCACGCCGTCCTGCGGCTGCTCGCCCTCCTGGGCCTTCTCGCAGCTCCCGCCCATGCCGCCGAGGCGACGTTTCCGCCCACCGGAGCGGTCGGTCTCGTCCCGCCGCCCGGGATGGTTCCGGCCAAGGCCTTCGCTGGGTTCGAGCACCCCTCCGGCGCCTCGATCGTCATCATCGAGATGCCGGCGGAGGCCTACGGACAGCTCGTCGCCAAATTCACGCCCGAGGCCCTCGGACCGACCGGCTTCGTCGCGAAGGGCACGGGCGAGGGCTTGTCCGTGACAGGGGGCGAGGGCCGGCTCCTGCGCGGCAGCCAATCGGCCAACGGCCTCGCCTACACCAAGTGGATCGCGGTGGTGCGGGGCGGAGCCGGCACCGGCCTCGTCACCGTCCAGGTCCCGGAGGCCGCCCGCCGGCAGGTGCCCGACAAGGCCGTGGAGGCGGCACTCGGGACGATCGCGTTCCGGGCACCCGGCAACGTCGCCGACCAGATCGCGGCCCTGCCCTACTCCGTCGGCGATCTGGCGGGCTTCCGCCCGATCCGCACCCTGATGGGCAACGCCCTTCTGCTCACCGACGGCCCCAAGGACATCGATCCGGAGGGCGAGCAGGCGATCGTCATCGTGGCGCCCTCGCTGGGCCAGGTTCCGGTCGCGCCCGGCCAGGAAGGCGCCTTCGCCCGCAAGGCCCTGGGCACCATCCGCGAGGTGCGGGACATCGCGGTCACGGACGAGAAGAACTCGACCCTCGGAGGTGCGGCCGTGGTCCGCCTGCGCGGGACCGGCAGCGACACACGGTCCGGCCGGATGATGGGTGTGCACCAGACGATCCGCTTCGATGGCGCAGGGTACCTGCGGGTCATCGGCCTCGCCGGTGCGGACCAGCGGGACGTTCTCGCGCGGATCGATCGCATCGCCGCGTCCATCGCAGTGCGCTGAACCCGAGAAGCATCGTCATGATCCGTCCGGCAATCCTTCTCACGGGCTCGTTCCTGTGGCTCGGAACGGCAGTCCTCGCAACCGGTGCATCAGAGGCGGACCTCACCGACATCCCCGGCACGACGGCGCAATGCCGGGAGGCCGAGAGCCGCATCGCCTGCCTGCAGACCCTGACGGAGCGAAGCGCCCGGCGGCTCCGGCAGGCCCTGGCGAAGGCGCGGGCGGCCATCGCGCGCAGTCCCACGATCTCCGACGCCGAACGGCCCGCGGCGCGTGAAACCCTCGAGCGGACCCAGCGCGCCTGGCGCATCTACGCGCGCCTGCGCTGCGAGGCGGAGGTCCCGGTCGCCTTCACGGGTGGGACCGGCCGCAACCAAGCCGTGCTGACCTGCCTGCGCGTGCATGATGCGCGCCGAACGGCCGAGCTCGGCGACTTGGCTGGAATCGATTGACGTCGAGGAAGAGGGACGCCCCCATGAGATGGCTCGTTCTCCTGATCGCCTCGCTCGGTGCCGCCGACGCCCGCGCCTGGCAGGCGGCCGATGCGCGCGCGCCGCTTCTCCAGGATTGGGCGGCCCTCAACGCGGCCTGCCGGGGCGGGCGCGGCGACGATCCCCGAACCCTCGATGCCTGTGCGCGGCGCGACGTCGTCGACCGACGGCTCATCGCGGAGGGCTGGTGCTACGGGCGGCCCGGCGACGCCGGGTACCAGCGGGCCTGGCGCCGTTGCACCGATGACGCGCGCGGGCGGCCGTGACGCCCGAACCCGTGACGCCCGAACCCGTGGCACTCGCGGGGCCCGGCGACGCGCCGATTGGACGTCGGAACGCCCGATCTCGAACACGGAGCCCGTCATGACCCCTACGATCCGCCTCGTCTGCGCCCTCCTCCCGCTGCTCCCGTCCGGGGCCCTCGCGCAGGATGTCGGCGCGAGCATCCTGCAGGGACTCCAGCAGCAGCAGTTTCAGGGGCTCGATGTGGCGATCGGCGCCCAGTCTGTCGAGGACACCGCACGGTTGCCCCGGGGGGATGCCGAACGTCCGGTCCGCCGCGCGGCCCTTCCGTTCACGACCAGCGCCGAGCTGCGGGCCGCCACGATCGGCCGGCACATCCAGGCCTTGCGGGCGACGAACCCCATCGCCGCGGTCGAAGTCGCACGCGAGATGGCCAAACACGATTACGACGCGATCTTTCGCAGTTTCCTCACCCAGACCGATCTGCGGGCAGACGATGCCGGCGACGTGCTCACGGCCTTCATCGTCCTGCAGTGGATGGTGGCGAACAACGTCGAGGTCGACCCGAGCCCCACTGCCCTGCGGGCGATCCGGCGCCGAATGGTCGAGCCGATTGCGGGCAAGCCGCCCCTGTCGCGACCCGCCACCCGCGCCGCCTTCGCCGAACAGGTGAAGCTGCGCACGGTCCTTCATCATGCTGGCTGGCAGGCGGCCCGGCGCCTGGGGCTGGTGCCCGATTTCCTGGCCGGGTTGTCGAAGGACTTCATCCCGGTGGCGTCCCTGCGGAGCGTCGCCATCACCGACGAGGGGCTGGTTCCGAAAGGGCGCCGGCCCGGTTCCGCCGGACCAGCCCCGGATGCGGACTCGGCCGGGGGCCGGGCCGGCGCCACCGCGCCGCGGCCCGTCCCCGCTGCCGACGCGGTTGTGTCTAGCCCCGCGCCCCTGGCCGAGCCGCGCCACACCGCGAACTGGTCCGCCGTCGAGGGCGTGTACTTCCGGGCCGCCACGGGCGTCGGCGTCGGCGGCATGGTGGTCATCGAGTATGAGCCGCTGATCCTGTTTCGCGACGGCAGCAGCTACGAGATCGACGACGCGGCCCTGGAGGATGTCGACCTGACGGCCGAGCGGATCGCCGAACCCCGCCGGTTCGGGCGCTGGACCCGCTCGGGCAATCGGTTCGTCCTCACCGGGGCGGACGGGAAACCGCAGGACAACACGCTTCAGGGCGGCTCGTTCTTCAAGGCCTATCCGGCCGATGCGGGGGAGCGGGCCATCGCGCGGACTTACCGGCGCCTGTCGGGCGGCGGCAACAGCGCCATGGGGGGCGACGTCATGATCTCCGTGGCGAGCCGGTACGCGTTTCGTGCGGACGGAACGTATGGGCGCGGCGGCGCCGTGGGGGCCGTCAATTCGGGTGCGACCTCCGGTGCCGGTTCGGCCATGAGCCGACGCGGTGCCCCCGAGGGCGGGCGCTACGCCCTCGACCACCACACCCTGACGCTCATCGGCGAGGACGGGCGAAGCCGGCGGCTGTTCTTCGCCTATGGCTCACGGAAGGACCCGCCGCAGCCGGACCGCGACATGGCCTTCATCGGCGCCAGCGTCTTTTCGCAGCCGGATTGATCCGGGCGGGCATCGCGGGGCGGCCCACCCCGCCCCCATCCGGTGCCGCGAGCTTGCGCCGGCCGGTCCTCATGCGGGATCGGAATAGGGCTGTCCGAGACGGCATTGGACCCCAGGCCCCGACGCGGCGCATCGTATCCGCACAAGGGGAGATCGCGATGCTCGGTGTACTTGGTGGGATGGGTCCGATGGCGACCGTGGACTTCATGGGCAAGGTCGTCCGCAACACCCCGGCCGCCTGCGATCAGGACCATATCCGGATAATCGTCTGCTCGGCGGCCGACATCCCCGACCGCACGGCCGCGATCCTCGGCGAGGGGCCCGATCCCTTCCCGGCCATGCGCGACACCCTGCGGCGGCTCGAGGCGGCGGGTGCGCGCCGGATCGCGATCCCGTGCAACACGGCGCATCGTTGGCACGCCGCCCTGCAGGCCGAAACGTCGCTGCCCATCCTCCACATCGTCGACGCCGTGGCGGACGCCCTCGCAGGCGGAATGGGCGATCGCATCGGTGTGCTGGCGACCCGTGGCACGATCGCGGCGGGCATCTACCGGGAGCGTCTGGCCGCGCGCGGGTTCACGTGCCGGGCACCCGATGCCGCGGGACAGGCCGAAGTGACGCGCGCGATCCGCCTCGTGAAAGCCGGGCACTCGGCAAAAGCCGGGCACTTGGCAGAAGCGCACACGATCCTGGCCGGGCAGGCCGAGGCGCTGATGTCGGCCGGGTGCAGTCGGATCGTCATGGCATGCACGGAAATTCCGGTTGCGCTGGCCTCCGTCGAAGGTCCCCTGGGCACGGCCCTGGTGGATGCTACCGAAGCCCTGGCCCGTGCCTGCGTGCAGGTCTGCCTGCAAGACGATGCGGGCCCGTCGCTGGCCCGTGCCGCCTGAGCCCGCTGGCGCGGCGCAGACGGCCCCGTCCGCCCAGGCGCACGGCCTTCCCCCGAGCGCGGCGATCAGGCGTCTTCGGCGTCCTCGACCCGGTAGCGCAGCCAGACGGTGCCGCCTTCCAGGGTCTCGGTCTGCAGGTGCCGGAGCGCCTTTCCGGCCGCCGGTCGCTCGCCCGGTTCGCCGTGATACTCGAAGATGGTGGGCACGCCCGCGAGGCCGTCGAGGGCCGGCGAGACGAGCAGGCTGACCTCATCGATCAAGCCGGCCTTGAGGAAGGCGCCGTTGATGATGCCGCCACCCTCGAGAAGCAGGGTCCGTACGCCGAAGGCCGCACCCAGGGTGTCCATGGCGGCGGACAGGTCCCGGCCCTCCGGCCCCGCGAACAGGTAGGAGACCCCGTCTTCCCGAAGCTCGGCGAGGTAGGCGTCGGAGACGCCCTCGCCGAGAACCGCCACCACGTGATCGCCGCCGGCATCGTCCCGCCCGTAATGGACCTTGCCGTGCGGATCGATGGCGACGGCCAGATCGCGGCCCTTGCGGTCGCCGAGATGGGTCCGGCGCAGACTGGCCGGGATGGCCGACGGCATGCGGGGATGTCCCTTGGCGATCTCCGCCATGGTCGTGCGGCCCACGATCCATCCCTCGCCCCCGAGACGTGCGGCGGTCTCCTCGTAGTATCGGTGGACCAAGCCGTCCGCGATACCCGTGGCCGGCGGTGTCCAGCGGCTCGGGTGGAGCCGGCCGTCGATGGAGCTTCCCATGTGACAGATGATTCTCGGGCGCATGGCGGGCCTTCGCCTGTTCTCGGGTTACGGTCCTGTCAGATAGCACGCGGTTCGCTGGCCATGACCCGCGGCGCCCGGTCCGAAAGGTCGACTTTCGGCCCGGATCGCAACCCGACGTCCCGACATCTGCCGCCGTTTTTTGCGCCTCTCCTCAGGCCGCGTCGGGCAGGCGCGCGAGGAGCTTGTCGAGGGTGATGGGATAGTCCCGCACCCGAACGCCGGTGGCGTTGTGGATGGCGTTGGCGACCGCCGCCGCGGCTCCCGAGATGCCGAGCTCGCCCACGCCCTTGGCCTTCAGCGGTGTGGCGGCGGCATCGACCTCGTCGAGGAAGATCGCGTCGAGGTGCGGGATGTCGGCATGGACCGGGACCTCGTACCCGGCCAGATCGTGGTTGGCGAAGAAGCCGCGCTTCGTGTCGACGGCGAGTTCCTCCATGAGGGCGGCCCCGATGCCCATGGTCATGCCCCCGATGATCTGGCTTCGCGCCGCCTTCGGGTTGAGGATGCGCCCGGCCGCGCACACCGCCAGCATCCGCCGGACCCGGATCTCCGCGGTGTCCACATCCACCCCGACCTCGACGAAGTGGGCGCCGAAGGTCTGGATCGCGAATCGCTTGGTCAGGTCGCCGAACTCCATGGCGTCCTCGGCCACGAGATCGCCTCCGCTCGCGGCCCCGGCGAGGGGTGCGCTCAGATTGCCGGACCGGACGAGGCCGTCCGCGAACACCGCGTCGGCGGAATTGATGCCGAGGCGCTGCGCCACCGTCTCGCGCAGGCGCATGCAGGCCGCGTAGACGCCGGCGGTCGAGGAGGCGGCCCCCCATTGACCACCCGAGCCAGAGCTTTCGGGAAAGGACGAATCCCCCAGCCGAACCACGACACGGTCCAGGGGCAGACCCATCATCTCGGCCGCGGTCTGGGCGATGATGGTGTAGGTGCCGGTGCCGATATCGGTCATGTCGGTTTCGACCGTGACCACGCCGCGGCCATCGAGCCGAACCCGCGCGGCGGACTTCGTCACCGGCGCCCCGCGGATGGCCGAGGCCATGCCGAGGCCGACGCGCCAGCGCCCGTCCCGCACCTGCCCGGGCTTGCCCACGCGCCGGTCCCAGCCGAAGCGCTCGGCGCCCTGACGCAGGCATTCGACCAGCTGCCGCTGCGAGAAGGCGCGCTCCGGCGTCTCGGGATCGACCTGGGTGTCGTTCAGGACGCGGAAAGCGACGGGGTCGAGCCCGAGCTTCTCCGCCATCTCGTCCATGGCGACCTCCAGGGCCATCATGCCGGGGGCCTCGCCCGGCGCCCGCATGGCGCTGCCCTCGGGGAGGTCGAGTTGCGCCAGGCGAAGGCGCGTCATCCGGGCCGCGCCCGCATAGAGCAGCCGGGTCGGAACGACGGCGGCCTCCGGGCGTCCGCCTGCGAGGTTGCCGGACCAGCTCTCGTGGCCGATGGCGGTGATGCGCCCGTCCGCGGTCGCGCCGATGCGGACGCGCTGGATCGTGGCCGGACGGTGGGTGACGTTGTTGGCCATCAGGGGCCGCGTCAGGGCGACCTTGACGGGGCGTCCGGCCGCCCGGGCCCCGAGCGACGCCAGGACCGCGTCGGCGAGGATCGTCCCCTTGCCGCCAAAGCCCCCGCCGATGTAGGGCGAGACCAACCTGACCCGGTCCTTCGGGATGCCCAGGGTCTTGGCGAGGTCGCGCACCCCCCAGTTCATCTGCTGAATCGAGGTCCACAGGGTGAGGCGGTCGCCGTCCCAAGACGCCACGGAGGCATGCGGCTCCATCATCGCGTGGGTCTGGTCGGGCGTCGTGTAGGTCTCGTCGACCCGGAAGGCCGCCGCGGTGAAGGCACCCTCGAAATCCCCGACCTGCGTCTCGGTCGGCCCGCCGAACTGGCTAGGCTTCGGCACCGGGGCGGTCTCCTTCGCCGCCGCGAGATCGAAGCGGCCCGGGGTGGCGACCGCATCGACCCGGATGAGGGCAGCGGCCGCGCGGGCCTGCTCGAAGGTCTCGGCGACCACGACCGCGACGGCCTGATGGTAATGGTCGATGTCCAGCCCCGCGAGCGCCCGGGCGACGTAGAACGCCCCCCGGTCGAGCGGGCCGGCGTTCCGCGCCGTGACGACCGCCAGCACACCGCTGGCGGCCTCCGCACGGGACGTGTCGACGGAGCGGATCCGGCCCTTGGCGATACCGGCGCCCACGACGAAGCCATGCGCGAGGTTCACCTGCGGATCGTACCAGTCGTTGGCGTAGGGGGCGGTCCCCGTCGTCTTGAACGGACCGTCGATCCGGTCCGTCGGCTTCCCCACAACCACCAGCCGGTCGATGGGGTTCTGGCCCGCGGGTGTCTCGAACTTCATGCCACCGAACCCTGCGCTGAGCCTGTTGCGATGCTGTCTCCCGTCGCGGCGCTCAGGCCGCGTCGGGCATGCGGTTCAAGAGCTTGTCGAGGGTGATGGGGTAGTCCCGCACGCGGATGCCCGTGGCGTTGTGGATCGCGTTGGCCACCGCGGCGCCGACGCCGCAGATGCCGAGTTCGCCCACGCCCTTGGCCTTCATCGGCGACGACATCGGATCGACCTCATCGAGGAAGAACACCTCCTGATGCGGGATGTCGGCGTGCACCGGGACCTCGTAGCCGGCGAGATCGTGGTTGACGAAGTAGCCGCGCTTCGTGTCGACGGCGAGTTCCTCCATCAGGGCGGCGCCGACCCCCATGGTCATCCCGCCGATCACTTGGCTGCGGGCGGTCTTCGGATTGAGGATGCGGCCGGCGGCGCAGACCGCGAGCATCCGGCGTACCCGGACTTCCGCCGTGGCCACGTCGACCCCGACCTCGACGAAATGCGAGCCGAAGGTCGATTGCTGGTGGGTCTTGCCGAAATCGCCGAACTCGATGGCGTCCTCGGCGACGAGATCTCCCGCGGTCGCCGCCTCAGCGAGTGGAACGGCGCGGTTGCCAGAACGGACCTGCCCGTCCGCGAACACGGCGTCGGCCGAATTGACCCCGAGCTTGCCCGCCACCGCCTCGCGGAGCTTCACGCAGGCCGCGTAGACGCCGGCGGTCGAGGAGTTGGCGCCGAACTGCCCGCCCGAACCGGCGGACACCGGGAAGGTGGAGTCGCCGAGCCGGACGATCACCTTGTCGAGGCTGACCCCCATCATCTCGGCGGCCGTCTGGGCGATGATGGTGTAGCTGCCGGTGCCGATGTCGGTCATGTCGGTCTCGACCGTGACCATGCCCTTCGAATCGAGCCGGACGCGGGCGGCCGATTTCAGCACCATGTTGTTGCGGAAGGCTGCGGCCACGCCCATTCCGACGAGCCATCGCCCGTCGCGGACTTGCCCCGGCTTGCCCCGCTTGTCCCAGCCGAAGCGCTCTGCGCCCTGGCGCAGGCATTCGACGAAGCTGCGCTGCGAAAACGCACGCGACGGCTTCTCCGGATCGACCTGGGTGTCGTTGATCTCACGGAACCGGATGGGGTCGAGCCCGAGCTTCTCCGCCATCTCGTCCATGGCGATCTCGAGGGCCATCAGGCCGGGAGCCTCGCCCGGCGCGCGCATGGCATTGCCCTCGGGAAGATCGAGCACGGCGAGGCGCAGGGCGGTCATCCGGTTCGGTGCCGCGTAGAGCAGGCGGGTCTGCAGGACCGCCGCCTCGGGACCGCCTTCCGGCAGATCGCCCGACCAGCTTTCATGACCGATGGCCGTGATCCTGCCGTCCTGGGTCGCACCGATGCGGATGCGCTGGAGGGTCGCCGGCCGATGCGTCGTGTTGTTGAACATCTGCGGACGCGTCAGAGCGACCTTCACCGCCCGTCCCGCCGCGCGGGCTCCGAGCGCCGCGAGCAGCGCCTCGCACCGCAGGAACAGCTTGCCGCCGAAGCCGCCGCCGATGAAGGGCGACACGAGGCGCACGTTCTCCTTGGGAACGCCCAGGGTCAGCGCCAGATCGCGCACGCCCCAGTCGATCATCTGGTTCGACGTCCAGACCGTGACCTTGTCGCCATCCCAGGACGCGACGGACGCACAGGGCTCCATCATCGCGTGGGCATGGTCGGGCGTGGCGTAGCGCTCGTCGAGCTTCACCGGCGCGGCCGCGAACGCGCCCGTGAAATCGCCCACGGCGGTGGCGGATGGACTGCCTTGGACATCGCCCGGATCTGTCGCCCCGGCCTTCGCCACGGCCAGATCGAAGGCTCCTTTCGAGGTGGAATACCGGACCTTGACCAGGGCCGCGGCGGCGCGGGCCTGCTCGAAGGTCTCGGCGACCACCACGGCGACCGCCTGATGGTAATGCTGAATCTGCGGACCGCCGAGAAGGTTCGCCGTGTTCAGCTTGCCCTTTCCGAGCTTGCCCGCCGTCTCGGCGGTGACGATGGCGACGACGCCCGGAGCAGCCTTGGCGGCGCCCAGATCCATCGACGCGATCCGGCCCTTGGCGATGGTGGCGCCGACGACGACCCCGTAGGCGAGCTTCGCCTGCGGATCGTGCCAGTCGTAGGCGTAGGGGGCGGTGCCGGTGGTCTTGTACTTGCCGTCGATCCGGTCGGTGGCCTTTCCGACGACCTTGAGCTGGTCGATGGGGTTCTGGCCGGACGACCTTGAGCTGGTCGATGGGGTTCTGGCCG